>NZ_CAJRAF010000002.1:0-708500 GCF_907164905.1 Dyadobacter sp. CECT 9275 | reverse complement strand
AAAGTAACGGACTACCAGTTATTTCCTAATCCCGTGACCGGAGATCAGTTATCGCTCAGATCCGCACAGAAAAAAACAGGTACTGTTCAGATTAAAATTGTGGACATAACAGGAAGACAACTTCATCAGTCTACGGTTAATAACAGCCTGCCAGATGGATATTTTTCAATACCTGTTAAGAATCTTGTCAAGGGAACCAACTACCTGCTGCAGGTAACCGAATTGGAAACCGGCAGACGGCAGACCATGAACTTTATCAGAGAATAAGTTACGAAACAATAACTTTCTTATAACATCCGGGGCTGCCTTCATTTTTTAGGTAATGAAGGCAGCCCCGACACTTTTTACTACATAGTTACGGTCGAACCTCCATTTTGATTCAAAGCTCCACCTGTTTCGGAGTATAAAATTAATCCCGATCGAAGGAAGACCTCCCAAAGCAAACTTGGTTTGAGCTATACTGTGTTTTGGGGTGATAGGATAATAATCTGCCATCAATCGGCGGAAGGTTATGGGGGGTGGGTCCAAGACCTTTGTAGCAGCCCGAAACGAATAACAAAATACCTAACGGGTAGCTGTATAGGTAGGTCTTTTTATATTGTGCTTTCAGTTTTGTCATGTCATATTCGAGATGGGGGAGGGATGGGTGCCTTCTACAAGGGTATCATACCACAGTCAAGGAGGGAAGCCGGGGGAAAAATAATTTTATTTCGCCAGGCTGTGACCTTGCCGGAATCTGGTCGTCTAAAAAATCCTAATTGAGGAGGGTTTAATTAAAAAGGATCGGAGCTTAGCTTCGGTCTTTTTTTGTTTTCAGAGCTTGGCAAAGCATAAAACATTTTCGGCCAGTTCCTGACCCGCATAGCTTGCTTACTCTCCAAGGGTAGTAAAAACCACCTCCGGAGGCCAAAAAGGGCTTTGTATACCTTTTGTACACCTCGTTTTTGCGCCGATGTACTTTTTGTATACCCCATGAAATTGCTCGCTTCTTTCATCTACCCTAGGTTTGCATCGTAATCAGGAACGGCTGAGGCCTACACTTATGTCGGTAACCGTTCAATCTGATTTTTAAGTTTATCATCTCGTTCCAAGAAAATTTTAGTAACTGTATTTAGTGCTTTTGGGTGGTTGCATTGATCGAAAATTTGCGGTCTGGCTGTAACCTGTTTCACGAATAAAAAGTAAATCAAACCTTAAAATAAATTCAGATAATGGCAAATGTTAAAACAGTGATCGACGAGTGGGCAGTGAAGGACCTGGAAGATGGCTCTTCTCTAAATATAACGGTCCTTGGCTGCACGGAGCTCGGCAACCAGTCGCTACCGGGTATTCAGGTATGTTATATGGGGCAGATCATCAACTTTGAGCCTTTGGTGACCGAACGATGGGCTTATCAGGCGTCTAAGGCTGGTGTGACGGATTATCTCCTGACAGACTATTCCTGGATGGTACATGAGGATCAGTTCATTAAAAATTACCTTGTTGCAGGTACTCCTCTGAAAGCAAAGGTGGAAGTGAAAACCCGTAGTTCCAAGGTGATAACCCGCGAATATGAACTGCCTTTTGAGGTATAAACGCATAAAGGGTATTGGAAACGTTCAGGGTGGCTAGACTTCATTGCCCTAAGCAGGCATAAACTATTTAAATCAGCATATGAGAAATTTTGGAATTACACTTTTGGCCGGGATAATCGGGTACGTAATCACCGCATTCCTGGGTTATTACCTGATCGGCCGGTTTTCGTCAAATGGCCACGACAGGAGCGTGGAGGCAAGCATGACCAGCATCTTTGTCATAGGTCCCATTGGCTTTGTAATATCCTGCATTGCGGGGTATATCTGGGCTAAAACTTACTTTTGATAACCGGGTTAAAAATAGAACCATGAATCACAAAGATTCTTATTTGTCCTACAGGAGCGAGGGCCGCGGCGGCACCATTTATTTGCACAGCCCTGAAACAAATTTTGATATGTGGTATGAGCTGGCCATGCCGCCCGCCATTATCATCATGGGGGTTCCGGAGCCAAAATACTGGGAGGCCCGCACCGGAACGCCCTTGGCTCGGAGGGAGGAGATACTGCAGTTTGTGGGGGAGCAGGTAATAAAAGACAGGCTGTCGGGGAATGGTTATTTCCTGATAGACGATCATATCCTGTCTATTTGTCCCGGAAGAAATCCAGACGGGGAAGGCCATTAATTCTTGTTTTCTAAACTCTGCAAGAGAGCTGGTTCCTTATTTTATTCATAACCCTTTTGTGTGTTTCTCACAGAACAGCGTGCGGATCCCGAACGTTGTTGGCAGTTATAGAAATTGATCTGATATTTGTAATATACCCGCTGCTGTCGTCGGTCTCGTCAGGCAGTTATCCGTTCGCCTCATGAAATTTTCTCTGTCACTTTTCTGTATAACCTTCGGACTGCTGGCTTCGGTATATGCGCAACCGGGAGTGCAGCAGGTGTCACTGAACAGGTATGTGGAGTTTTTGAACCACTCGGTTGAGGTGGTGTCCAACCGTTTTCAGATGGTGCGGGGTTACCAGGCTGATGCGGCGCTGTACCGGAAAAGGGCAGATTTTCTGCTCCGGTTGCCTTCCTCCGGGCCTCTGGAGGAATATTATTATCAGAAAGCGCTGGAAGGAAAAGGTATTGCGGCCGCGGAAAAGCAGCAGTTGAATGCCGGTGCTGCGGGAATATGGGCGTTGCTGAATCAGCTGGATGAGACCTGCAAAACGTTGGAAACCTATGTTCATCTGAAAACGTACCGGGAAGATAACCTGAAGCAGTCAGACATTCATATTGAAGCAATAAAGGCTCAGTTGAAACTTTTCAGTCAGAAAAAGACCGATTTTTATCAGCAGATTCAGCAGGTATCCCAGCACTATCAGCCGTATCTTGCTTCGGATCCGTATCAGAAAACGGCAAAAATGATGGAGCGCGTTCTGCTGATTCAAAAACAGTTGCTGGATTCCCTTCCGTATTATCTCAATGAGGACAATCGTTCGGAATGGCCTGTGGGTATGGTACAGCGGAGTATGCTGGCAGACGAAAAACTTTTGGCCGAGCTGACTGCCGATCCAAAAATTGCTTACCCGGCCTCTAGTATGATACCCTCTTTCAAATCGGCGCTTGCAGCTTTGCAAACGCTGAAACGGTATGCCGTGGATGACCATAACTATGCGGCAAGGCAGTCGGCAAAACATGGGAATGAGGTGTACCTTGCGTTCATAAATCAATACAACAATGACCTGCTGGCTAATTATAAGTCTTTCGTGGATTACAGTCCGTTGGCCGGACATTTGCTGCATGCAGTCGCTTTCAGTCCGGTTTTTGCAACAGAATCGGCGCGCGTTCAGCAGGCAGCGGTATCTGTGGAGCCGTTTAAGGATATACCGCTTCGGTCATTCAGCGTCAAGCGGGCCGATGCTCCGGCAACTCCGGCAACCCTGCAGACCCTTAATCAGTATGTGGACTTTATCAATGAGTCGTTGCGGCAAATGCATTTATTGCAGATGCTGGTCCGTAACTATCAGAGCACCGCAGAGTACTACCGGGATCCCACCCGCAGCAAATCCCGCGCTGGCCTGTCTTATTCGCACGATGATTTCAAAGTCCCTGTTTCTCTTTATCAGCTGTTGCTGAGCACTAGCGCTTCGCTACCGCAGTCCTATCGTGTGGCGGTTGTGAGCCAGGCGGAAGTGCTGCTGAATATACTCAAAGAAATGGATGGTTTGAGTATCAGTCTGATCGCTTACACCTCTGAAAAGCGTTACCTGGAGGATCAGCTGCTCTATTCGGATAAGGTACTGGACCGGTATGTTTATCTGTTTGATACTTTCGATCAGAAAAAGGAACAGCTTTATAACGACCTACGGCGTATTCATGAAAGTTATCCGAATGTGAATCCGACAGCGTCGTGGTATGTGGCAGGGGCCGCTTTACAGCAAACTATGGATAACGACAGGGAGGTTTTGTTCGGTATCAAATCTTATTTAAAAGGAAGCGCGGCGCTGTTACCGGAAACTGCGCGGCTGGAAGCCGGTGCCAGGCAACTGATTGCCGATGAATACCGGAATCTGAAAGGATTGCAGCGGCTGGGGCGCAGCAACGGCCTGTGTCCGTACTCGCCCTACGAAGATCTGGCAGGTAATTCTGCCCGGTTTGCGGAAATGGCGCAGCAGGTAAAAGCCGTTTCGTCTGGTACGGTAACGCATCCCTACGAATCGTTTTATTATTTTTATAATAATCAGCTTGTTTATCAATACAATAAGTTTGTAGAGCTGGCAAACGCAGGTCTCCTGATGGCGGTTCGTCAGCCTGATGTTTTCGCCTTTCGCCGGATTCCGACGAAACCAGCGGAGCGTCCAGGATCCGATACCAAACCTGTAATCAATGAACGGGTGAGTTCAGAAACTGCGGGTGATGTGCGTAAGGCGGAAAACTCCACTGAGGGAAAAAAGAGCTCCGCGCCACAGCCTGTCAGCACCACCCTGACAAAGGCCCGTAGGGACACCGTTTATGTGGAGCGCGTCAGGGTAGATACCGTGTATGTGGATAGGCAGGCCGGGCTGCCAGGTACCGGCAGGTCACTGGAAGGTTTTGCGCCGAATAACATGGTCTTGCTGCTCGACGTATCCGCTTCTATGGAATCTCCGTTTAAAATGCCGTTGTTGAAGCGGTCCATCAAATCGCTGCTGACGTTGCTCCGGCCTGAGGATCAGATTTCCATTGTGGTATATTCGGGAAAAGCGCGGGTTGTACTGAAACCAACCTCCGGGTCGAAAGCAGCAGAGATTGCCCGTATGATCGATCTGCTTCATTCATCCGGCGATACCGACGGCAATGAAGGACTTCGACTTGCGTATAAAACGGCCAACAAGCAGTATATCCGGGGAGGGAATAACCGGATTGTTCTTGCTACGGATGGCGAATTTCCCGTCAGCGAGGAAGTACTGCGCATGGTGGGCGAAAACGCACGGCAGGATCTTTATCTGAGCGTATTTACTTTTGGGAGGAACCAGCATACAGGCCAGAAACTCAGAAAACTGGGGCAGCTTGGCCAGGGTACCTATGCACATGTAACGGAAGAAAGTGCAGACCTTCAGTTGATTCTGGAGGCGCAGGGCAAAAGACAGCTTTCGAAATAGGCTTTTAATGCACAGATAAGAGATCCTATGAGCTGGGGCAATCAAAGGCTGCTCAGTGCGCGGTGTGGCAGTGTTTCTGAAACTTAAGCTGATCGGAGCGAGGGTATATGAACGCGAAGATTTCGAAGAGGCCATTGCGCTTGCGGTAAGCGGAAATATTCCGGTTTCGGCACTGATCACGCTGGCTTCTCCGCTTGAAAAAGGTCAGGAAGGTTTTGAAACGATCGGTTGCAACCCGGCCAGTATGAAATATTTGCTGGAATGCTGACCTGCGGTTTTAGCTATTCCTAATTTTTTAGAAATTCTACGAAGGATTTTTCTATTCGATACCTTATAAATTTAGTGCGATCAATTGGGATTTACGATCTCTCCTGGAAAATGAGAAGTCTTTTTCGATACTTTTTTTGCTTTACTGATTGATTCTTAAAATTCAGTTAATCAGAAAGTTAACTTCTAATATTTGGCTTCTTCGTAGCCCTTCCCATGCATTCCTGGTTCCCCGGCTTTCAAAACTTTGGACATTTATAGAATTTTCTCTATCTTTTGCAAACGGCAAGGTTTTTTGATAATACCTGACGTCCATGCTTATTTTATGATTATAAAGAAAGAATTTAGTATTAAAAAATTGCAATCATAATTATTTTATACTAGGTTTGTTTTAATCCATAGTATTAGTTCTACCTTCCATATTAAATAGAGCTTTGTGTTTCTACAATCGATTTCTACATTTTACAGAAGGTTTCTCGGGGTATTTTGTCCCCGGTTCCTGGGTAATCAATCGCATTTGTGAGTGAAAATCCGGGTAAAAGGAACTCTGAGATATGGGAATTCTATTGTATAAAAAATTAGTTCGATAGTGCATATTATCTGGCTTTTTATCCTATACGCTAACTTTAATTTGTATGGCCCTAGCCAATATTTCCCGGCTGTTGAGTAAAAGATCCGTCTTTAACAATGACGTTTTAAACGAAATCCAAAATCTTTCAAAGTTAAGCTATAATCTATCCTTAATTGAAAATTCCGGGCAGGCCGCTTTTCCGGCAGTTCAGCACATGACCGACACCAAAGTGGAAAGCACTGTGGCTGCCGATATTTTACAGAAAATCGAGTTGGAGCAGGAGAGTTTGCGTAAACTTCAGGAACGTTTTTCAAAGAAGGACATTACAATAGCGGTTTTGGGGCGCGCCAGGCATGGGAAAAGTACTATCCTGCAGAGCTTGTCGGGACTGGATTCCAGTGTGATTCCGGGCGGAAGCGGATTGCGTGGCACAGCAAGCGTCAGCCATGTAACCAATACGGATCAGGATCAGGTGCATGTTACCGTGCAGTTTTATAATCGGGAAGATTTTTTTTCTACTACCATCCTGCCCTATTTCAATAGTCTGGGACTGACGCCGGTTCCTAAAAATCTGGCAGAGTTTGAGGTATCACCACTGCCGTTTTTTCAGCAGAATGGTAATGCCATGGCCAATGCCCGATACCAGAAATTGCGGGAATATCGGGACAACATCTCTCAATACAACTATCTCCTGACCGGAGTTTCCAGACAGGTAGAGCCTGGGGAAATATATGAATATGTTACGCAGTATGCGGAAAACAAGCAGTCGGCCTACAAATACCTGATGGCGACTTATAAGTATCTTGCTGTGAGGCAGATAGAAATTTCCTGCCGTTTTCCTTCACCCAATTTGGGGAAGCTTACCCTGATTGATGTACCGGGAGTGGGGGATCTGGGACTGATTCATGAAGAAAACAGGATCAGTGCGCTGATGGGCAAGGCGGACCTTTTTCTTTTTGTGAGAAAGCCGGATCCACTGGGAGATGACTGGTCGCAGGTTGACCTGGATTTGTACAACCTGTTTATGAGCGCCAACCAGCAGGCAGATCCGTTGTTTCACGTCAGGAACAGCACGTTTTTGGTACTGAACAATCTGAACATCGGTTCTGATGTAAGCAATTTGGACCGGTGCACTGCTATGCAGGCGGGAATGACTGGTCAGGGAATGGAATTCTCGGAGGTCAGTATTATGGACTGCAGTGACAAAAATGATGTGACCGAAAAAATCCTTGGAGAAAGTACTTCTTCCTTTATTAATAAGATCAGCCAATTGGATGAGCAGATCATGCAGCGCTCCAAGGACAGCATATTTAAGCTTTCGAACCAGATCCAAAAACTACTTTCGAATATGGAGCCTAAAAAGCTTCCCGAAGGAAATTTTAGTTTGTATGACTTCAAGGATATATTTAACAACCTATGGGCCGTTCAGACCAATTCTTTTGAGGATTTACTGAAGCGAAAATATTCGTTATGTAATGAGCCTAATAAGGCGGTTTACGATCATTTTGAGCACACACGGGATCATGTGAAAAGCCTTCTGAACAAATTAACAGAGACGGATATCAAGCTAAGCCGGAATGCGGTGGGGTCCTACAACAAGGCGTATGAGAATTTTCTGAATGAATACAAGTCTCACATTACCAATGAGTTTTTAAAACTGGACAAGATATTATTCGAAGTTTTGAAAGACATCAAAAATGAGGTGTATGATATCCTGAAAAACGAAGGCCAGTTGTCTTACATGAACAACCTGCCGGGGTCGTTTGATGCCGTGTTGATTGATGAAATCAGTGGTATATCAAATCTCAGGAATCCGGTTACCTCTTTTGCTAATTTCCAGTTGTCCTACCTTGGGTTTCTGCATTTCAAGATTCGGGAATACCTTAATATATTGACACCGGATTATCTTGAAATACGCTTGTCGCGCCAGGATACCGACGCGGATATTTTAAATTACATCCGGCATTCGGTAGAAGCTTGCCTGTACCAGATCCAAAAGGAATTTTCGATTTGGTCCAAAGATATCAACAAAATATCTTTCTCCCTGTTGGAAGAATTTCTCAATCAGATTTTCAGGTCTAATCATGCCAAGGATAACTGGGAAATTTTCTATCAGTTGAATTCTGATAAAATCTGGCCTGAGAAATACGGTAAAGTTGCCGACAAGCAAACCGAGATTAAAAACATTACGCTTCCCATAAACAATACCAAGGAGTTGTCCAACGCCTTGAACCGGGCAACCGCCTGATTTTACCAGCAATTGTTTAGACTTCCTTTAGCAACACGGCGTAGTTCATACTTCGCTGCTGTTGTTATGCATCCCTGCCTGTGCATATTCTTCCAGAAAACCAGAACCCTAAAATTTTGGAAGTATCTTCTGTAAAGTTAATTCTCTTGATATCAAGTTAATTCTATATTTTTTTGTATTTTGTGTAGAACTATATTATATTGTACTCTTGTAAGTTGTTGAGGAACTCGAAGAGTTGAAGTAGTTAATTGCATTGTAGAAACTATTAAATTGTTTGTAGTATCTATTCTAAGTACTTGATTGTGTCACTGTTTGTAATTTAGCGGGTAATTGTTGGATTTAACGTCAAATTCATCGTTTTGGCTGCATATAGCCAGTTTTTACCTGTTTGAAAACGACGGTTTGGATAAATGTCGGTTGATATTGATAAATTTTGAACGATAACAGCATACAAAATTTATTAATGGTTTTTTAGCAGATTTCTTTGTTTTGAAGATCGCACAACGGTAAAACAATTTAGAGCTGGGCAAATTTTTATAATGCTTTTCTTTTTCTTTTTTACTGTAAAAACGAGCCTCCATTGCAACGGTTTTCTTGGATTGCATTCATGTACCGGAAGTGATATAAAAGTGCGAAAACCTGTTCGCTGGGTAGAGTTTAAGTTATGCAGAACCATCTACACTGAAATGATCAAAATATGATGCTAGTTATTTACCAGATGAAAGTTGTGGGATATGTTTGAAGATATACCAGAGGTTTCCGAGCGTTATGAGCAGCGCTTATCTTATCATACAAATGAACTTACCCAAATAGCTCCATTGGGGCCATGGTGCTCCATTTCTCAGCGTAATGGTCTGAACGCTCCGCTGCTGGGGTCTTCCACACATTTGTTTTTGGAAGGCCAGCTTACCCGATTTCCGGATGTAAACCAATTTCTTGGCAGGATACACAGTCTTTTACCGGACGACAGGTATTTAGCTTTTCACGCCATTACATCCGAAAACAAAAAGAACATTCTTCGCAGGAGGTACGTGTCGTGGGGTTTTAAAATTTATTACCTTTTTTATTTTTTGGGAAGAAGGGTGCTGCCCAAGCTTTATGGAGTGAGGTGGGTGAGCAAAAAGCTGAGTATTCCTATTGATATGTCCAAGTCGGAAATCATGGGCCGGCTTATTTATAATGGTTTTCAGATTGTGGAGATACGGGAAAGTTCTGACAATACCCTTTTTATTGCACAGCCCGATCCCGCCTATGAGCCGAACGAGGCCAGAAAGGATTCCAATGAGGGAATTTTGTTCACTATGCGGCGGTTGGGGAAAAATGCAAGGCCGATGACCATATACAAGTTCCGGTCCATGCATCCGTATTCAGAATTTGTACAGGCCTATTTGCACCGGTCTAACGGGCTGGATGCCGAGGGTAAATTCAAGAATGATTTCAGGGTAAGCACAGGGGGGAAATTTATCCGGAAATACTGGATTGATGAAATCCCCATGATTTATAACCTCTTAAGGGGGGACATCAAGCTGATTGGCGTAAGGCCAATCAGTGAACACTATTTCAGCCTCTATCCCGAAGAAATGCGCAGCATGAGGTCAAGGCACAAGCCTGGGCTGTTGCCTCCTTTTTATGCCGATTTACCCAATAGTTTTGAAGAGATAGTGGAGTCCGAGCGCAGATACCTGGAAGCTTATGAGAAGGCCCCGCTTCAAACAGAAGTCTCCTATTTCTTCAAAATTCTCAGAAATATTTTTATCAACAAGGCAAGGAGCAAATGACATTGTAGTGGTGGCCCGTGGCTGTGCCGTATGATAGATCGTACCGATATTCCCTAAATATAAAATCCTATTCCCTCCCTTATGAACTTAGCGCCATTGATTGATGACACCATCCAAATGGTTGATCTGACAGGTCAATATCAACGTATCAAACCTGAAATTGACGCGGCCATCCAGGATTGTATTGATCAGGCAATATTTATAAAAGGTGGCAAAGTAACACAGTTTGAAAACCAACTGGCCCAGTACCTGGATATTGAACAGGTAATTTCTTGTGGAAATGGGACGGATGCTATCCAGCTGGCCTTTATGGCCCTGGGACTCAAGCCAGGAGATGAGGTGATTGTTCCGGCATTCACCTATGCAGCAGCGGCAGAAGTGATAGCACTGCTGGGCCTTGTTCCGGTGCTTGTTGACGTGGATCCCCTTACTTTTAATATGACTGCTGCGTCCGTAGAAGGTGCTATTACCCCAAAAACCAGGGCGGTTGTTCCGGTGCATTTATTCGGGCAATGTGCTGATATGGAAAATATTCTTAATTTGTGCAGCTCCCGGGAGCTGTATATTATTGAAGACAACGCCCAGTCTCTTGGTGCGCAATATACTTTTAAAGCCGGTAAGGTAGTGTCGGCGGGTGGCCTGGGGCACCTGGGCATCACCTCCTTTTTCCCTTCCAAAAATCTGGGCTGTTTTGGTGATGGCGGTGCTGTATATACCAACCATCCCGCATTAGGTGCAAGGGTGCGGATGATCGCAAATCATGGGCAGGAGGTGAAATACCGGCATGATGTGATCGGGATAAATTCCCGGTTGGATACGATTCAGGCTGTAATTCTGCTGGAAAAGCTGAAGTTCCTCAATAGTTATATCAATGCTCGTCAGCAGGCTGCTTCCTGGTACGACGCTGCTTTCCAAGACGTTGCTGAAATTGAAATTCCCGGAAGAACGTCGTATTCTACGCATGTTTTTCATCAGTATACCCTGAAAGTCCCTGCTCACCAACGGGATGGGTTGAAAGCCTTCCTGCAGCAAAGAAATATTCCGAGCATGGTATATTATCCGATTTCCCTTGCCCGTCAGAAAGCATATCAGGGGGTGAGCCGAGTGGTGGGAGATCTTAATGTAACGGAAGAGCTATGTCAGCAGGTACTGTCGCTGCCCATGCATACCGAGCTTAAGCCATTGCAATTGGAATTCATTACAGATAGTGTAAGAACTTTTTTCGAAATGGCCCGGTGAGCCATTGGTGAATGATTTAATCAAGTAGGAGTGATTTAAAATATGAAAGCCGCATATATACACCCAAGTGCCATTGTTGATGAAGGCTGTGTGATTGGAGAGGGAACCAGAATATGGCATTTTTCCCATCTTATGCCGGGTTGTATCATCGGGCAGAATTGTAATCTGGGGCAGAATGTAGTGATATCACCAGATGTGATATTGGGCAATAATGTCAAAGTGCAAAACAATGTGTCCATCTACACCGGGGTCATTTGTGATGACGACGTATTCCTGGGCCCTTCCATGGTTTTTACAAATGTCATAAATCCGCGCAGTGCAATTAACCGGCGCGAACAATTTCGAAAAACACACGTAGGAAAGGGAGCGAGTATCGGAGCCAACGCCACCATTGTGTGCGGAAATGATATTGGTGCCTATGCCTTTATTGGGGCAGGCGCGGTGGTTACCAAAACAGCGCTTCCCTATGCGTTGGTAGTGGGGAATCCGGCGCGGCAGATTGGCTGGGTAAGCGAATACGGACATCGGCTTCATTTTGACAAAGAGGGGCGTGCCGTTTGTCCGGAAAGTAAAGAGGCCTATGAATTGGTGGATGGAACGGTGAGGAAACAGATGGTTAGTAATGCTTGCTAAGCAAGACAATTAGGTACAGATATGAAAAAATTTGCTCTTATTGGGGCTGCTGGTTACATTGCGCCGCGCCATCTGCGCGCTATCAAAGAAACAGGTAACACGCTGGTTGCAGCCTTAGATACTTTTGACAGCGTTGGAATTATAGATAGTTTCTTCCCCAAAGCGGCGTTTTTTGTTGAATTCGAAAGGTTTGACAGACACGTTGAAAAGCTGCGACGACTGGAGCAACAAATTGATTTTGTAAGTATTTGTAGCCCAAACTATCTGCACGACGCCCATATCCGCTTCGGTTTAAGGAATCATGCCAGTGTTATCTGCGAAAAACCGCTGGTACTCAATCCCTGGAATATTGATGCACTGTTGGATATTCAACGAGAAAGTAACCAGCGGGCGTTTTCTATTTTACAGCTGAGGTTACATCCCAGTATCATAGCACTTAAGAAAAAAGTCGAACGTAGCCCGCCTGCCGAAGTATTTGATGTAGACCTGACCTACATCACCTCAAGGGGCAACTGGTATTATACCTCATGGAAAGGTGACATAACCAAGTCTGGAGGCATTGCGACAAACATAGGTGTGCATTTTTATGATATGCTGGCCTGGGTTTTTGGTGAGGTGAAAACGAACGTAGTACACCAGCATACACACGACCGGGCCGCGGGATACCTGGAGTTTGCAAAGGCCCGGGTAAGGTGGTTTCTGTCTATCAGCAACCAGACCCTTCCGGCTCACATCAGCGAGAAGGGGCAGACAACCTACCGTTCTATTACGCTGGATGGAGAAGAGATTGAATTCAGTGATGGTTTTATGGATTTGCATACGGCCAGCTATCAGCATATTCTTGCAGGAAATGGTTTCGGGATAGAAGAGGCCCGTACGTCAATAGAAATTGTACACGCGATCCGTACAGCGAAAATTTCACCGCTGCTCGGTGATTATCACCCTTTAGTAAAACTGCCTCTTACCAAACATCCCTTTCTGCGAAGCCAGCCTGTTTTGAAAGTGGAGGATATCGTTTAAAATCTGCCTGGACGGATAGGAATAAACCAGTGTTCCGTTCTTTAATGTTTCAACGATTTCAAGGAATACATAACGATTACGAATATTTGTACAAAAGAAAATGAACGAGGAATCCCTTCCCTGGCGCGTGGTACAAACCCGGTCCAGGTCCGAAAAAAAGACGGCTGCCTACATACAGGCAATGGGTGTGAAACTATATCTGCCACTGCAGAAGAGAAAAAAGCAGTGGAGCGACCGCACCAAAGTTGTAGAAGAACCCTTGTTTCCAGGTTATTTATTTGCTCAGTTTGAAGAAGGGCAACGGTATCCTGTGCTTAATACACCAGGTGTAGTGCGCATAGTATCCTTTGGGGGAGAGTACGCCTCCATTCCGGATGCACAAATTGATGCGTTGCAGAACTTTTCTTATCTTGACAATGAAGTACTTGTGGTAAACAACGAATTGTTGTCGGGCCAGGAAGTACTGATTGCATCAGGGCCTTTCAAAAATCTTTCAGGGCGTTTGGTTCGCCATAATGGAAAAGGGAAGTTATTGATTGAGTTTGTGGCCTTAGGGCAGGGGCTTTTGGTAGAATTGGATCGAACTAAATTGATATTACGTTAATCGTAGTTGTAGAAATTGCGGTTCAATATTTTGTAGCATAAATTAATATATTTTATCCTTTCATAGGGATCGATTAAGTATATTTGACAGTAATCCTGCTATAAAACAGTACAGACAACTTCCAAAAAAGGATCATCTGCTGATTGTGAAAATAGCTGATTTTTAGCATTTGATCTAAATTATTGATTATTAAACGCTTACATAAATGATCATGTGAGTGAAAGGGCGAAGCTGTATCTGCCGCTCTGGAAGGCCGATCTTCCGGTAGCATTTGATCTGAATGGTTAGCCCGCACTAGAATTATTTCGATGACCCTCAAAGAACCTGAATACGCCCATTCTATAACTCCCCAGGATAGCTTATTTGACCTTCGTTTACAGGAAATCTGGCGCTACCGTGATCTTCTTTTCCTTTTCGTCAGAAGAGATTTTGTGGCCAAGTATAAACAAACCATCCTGGGGCCGGTATGGTTTTTCATCCAGCCCATTTTTCAAACGGCGGTACTGGCCATTGTATTTAGTGGCATGGCAGAGTTGTCGACAGACAACGTTCCGCCCATTCTATTTTACCTTGCTGGCATTACAGCCTGGAATTACTTTTCCAACTGCCTTCGCGCCACCTCCAATACTTTTACAGCCAACGCTTCGCTGTTTGGGAAGGTGTATTTCCCAAGGGCGGTAACTCCCTTGTCCATCGTGATCAGCAATCTGATCCAGTTTGGGATCGGAATGTTTCTCTTCCTGATACTGTATGTTTCTTTTACGCTAAGTGGTTATGCACTACATCCTAACCTGGTTTTATTATTAATGCCGGTCCTCATCGGCATTATGGGTTTTATGGGACTCGGAATAGGAATGCTGGTTTCCGCAATGACCACCCGCTATCGGGACCTGCAGTATCTGGTTGAATTTGGCGTGCAGTTACTCATGTATGCAACCCCCGTTATTATACCACTGTCAGCCGTTCCAGCAAAATACAAACCCATCATGCTGGCCAACCCCATGACGGGTATTATAGAAACCTTTAAATACGGCTTTTTCGGCACAGGTACATTTTCATGGCCTCTATTGGCCTACTCAGCCGGATTTACGATTGTGGTGTTCCTGCTCGGGTTGGCTGTATTCAATAAAACGGAGAAAAATTTTATGGACACGGTGTAGTATATTTTATGGAGAAATACTATCAGGAATGTCGTGCTCCCAAATTTTGTATCATTTGGAACCGGAGAATCCAGTAACAAGCTCAAAAAGTGGGATAATATATTTGCCTGGGTTGAATGGGTTCCGGGCAATTGCTGCAGTGTCTGTTCTGGTATCGCATATTCTGCAGTCAGAATTCTCTGGGCCTATATTAAATATCGGGTTTAGATTACCCCTGGGTGAATTTGGTGTAACATTGTTTTTTGTGATTAGTGGCTTTCTGATTACTTACTTGTTGCTACGTGAACGAGAAATTGGAGAGATTTCTATATCCTGGTTCTATTTTAGAAGAGTATTACGCATTTGGCCCCTGTATTATAGCTATATATTTATTTGGCTGATTGTTTGGATGTTTCAGGGAGATAATAAATTCGGGTTTTCCCGATCGATTTATTGGTATATATTCTTCTCTGCAAATATTCCCTTTATCTTTCATCAATCTATTTTGGTGATAGGGCACCTTTGGAGCATTGGGGTGGAGGAGCAATTTTATATTTTTTGGCCATGGGTGGTGAAATTTTCTCGAAATAAACTGTTCGTCTATTCATGGTTTTTTTTTCTTTCTTTTTTTATTCTTAAAATTCTTTTTTGGTATTTCCTGGGTAAGGAATCTTTTTCTTATAGGGCCCTAAGTGTCACACGGTTTCACTGCCTTGTTGTCGGAGCCATCGGAGCATTTCACTATAATGGTTTTTTAGTAATTGTGGTCTCTTGGATAAGTAATAGAATTACTCAAATAGCTGCATGGTCATTGTTCTTTTTAATTGGATTGGGGTTTATCCGTATTTCCGCTCCTATTGCTCATGAATTTTTTGCATTTATATCCTTGGTTCTGATCATCGGTCAAATTACGGCTCGAAACAGAATTATTAACTTGGAAAATAGTGTATTTAATTTTATTGGAAAGATCTCCTATGGTATATATGTTATTCATCCACTTATTATATTATTAATTACACCTTTACTTAAAGGTGTAAAAATGGGAAATGTATTTCTATGGTCGTTAATCTATTGTTTAGGTATCTCAATTGTAACTATTGTTTTAGCATATCTGTCATTTAGATACCTGGAAAGACCATTTTTGATATATAAATTAAGATTTTCGAAAGTATTGAGTTCCAATGTAAATGGTACAAACAATGACGTGCTGTTAAGGAATGGTTTTACCCGATGAATAATAAGATATCTCAATTACAAATATTGTTGAATATCAGTAGGGATTAAGAAAATGCAGCCCATTATAAAAGTAGAGAACCTGTCCAAGCAATACCGTCTGGGTACAATTGGAACGGGAACAATGAAAGAAGATGCTCAGCGGTGGTGGCACCTGATACGGGGCAAGGAGGATCCTTACCTTAAAATTGGTGAAACCAACGATCGGAGTACCAAAGGCAACAGTGATTATGTATGGGCTTTAAAAGACATCAATTTTGAAGTAATGCCTGGTGAAGTATTGGGTATTATTGGTAAAAACGGAGCTGGTAAGTCCACTTTATTAAAAATTCTTTCCAAAGTAACAGGACCCACCACGGGCAGTATTTCGTACAATGGACGGATTGGCAGTCTGCTGGAAGTTGGTACCGGCTTTCACCCCGACCTGACAGGCCGTGAAAATATCTTTCTGAACGGTGCCATTCTGGGTATGACCAAACGGGAAATCCGCTCCAAACTGGACGAAATCATCGATTTTTCGGGCTGTGAACGTTACATCGATACCCCAGTAAAACGCTATTCAAGCGGAATGACCGTTCGGCTTGGTTTCGCCGTAGCAGCGCATCTGGATCCTGAGATCCTGATAGTGGATGAAGTACTGGCCGTTGGCGATGCTGAATTTCAAAAGAAGGCCATCGGGAAAATGCAGGATGTGAGCAAGAACGAGGGGAGGACGGTGTTATTTGTGAGCCATAATATGACGGCGGTTGAAGCATTGTGTGGAAAGGCGTTAATTTTAAGAGATGGTATTATTGAAAGAGAAGGCAGTACAACAGAAATCATTACAGATTACCTTAAAATTTATTCTGTTGAAAATAGATTTGTAAAAAGCAGTGATACGGATCGAATAGTTGGCAACCAAAATATCAGAATCGTCTCTGCTTCGGTGGATAATGCATCGTCTGCTAATGGTGTCCGTGAAATTATTGATACAAGCAATGAAATTGATATTTGTTTTACCATTGTCAATTTAACAAAAGAAGACGCCATATCGGTTGGTTTTGATTTGATAACTCAAAAAGGAACAGTTGTATTTGGTTCAGGAGGAATCTTTGAATGCACTGTCAATAAGGAAATAGCTTTAAAGTGTCGAATACCTGGTAACTTTCTGAATGATGAGGTTTACCATATCCATTCGTATTTTCACACTAGTACAATGGTGAATTTATATTCGAATACCGAATTATTGACCTTTGAAATAAAAGATACAAGGAGGATCTCGGGCTATTTGCTTAAGATAAATGGTTTAATCAGGCCGCAGTTAGAATGGAGTATTTTGGCATGAATAAAAACATTGTTATCACACAATCCAACTATATACCCTGGAAGGGTTTTTTCGATTCTATTGCATTAGCGGATGAATTTGTTGTTTATGACGACATGCAATATACAAAGCGCGATTGGAGGAATAGAAATCTAATAAAAACGCCTCAGGGACTTAGATGGATTACTATACCGGTCGAAGTCAAAGGAAAGTACAATCAAAAAATTAATGAAACAAAAATTTCAGACAGGAGGTGGAATAAGGTGCATTGGAGTACTCTTAAACAAAACTATTGTAAGGCAAAATGTTATAATGATAGTAGGGAATTTGTTGAGCATTTGTATATGACTGTTAATTCCGACTATTTGACAGAGGTAAATTTACATTTTATAACCAATATCTGTAAATTTTTGGGAATTGATACAAATATCAGACTGTCAAGTGAATTTATACTAAAGCAGGAACGATCGGAGCGGTTATTGGATATTTGCTTAAAATTAGATGGAACAGATTATTACTCCGGTCCTGCGGCGAAATCTTATATTAATGAAAAAATATTTGTAGACGCAGGAGTAAGAGTTCATTATTTCGATTATTCTTCTTATAAACATTATGAGCAATTATATCCTCCTTTCGAACACGGCGTGAGTATTCTGGATCTGATTTTCAATGTGGGAAACCAATCAATTAATTACTTGAAAGCAAAAAGTGGAGGAGATAGTTGATAGTATAAATAGATATTACAGTGAAAAAATTGTATTGCATGGTGCTACTCCCAAGGGTGTCGACTGGAATTCTGTTGAATCTCAGGAATTGAGGTACAAAATTCTTTCAAAAGTAATAAATGATCCTTATGAGAAGTTCTCAGTTTTGGATTATGGATGTGGTTTCGGAGGGTTATATAATTATTATAGAGAGATGTACACTGAATTTACTTATACCGGTTTCGATATTTCAAGTGAAATGATTCATGCAGCTTTAAACATAAACCCGGTAAGTGAAGGAATTGTATGGACAAATGAAAAGCCAGTACTGCCGCATGAATACGTTGTATGTAGCGGTATTTTTAATGTTAAGCTGGATAATAATGAAAAGGAATGGTGTAAGTATATTATTGATACTCTGGAGATTATAAATAATTTATCAATTAAGGGATTTTCTTTTAATATTCTCACAAAGTATTCAGATAGGGAGTATATGAAAGATTATTTGTTTTATGCTGATCCAATGTTTTTTTTTGATTATTGTAAAAAACACTTCTCTCGAAATGTTGCACTCTTGCATGACTATGACTTATATGAATTTACACTATTGATTAGAAAGTAGATGGAAAAATTCGAAATTGTTATATTTGGGAATGGCGATATTGCTCAGCTTGCTAGCTATTATTTTGAAACTGACTCAAATTATAAGGTAGTGGGTTTTACTGTTGACCGAGATTATATCAATGACGATAAGTTTGAAGGTAAACCTTTGGTCGCATTTGATGAAGTTGCAAGTATTTATCCTCCGGATAAATTTGGAATGTTTATAGCCATTAGCTACGCAAACTTAAACAAGTTACGTTCGCAAAAGTATCATGAAGCAAAGAATAAGGGATATGAATTAGTTTCTTATGTAAGTTCGGAAAGTACTTATAAATCACAGTATATGTGCGGAGATAACTGTTTTATTCTTGAAGATAATACCATTCAACCTTTTGTAAAGATTGGTAGCAATGTTACCTTGTGGAGTGGAAATCACATAGGTCATCATTCCATTATTAAGGATCACAACTTTATAAGTTCTCATGTAGTTATATCGGGTCATTGTGTCATTTCTCCATATTGTTTTATTGGTGTAAACGCAACGTTACACAACAATGTGGAAATAGGAACGGAAAACTTAATTGCGGCAGGAGCGATTATCTCAAAATCAAGCGCTGAGCAATCCGTTTGGGTACCGTCGAAATCTATTTTGTTAAGTAAAAAGAGCAATTTGATAAAATTGTAGAGTGTGAAAGACCAGGATAAAAGACAAACTATGGATCATAAATTTTTTCAATTTCGCCTTGAGGAGTTTTATTATATGGGATTTACTGTAATTGAAGATGTTTTGACTAATGATGTAATTATTAATTTAAGAAATGAGGTTGAGCGTATTTACTTACGACAAGAAAAGGAATTTACTTCTGATCGTTTAAAGCTTATAAATGAGCAATATGTTTGTCGAGCGTTGTTAAGCGAGTCTGAGGCGTATCTTAAACTGGCATCAAATGAATTTATTATTAGTTTTGTAAAAGCGATTTTAGGCGATTACTTTATTTTGCACCTCCAGAATGGAATAATAAATATGCCCGGTGAGTACCATCATCAAAGTAACTGGCATTGAGATTTACCATATCAAAATTGGACTAGCTCGGAACCGTTGGGGTGTAACGCATTTTATTGCTTGGATACCTTTAATAGTGAAACGGGAGCAACATTTTTACTTCCTTTTTCCCATAGAGTGTCTAAAATTCCATCAACTGAATTTGTAGAGAAATATTCAATTCAAATTAACGCTGCCCCGGGTTCAGTTATATTATTTGATAGTATGTTATTTCACAGAGCTGGTTATAATACTTCCCAACAAGTGCGTAGAGGAATCAATCATGTCTATACAAAGGCTATTATCCGTCAGCAAATTGATTTTCCAGATTTACTAGGGGGACGGTATAGTGAGGATAAGTTTCTTAATATGCTACTTGGCTATGGTTCTCCGTCGGTTAAAAGTGTAGAGGATTTTCGTACCCGGAGATGGAATAAAATAGGATCCAAATGAAATGGACAAAAATCGGTCAAATTTATCAGGTTACTAGTAACTATCCGGAGACTATATCTCATGCGTCCAACCCGGTTGCCTTACATCTTAGAGGAGACATTTATCGAATTTTTTATAATGGGAGAAATGTACATAATAAGTCGTCAATCTCTTTTGTAGATTTTGATATTGTTCAAAATGTAATTTTAAGAGATCATCAGAGACCTGTTTTTACGTTTGGTAGTGATTCTAGTTTTTATTCTCATGGGATAAGTTTAGGTAATTTTTGGAAGCTTGGGGATTTAAGTCTGTTGTCCGTTATGTCATGGCGGTTTGAGGATTCAGAATACTGGAATGGCCAGATTGGCCTTCTTAGACTAGTTAATAGAAGTAATTTGGTTTTGTATTTGAACAAGCCGTTGGTCACGAACGACGATCAGGATGATATAAGTTTATCCTATCCATTTGTTATATATGATTCCGGAGTTTACAAAATGTGGTATGGATCAACGATCAGTTGGTCATCGGAAAATGGCGAAATGATACATGTCATTAAATATGCAATTTCCTCCAATGGAATGGACTGGGTTAAAATGGGTATTGCTATTCCTTATGAGATTGGAACGGCACAGGCCTTTTCAAGACCATGTGTATTGGTTGATAAATATGGGTATCATATGTGGTATTCATATAGGAGCGGGACTGGATTAAAGTACAGGATTGGTTATGCTTATAGTTTGGACGGTTTAAATTGGAAAAGAGAACATTCTCTGGTCGGCATAGATATTTCGGCGTCGGGCTGGGATTCTGAAATGATTTGCTATCCATTTGTTTTTAATCATAATGAACATAGATATATGCTCTATAATGGAAATGAATTTGGAAGAACAGGTTTTGGTTTAGCCATAATGGAAAATGAAACACATCGGGTTCAATAAGCCTTTTTTTACCGGTAAAGAGACCCAATACATATATGAGGCTGTACAATCTGGTAAAATTTCCGGAAATGGAATGTTTACTCAACGGTGTCAGATCTTTTTTGAGAATAGGTATGGTTTTAAAAAGTGTTTGCTTACTACTTCTTGTACGGATGCTTTGGAAATGTCGGCAATGCTAGCCGGTATTAGGCCAGGGGATGAAGTAATTATCCCAAGTTTTACCTTTGTCTCTACCGCTCTTGCTTTTGTCCGGCAAGGAGCTTCGGTTATTTTTGCGGATTCTTATACAGACAATCCGAACATAGATGCAGGAGCCATCGAATTCCTGATCACTAATAGAACTAAAGCTATTGTTGCAGTTCATTATGCTGGTGTGGCCTGTGATATGGATGTGATAATGAAATTGGCCGATCAGTACGGGTTATTGGTTATTGAGGATGCAGCACAAGCGATTGACAGTTTTTATACTGGTGCAAACGGGGTCACAAGAGCTCTCGGAAGTATAGGTCACTTGGCGGCCTTCTCATTCCATGAAACTAAGAACATTATTAGTGGTGAAGGTGGGATGTTGGCCATCAATGATGACCGGTTTTTGGAGAGAGCGGAAATAATCTGGGAAAAGGGGACAAACCGTTCCCAGTTTTTTCGAGGGGAAATAAATAAGTACAGTTGGATTGATATCGGCAGTTCTTTTCTACCCTCAGAGATAACTGCTGCTTTTTTATATGCTCAAATAGAAAATCTAGATTTCATCCAGGACAGGCGTAAACATTTATGGAATAGATATTATGAGAATCTAATCCGGTATTCTGAGAATCTTAATTTACCGATATTACCTGACTACGCTACTAACAATGGACATATATTTTATCTGGTTCTAAATGATAGTGAAAGTAGGACAAAACTAATTAATAAACTTCGAGACGATAATGTAGACGCGGTGTTTCATTATATTTCCTTGCACTCTTCAACTTACTATGCGCCAAGGTATTTTGGTGGTCCCTTGTTAAATTCAGACAAATTTTCTAATTGTCTTTTAAGGTTACCAATGTATTTTGAACTTGAAGACGACGATATTAAACGAGTGTGTAGTATAATAATCAGCACTCATGAATAACAAATTTCTTTTTGTGGTATCGGAATTTTTTCCGGCTGGCGCGCAACGCCAAATGTATGAGCTGGATTTGGAATTTAAAAAGCGAAAAATTAATATAGAAATTTTATCACTATTACCCCTCAACAGTCATCCCTATTTTCCAGATTTCTTCTATAAAGTCCATTTACAGCTAGGAACAAAAGTTCGATTTATAAGTAGCTATAGGGCTAATAATTTGTTAAAAAAAATGCAAGTAAGAATGGGTCTTGACAATAAAGATACTCTGAAGGCTTACTTCGAGGAATTCAGATCTGTCTTCTTTATGGGTGAATATGTTTTTCACTCCCTTCAGGAAAGAGTTAAAACCTTTAATATTGAACGATATAATATATTCATAATGTGTTCTCGTTTCCAGGGAGAATATTATCGAGTTATAGACAAAGGTTTCAAATATAACTTTATTTCAGGATTTGATACGGATGAACAGGTTGCTTATGAATTTGAGGGCTATTCCCAATATCGTCATACTTATTTACCTCTATTATTGAAACCAACTCTGGATTATAAAACTTGGAAATTTAAAAATATAGATTCGGAAAAGAAAATAGGGATTTTTACAAGACTTAGCAAAGATAAACCGCTGGATCCCTTTTTTTATGTATTTAAATTACTCTTGGAATTGAATGTTAAGGTACAATTACATATTTTTGGAGCGGGAGTTGTTGAAGAGGCTGGCTATGATCGATATATCAATACGCTTGGTATAAAGGGTTCAGTTTTGTTTAGGGGACATCAGGAAGATATCAAGGAAACGATAAATAAAGAGCAATTGGACTTGATTTGGTTTCAGGGTTATCTAAACAGACCCGCCGGTTACGCAGGGTTTGACGCATGCCTTACAGGAACCCCTCAATTGTTTTGGGATTTTTATGATGGTAATAATTCTGATATTAATAATTTGGATAGCGTATATCCTCATTTTAAGCACATAGGAAATTTTTTGAATGCGTCGTTAAAAGTTCTTAACGACAAAAATTATGCTGAGACTTTGGCTCAGCGGCAATTTTCTGATGTTTTTAATAATAGGAATATGAGTTTCGGATTTGAAAATATCAAGTATTTGTTTACTTAAATGTTCAAGCCATACCGATTTTATATAATCGCTGTCAAAATAATCGAATTAGTATTTGTTATTGCACTATTGAGGAATATTAATTATGGATGATAAGATTCATGTAGCTTGTACTATTGATTCCAGCTATATTCAACATTGTTGTGTAATGCTCACTTCCCTTTTTCAAAATAATAAAATATTTAATTTCCACATTCATCTTATAACAGATCAAGAAAGTAGAAGTAAGTTTTTTGAAATTGAGAGAATTGTAGTGCGATATGGCTCTACTTTTTCTCATTATGCAGTTGATCAGAACTTGTTAAGCAATGTACCGGTGAATGGGCACGTATCAATTGTGACCTATTATAGGATTTTGATTCCTTTAATATTGGATTACAAAATACCAAAGGTTCTTTTTTTGGACTCGGATGTTATAATAAGGACTAATATTCTGGCGTTATGGTGCAAATCTGTTACTGACTTTCACATTGCAGCGGCCAAAGATTTTGCGTCCGAGGAACATAAGAAATTACTTAATATACCTGGCGGTTACCCTTATTTTAATGCAGGTGTCTTGTTGATGAATCTTACCAGATGGCGTAATGATAACATTTCGGCTAAAATTTTACAGTATATTTCAGATAATCATGAGAAGATTGTTTTCTGGGATCAAGATGCTCTTAATGCGATTCTTTATAAGTCTTGTAAGATATTTTCTCCGTTGTGGAATTTGACTCATGGTTTTTTTTTACCAAGTGCTACGGTGCTTGGCTATTCTGATGTTCAGTTGAAATTTTTTACCACGTATCCTTTTATAGTCCATTTTACCGGGAGTAACAAGCCGTGGTACCATTACAACGAGCATACATACAAAAAGGATTATTTTTTTTATTTGAGTCAAACACCATACAAATATTTTACCCCAATAGGAAAGCCATTTCGTACCCGAACATTGGGAGATAAAATTATTTATATATTGCGTAGACTTCACTTCATTAAATGAGTGTGCTTGCAATCTTTATTTTGAGAGATTTGATTCGAGCAGTTTAACCTATGTCTGATACGTGTGATTTTTTTGACACACCGATCCTTTTTATTGTGTTTAACAGGATAGAGGAGACCAAAATTGTTTTTGAAAGAATTCGTCGCTGTAAACCGATTAATTTTTTTATTGCCGCTGACGGGCACAGGATAGATAGAGATGGAGAAAGGGAGCTATGCGAAGCTGTTCGTAATTGGATACTAAGTAATATAGACTGGGAATGTACTGTTAAAACTATGTTTAATGACCAGAATCTGGGTTGTGGAAGAGGGCCTTCCCAGGCAATTTCGTGGTTTTTTACCCATGTTTCGGAGGGAATAATTATTGAGGATGATTGTGCGCCAAATGACTCATTTTTTGTTTTTTGCAGCGATATGTTGAAAAGGTATCGATTAGATGACAGAGTTTCTGCAATTTCTGGAAATAATTTTCAGCCCTTACAACCCATGGATATAAGGGAGAATTACTATTTTTCTGTTTTCCCATCCAGCTGGGGCTGGGCCACATGGCGGAGAGCATGGCTGGGGTTTGATTTTGGAATTGGAAATTGGAATGATTTAAATAGGAGGACTATTTTGGGCTTTTTATTTAATGAGCTCCCTTATCAAGTTTGGTGGAAGAACCAGTTTGAATGGATGTATTATAACCAACCCCAGGATATGTGGGATTTTCAGTTTCATTTTCTTAGTATGAGTAGAAGACAATTGGCTATTATTCCAACTGTTAATTTGGTATCGAACATAGGCCATGGCAGTAATGGAACTCATTTTCGGGACGACACCAGTCTCCTTGCTAATATTCCTACAGTTGAAATTGAGTTTCCGTTGGAACATCCAGATCTAATGAGACGAAATTATAAGGCAGACGTATACGTTCAGAGGTTACTCTTTGGAGAGGTGGAGCAGGTCGGTATTTTAAGGAGGTTGAAGCGTTTTGTAAAACGTATGATTTCTTACAAAGTATAGTGTTACAGTTATCACTGATTACTATTAATCTCAACAATAAGGAAGGGTTGTTACAAACCATTCGAAGCGTATTGCAACAGTCCTTTGAGAGTTTTGAATATATAATTATTGACGGAGGTTCAACTGATGGCAGTCTGGATATAATTCGGGAAAACTCAGCCTTTATTAATTACTGGACTTCGGAGCCGGACAATGGTATTTACCACGCAATGAATAAAGGTATAAATGTTGCTAAGGGTAAATATTGCCTCTTTCTTAATTCTGGCGACTGGTTGTCCGGGCCCGAAATACTGAGGAGAGCTCTTGCAGACCAGTCAGACGCAGATATTATATCAGGAGATATTTATTTTTATGACAATGTAAAGCAGGCTATAAAATGGCTGGTTCCTTCACCTGACCAGGTAACCGCGAAAACGTTATTTCTGGGAACACTTCCCCATCAGGCAACATTTATCAAAAGAAGTCTATTTGATACTATTGGCCTTTATAATGAACAATTAAGGATTACTTCTGACTGGTTGTTCTTTTTGGAAGCTTTGTTTGTGTTTAATTGTACATATCTGCACTATACAGGCGTAATAGCATATTTCAATATGGATGGGATTAGCTGCGATCCCCGCACAGAACTATTGAGGAAACAGGAACAATTACGTATCCTTCAACAAAAATACCCTTTGTTCCTCCCTGACTATGAATTGCTGAACAGACTTGAAAATCAGACCTTTGAATGGTTGGAAAGCAGGGAATTCAGGGTGTATAAATCTTTGGAGAATATGGGAGTTATAAGATTTGGTGTTTTCTGCCAGCGAATAACAAGAGCTATTCAAAGGAAATTGCATTTGACAATCAATAGATGAAAAGATTTGTAAAGCGTATCATGCAACGGTTTGGTTATGATATCCTGCACCTGCCAACAGATCCAAGTGTACGTCAACAACTGGATCTGCTGAGAAAATACAATATAAATTTAGTATTTGATATCGGAGCCAACACGGGTCAATATGGTCAACGACTAAGAAAAATGGGTTTTGATGGGCAAATTGTTTCATTTGAACCTTTACCAGATGCATTTTTGAAATTAAAATCTCATGCAGACAATGATCCTGCCTGGTCGGTAGTGCCAATTGCGATAGGTAATTTTATTGGAGAATCTCAACTTAACGTGTCTCAAAATTCGTATAGCAGCTCTATACTTGACATACTTCCAACTCATTTGGAAAGTGCCCCGGAATCTAAATATTTACATAAAATTAATGTTCCTGTAAAAACCATTGACTCTCTCATTGATCAGTACTACAACGAGCTCAGCCGGTTGTACATTAAGATTGATACTCAAGGTTTTGAAAAACAGGTTTTCGATGGAAGTTTGCAATCATTACATAAGATATCCGGATTTCAACTTGAATTGTCTCTATTGCCGCTTTACGAAGGAGAAACCCTTATGTATGAAATGATTTATTTACTGAGGGAATATGGATTTAAGCTGATGCTTGTAGAAGGTGGGCACCGTAACTATGAAACCGGGGAACTGCTTCAGATGGAGGGCATATTTTACAGAGGTTGATACTGGTAGGTAAATAAACGTTACTGTAAATTACATATTCAACACCGTTTAAATGATCAAGAGGCTTTCCATAATTACCATAAATTGGAATGATGCAGAGGGATTAGCAAAAACAGTTGAAAGTGTAGTATCCCAAATCACTAGCAATTGTGAATATATAATTGTGGATGGCCAATCGACCGACGGAAGTCTGGAAATTATAAAAAGGTACGCAGATGATATTACTTCTTGGGTATCGGAACCAAAGAATGGCATATATGCTGATATGAATAAGGGCTTAGCTATGGCTACCGGGGACTATTGTCTGTTTTTAAACTCTGGTGATTGGCTTTGTGAGGGTAGTCTATCAAGGGCTATAAAGGAATGCAACGGAGAAGATATTATCTACTTTAATACTAAGCTCAGTTATGATGGGGAAAAGAGATTTGAGGAATTGAGATATCCTAAGTATCTCACTATGAGAAGCTTTTTCAATAGGACGATAGGCCATCAGTCAACATTAATAAAAAGAGATTTGTTCTTGAAATATGGAATTTATAATGAAAATTATAAAATTCATTCCGATTATGAGTTTTGGATTAAGACTATTATTATTGGAAATGTTAACTGCAAATATGTTGATCAATTTCTTGTTTATTACGATATGAATGGACGTAGTTCAAAGCCAGACGATAATTCGCTCCTTGAGATAGACTCGATTCTTATGCAACATCTTCCAAAACGAGTACTTGATGATTATCAGTATTGGTTTACAAAGGAGAAGGAGATGCAGATTCTAGTTTGGTATAGGAGTCAACCATTACTTTACAGGGTAATGGTTTTTTATTATAAAGTAATTAAAAATATTTCCAGATTACTTTCCAAGTAATATTTATTATTAATTAATATGAGTAATAAGAAGCCTGCACTTCTGAATGTTGGATGTGGAGATAAGTTTCATGGAGATTGGACCAATATTGATATGGTTTCTCATTACCCTGAGGTCATTGAGTATAATATATTAAACGAGCTACCATTTCAGGCAAATACTTATGACGTTGTTTATCACTCGCAGGTACTGGAACACATACCAAGAGAGAGGTCAATATATTTCTTATCGGAGTGTTATCGGGTCACGAAACCAGGGGGTATTATAAGAATAGTAACTCCTGATTTGGAAAATATTGTAAAAGAATATTTAACGTATCTCAATTTGTGCCTGTCGGATAAAAATGATTTGGCTGAGCAAAATTATGACTGGATTCTGTTGGAGATGTATGATCAGACTGTGAGAAATTATAATGGCGGGCAAATGCTAAACTATATAGAACGACCGGTATTGATTAATGAAGAGTATGTTATAGGGCGAATTGGTTATGTAGCAGAGTTGATAAGAAGCAGATATCTGAATGCTACCAAAGGGAAAGAAAGAGATTCCTTTTTCTTGACTTTATTACGACGAATTAGTAGAAATTTTAATTATTCTGGAGTTCGACGTAATTTACTAAGGTTATTGCTTACCAGAGAGGAAATGGATTTTATGAGAATTGGCCAGTTCAGGAAAGGTGGTGAGGTTCATTATTGGATGTATGACAGATTTTCATTATCCAGAATGTTAACAGAGGTAGGTTTTAATGAAGTCAAAATAAAAACTCCCTTCGAAAGTGATATTTTGGATTGGGCACGATATGAATTAGATGTTAAAAACAATCGAATTTATGATCCTACTTCTTTGTTCATTGAGGCACGGAAACCGGTTAGTAAATAGTGTTTGCTACGCCAGTACTTTTTATAATATTTAATCGTCCTTATATTGCTAAGAGGGCCTTTGATCAGATTAAAAAGGTGAAACCAAAATATCTATTTATTGCTGCAGACGGCCCACGACCGGATCAACAGGATGATTTTTGGAAATGTGCTGCTACCAGAGAAATTATTAAGCAAATTGATTGGGATTGTGAGTTGAAAACGTTGTTTCGTGAGGAAAACAGAGGATGTGGTTATGGCCCAGCGGAGGCAATAACCTGGTTTTTTGAGCATGTGGAGCAAGGGATCATTCTGGAGGAGGATTGCCTTGCTGATGAGAGTTTCTTTTATTTTTGTGAAGAGCTGTTACAAAGGTTTCGAGATGATCCGAAAGTATCGATGATAGCGGGGAGTAATCCGTTGATTAATTTGAAATGGGGGAGGGAGTCCTATATATTCTCAAATATGGGTTTTAGCTGGGGGTGGGCAAGCTGGAGGACGGCATGGAAACATTTCGACTATACTGCGTCAGCATGGAATACCAAGCAGGGGCAGGATAAGGTCAGACTTCATTTGAAGAGAGATATTTACTTTAGTCATTTTAAAAGAGAATTTGATCACTATTTTGGTGTGGTGCGCCGTGATGTCTGGGACTTCCAGTGGTTATTTTGCCGTTTTTTACAAGGATCATACACTATCATCCCTGCTAGAAATCTGATCTCTAATATCGGATTCGACGAAGATTCGACACATACCTTTGATGCGGGTATTAACATTGCTCAACTCCCGCTGACTCCTATCTCGTTTCCTTTGGTTCATCCGAAGGTGCGGGTTAATAAATTTATGGAGTGGTATCTTTTCGAAAGATTTATCAACCCTGGAAAAAGGAGCCTTGTCAAAAGGGCGTTATTGAAACTTATAAAATTGGTGCTATAAGTGAAGATACTGTCCCTAAGCCATAGTGATATTAACGGCGGTGCTGCAAGGGCCTCTTTTAGAATATTTGAAGCTCTTCATAAAAGTGGAGTCGAAATTGAAATGTTGGTAAAATACAAAGAATCTGCGCATGAGAAAGTCTTGCTAGCCGATGATTTTACTAAACAGGGGTTAGCTGGTCAGATTGATTTATTTAAAACCAAGGTGGAAAATAGATGGTATAAGTGGAAGATTGGTAACTACAATCATAGGAAAGACACATTTATTTCCAATCTGAGTTCGGTATCATTAAGTGAGGCTTTCGCTAAACTGGATTTTGATATCCTTCATCTGCATTGGATTTCGCATCAGTTTCTTGACTTGGAAGAGCTGAAATATATAAAAAAGCCTATTGTCTGGACTTTACATGATTGCTGGGCATTTACAGGGATCTGTCATTATTTTGATGACTGCGATAACTATAGAGGGGCTTGTGGAAGCTGCAATCTTCTAAATTCTGCTAGAGACAGGGATCTTTCAAGAGAAATATGGGAGAAGAAATCGAGGATATATAGGCAATGTAATATTCATGTTGTAACTCCAAGCAAGTGGTTGGGTGAAAGCGCTTCCAGGAGCTCTTTGCTTGGAAGATTTCCAATTACTGTGATACCATATCCAATTAATACAGGAAAATTTAAATCTGTGGATAAAGTGTTGGCCAAGGAAAGATTGGGATTAAGCAGGGATAGGAACTATATTTTATATGGGGCAATGAACGCTTTGGATGACGTAAGAAAGGGATTTCATTTTGTAAGAAGAGTATTTGAATTACTACCCATGGGCAAGCATAGTAATATTGAATTGCTCATACTCGGCAGCAATGTTAAGGAATTGAGTAATATTAATGGATATCGCATAAGATATCTTGGTAGTATTAACCAGGATACGCAACTTATGGATATACTATCAGCTGCTGATGTAGTCATTGCTCCATCCATATCGGAGAATCTTTCCTTGATGATCATGGAGGCCATGGCATGTGAAACCCCGGTGGTTGGGTTTAATATTGGAGGAAATCCTGATCTGATTGATCATAAGAGAAATGGTTACCTTGCTGCTCCTTTTTCAGTGGAGGATCTGTCTCATGGTATGATGTGGTGTTTGAATGAAAATCATAACGATAGACTTTCTGCGGAGGCTAGAAAGAAAGTATTTAATAATTTTAATGAAAAACGTATATCTGCTGAATACCTAAAATTATATGAGAGTTTATAAACCCTTTGTGATGTTTATTGAAAGTTAAATCTACGAATCATAAAATGGAGCGTCGCTAAAAATGCCACAACTTTCCATCATTACCGTTAACCTCAATAACTCGGTTGGTTTAGAAAAGACCATTGAAAGCGTAGTTTGTCAGACTTCTCAGGATTTTGAATATATTGTAATTGATGGAGGATCAACAGACGGAAGCGTAGATGTTATTAAAAAGTATGAAGACAAAATCACTTATTGGATTAGTGAATCAGACCAAGGAATATACCAAGCCATGAATAAGGGAATTCGGCAAGCGAGTGGAGACTATTGCCAGTTTTTAAATTCTGGAGATTATCTTCTGACTTGTGAAGTAACCGAGCAAATGCTTCATGAGATGCCTGATTGCAGCATCCTCTATGGAAATAAAATAAGGGAAATAAATGGTAAAAGGGTAGTTGAACGGAGTTATGCCGGGCGGCAGATTACGCTTTTGGATCTTTACCGTTCTACGATTTTTCATGCCTGTGCGTACATTAAAAGATCATTATTTGATCGATACGGATTGTATGATGAAACACTGAAAATTGTGTCGGACTGGAAGTTTTATCTTATAACGGTTGGCTTGCATAATGAGAAAACTGAATATAGGGATATAAATGTCGTTTGGTTTGATACCCAAGGTATCAGTAGCACTCACAAGGAATTGGATAAGAGAGAGCGTTCTCAGGTTTTGCAGGAGGTACTTCCCAAAAGTATTCTTTTAGACTACCAAACGTTTGCGATGGATGAGATGATACTCAGGAGATTAAAAGGTAATAGTATGATTTGGTTTTTGGTCATCAATTTGTACAGATTGCTTTTTGGCTTTGACAGAATGAGAAATAAGTGGAAACTATGAAGAAAGTTATAATTAAATTCCTGGATAAACTGGGAATAATTGTTTTTACCAGGAGAACAATAAAGAATTACAAAGTTGCACAATTGGAGCGTTTTCATGCATCTTTGGAAGGAAAAGGAGGGTTTCTTAAAGCAAGTGCAAATGGAGGATTAAAGGAAAAGTTGCTGAATCAAAATAGAACGAGCTGGCTTGAAATTGGCTGTGGTGGTACTTTTGATGATTATTTTACCTATGTTGATTTGTTTCCTGAAACATTGGTAAACAAAAGGGGTAAATATTACCGGATCGATATGGTCCATGCAACAGATGCTGCACTTCAGGAACTAGGTAAGTTTGATTTGATAAGGATGCAACATGTTTTTGAGCACTTCACGCCAGAAGCGGGCAGAATGGTACTCGATAACTGTGCCAAACTTCTGAATGAGGATGGCTATATACTTATTTCTACGCCTGATTTGAGAAAGTATGTTGGTTTTTATTTGTCAGGACAAATACGAGAGAATTATAACTGGGCTTTAAAACGAATTCCAAAGGACAGCCCGGATAGTTTCTACTTTTCTATTTTTTCACATAGCCTCCCATTTGAAAAACATGAATGGTGTTATGATGCAGAGGGGTTGATCTACCAACTGGAATCTTCGGGAAAATTCAAAAATGTACGCGAGATAACTTTGGAAGATGAGCTCGCTAATATACCGTTCACTCACAACAGACCTAGTGAAGATGTGTGCGTTGTAGCGCAGTTAAAGGCATCCTGAATGTTTCGTTATGAAAATATATATTGATTCCTACGTAGATGTTGATTACAACGCTTTTTATATTAAAGGGCTGTATGATTTTTTCGGAAGGGAAAATGTTTATTTTTCAAACGATTATTTTAGAGAATTAGGACCGAACTTAAATATCAGATTTGTTATTATAGGGTTATCAGGTATAGTAAGATACATCATAGACCCAAGCGATGATACCTCCATTGATAAAACGGATTACGAGTGGAGTGACTGTTATGGTAAGATTAACTTTAATTCGGATAAGACGCTTACGTTGTATCGAAGGAAAATAGTTATTATGCCTCCCAGCTTTGGTATAAAAGTATGGAGCAGGTATGAGAGTTTGTACTATGGCTTATCTAATTTGATGAAAGAATATAACCGTGTAAGCGATGTTAAACGTTTTCTTTCCAAATATTACAAGCAAAGCAAGCAGTTGCCAATTGAATCATATGAGCCAGCCTGTGCTTCTGAAAGTTATATATACTCTATTAACACGCTGTGGAATAGTGACCAATGGATAAATAATGATGCAACCGTTAATCATCACAGAGCCAACTTTATTAAAGTTTGCAAAACTTTATCATATCTGAATTTTGAAGGAGGTTTTGTATACAGTACCATTAGGAATATGAATCCAGCGTTTCAAGATTTGATGATTGACACTTCAAGAGTAAGTAAACGTACTTATATAGAGAAGAATAAGGCATCCGTATTGGTATTTAATACTCCTGCGTGGGCATTGTGCCATGGCTGGAAACTGGGAGAATATTTGGCATTAGGTAAGGCTATTATTTCTACGCCAATAATTAATGATCTGTTAGTGCCACTTGAGCACGGTAAAAACATTCATATTGTGTCTGGTGAAGAAGGAGAATTGAGAGATGCAATAGAGATGATTGTGGGTACACCGGTTTACAGAAAGATGCTGGAAAGGAATGCACGTGAATATTATATTAATTACCTTACCCCAATCAAATCAATAGAATGGTTGATTAATTCAAGGGACGCATAGGATTGGACTACAAATTTTCTTAAGTGTTTTCAGTCATAATTCCGTTATACAACAAGGCAAGCTACATTGAAAGGGCGATAAAGTCGGTATTAGATCAATCTTTTGCCGATTTTGAAGTGATTGTTATTGATGATGGCTCCACTGACGATAGCCCGGCAAAATTGAAATGTTTTACGGACCCGAGGCTGCGGCTTATACCTCAACCCAACTTGGGAGTTTCTACTGCGCGTAACAATGGAGTAAAGGAAGCACGGTTTGACTATGTCGCTTTCTTGGATTCGGATGACTGGTGGCATTCGAATTTTCTTAATGAAATGAAGAATTTGATTACCGGTTTTCCGCTTGCAGGAATGTATGGTTCAGGTTACTATATCGTAAAGAACGGAAGGAGCATACAGGCCAACATTGGTTTGGATGATGATTTTCAAATAGGTTATATAAACTATTTCAGTGTTTACAGCCGGACATTCTGGGTTCCAGTCAATTGTTCGTTTGTAGTGGTACGTAAGGATATATTTGAGGCACAGGGAGGGTTTAGCGCTAGTCTGAGGTTTGGAGAGGATGTTGATTTATGGGTCAGAATTGCGCTTAGGAATAAAGTAGGATATGTTAGAAAAAATCTGGCCTACTCCGATCAGGATGTCGATGTTTCGGCTCGGGCGCTCGGGATGGGCAGATATTGGCAGAAGAAGGAGCATGTGATTTTTAACCTTGCTTATCTTCAAGAAGAGGAAAATGTAAATCAGGAATTGAAGTTTCTTTTGGATGGCCTACGGGTAAGATCCTTAACTGGATTCTATCTTAAGTCCTGGCACTCTGATGAGGTACAGGCGATTTTGGCTAAGATTGACTTTAACAAACAACCCTTTTTCTACCGTTTTATATACCAGTGGCCCTTACTGCTCGTGAAGACGTACTTTGAGGCTAAGCAGCTTGGTTCGTTCATTAAACAGGCTTTCTTACGCATTGCGTATAACCGGCAGGCATCAGGAATGCTAGATTAGGTACTTGTTTCATTTGTATTAGGTCTAAGGATACAATTATTTTACAGGCAAAATCGGGTATGATTCCCAAAGTGATTCATTATTGTTGGTTTGGTAGGGGCAAAATGCCAGTTATGGCAAATAGGTGCATCACTTCCTGGCAGAAATTTCTGCCAGACTATGAGCTGAGGTTATGGGATGAAGCTACATTTGATGTCGACAGCGTACCTTATGTGAAAGAGGCCTATCAAGCCCGAAAATTTGCATTTGTAACGGACTATGTACGCTTGTATGCCCTTTACCGATTCGGTGGCATATATATGGATACGGATGTAGAGGTACTGAAAAGTCTGGATAACTTGTTACATCTTCCGGCATTTTCAGGCTTTGAGAGTGAAACAGAAATTCCAACAGGTATAATGGCAAGCGAACCATTTGGAAAATGGGCTGAGGAGCAATTGCAATATTATAATGGGAAACACTTCCTGCTGGCGGATGGAAGCTATGACATGACTACCAATGTGGAAATTATATCAGGAATTATGGCAGGAGAAGGGTTTAAATTAAAGAATGGCTATCAGATTTATAAGGAGTGGATACATATCTTCCCTAAAGACTATTTTTGCCCTAAGGAACGCTCTGGACTCATCAATGTTACCCCAAACACTTATTGCATTCATCATTTCGAAGGCTCTTGGCAACCTCTTGGCAGTAAAATTAAAAAATACTTTTTCAGGAAAATTCTGGGACCAAAAATTACGGATCAACTCATAAAGATTAAACGAACGGTATTGTCATTTTGATAATTAACAAAATCAGCCTCTTATCTCTTAGGGATAGACAAAAGTAGAACTCATAAAATAACATATTTCGACTTGCTATTAACCTATCTTCCCAAGTTTTTTGCTCAAAAGAGTCTGGCAACTTTTTTGGGGATTATGATTCTGACTTCGGTAGTCTTTTTTGGCAGAGCATTGCCAGTATTATGGACGCTATTCGGATTTCTGGAGGTTGTTCTATTCCTTGTTTTTCTAAGTAAATTAACGAAAAAATGGGGCGATAGCTCCCCGCAAGCTTATCAAAAGAAATTATTCTGGACTTCGTTTGTCATCCGTTTTGTTTGGGTGGTTTTTAGTTACTTCTTCTATACCATCATGACGGGAGAACCCTTCGAATTTGAGGCTGGCGATTCCAGAGGATATCACGAGGAAGGAGTATGGTTAGTCTCCTTGTTGCAGAACGGGAAGTTTGATGTTTATCTGGCCTACATCGGTACCAATTATTCTGATATGGGATATCCCTTCTACCTTGGACTTCTGTATTATGTTTTTGGTGAGAATGTGCTGGTGCCACGTCTGATAAAAGCTGTTTTAGGGAGTCTTACCTGCCTTTTGGTATATAAAATTGGAAGGAATAACTTCGGGGAATCCACAGGGCGGATTGCCGGTATCATGGCAATGCTGGTCCCGAATTTGGTTTATTACTGTGGCTTGCACGTAAAGGAAACAGAAATGGTTTTTCTAATGGTTTCATTTGTTTATCTGGCGGATAAACTGATCAGAGGCCGTAAAGTAAATCTTCGTGACATGATTTTACTCCTGTTGCTGGGAGCTTCGTTATTCTTTTTTCGAACTGTTTTGGCCGCTTGTCTGATCGGCTCCGTGGGTTTAGCTGTGGTCCTGACCTCCAGAAGGGTGTCGGCGATCAATAAACGTGGAAACATTATTCTGGTGTTACTACTTGGTGCTTTTTGGATTGCTTCAACGCCGCTGATCAATAACATTAATGAGTATCTGGATGCCAGCGACAAGAATCTTACTTCGCAAATGGATAATTTTGCGACACGTGATGGAGCAAACAAGCTGGCCCGGTACGGGTCCCGAAGTGTCTTCCTGCCCTTTATGCTAATGGCACCATTCCCAACCCTTGTTTACATCGCTGATCAGCCCAATGCGATGATGCTGGCCGGGGCCTACTTCACGAGGAATGTATATGCCTTCTTCATCTTTATCGGCCTCTTTGCACTTTATAAGCAGAAGCAGCTGCGGGAGCATATTTTGTTATTGTCCGTTCTTGCTTCTTATCTTTTCGTGCTGGCGTCCAGCGGTTTCGCACTTTCGGAAAGGTTCCATTTGCCTCTGGTACCTGTGTTGCTGATTTTTGCGTCCTTCGGGGTTTCCCAGATGAACATGAAGAATAAGAAGTATTTTATTCCCTATCTGGTCCTCGTTTCCGTGATTATCATAGGTTGGAACTGGTTTAAATTAGCCGGGCGGTCATAAGTTACAGATGCGCATTCTGATTGTATGCAGCGGCAACGCCCCACACTTTGATTTTCAGAAGCACCAGGCTTTCATTTATGATCAAGCCGAGGCATTGAAGCAAGCGGAACCCGGCATTCAGATAGATTATTTTTTTATAAAGGGTAAGGGTATCATGGGGTATCTGTCCTGTTGGGGTAAGCTCAGGAGGCAACTTAAGGAGCAGGATTATACCTGCATCCACGCGCATGTGACCCTATCAGGATTGCTGGCCAATTTACAGCGAAAAGTGCCGGTGGTTACCACATTTCATGGGTCGGATATTAATTTTCCTATCCTCAGGGTAATATCCCTGGTTGTTGATATACTGAGCCGGAGGACGATTTACATCAGCCAGAACCTCGTTTCAAAGGCACTGTTTACGGGGAAATCCAAAAGCGTGGTCATTCCCTGCGGTGTAGATTTTGATCTGTTTGTGCCGGGGAACAAAGAGCAGAGCCGACAACTTTTAGGACTTTCCCCGCATAAGCGGTATATTTTATTTTCGTCTCATTTTGACAATACTGTAAAAAATTATCCCCTGGCCAGGCAGGCGGCTGAACTTGTTAAGGACCCCATGCTGGAAATCCTCGAACTGAAAAATTACTCGCGGGCGGAGGTGGCGCTATTATTCACCGCGGTCGATATGGCCCTGATGACCTCCTATTCGGAAGGCTCGCCGCAATTTGTGAAAGAAGCCCTGGCCTGTAACTGCCCTGTGGTGTCCACGGACGTAGGGGATGTGAGAGAAATCATGAGAGAAATAACCGGCTGTTATATCACCACGTATGAACCGGCCGATATAGCTGAGAAAATCAGTCAGGTACTATTTCATGCAAAGCCTGTGGCCGCACGAGACCATGTGCTGGGCTTTGATAACCGCCTCATTGCCAAACGAATTCTGGATGTTTATCATCAGCTCTGATGCCTGTGGAAAATGATCACACCGTCATCATCGATTATGGCATGGGAAATCTTCGCTCGGTTCAAAAAGTTTTCAACCGCCTGGATCCCGCTACGCATATTTCGTCGGATATCGAAAAAATTGCCGGAGCCAGTAAACTGGTTTTGCCAGGAGTGGGTCATTTTGCCGCAGGGGTGAAGAAACTGAGGGAAACGGGTATCTGGGATGTTCTGAATCATAAAGTGCTGGTAGAAAAGACGCCTGTTTTGGGTATCTGTCTGGGGATGCAGCTCATGGCGCGTCATAGCGAAGAAGGAAATGCAGCCGGCCTGGGCTGGTTTGATGCCGAGGTGGTCAGGTTCAGGGTAAATGATCGGCTTAAATATAAGGTGCCGCATATGGGGTGGAACACCGTTGAGGGCAGGGGCTCAGGCCCGCTTTTCAGGGATGTTCCAGAGGATGTTCAGTTTTATTTTGTTCATTCCTACCATGTTGTGTGTAAGGATCCGTCCGACGTACTCGGTAGTACCACCTACGACTATCCCTTCGTATCCGTGATGGGAAAAGGGAATATTTACGGTGTGCAGTTTCATCCGGAAAAAAGCCACGGATGGGGAGAACAGCTAATTGCGAATTTCATGAGTTTATAAAAGTATATAGTTGTAGGGTACTGCCAGTTACTACAATCAGGGCAGATAGCCGTTTCGCTTAACAAAAAGTTATGTTCAGGCCCCGTGTAATTCCGGTTCTCCTTTTGAAAGATAAAGGGCTGGTTAAATCCGTAAAATTCAGTAATTACAGATACATCGGTGATCCGATCAACGCCGTCAGGATCTTTAATGAGCTGAAAGCGGATGAACTGGTTTTTCTGGATATTCTGGCTACGAAGGAGAAACGTAGTATCAATCTGGATTTTGTAAGGCAGGTGGGGGATGAGGCGAATATGCCTTTCGCAGTGGGAGGAGGTATTCAAACCATCCGCCAGATAAAGGATACCATCAACGCCGGTGCAGAGAAAGTAATTATTAATTCCTTTGCGGTTCGGAAGCCAGCGTTCATCAAAGAAGCATCCGAGGAGTTCGGCAGCTCCACAATTGTAGTGTCTATTGATATAAAAAAAAGGTTGCTGGGTAAAAAACAGGTTTATACCGAAAGTGGGAGTTATGCCACAGGACTCAACCCTGTGGAATGGGCTCAGCAAATGGAAGCAAATGGCGCTGGGGAAATCATCATTACGTCGATTGACCACGATGGTATGATGCAGGGCTACGATTTGGTACTTATCCAGGCTATATCTGCTGCCGTGAGTATACCCGTTGTGGCATCCGGTGGTGCCGGGGAACTGGCTGATTTTAAAGCCGCCGTTCAGCTGGCCCATGCTTCGGCAGTGGCTGCGGGCTCATTGTTTGTATACCATGGTCCCAGAAAGGCAGTCCTGGTTAATTACCCTAAAAACGAAGAGTTAAGAAATCTGTTTAGTCCATCATGAGAGTTTGTGTAAAAGGTGCCTGGGATGAAACGATCCCCGGGATTGTTTTTGATGAAAACGGGGTGTCGAACTTTTGCAGGTTGCAGGAGAAAATGATGGCAGATCATCCACGAGGAGCCAAAGGGCGCAGCGACTGGGAGAAGCTGGTGTCGGATATGAAAAATGCGGGCCGCCGGAAAGGTTACGACTGCGTTATTGGCGTCAGCGGAGGAGTGGATAGTTCCTATTTGCTGCATCTGGCACACCAATATGGTCTGCGCCCTCTGGCGGTGAATCTGGATAATGGTTTCAATAGTGAAATTGCTGTTCAGAACATCTATAAGGTTACATCCAGGCTCGGTATCGATCTGGAAACCTATGTGGTGGAGTATGAGGAAATGAAGGATTTGCTGCGCGCGTATATGAAAGCCGGTATGCCATGGATTGATACACCAACAGACCTGGCTATAAAGGCAACAATGTACAAAATAGCGGGTCAGGAAGGGATCAGGTATATTTTAAGGGGGAACGATTTTCGTTCCGAAGGAAAACAACCCAAGGAATGGACATACGCGGATGCCCGGCAGCTGCGGTTTATCCATAAGACTTTCGGGTCGGGAATCAGGCTGAGAACTTACCCTTTGCATACATTGCCGAAGATGATATATTCGGGCCTGGTCAGGGGAATCAGAGACGTTCGTCCGTTTTATTATTTGGACTATAGCAAGCAGGAAGCGAAGCGGTTAATGATGGAGGAGTATGAATGGAAGGACTACGGCGGGCACCATCATGAAAACCTGTTCACCAAATTTGCCATGGCATACTGGCTTCCTCTGAAATTTGGTATAGACAAGCGGAAAATCAATTTATCAGCCCAGGTATTGAGCGGGGCCATCACAAGAGATGAGGCTTTGGCACAGCTCAGGCAACCCTTTGCTTCGGACAAAGAATTGGAATTAACCCGCGCTTATGTTCAAAAGAAACTGGCACTTTCCGACGAGGCCTTTACCGCAATTTGGTCAGCACCAGCCAGAAATACATTTGATTACCCATCGGATTATGGTTTGATTTATGGTTTGGTAAAACGGTTTCGCCCCATACTAAAGAAACTCTACAGTTACACACCCATGTCTGTATCGGCGGTTGATGTGATCGAAGCAAAAATATAAACCTGATCAGTGAAGTACCTGTTTTATTTTGGGCATCCTGCTCAGTATCTGTTCTTACGGGAAACAATAAAAGAATTATCGCTGTCAGGAAGGCATCAGATAACAATCTTAATCAAAACTAAAGATGTTCTGGAAGACCTCGTCCGAAAGGATGGATTTCCGTATACGAATATTTTGCCAAAAAACAGGGGTAACTCAGTTTTCTCCATCGGGCTGAGTTTTTTCAAACGAATCGGTCTGATTATCCCGATCATCCTTCAAAAAAGACCGGATGTATTGATCGGAACGGATGCGACCATTGCCCAGGTCGGGAAATTATTTGGTTTGGACCGGATCACCATCCTTGAAGACGACTATAATGTAATCAAAAAACTGGCGGATCTGACCTATCCTTTTACACAGGTCATCTTGTGTCCTGAGGTTTGCAATGTGGGGGCCTGGGAAGCCAAAAAGGTTGGTTATAAGGGATACATGAAACTTGCTTACCTGCATCCTTCCGTATTTACAGCTGATGAACAAATCACTAGGAAGTATAATTTGGGCGGCCGATACGTTCTGATTCGTTTGGTGAGCCTGACGGCCCATCACGACTTTGGGATTAAGGGAATTTCCTACGATTTGGTAAATCAAATGATCGGTAGTATTGAGGATAACGGGTATAGCGTAAAAATTTCTACAGAAGCTGTTACAGACCCACGGCTTGAAAAATACTTGCTAAGAATTGATCCCAGTGATATGCATCATGTCCTGGCCCAGTCGGCTTTGTTGATTTCAGACAGCCAGAGCATGAGTGTTGAAGCCGCCATGTTAGGTGTTCCGTCCATCCGTTATAGTGATTTTGCTGGCAAGATTTCGGTTTTGGAGGAGCTGGAACATACCTACAAACTGACCTTCGGTTTGAAAACCGGAAACGAAACGAAGCTGATTTCGCAGCTGATGGAACTGATCAAACAACCCGATCTGAAAAACCTATTTCAGGAAAGGCGGAATAAAATGCTTAGTGAAAAAATAAACGTGACCCGATTTCTGACATGGTTTTTGGAACAGTATCCGGGAAGCGTGGAAATCATGAAGGCGGATTCAAAATATCAGGACACATTTTTGTAATTCTAACACATTCCGCCATGTTTACTTTTCTGACAAAACCCGTTCTTAAAAAACTGGCCTGGATCTATACCATTGTCATTCTGCTGCTTGTAACGCTTCCCTTAAACGGGGAAAAACAAGTGTTAGGCAAACTCAATGCTAACTATGTGCTCCATATCAGGCTTGACTATCTCTCACATGGCCTGCTTTTTATTCCCTGGGTATTACTTTGCTGGCATGGAGGAAAACCGGATAATCCGCGCAAAAAATTGCTGATATTATGGTGGATTGCCGGACTTGCATTTGCAGCTTTTTGTGAATATCTACAGTTGCTGCTGCCGTACCGTACTTTTAATATCAACGACTTACTGGCAAATATGCTGGGTGTGCTGCTCGGTACACTGCTCGTTTACGGATACCCGAACCTACCTGACAAGATAGCTTAGCAAATGGTTCTGACTAAAATTTTGTATCTCTTTCAGTGTTAAAACTCCTTACCATTATTGGCGCACGCCCTCAGATTATTAAAGCGGCTGCTTTGAGCAGGGCCATCAGGAACAATTTTTCGGACAGCGTAACAGAGATTATTGTGCACACCGGACAGCATTACGATGTCAATATGTCTGATCAGTTTTTTGTGGAATTGCAGATACCCCAGCCGGTTTACAACCTGGGGGTTGGTTCCGGCAAACACGGGCGGCAAACGGCTGACATGATCATAGGCCTTGAAGAAATCATGGAAAAGGAAAAACCCGATTTTCTGATCATCTATGGTGATACCAACTCCACACTGGCCGCTGCCATAACAGCGGCTAAAATTCATATTCCAATTGTCCATATTGAAGCCGGGTTGCGCTCTTTCAACAAGAAAATGCCTGAGGAAATAAACCGCATTCTCAGCGACCATGTTTCCACTTATCTGTTTCCACCTACCCAAACTGGTTATAACAATCTCGTAAGGGAAGGCTTTCGGACAGGTACACTTCCGCCTTTTTCTATGGATAACCCCGGTATCTTTCATGTTGGCGATGTGATGTTCGACAATACCCTTTATTTTAGCGATGCTGCGCGAAAAAGCCCTTCAATACTGGATAAATTGGCACTGCACAACGGTGCATTTGTACTGGCCACGCTGCACAGGAATACCAATACTGATGACGCGGGCAGATTGAACGCCATATTTGGAACGTTGCTGGAAATTGTGCGTGATTACCAGGTTAGGGCAGTATTGCCTCTGCATCCACGTACAAGGAAACAAATGGATGTGCTTTTGGAGGGTGATTTGCTCTCGGAGATTAAGAATAATCCGGACTTTTTGCTCGTTCCTCCTGTGTCGTTTTTGGAAATGATCCAGTTACAAAATGGAGCCCGGTGTGTGATTACGGATTCGGGAGGGGTGCAGAAAGAGGCTTATTTTCTGAACAAACCTTGTATTATCCTGCGTGCCGAAACCGAATGGGTGGAGATTGTAGAAAGTGGTGCCGCTATGCTCTGTGATGCAGACAGGTACAAAATACTGAATGCATTTGCACATTTTGAGAAAAAGCCGGATAGCGTCTCTCATAACATTTACGGTGACGGAAATGCGGCGGAAAAAATACTGAGGACGCTGCTGAATGAATTTGAGCAAAAAAATGGTTTAAAATCAGAAACGGGCATAAACGCCCAGATTTCCTGAGTGGGTTATGCCAAAATGAAAAGAGGGCTGAAAAGAAGTCGTTTTTTGACTGCCTATTTTCGAGTTATACTGCCTGCTTGACCGCACGATGAGTTCATTTCCGGATTCCAGCATGACGATCCCAGCTATAAACATACCCAACCCGGCCGCAAGTTTGGGACGGCTCCGGATGGTATAGTGAGCCGTGATATCCTGGTTGTTGTAATGGATGTTGGCCGAAGCGGGTTTTCCTTTGATGGCGATGTAACCCAATACAACACCTGACGCCGACAGTAATGGCCCTAAAGGCTTAAGTATTTGCCCGCTGAGATAGCTTCGGCGGGCATTTTTATTTTCCGAATATAGCGTTCGGATCATTTCAGGCGACAGCTTTATGCCCTTCCGGTAAATGAGCGTTGTCAGGATTTTCCGTTTGACGGTTAATGAGTCCTCGTCCATTGGCTTCATGTCGGTATAGGCCAGGGAGTTATTTTTTTCTGTGTTTTGGGCAAAAACCAGTACCGGGCAGATGAGGATAAGGACTATAAAGGCTATTTTCATGAGCATACGACTTTCTTGATGGGGTTACAATCTTAGGAGATATTCTTAAAACTGGCGTTTAACCAATAAGGAAATCCCGGCGTTTTTTTTCAGCAGGCCTCCGTTGTCATAGGTAAGGCCGGTCGCAATCGTATATTGTTTAACGGGAAAGGAAATTTGCTGGAGAACAGATAGCTGCTGAACCGACAAGTGATATTCCTGTCTGTAATTACCTAAATTGTTGCTGGTTGAAATTCTTGAAATCAGATTTACACGTTTTATTTTGCTTTGCACACTAACTATAACTGCATTGACCCGGTTGTTAAGAATGTAATTCGGATTGAGCGACTTTGCTTTATCGTCCGTAAGTCCGTTTGAGTTACGCACCGGCATCAGGAACGCAGTACCTATGGTTTGCCGTTTGTACACCCAGCCATCTTCATAAACACCATTGTTAAAATAATTATCCTGTCCCCTCAACTCAGGCAGTACGGCTCTTGACGACAGTGGCCCGCCCTGGCTGGAGGTATGCAGATATTCTACGACGATCTTTAATATGCCAGTATTTTTCGCACGATTGGTCCAGGAAATACCTGATAATCCATCTGTAACATTATTCAGGAAATAGAGCGAACCATCCTCATAGATCGACTGCCGATAGAGCATCCATCTGCTTTTGACGCCCTGGTATTCCAGGCATAAATCCAGGGTACCTAAATGATTTCCCAGCCGGTTCCCTTCGCCATATACTTTTCCTCCAGTTCTGAAGCGATAACTCCCGTAGCGAATCGGAATCCCGGCAATTACGTTCAGGTAGGCCTCAAGGCTTTGTCCGAATTCCGTTACAGTTACCTTATTGTCCGGATCATAAAAAGGGACGGCTGGCTTGCCACCCCACTGGGCCTGGTGGTTGAAACCAGCGTGAAACTTAAATGCCCAGGCTGGCTTCCCGAGCCTTAAATAAATGCTGGATTGATGGAGGAAGTAGTTCTTGGTGGAGTCGGCTGACCCGAACCACCCATGAGAAAATTGTCCTTTTACTGCTAAAATCCTGTTTTTAAAAAAAATATTGGTATAATTTGGGATGGATAGCTGTATTTTTGGTACTGGTAAGGCATTACCCGACCAGATGTAGGAACCCGAGGTAAGGGTGGTATCAACCAGGCCGACCATCTCACGACGGCGCCCCGCATAAAGTTCGAAAGCCTTATACCGCACTTTAGCGTATAATTCTGGTAATACCATCTGGTTTTTGGCACCTGCATTGAATACCGTGCGGATCCCATAGCCGTAGGAAAATTTTCGGGTGCTGTCGTATTCTTTGTGAGCCTGCCCGCGGAGCGTCAAAATTCCAGATTCCAGCGGAACCTCTCCGTACTGATTCGCCTGTTGCCAAAACGAATTTGAAGAAGCCGTCGACGCCAGAATCCCTGCTTCAACCTCATACCTGACTGTTTTTGATATCTGTTGCGTGTATCCCTTGAAGGGAGAGGTGAAAACAAAGACAGATATTATTTGTAGAATATATTTCATAGAATTCTAAGTGAGGCTGAGTAGGATGTAGTGAGATTTAAATTTATACTAAATGTACGATTACTACTACAAGCTCAAAAGTAGATAATATTTTTTTAAGTTGATTTGTTCGTTTAAATTAGCATCTGCATCGCCTCCGGAAATGAATGATTTATAGTAAAAATTTTGGGAAAGTGCTGTATTTCGAAGTATGAAATAGGTTCTAAACTTGCGGCATAGTACCGGACATTTCGCAATCAAGCATTACTGGCGGCTTACCCGGGGTTTGCAAGTGCTGATCAGCCCGCCGCTGTTTGCGAAAACGGATTAAAGACATCAAAAGATTAAAAATCGGATTTTAAACCTTACACCATTGAATTCTCAACTGATGCTGTTTGATGACCATGTTATTAAACAGTATGACACTCAACCTAAACAAACGATAGTGAAATTAAATAACATGTTAAAAGCGCTACAGAAGGTAATTCAATTGATCATAGTAGGAGGTTTTTGTTGTTTTGGATTCATCGCCTGCAAGAGTACCAAACACTCCATACAGCCTTATTTTCACGATAACACCGCAGCTTACCCGGCTTTTGTCGATGTGTATGTTCCCCAGGTTTCCCGAATCCAGAAAGAAGATCTCCTGGGAATTACCGTCAGCAGTCTTAACCGGGAGTCTAATGACATCATCAATTTCTCGAATGTCAATTCTCTGTCTTTGTCATCGCTTCCGGGCGGTGGTGGGGGAGGGGCGCAGCCCATAGGATATTCCGTTGATTCCTCCGGTAATATTGTGATGGCGTTCGTCGGGAAAGTGAATGTGGAAGGTTTAACGCTGGAAGGAGCCCAGGAAAAGATTCGTTTGGCACTGAACAAATTTATAAAGGAACCTGCCGTGAACATCCGTTTCATGAACCATAAGTATGTGGTGATGGGAGAGGTAAACAAGGCAGGGGCGTTTAATTTATTGGACGACCGCACCACTATACTCGATGCGCTGGCATCGGCAGGTGATCTGTCGGTATTTGCCAAGCGTGACAGTATTACGATCATAAGAGTAGTAAAGGGTAAGCGAGAGATTGGGAGGGTCAACCTTACTAACCGGGAAGTTTTTAAATCTCCTTACTTTTATATGAAAAACGGCGACATCATATACGCCGAACCCCTTCCTGAGAAACTGATTCCGCAACCGCAGAACAATAGTTTAAGGAACTGGCAGATTTTTACAACCATCGTAGGAACTGCTGCCATAGTTATCAATTTGGTGACACGTCAGTGGTAATGTCATGATCCTGATTTATTTTCAGGAGATAACCCTTAATTATTTACTTTGAATAAATAATATATCATGATGAATGGTACTGCACAATGGGAGGAAGATCGCACGGAGGATTTTGACTTTCTGGAAATTCTTTTCAAATTTTTGCGTAACTGGTACTGGTTCTTACTTACCGTAGGTATCAGCCTGTTTGTAGCCCGTTTTTACCTGAGGGGTTACGCGCCTATCTACCGCATGAGTGCGACAATTCTGATTAAGCAGGACGGCTCGGCCTCAAATGCTAATAACATAGTGGATCAGCTGGATTTGGCCGACAGCAAAATTCTGGACAATGAGATGGCGATTCTGAAGTCAAGGCCATTGGTTGGAAAAGTAGTTGATAATCTGGGGCTGACGGTGACGTATTGGTATGAAGGGGAAAACAGGGATACGGAAATTTATAAAGATAGTCCTGTGAAAATTGAGGTGACCGAAATCCTAAGCGGCGGCCCGTTCTTCGTTCGCCCGCTCCCGGGAAATCAGTTTGAATTGCTGAGTGAGGAACACAAAAAACTGGGAGTGTTCTATTACAGTGAAAAATTGAACAGCAGATACGGTAAGTTTCGGGTTTTCAAACAAGGGGAGGGGGAGGTTGCTGCCGGGGCCGCACCAGTGAAGGTTATCATGCAGGGCAAGGAAAGTGTTATCGCAGAACTTATCGGCGCCATTCAGGTAGGGTTGCAAAATCCGAAGAGTACTTTGGTATCCATTTCAATTGAGAATTCGCTGCAGGAAAAAGGCAAGGATATTTTAATGAATCTGCTGGATGAGTATACTTTTGCCACGCTCGCAGATAAGAATATGGAAGCTTCCAATACGCTAAGGTTTATTGAGGAGCGGTTGAAAATAGTATCTATGGAACTGGGGGATGTAGAGCAGAATGTGGAAGAGTTTCGCAGAACGAAGGGAATCGCTGATTTGGGAGCAGAGGCAAATCTGTTTTTAGGCAAAGTGCAGCAAAACGACAGCAAACTGAATGAAATCGACATTAATTTACGTGTGCTGGACGGTGTGGAAAGTTATGTAAACAGCAGTGATGTTGGTAATATAGCTCCGGCAACGCTCGGCGTTAGCGATGGTGTGCTTAATTCCTATATAAATCAATTGTCAAATTTGGAAGCAGAGCGCCTGAAACTTTCACAGACGGTTCAGGAGGGGAATCCTTACCTGGAAACGCTGAATACCCAGATGCGGAACATCAGACAGGCGATCCAGGAAAATCTTAAAAACCAGCGGAGTAATCTTCTTATTGCAAAGAACAGTGTGCTCTCACTCAATGACCGCCTGGAGGGAACGATATCGTCTATCCCAAAAAAAGAGAGAGAATTTGTCGGGATCAAAAGACAGGCAGGTGTGAAGGAAAATTTGTATTTATTATTATTGCAAAAACGTGAGGAAACCGCCTTGTCCTATGCATCAACGGTGACGGACAGCCGCATGATAGAACCTCCTTTTGCGTTGCCAGGAGCTATAAAACCTGACAAAAGGCAGATATATAGCTATGCAGTTTTAATAGGATTGTTAATTCCGGCCGCTCTTATTTTTCTCCGGGAATCATTAAGAAATACGGTGCAGTCCAAAAAAGAAATTGAAAGTAAAACGGGCTTTAAAGTATTTGGAGAGATTAGCGTCAAGAACAAGAATAATCCCGGACAGTTTATTGATCTGAAAAGCAGAAGTCTAATCAGTGAACAAATCAGGATGATTCGTTCCAATATGCAATATGTATTTGCTGATAACGAAATAGATACGGGCAAAACGTTGATCGTCACTTCGTCCATATCGGGAGAAGGCAAAAGTTTTATCACTGTGAATATGGCCGCTGCATTTGCACTGTTGGATAAAAGGGTAATTATTGTTGGGCTGGACCTCAGAAAACCGACCATACATCAATATCTGGATGCGGATAACAAGGAAGGGTTATCCAATTACCTGATAGGGCAGGCAAAAGAGAAAGATATTATAAAGGCTACTGCTGTCGAAAATTTGTTTATCATCCCTAGCGGCCCGGTTCCGCCTAATCCTTCTGAACTGATTTCTAATAATAAAATCGAACAGCTCATTGCTTCTCTCAGGCAGAATTTTGATTATATTATTATGGATACGCCTCCGTTAGCTTTGGTTACGGATACCACACTTCTGGCTCCCTTGGCGGATGCTGCTTTCTATATAGTCAGACATGAAAAAACGCCAAAAATTTATTTAAAAACCATAGCTGATCTGAAAACCCAAAAACTTTTCAAATCCATTAATATTATCTTTAACGCGGTGGATTATAAGAATTCAACCGAATATGGTTATGGGTATAATAAAAACGGATATTATTCGGATGAGAAAAAATCGGTCTGGCGAAAACTATTTTCGTAAAATATCCGGCGACATGAAATGTATCGTTTCCTTGTGCTGTATTTCATGTTGCGTTTAATCAAATTCCGCGGATTAAAAAATTGTTTATTTTTTATTTTGGTAATTAATCAGATAAGAATTTTCTCTCCGTTTGTTTACCTTTGAGCAATTGGTATTGCCCTCTGTAATGTTTTACAATATTTAGGCGATGGATTATCATTTAGGGGGCTAACGTGGAAGAAATCAGCATGAATGAAGCAGATAAGTTCTTGGCGTCCGGGCTTTTGGAGTTATATGTGATGGGTAATACTACACCTGAGCAGTCCAGGCAGGTGGAACGGATGGTCAAAAAGTATCCGCTGGTTAAAGAGGAGCTGACTTCCATCGAAATTTCACTGGAAAATTATGCACTTAGTCAGGCCAGAGAAGTGGACCCGACGATCAAACCTTTTTTCTTAGCAACCATTGAGTATATGGAGCGGCTGAGGCGCGGGGAAACCCCTCTTATTCCGCCCAAACTTCATCAGCATTCTGTGATAAGTGATTATCGTGAATGGCTTGAAAGGCCGGAACTGCAGCTGACGGACCCTGTGAGCGAGATAGAAGCTAAGATCATCTGGGCTACTCCCAAGATGACGACGGTTATTGTCAGGATTAAGAACGGTACGCCGACCGAAACGCACAAGGATCTGTACGAAAGTTTTCTGGTGGTAGAAGGTACTTGTAATATCATTCTGGATGGCAGAGATAACCATTTGAAACCGGGAGATTTCTTTACAATTCCTTTGCACTTGGCACACACAGTTATTGTTACCTCCGCAATCCCCTGCAAAATTATTCTTGAAAGAGAGGCAGCCTAAACGGCCTTAATGGGGTAGCCGTTGCAATATGCTCCGGCATATGTGGCTATCCGCTATCCGATTGTTGCACCTGCATAGCTTTTTACCCATACCGGCTTTCCCGATTGCCGTACAAACAATACCAGCCTATCTTTTGTAAAGGTCTGTTAAAGTGGCAGTTATAGAATAAGTGTCACACAGGGTTGATTTTTTTTAAATAAATACAACTAATACTACAATTATTGTAAAGTATTTGTTACTTTCGAAACTAAATTATACTTCTAACAGCTCAACGACATGGAATATTCACAAGAGAAGGCAACGAATAACTTCTACTTTGAAAAGAACAATGAAATCATTGATGAATTGTTCAATCTGAGTAAGACTCTGACTGAAATGAACCTTACGATCATCAAAGAACTGGAAGAGATTAAAGCAAACCCGGTTAATTACTGGTACAGTAACAGACCCTCCCGCCGTTCCTGATCGTTCCGTTGTTTCGAAAATGTCGGGGAAGCAATCTCCTTGTATTTCAATGTTCTGACAACTCTGCTTGTCTTCAAAAGAAGGTATATTCAGTAATGGATACGTAAGGTATTTGTTGTAATACAAATCTATTCAAGGAGAGTGTTTGATCGTCAGTCTTTACATTCGTTTGGGGTTATTTTGGGCTATTGGTTTGGGAATTCATACGCGGTACCTACTACAAGCAATAATTGGTAACCCGGTGTTTTATACCTTACGGATGTTTTAATATGCTGCGAAGTGGCGCCGTTATGGCCAACAGGTATGCGTATCATTCCTACATTCACCTGCTCAGCCCCTTCCCTCATAAAAGTACCTAATCTGTTTTTTCAAAAGACTGCGGCAGTCCTTCTGGTGACGTGTGTCTATGGGCAGTTGCTCAGCTGTAAACTGACCTGAAATACTGAAAGACGGTACACTTATTCAGTAAAACGAATGTCCGACACCCACCTAAAATACCAGGCTTCATGCGAGCAAGCATATCTTATTGAGTTTAGAAAGCTTATTCGAATTATTCCTATTCCATCCGGCAGATGATTTTTGCGGGATAGAGGGTTGTAATCTACTTCTTTTCTTCCTTTTTATTTGGATACAAGCCGATGTAATCAATATTTTTAGAATGCGTGTACTACTCAAGTTAGAATGTAGGCTATGGTATGACAGAATATTGGAATAGAAAATTTTCGATATTGACTGCTTAAAAAATTACCCTTATCTTTCCGCAAACATACAGAGCCAGAGGAGGTCATGGTTGTAGAAATGCTTTGGTCTTGATCAGCATGCATAGTAAAAGTACTTTCAATAACCGGCTCTCTGATTAGCAAAGGACTGTTTTCCTCCTTAGAACAAATTCATTAGTTGATATTCATGTAAACTCCCTTGTTATTAAATTTTTATGAAAAAAAATTACCTCCTCTTTCTTTTCTCTCTGTGCACTTCTTTTTACGCGGTATTTGCTAAATCAAAACTGGTAAAACCTACGGGAACCACGGAGTTTATTACTACCTGGGATTTGACCAAAACAGGTAGTGGAACCAATGATCAAATCACTTTTGGAGTTGCGCTGGCCAGCAGTGGCGGCTCCGTAAGTTATTCCTGGGAAACCGTTCCAGCTGGCAGCAGCGGCTCTGGTACCATTACAGCTCTTAGCACCACAGTAACCATTACAGGTTTACCCGTAAATTCGACTATACGTCTGAGTATTGATCCTCAGAATTTCCGGGCAATTAAAATAGACCAGGGGACAGACAGGTTACGTCTGATCAATATTAGCCAATGGGGGACAACAAACTGGAATACAATGTCATCTGCTTTTTATGGCTGTAGCAATCTTACCATTACCGCAACAGACATTCCTAACTTAGGTAACGTGAATAAAAGTAATAATATGTTCAGAGGGTGTACTGTATTGAATGGTCCATCAAACATCGGTCAATGGAATACTGGAGCTATAACGGACATGGCCTCTATGTTTCGTGATGCGGCCGCTTTTAATCAGAATATAGGGACTTGGAATACGGCGGCAGTTACCTCCATGGAATTTATGTTCAGAGGAGCAACCGTATTTAATCAGGACATTGGCGGCTGGACTGTTTCTGCGGTAACCACCATGAATGACATGTTAAGGGATGCCGATGCATTTAGCCAGGATCTGGGCGACTGGGATTTGAAGACAGGGGTTATTCTGACCGGCATGTTTAACAGTTCCGGAATGGCCTGTCCCGAGTATTCTGCCACGCTTATCGGATGGGCAGACAACGTTAATACTCCATCCAGTCTTACCTTAGGAGCATTGGACGTACAGTACGGGACAAACGCTACGGACGCACGCAATACCCTTACTACCACCAAAAGCTGGACCATAACGGATGGTGGAAGCAGTGGTGTTACATGTTCTATCCTGCCCGTCACGCTTGTCAGTTTCAATGCCCGCCAGTCGGGGAAAAGTGCGATACTGAAATGGCAGACTACCAGCGAGGTGGGTGCATCCCATTTTGAAGTGGAGAGAAGTGAAAATGCACTTAGTTTTGAAAAAATCGGCCGTGTGGATGCCGTCGGAAACAGTACCGCGCTAAATACCTACACTCTTGCAGATGAACTTACTGGTGTGAGGGCACCGTCGGTATACTATCGTCTTCGCTCGGTGGATGCAGACGGTACTTTTGAAGTAAGCCGGGTGATTGTGCTAAAACGCAGTGAAACGGAATGGAACCTCGCGGTGTACCCCAATCCTGTTGGAAAGGGAGTGTACGTGACTGTTGAAGCAGATGCTTCTCTCGGCCAGGTGGCAGTATATGACATGCTCGGCAGAAAGATGGCGCTATCTGTGACCAGAAAGGAAAGTGGTAAAGCAGAAATAAACATGGCGGGCACGTCGTCCGGGATGTACCTGGTTTCGGTGACTACGGAAAGGGGGACGGTAAAAAAAATGCTGGTCAGGGATTAAAATGAAATAATCTGACCACCCGCTAACACATTCTGCTTTTATTTTCAGATTCCGGAAAGTAATATACATGGGGCTAATGCCTTGCTTCGGTATATTACTTTCCGTAAGACATACTAAAATCTAAAACTTTGCGCTCAATAAAGCGGTCATTGCTGAAGTGGGAACAGAGGTGAAGACACATTGTCCTATTCCGCCAGCGTTATTTCCACCACACCGGATTTTCCTTTGTCGCCATATTTTTTGATTCCTTCTGATTCCTGCAGTTCCAGGAAGTTATATTTTTTAGCCGTCAGTTTGATCGTATCATTCGGTTTTACCTGTACGCCGTCAATAACTAGATAGCTGAACCTGTTGATAAAAGAAAACTTACCGCTTCCTGTGAATTTTTGGGTATTCAGGTCGACTTTCACATGGCTTCCCAATAAATACAACTCGTTGTTTTTTTCGGACCAGAATATCTTTTCCGCATAAAATGTCCCTTTCAGGGGCTTGTCGTTCCGCCTGGTGCCAGATGTATCGTTTTCTGCTTTCTTCTGTTCCGAAATTCGGCTTTCGGCGATGCGGTTGGTTGTAAACGGTAGCGGTTTGACAGCCGGTAACGCTAAGAAATCGAAAGTCAGTCCTGCCATTAGCAATGTACTCAGTGTTTTTAAATTTTTCATCGGTTCCGTTTTTTTTGTGTTTTTCACTATGACGGAATGATTGGTAAGGGTGGCAGTTGCTGAGTGAGAAAATAGGTTGAAGTTATCTTTTTTGCTTTTTGAAGTGACATTATAGGTATGCTTAGGGGCCTTACGCGATACCATCGCTTTTTCGGTTTTTTCATTTACGTTCGTGGAACGAGTGTCAAAGTTTGGCGCACCTCCCAACAAGAAAAGGGTACCTACCGCTATGAATCCTGCCTTAAGATAAATCGTGTGTGAGATGCCTTGAAGACTGCGAGCTTCTACGGGTATAGGGTGTTGGCTTACATATTCGGTTGGTAAATTTTTTAAAGGCTGAACCGGCAGATCGTTTAATAGTCTCTCAACGGTACGGTCAACATTCCATAATTTCCGGTGTAACAGCCAGAATGGCATAACTCTTTTTCCTTTTTTTGTTTTTCTGAATTGCGCAAAGAGTAGCTCCCTGGCCTTCTTCCTTGCCCTGGCCAGATGTGATTTCGAAGTTCCCTCACTGATCCCTAACTGAGCCGCGATCTGTGCGTGCGTAAAATGGTCGATCACATAAAGGTTAAATACCATCCGGTGATGTTCGGGCAGCGAGTTGATGACCTCCAGAAGCTCGTTTTCCGAAAAAGCCAGAGTTGTTTCCAATGAGTTTTCCTGTTGAAGATTATCAAAATTTGTGGCATTTGTGGCAGACGCCACAAATTTTCGCTGCTTTTTCTGCTCCCGCAGATATTGCAAAGCCACGTTAACGGTGATGCGTCTCAGCCATGCCTCAAAGGGGCCTTTGTTTGCAAAACTGCTGAATTTGCGGATCGCAATCAGAAACGCATCATGAGCGAGGTCTTCGGCCGTCTGCCGGTTTTGCGTATACCGGTAACAGACACCCTCCATCATGGCAATGTTTTGCCTGTAAGTAACCTCCCAGAAATTGTCAGGTATTTTTTCCATAATGAAATTTTACATTTCAATGATGCGGTTTTTCCAGATGGTTGCAGTCCAGTCATGTAAATTCAGTACAGCTATGCTGTTTTTTCTGATGGCTATAATGATCTGAAATTTAGTGGCGGTTTTATGAAAAAGGTACTTATTTTTTGCATTTGTCTCATGAACAGATATTTATGTTAATTTTCTCATAGATACTTACCGGGTTTCTAAGGATAATTGACTATTATTAGGCTAGGCAATGCAAAGTATCCAATACCTATTTACGGAATACGCTGGGTCCATAGTCATCAGCAGTTTTTAGCATTATACTCATTGGAAATAGCCATTGGTTGATGTATGTCTACGTTTAAGCGGTTGGAAGGTAATAGATGGTTGTACCTAAATAAAGGTTCAAATGCGCTCAACCGATTATTCGCTTCCGCCGATTCCTGGTTCTGGAATGTTTCCCAATACGGCTATTAAATTTTTTGTAGCGCATTCGATTTTAACCCAGGTTAAAATTAATCTGTCTTTACCTATTCACCTTTGTATATCAATTTAAACAAGAAGAAAAATGAAACAGTCAAAAACCATCGTTTTTATCCACGGCCTGTTTGTAAATAATAAAAGCTGGGCAGCATGGAAAACTTATTTCGAAGCACAGGGCTATACGGTACATACACCGGCCAATCCGGGGCATGATGGCGTTCCATCGGATTTAAGAGCCAATATCCATCCCGATTTAACCAAAACCGGTTTTGAAGATGTTGTAATGAATATTGTTAAACTGATTGATACTTTACCTGAAAAGCCAATTGTGGTGGGTCATTCTCTGGCAGGGCTGGTCGTGTTGAAACTGATCGAAATGGGCAAAGCGGTAGCCGGGATCAATATAGATGGCGCTCCTCCTAAAAATGTACTTGCTCCATTCTCGACCATAAAAATTGTATATCCGGTTGTGGATTTCTTTAAAGGACAATCGCCTTTTTTGGGAAGCAGGAATTGGTACAAAAGAGCATTTTTTAATAATATGAGTGAGGCCGAAGCGGCAGTGGCTTATGAAGAAGCAGCCGTCCCTGAAAGCAGAAAAATAGCAAGGGAGACTTTATTGAAATCATTCGCTAACGTGGATTTCAGTAAACCGCATCAGCCCTTGCTGTTCATCACCGGAGAACAAGACAACATATTTTCTCCTGCGCTGACCAAAAAGATAACCAGCCGTTATAAAGACAAAAACAGTATAGTTGATTATAAAGAGTTCAAAGGCAGAAGCCATTACATAGCCGGTCAGAAGGGTTGGGAGGAAGTAGCGGATTATGTGATAAACTGGATTGAAAATGTGGGAAAACGGGTGGGTTAATGCCAGATATACTTTGTTGACAGTTGTAGAAAATCTTTAAGGTGCGCGACGTTTACTATGGTTTGCGCACTTTTTTCTGAATATCTGTAAATGAAAATAAAAGTAAAGTTTTCTTGTCTTTTTAGGTAGTAAACTGTACTTTTGGGTAATCAAACTTAGGATGTATGCACGGAATATTTAAATACCTGGGCCTGTTGCTGGTTGTCACAGGCATGATATTGATCATCACCGATAAGTCTGTGGGTTCGGAAATCCCATTGCTCGCAGGTTTGTTTATTTTGTTTGTGAGTAAAGGGAAAACAGAGGATGAACGCGCTATCATTTTAAAGTCATCCTCAGCCTACATTGCCCTGATGCTGGGGTATGGTATCAAGCTGATCAGTACGAATTTATATGTGCACCAGGTTATTTCTTTTCAGCTCACCGAAATCAATCATTTCCTGATCATGGTATTTGCTTTGGCTAATGGGATATACTATTTGCGTTTGAATCTTTCGTTCTAGTGGTTGTTAAAAAATAATGAAAAACTACCTCAAAGTGGAGCGGGCCAAACAAAATATTACACAGGCAGAGCTGGCGGCCAAGGTCGGTGTGTCAAGGCAGACGATTAATTCGATTGAGATCGGGAAATTTACGCCTTCCACAACACTTGCTTTAAAGCTTGCTTTTGTGTTTGATTCGACGGTAAACGAGATTTTTATTCTTGAGGAAACCGATTGGCAGTAGGGTTGGATTAGATATGTAATATTATTGTACCATGTACAAGAGAGCTGATGGTTTCCATCTTCATTTGATAGATACTTCGTTAAAAAAGTCAGTAATGCGGGCATGCATATCCAGCGTGATCCGGTTGATCTCCAACGGGAAATAGGTTCTGAGATTTTCGGCTGCCTGGTGTTCGTGATATACTTTCTTTGCCAGAGCGAGCTCGCTTCTGACAGCTTTGATATTGCTATATCTATCCATTTCAGGAGCGATGACAAGCAACGGACGGGGAGTGATGCAGGAGATGATCTCTGCATAATCAACCGGAACCTGCTGGGGCCGGTGGGCATACCAACCGAGCCGGGGGAGCAGTCCATGCCAATCCGAAAGGCTACGGATACTCTCATAACGGCTATCGGAAGCCCGCCAGGGTGAAAAGGCGGCCACCGTTGCGATTCCGGCTACGCGTTGATCCATGGCAGCCGTGAGCAGGGCGGCTTGTCCGCCCAGCGTATTGCCCAGCAAAAATATGCGGTCTTTGTCTATGACCTCAAAGGTCTCAAGGGCGTCTATGCATGCTCTGGTATCACTCACAATTTTTCCCATTTTTGACCATTCGGGAAAACGTTTGTAGAAATAGGTTGCCTCCTGCATTCTGGTCCCGAAGCCAAACAGATCGAGTGCCATAACAGCAAAACCCTGGTCGGTCATCGTCTGGAACAATTTACTATTGCCTTGTCTCTCTGTACTGTATCCATGGGCATACCCATGCGCGTAGGCGTATTGATGTAAATAAATGATCACGGGTATCTTTCCGTTGGACCTCAGTTTCTTTGCCCCGGATGAGTCTGTAGGATAATAGATCGTTGCGGCTATATGATCGCCAATAGCAGTATAGGGGCCTATGTATTCGGTTTTGGTACCTTTCACGACGGGCCTTCCGGTGATGCGGTCCATCCAGTCAACCCTGGAAGGTTCCGTAACTGCAACAAGGTCTGGTTTCACGCCTGAGGGTTCGGTACCCAGCAGCCATTGAATGTTTTCCAGAATATCATCTTTTTGTTTTTTCAAAGAGGCCGTCGTTGCCGGTACCTGTAAGTGTAACGGTTTTTTGTTTAAAGCATCCACCGAATCGCGTTTGTGCGCGGCTGCCCATTCTGTGTAACGGAAATCGAAAAAAAGGTTTCTCTGCCATGGAATATTTCTGCGTCCAAAGCGCGTATCCAGAAAGTCGATACATTGTTCCACATCCCGGGCGGCAACCGCATGTTCACCCATGCGTGGTGCGAGGGCAATGCGGTCAGCCACACCCATTAGCTCAAAAACCTTACGTGCAGAATAATAACATTGTTCATTGGCCCACGGATTGAGCTGCTGCTCAGCCGTTGAATACTGAAAAAGAACGTTCCGGGGCGCAATCAGGGCGATCAGCAGGTTCTGATCAATGGGAAGCTTATCTTCCCTGCCAAAAAAGAAGCGTAGTCTTGGGTGGAACCAGTGTGCAGCGTTGGAGGTGATGTCGTCCAGCGTCTGATTGGTATGCTGGGGGTCGCTCATCCGCCAGGGGGTAATCCCGCCGGTTCCGCAACTGCTGGATACAACGGCAGCAATACGTTCGTCAAATGCTCCTGCCCACAAAGCCTGCTTGCCATTTCTGGAATGCCCGCTGATGGCGATCTGAGCGCTATTGACATCCCGGCGCGTGACCAGGTAATCAATCACCCGGGATGCACCCCATGCCCTCCGCATCAGCGCGGTAAAATCATAGGCGGGATACAACGCCTGATAAGCCTGGGTATCATCCCTGGAATCGGCTCCTGCATAAACACAAGCCATGTAACCCCGTCTGACGGCAAGCTGAGCCCAATTGCGGTGTGTCCAGGGAGTCATGTAAACAGGGAATGGGCCGGTACCGGCAGGGATCATCAGTTCAAATGTCATTTTAGCCTGGCCGTCTTTGCCGAAAGTCAGTTCTATCATCTGAATTTTAGTACTTCCTTCCGTTTTCTCCGACAGGGTCCGGGCTTTAACGTTGTCGGGGGCGGGAGGTACAGTACCGGATACCCAGTGCTGAAACTGCCTTTTGATCCACTGGCGCCGGATATTCCATTCATCCACTGTTTTGATTGCGTAAGATTTGCCGTTCCGTTGTGTTGTAAGCGGGTCGGGCAGGAACGGGATGGAGGGCATCTGGGAAAAATCAGGAGGCAACTCGTTGGTTCTGTGGAGCCAATCAAGCCAGGTGCTATCCTGGATCGTTACCCTGCGGCTGATGGGATGCCGATGGTCTTTGGGTTCGTTGATTCTCAAACTTTCCTGCAAATACTGCTGCCGGCGGCTTATTTGAGACTGAGCGGCAAGCTGGCCACTCAGTCCAAGGATTAACAGTAAAGATGTGATCCGGAATTTGGAATACTTGACCATTGAGATGTCTGGTTAACGGCTCTTTCAGGGTTTCAGGAATAGTAGGGAATGAAGAGTATCGGGTACGTACCCGAAAATAGGAATAATAACAGTGGTATCCAAATGTTTCGTTATGATCACCTCAGGTATGGTTTATTTTACCAGTTGTGGAGTGATCATGTCATCGTTGCTATGCCTTGGCAACTGAAAGACATCACCTTTGTGATTGGTAAAATACAGATTTGATTCCGAAGGTTTACGCCCGTGTCCGTCAGCCCAGATACCGTAAAAATCGGGACTTGCCTGGGACGGTTTGCGGACATAGGAGTGGTTCATCTTGCTGTTCCGGGTCATCTGTTTTTCTTTGATCCAGGTTTTTCCGGCATCCTTGCTGAGCCACATGGCCACTTCACCACCCGGATTATATGCCTGCGGGCCGTCTACCGTGGGCCCTATTACTTTCAGTACCTTGTCCGACTCCACATAAATAGATCCCATGTCGTAGTTGTTGTCGGATGTGGTAACCACATGGTGCTCCCAGTTTTTGTTCCGCCATCGGTAAAGTGTCCATGCCCTGGGGTTATTACGGGGGCCTGCTTCATATCCTTTGCTGGATATCACCAGGATGGCCGGTTTCCCTTTTTTGTCGAAGGTTATATCCAGCAGATAGCAATTCAGCTTTTCACTCGCGTAATCATGGACTACTGCGGGATTATTACTTTCGGTTAGAGGCAGCTGTACCTGTTCTCCCCGAATATTCAACCATGTCTGCCCAAAATCCGGGGTTTCGAGGTATTGCAGGTTCGTACGGTAATTCAGCCCTTTTCCTTTGGGGTGATAATCAAATGCCACCCCGACTTTCCCATTCTGTTCCGTACTGATCTGGTAGTGGCCATCTTCTATATGCGCCAGTATTTTCCATTCGTTCCAGTGCTGGCCATCTTTGCTGGTATTGAACCCAATGACCCGGTGCCCCTTAGGATTGTACTTTGTGAACAGCGCTATAAACCCTTTCCCCTTCACGGGATATACCTGGAAATAAGAAAAGTTGTCAAACGGTTTCTCCTTTCCGTTTACCAGTTCCGTAGCAGGGAGCGTTTCCCAGGAGGTAATATCGTAAGGTTTTTTGCTTTTGTGAATATAGGAGGGCCGGGCTACTCCGTGTGATGTGGAGAAAATAAACAGATATCCTTTGTCATCGATCGAAATAACGGGATTGTCGTGGGCATCTGTTGTTTTCTTGTCCAGAAGTATGACGGGGTTTGCTACTTTTCCAGTTTGATGATCGAAGTAAGAAACATTATGTAGCAAGGTTGAATTGGAATCGTCGGTACCTCCGAAGCAGAAAAACGTCTTTTTTGCCTCTTTGGAGTAAATCGCAAAGGGGCGGTGATTAGCGGGATAAACGGCCAGTCCCCCGCTGTATTTGTAAACATACTCATCGTTTGAAGGCTGATTCATATACCAGATTCCCTTGAAGCCGTTGGCTCGTTGCTGAATGAGCTCAGCTTTTGCATATTGAAGATCCGGGTGTACCTGTTGCGCCCATGTCAGGTTGAAGGTGACTAGCATGCAGAGGAAGAAGCCGAAAGATTTCATTGATTTTTTATTTTTAAACGGCTGATAAAATACTTCAATTTAGTGCTTTTGCTCTTCAGTATTCAGAAAAGTAAAGATAAGATCGTAGAAATCCTTTGGAAGAAAGGGCTTAACCAGATAGCCCGTGAAACCATTGGACAGCGCCTTTTCACGTTCATCGGTAAAGGCGGAGGCCGTTAGCGCAATGATGGGTACCAGTGAGCCTTGTTCACGGATCAGCCGGGTTGCCTCAAAGCCGTTCATCACAGGCATTTTAAGGTCCATCAGTATCATTTCGTATCCTCTCTCTCTGAATTTTTCAACGGCTTCGGCTCCGTTCTCGGCTTTGTCATACTGCAGTCCAACTTTTTTGAGCAAATTCGTAGCCAGCAATAAATTAATCGCATTATCATCCACAACCAGAATCCGGGCTTCTGGAAGAGCAACTTTAATTCCGGCAGGCTTTTCCTTCACCAGCGGTTGGGCAGAATATGGAAATTCGATCGAAAATGAAAAACTTGATCCTTTTCCCGGTTCGCTTTCCAGTTTGATATCACTTCCAAAAAGTCGCAGCAGTTCTTTAGTAATGGCAAGCCCAAGGCCGGTCCCCCTGTTGCTGCGGTTGGCTTCGGTATTACTTTGGGTAAAAATTTCAAAAATGGTCGGCTGGTCTTCCGGGGCAATACCTATTCCCGAATCACGGACGTCGAAGCGCAGCGTTATCCGGCTTTCATCTCTTTTCTCTTCTTTAACAGTGAGCTTTACAAAACCTTTCTCTGTAAACTTAACGGCATTGTGTATCAGGTTGGTAATGATCTGGTTCAGGCGGACCTGGTCTCCGTTCAGCTGTGGAGGCAAAGTCGGTTCAACTTCAAAAATCAGGTCCAGGTGCTTTTCCTGTACCTTGGGAATAAATGTTTTCTGCAGATTTTTAAGCAGCAGGGAGAGGTCAAAGGACTCCTGGGCAAGCTTGACGTGATTGGAGTTGATTTTATTAAAATCCAGGATGTCGTTCACCACCGCCATCAGGTGATCCGACGAAAATTTAAGTGTTCCCACCAGTTCTCTCTGGAAGTCGGTCTTCATGTCTTCCTGGAGCATCAGGTGAATAATACCCACAATCCCGTTCAACGGAGTCCGGATCTCATGGCTCATCATGGAGAGAAAGTCTGTTTTTGCCTGCGTAGCTTCCCGGGCCAGCTCATTTTGTTTTTCGAGCTCCTTATTTTGCTTTTGCAGGCTGTGGAAATAGATGAACTCCCGGTATTGCCGGGTATACCGCATCTGCAGTATCAATGGAAAAACGCTTTGTCCGATGAAGTAAAACATCCCTCCCTCTTTTAAAAACAGGACGAGCACATCGGCTCCGCTGCTGTAAAGAGCAATCGAGAAAAATACGATGGTGGTCAGGGAACTTGTTAAAGCGTAACTCCATTTCCAACGCAGCACCCAAACCGAAAATATCAGCTGGAGGGTAAGATTGATGTTCAGGCTATAATAATAAACGGTTTCGAAACGGGCCAGAATAATGGACTGAAAAACAACAAGCAGCATCCGGCTGATAAAAGAGGCATTCTGGCCGTTTATTTTTCCTTTGAAATGGAGAATAGTAACGGCCAATACAAGGCTGCTGCTGATAAGTTGTGTCAGCAGAATAGACTTGTAATCGGGATTTCCGTTGAGGTAGTAAACGACAGCCGTTAAAGGATAGACTATAAAAGACGTAAAACAAAATATCCTGTGGCCGAGCAGGGAATTCGCTTCGAATTCCTTTTCCCAAAGATCCTGTAAGCCGTCTGGATCGTTTTTGGTCTTTCGGTAGAAATTATTTTGTATCAATGTTAAACCAATTCGATAGAGGAGTCCGCAAATTAACGATTTGAAGTAGATTTTTCGCTAAAAAGGAATACTAAATATCAAAAAGAGACTTTCGGAATGACCTATACGTTAGGACACGTTACTCTGGAGCGTCTGCTGATGTGAATGCAGGTCAGGCGCGACCCCAATCCTGAATGATGGATTTGACAAGAATCCTTTGATTCACAAATCTTTGGTACCTTCGGGCTGCTTCCGGCCTGCTTTTCTTCCTATGGAATTTCTGATCGAAATGCTGATCATGGTTGAGATTAGTCCTGAAAGAAGCGTTGGAAGCCAAAAAAGAAAGGAAAACTCACCGATGTCTTTTTCCCATGTACTGAACTGCCCGCGGTAGGTAAACATATGTACGCCATAAATGAACATTCCTGCCGCCAGAAACATCAATACGATTCCTCCATAGAGGAAGGTGGCCAATATCATTTTTGAGTACTGTCTTCGGGGCATGGTGGTTATTTTTATCTGCTTTCTCCGAAGGTGAGCAGATTATTGTCGGGGTCAAGGAGGCAAATAATTGCCGGTTAAGTATGCCAAATATAAAAACAATTTCCTGGTAAAAAATAACGGATCGGTTACTGCCAGAGTGACCAATCCGTTATTTTGTAATGTTTTGATTTATAATTTGTTATTCCCTGATAAACGCCAGCAGATCCGCATTGATGGTAGCGGCCTCTGTTGCCGGCATACCGTGAGGGAAACCCGGGTAGGAGATGAGTTTCCCATTTTTTACCAGTTTTACCGCCCGTGCACCCGTCAGTTCAAAAGGAACGATCTGGTCGTCTTCGCCATGAAGGATCAGGACCGGTACATCCACACTTTTGAGGTCTTCGGTGAAATCGGTTTCGGAGAAAGCCTTGATACAGTCGTAATGTGCTTTTATCCCGCCCATCATTCCCTGCCGCCACCAGTTATCCCGTATTCCCTGCGATATGGTCGCGCCCTCACGGTTGAACCCATAAAAAGGCATCGTAAAATCCTGGAAAAACTGCGACCGTTTTGTGGCAGTACCTTCCCGTATTTCATCAAATACGGACATGGGTATCCCATCCGGATTGTCCTCGGTTTTTAACATTAATGGTGTAACCGCACTGACCAGTACCGCTTTGGCCACGCGGCCCTGCCCGTATTTCGCAACATAGCGAATTACTTCACCACCGCCCGTTGAATGTCCCACATGGATTGCATCCCTAAGGTCAAGTGCTTGCGTAAGCTCGGCCACGTCAGCAGCATAGGTATCCATATCGTTTCCTTCCGCCGTTTGTGACGACCTCCCGTGCCCTCTCCGGTCGTGTGCAATGACTCTGAATCCCTGATTCAGGAAAAACATCATTTGGGTATCCCAATCATCGCCGGACAAAGGCCAGCCGTGGTGAAAAACAATGGGCTGACCGGTTCCCCAATCTTTGTAATAAATCTCGGTACCGTCTTTTACAGTGATCTTACTCATGTCGTTGGATTTGATGATGATGAACAAAGTTTGCCGTAATATACCTGTTTTGAACGAAAAAACGGGCCGAATACGCTGTTTTAGTTTCAAAGGATGGGCAAGCCCATTGTTCCTTCGGGAGTTTCCGGATAGGTATCCTTACAATCTCTGAAAGCGATTTACGATGATATACTGTACCTTTTTTTTCTTGAAATGCACCGTAGCCGCTTCACTGATATCGGGCTCTACTTGGAAGGTAATATTCCATGGTAAACTTGCTTTGGCAGGGTCATATATTGCATAAGAATATTTCGCCAAAAGTGTGATGCGTTGAAATTTGGGAGCAAACGCACTTTGCGTGCTGAGCGCAACCAGCTTGTTATATAGTACTTCACCTTCATCCCCGATCCGGATGGCCTCAGTGGAATCAGAAGTTTGAGGCCATTGCTTCAGTGCTGTGCGGTTGTTCAGCGCGATCTCTGTTACACGGCCAGCTACGAGGCTGATCTGCACACCGGAATCGGTATCTGTCTGCTCGTCCAGCGTCAGATAGTCAAAAAACGGAAGCCGCTCTTTGAGGTCGCTAACATCGGCAAAATAATTATGAACTGCTCCCTGGTAGCTCGCTACTCCCTTTTGCCGGTAATCTTCCAAAATGGCAAATGTGGCGTCGTCAGTGCTGTTAATAGCAATGCCCCGGTAGGTGCCTGTAGTGATACTGTCGCGTGACAACAGCTTTACAGCTGGCGGAGGCGGCTCAGGGCCGGTAATTTCGGGTCCGGCGGTTTCCATCCTGCATCCGGCGTTTGCCAGGCATAAAAGAAGCGAAGTGCCAATAATAATAAAGTGTTTCATACAAAGGGTTGGGTTAGCTACTTTAACCCAGACTCCCGGAAGATAAAATAGGTTGTAATGAAATGTAACAAATGGTGAATAGTTTGAAAAGGGGAGCGTAATTTTCCTCCTGTCATAAAAAAACTCCCGTTGCTAAGCCCGCAGCCGACAATTGGCAGTATTATAAGCAGTTTGATATACACAGCAGCGGGAATGTGGCCTCTTTTATAAAATAATGGATATAAAAGGTTATACCCGCCGGACTTTTTTCTTTATGGTGACAGGGTCAGTTCCGTTGTCAATCAAACGGCTCGGAAATTCAACGCTTTCCAGTGTGTCGGACGAGAGGTTTGCATAAACCGTTGAATTCTTTAACTATATAGGTTAAAAACGCAGGAAATATACTTGCTTTTACTGCCATGCAGTGTACAGGGATATATATTCTTTACCGTAATGAATTGTTTAAAGAGCCACCCTTCGGGCTCGTTTGTGAATTAATCAGGATTTATCCAATGAAAGAAAAACCTTTGCTTCTATTATTGTTATGTTTTGGATTGTGGCTTAGTCAGGACACCTTTGCTGGCAACTCCCGGATTGCAGCCGGAAAATGGGAAGACAGAGAAATAGTATTATACGTTTCCCCCAAAGGTTCTGATAGCGGTGAGGGTACCAAAAAGTCTCCTTTAAAAACATTGGAAGGAGCCAGGCAACGGGTGCGTAAGTTGCGTACAGTGAACCGTGACAGGCCGGTTAAAGTATTTGTGGGCGGGGGAGTATATGCGCTGGAAAAGCCGGTATTGTTTGCTGCGGAAGATTCCGGAAGCGAAAATGCCCCCGTCGTTTATGAGGCTGAAAAGAACCAGCAACCTGTTTTTTCGGGGAGCAGGAAACTGAAAAGCTGGAAGGTCCTTCAAAATAAGGAAATGTTAAAAAAGCTCGATCCGGCTGTAAATGGCAAGGTGTATGTGACTGATCTTAGGGAAGCCGGTATCTCGGAGTTTGGAGATGCCACCGACCTGGGCCTCCGGCCTGAGCTTTTCCTGAGTGGTCAGGTGCAGACACTTGCCCGCTGGCCCAATACGGGGCTCACTAAGGCAGGAAAGGTAATGGGCAAGACGGCACTGCCAGCAACCTATGTGGCTAAAAGAGGTACAAAAGAAGGCGATTTCGAATATCTGGATCAGCGCCAGGATCGCTGGGCCCTGGAAAGTGATGTGCGGCTGGGAGGCTACTGGTACTGGGACTGGAGCGAGGAGTTTCAAAAAGTTTCGCATATAGATACCCTGGAAAAAGGCATCCACATCCGTGAGCCTTACCACGGGTATGGTTATAAAGACAGCCTCCGTTACTTTGGATTAAACCTCTTTTGCGAAATTGATACACCCGGAGAATGGTACCTGGACAGGCTTACCGGGCTGCTGTACTGGTATCCGCCCACCGGTGTGAATCCTTCCAGGGCGGAGGTAAGTCTGTCGGTTTTCTCTGCCCCCTTTATGATAGAAATGCAGCATTGTACCAACTTGTCTTTGCGTGGCCTGGCTTTTGAAGAAGGCAGGGGAAGTGCCATAAGGATCAGGCAAAGTAACAATTGCCTTATTTCCGATTGCCGGGTCGAAAGGTTTGGTAAGGATGGTATTCATGTGGAAGAAGGGAGCGGTATCGGTATAGCTGGTTGTCTGCTCAGGACGCTGGGTTGCGGAGGTATGAAGGTGAAAGGAGGTGATCGTAAGACACTTGTCCCTGCCGGTCATTTTGTGGAACATACAGTAGTCGAAAATTTTTCGCTTTTCAAGCGAACATATCAGCCCGCAGTATATATAGAAGGCTGTGGCATGCGGCTTAGTCATAACCGTTTCCGTTATTCTTCCTCGTCCGCCGTCCGGCTGGAAGGCAATGATATTGTACTGGAATATAACCAGGTGAGCCACGTCGTCAATGAGTCGGATGACCAGGGCGGGCTGGATGTCTTTTATAATCCCGGTTACCGGGGAAACATTGTGAGGTATAACCACTGGGCTCATATTGCAGGTGGAACCCGGCATGGGGCAGCGGGGGTAAGGCTGGATGACATGATTTCCGGGTTCACCATCTACGGTAATATTTTTGAGCAATGCGGTGCACGTGATTTTGGGGCTGTACAGATACACGGAGGCAAAGATAACCGCGTGGAAAACAACCTGTTTTTTAAATGCCCTGCGGGCGTTAGTTTTTCGACCTGGGGTACTAAGCGGTGGCTGGAAACGCTGGATTCTCCGGTCATACAGAAGAAATTATATGAGGAGGTTGATATTCGCTCAGAATTGTACCAAACGAGATATCCTGATCTGAAAGGGATCCGTGACAATGCCGATGTGAACACCGTGGTCAACAATCTGCTGGTTGATTGTGAAAAGGTTTTTTTCAGGGATAAGGCCATTCAGATACAATCCAATAATACCTCTGTTAAAAGTGATGGGAAGGAACTGGGTACGTTTTGTGACAGCGGTTATCTGAAAGCCACAGGATTGCAACCCATTCCTTATGCAGAGATGGGGCCAAAGGGGAACCGGTGGGTCATAGACTAACCAGCACCTTGTTTTATGATAAACCCATTTTTGATAGAAACTAAAACAGATATAGGGATCAGCGGATGGCAGCAAAGGTTGTTCCCCCCATTTTTACATAAATGATTTTCAGGAAAAATTTATGAAATCAAACAGCAACGCGATGTCTTTTTTGAGATTGTCAGATATTATGATGAAAACATCCCAGGCGTATATGAGGATATTGTTATTTTTACTTGCGACACTTGCGGCCCGACCTTCCGAGGCTGTCTCATCCGGTCGGGCGCAGACCGTGGACCAATGGGTCCTGGCTAATTTCGCCAAAGGGAAAGTACCGCCGTTCTCATTCGTATACGGCGGGAGGGATTCACGGCTTTTCATTGGTAAATGGAAATTCAAAGCTGAAAAGGCCGTTACCACCGGCCCTGTAACCGACTATGTTTTTACTTACACCGAACCCGGTCAGGGCCTGGTAGTGAAATGCAATGTTACCGGCTTTAATGATTTTCAGGCCGTAGAGTGGGTACTCGAGATAAGCAATAACGCAGCTGCCAATGCTCCTTTGCTGGAAAAGGTATACGTACTGGATCAGTCTTTTGGGTATGCTCAAAACGGGAAATTTACCTTGCACTATGCGTCAGCCTCTGATGCAAAAAAGTCGGATTTTGCGGCCATTGACAGTACGATTCATCCCGGCAGGAATATTTACCTGACAACAGGAGGGGGCCGCTCTTCGGACCGGGGCGCCATGCCTTTTTTCAATATCAGCACTCCCGACCAAAAGGGAATGATGGCGGCCATCGGATGGACGGGCAAATGGTTTGCGGATATCAATCTGAACGCCTCGAAAAAACTGTTGCTGAAATCGGGAATGGAGAGGATGAAACTGAGGTTGTTCCCCCAGGAAAAAATCCGTACGCCCCGCGTGAGCCTGCTGTTTTGGGAAGGTGCCGACAGGTTGATAGGGAACAATCTTTTCAGGCAGTTCATGCTGGCGCACCATTCCCGAAAAATCAATGGGAAGTTTGCGGAATATCCCCTCTCGGGAGGTTTTAACTGGGGTGATCCGCCTCCTTGCAACGAGTATAGCTGCCTTACAGAGGATTATGCCATTTCTTTGGTAAAAAGATACAAGCAGTTTGGAATTGTTCCGGAGGTCTTTTGGCTGGATGCCGGGTGGTATACCGGCTGCGGCATGGGCGAAAACGGACAATGGTGGCAGAATGTCGGGAACTGGTCTGTTGACAAGGAGCGTTTTCCGAATGGTCTCAAACCCGTTTCGGACGCGGTTCATGCGGTGGGTGCTAAATTTATGGTGTGGTTTGAACCTGAGCGCGTGCATAAAGGGACGCAGATAGAGAAAGAACATCCTGAGTTTTTGCTCTCTTATCCCAAAAAAGCGGATCGGCTGTTTAATCTGGGTAATCCGGCGGCGCGTATCTGGATGACCGACTACATCAGCGATCTGATCAAAAAAGAAGGTATCGATTATTACCGGCAGGATTTTAACATGGATCCCATGCCTTACTGGGAACAGGCTGATGCACCCGACCGGACAGGAATGACGGAAATTAGGCATATCGAAGGTTTGTATGCCTACTGGGACAGTTTGCTGGTGCGTTTTCCTGAACTGCTGATAGATAACTGCGCCAGCGGTGGCCGTCGGATTGACCTGGAAACTACCTCAAGAAGTGCGCCCTTGTGGCGTACCGACTATCATTATGGCGAGCCGAACGGCTATCAGAGTCATTCTTATGGACTTAATTTTTTCTTGCCGTTACACGGTACCGGGGTATTTGCCAAAACCGACCCGTTAACTTTCAGGTCGAGCCTGAGCAGTGCGCTGGTTCTTAATTGGAAAATCACCGGTAGCGAGGTGACCATTCCTGAAATGCAGCGGTCGGTCAGGGATTTTAAACGGCTTAGGCCATTTTATTATGGCGACTACTATCCGCTTACAGGCATTGGGGACAATACCGGCGACGATGTCTGGCTGGCTTATCAAATGCACCGGCCCGGTTCTCAGGATGGGATCGTGGTAGGGTTCCGGCGCTCAGGAAATCAGCAGGAGACCATACTTGTTAAACCTGGCGGCCTGCAGGCCGACGCGAACTACGAATGGTGGAATGAAGATACCGGAGAGAAAAAGATTATTAAAGGTGCAGACCTGAGCAAAGGCATCCCGTTGCAAATTAAAACCAGGCCGGGATCTGCTTTGATCAGTTACAAAAAAGTTGACTGATCGGGTAGTTTTAGATTCGGGTCGGGGAAAACCGGATAATAAAATTTCATGAGACAAATGGAAAGGTACCTGTTGGATTCTGAAGTTGTGAAGTACTTTTGCCAGGTACTGATTCCTCAGGGGACAATAGCAAAGAACTTTAACATTCAACGGATTTACTTTATTAAAATACTCATCGGATATGACAGCTTTAATGAATGCCATCAATAAAAATAATATTTCGCTCGTGGAACAGCTCATTCAGAACGGGGCGGATGTGGATGAGCTGGATTCAAACCACGATGCCCCGCTGGTTATTGCTGCTTACAAGGGATACAACCAGATCGTTAAATTGCTCCTCGAAGCGGGTGCGGATGTCCGTGCCGTTGATCCGGGAATGAAAGCCACTGCGCTCCATGCGGCTGCTTATGCAGGCCGCACCGAAGCCGCCCGGCTCCTGATAGAATATCATATTGACATCAACAAACAAGGTCCCTATAACGGTTACACCGCCCTTCACGATGCGATCTGGCAGGATAACGTGGAAATCGTAAAATTGCTGTTGGCAGCCAACGCGGATTTACATTTGCTTTCAAACGACGGAAAATCCCCGCTGGATTTCGCCAGATCCAAAAACCGTAAAGAAATCATAGGCCTGATTCAGCAAAAGCTGGGAAAATAAACTGCTGGTAAATAGGCAGGATAGTGGCCAGAGTTATTATTCTGACAGATCTTCCTGTACTGATACCGGGTATCCTGTACCTGGGTGATGACAACAGCCACATGACCGGCAGGGGAAATGCCTTACCTTCTTTTCCGGCTTAAACCGCTGTATTCATAGGCAGCTGGATAATAAAAGCGGTACCTGAATGGCCGTCGCTTTCATAGTGTATTGTGCCACCGTGGGCTTCTACGATCTGTTTGGTGATGGACAAGCCCAGGCCAAAGGATTCCTCCCCGGCAGTACCATTCCTTTTAGATCGGGTAAAGGCATCGAATATTTTGTTTCCGGATTCCGGAGGTATTCCTATTCCTTCGTCCCGGACGGTGAGGGTAGCGTACTGCGGGCTTGTTTGGATGGATAAATAAATTTTGCTTCCGGAGGGGCTGAATTTGAGCGCGTTGGAAATCAGATTGCTAACTACCCGCCACATTTTCTCATAATTGATCCGGAGAATGACCGGTTTGAGGTCAAGCATAATTTCCTGCTGTTTCTGTGAGGCCCTAATCGCCAGCATATCAGCACATTGCTGTGCCAGATCCTGAAGATTTACATCCTCCCTATTGAAATTTGTTTCAGGTGTACTGTTCATGTGGAGCAGGTTGCCAACCAGGTTAAGGGAGTTGTTTCCCGCATCTTTGATCAGTTTCAGCAGTTCCCGGTCTCCGTCTGAACGATGGTCGTCGAGCAGCATAATGTCAGCCACCGACGCCATGGCTCCGATAGGATTCCTGAGGTCATGGGCAACGATTTTCATGAGCTTCGAATTCTCAAGCTGGCTGTTTTCCAGTGCGGATAACGCCTGCTGCATCTGGTTGTTGACAGCCGTAAGATTTCTGACGTTGGTTCGCGAACGATGATAGTATAGCCAGATCACCAGCGAAAGTGATAAAGCCATTGCCAGTACGGTAGACAACCCGATGACGTATGTTGTTTTCAATTGACTATCTTTTTCCAGCAGCGACAGCTTGTATTTCTGATCCTGCTCCCTGAGTACCTGATCCATGTCTACCTCCTTTATTCCCTTCTGCAGGTGATCAAGCGAGTCGCGGTAAGTATGGTATTTATTGGAGAACCGATAGGCAGCTACGATATCACCGGTTTTATCGTAATACAGCCATTTCAGATGGTACCAGTTTTCCCAGATATCAGCATGTGCAATGCTTTTGCCTCTTCCTGATGACAGGTCTGCTCCGAGTTGGTCTAGCAAGTTGCTGGCTTTGGATAATAAATTGTGGTCTATATACAAACGGATGAGTTTGAGTTTGGCCGTCTGCGCATCTTCTATTCCAAACCCGGGGCGGTCGTTGAGGCTGATGTTGGTAAGCAAGTGCTTTTCGGCTTCATCAAACCGGCCCATCTGGGCGTACACGCCACCCAGATTCCCTTCCACCACAGCACGTGCCATGGTCATGAAATTCTGTTTATTCGGATATAATTTCTGATTTGAAATAATAAAATGAATCGCACGATTGTAATATTTTACGGCAGAGTCAGGCATGTTGGACTTCTGAAAACACAGGGCTGTTGTATTGAGGATGCTCTGTGCATGGATAAATTTAATCTCAAACGACGGATTGTCGCACGATTCAATTTCCTGAAAGGCCTGTCTCAGGTAAGGAATGGCCGCTGTGTACTGCTCCTGTTTGTATCGGATAATCCCCAGGGCGTTACTGAATTCACTCAAACTGCAATTCTCAAGGTGGGCTCTTGCAAAGTTTCTTCCCTGATAGTAAATCTGGAAGGCCTGGTTATATTTTTTCTCTTCCTGCAGCAAACCGGCCATTAGGAAAAGAGAATGTGAATATTCCTCCTCGTATCGGCCAGGTACCTTTTTCAGGACCAGCAGCATACTGTCAACATACATCCTTCTTTTTTGCAGGTCACGTTCATAGTGGGTGTAGTAACCTACCTTTAAATTATATTTTTTCCAAAGATCAGTGATCCCCGGATCAGAAAGTGTGGCATAGGACGAATCAAGATATCGGATAGCCGAAGCAGGTTCGGTGCCGCTCATCAGATTCAGGGAGTGTTCTGCAACCGTATCCGCCCACGCCACATGATCTCTGCCAGCATTCCCTGTGTTTTTGCAAGAAGTTGATATCCATAAACCAGTTAAAAAAAGATAAAAGAAGAATTTCAACATAAAACGAATGATAGAGGAGTTCTGTCTGGATTTACAATAGCTGTGTATTCGGGATTAAAGTAAAATAAATTTGTAATAAGTACTACGTAAAATGATGACTTATTTATACAATAGTTGGTACTCTGTGGAGGTATCCCCGGGTAATTGCTGGGATGTGACTTTTAATTCAGCATTTTTTTAAATTTTATTAGCATGCAAGCAATACCCGGCATCAGGTATCTTGTTAGGGCATGTCGGCATAAATGGCTGATTTAAAACGGCTGCTGCCTGACGTGAAAGCCGGAAGATGAAATATTGAACCGTGTCTGGAACCGATCATTCCTTGTTTCGTCCAGATGGATGCGTTGGCATTGGGTGGATTCATAATTTTTTAATTATTAAATTTTTTTAAATAATTCTATTTTTGTGAATTGCGAACGAGATAGTCTTAAGCTATGACAGCCCTTTCAAATGCATCCACGGATCATGATCTCTTCAGGCAACTGGGGACCGGGGACAGTTTGGCAGCATTTGATCTATTGTTTGAACGTTACTGGAAAAAGCTCTACGCCATTGCCTACGTCCGCCTGAAGAGTGACCAGGAAGCTCAGGACTGTGTTCAGGAAGTATTTGTGAATCTCTGGGCTAAAAAGGGAGATATTGTTACACCCCTTTCTATTCAGGCTTATCTTTTCACGGCGGTCAGGAATAAAGTTTACAATCAGCTCCACGCCCGCCAGATCCGGGATAAGCATTATATTCAGTATCTTAAAGAAGTATCTTCCGTTCAGCCTAACTTTGGCGGGGGACTGGAAGAAGAGGAACTCAATGTGATTATTGAGGCAGAAATAGCGGGCATGCCAGATCAGATGCGTAAGATTTATATGCTGAGCCGGGATGAGAACCTGTCGGGGGTGGAAATTGCGGGGATGTTGAATTTATCGCATCAGACGGTTCGTAATCAGATCAGTACAGCATTAAAAAGAATCAGGGAAAGGATAGCCTATTACCAGCTTTAAAAAAAATTGCACGACGGTATAGTACATCCGGGCCTGGTGTTTGTCATGTGAGCAAACGGAATTAAATGCTTTCGGAAAGGATTCTCGAATTATTAAGGAAAAGACGTGAGGGGACCTGCAGTTCTTTGGAATTACAGGAGCTTGATGACTGGTATGCATCCTTTGATCATCTGGAATCTGAAACTGAAAAAGCGCTTTTTAATGATCTTGCTGAGGAAGAATTAATAAAGTTCTCGATCAGGACAGGGATAGATGCACAGTTGGCCCAGTCATCGGCAGACCCGGAAGGGGAAATGTTGGTAGTTCGTCCGCTTCATCCTGTCAGGAAATGGTGGAAGCAGTTTCTGGCGGCTTGCGTGGTGATCTTGCTGATCGGAGGTATCACTTTTTATAAAAATCCATTCCTGTCAGGAGCAATAACCGTTTCGACAAAAGCCGACGAAATTACCCGGCTGGTATTGCCAGACAGCTCGGTGGTGTGGCTGAAAGCAGGGAGCCGTATCCGCTATAACCGTAAAATGCGTACAGGGCCTGCTAGGGAGCTGTTTTTGGAAGGTGAAGGCTTCTTTGATATTGCGCATCATCCGTCAAGACCATTTATAGTACACACCAGTTTCCTGCATATCAAAGTGCTGGGAACCATATTTAATGTTCGCTCCAATAGCCAGGATCAGGAGGTGGAAACCACGCTTTTCAAAGGAAGCGTACGAATAGATCAAAAGGATAACACCACTGGCCCTGTAACCCTGTTACCCAACCAAAGGGCTGTTTACTCCAAAGGGAGCGGGCTGCTAAAGGTAAGCAATTTGTCCTCCGAAAAGGCAATAGATAAGAAAGAGATACCCAAGCCTGGAGTATCCATGGTTTTTGACGAAAAACCTTTTGAAGACCTTTTGGCTCACATGGAGCAAAAGTTTGGCGTCAGGATTTATATACATAACCGTTCCCTTCTGAGATGCTCCGTAACCGCTGATCTGGAAAAGGAAAGCCTGACCGAAATATTGAATTTATTGAAAATAAGTTACGGTATCAGCTACTCCATATATGGCAGGGAGCTGTTTATCGAAGGCACCATTTGTAAATAAGTAATTTGCTAATTTTAACCTGACAGGCGTATGTAAGGCTTCTGAAAGTATAGTAAGCGCCGATCGTGCTACCCACACGACCGGCGCCTTGTAACCCTCGGGAGTGAAGGTTACAGTTCAAAAGTGTTTCATTAAAAACAAACAAAAATATGAAAAGAACCCGATACCTTATCGAGAATAATTCATCGTGGCCTGTCAATAAGGTTTTTTCTTGCCTGACGCCGCTTTCATCCAAGATCATGGCTACATTTTTATTCCTTTCACTTGCCTTTGTTTCCCAGTTGGTGCAGGGAGCCGTTTCGGGTAGCGAACCCAAACGGATTTTTCTCATCAAGGAGGGCATCTTTCTTCAGGATGCGCTCAGGGAAGTCGAAAAACAAACGGAATACCGTTTTTTCTATGATCACCACCAGGTGAATACCAAAACCCGAGTAAGTGTTAATCTGAATAAGGTGACCATTGACGAGGCGCTCGCGCAGCTTTTTCAACACACCAACATCGGCTACCGTATTAACGGTCGGCAGATATTGCTAAGCCCGCAGATCAAAGCAAAGGAAACGAGTAGTGTCACTACGCCGCGTGAAATGCAGCTCATACCGGCGGCGGCTGAATTTACGGTGAAAGGGACAGTGAAAACTTCCACGAATGAAATACTGCCGGGAGTGAGTATTGTACTTAAAGGTACCAGCAGAGGTACCACCACCAACAGCGAGGGGCAATTTGAGTTGGCTATTCCCAGTGGTACGGGCACATTGGTATTCTCTTACATCGGTTATTCAACGCAGGAAGTGGAGGTAGGCAGCCGGTCGGAGCTGAATGTGGTGATGGCGGAAAACAAGCAGTCTCTGGAGGAAATTGTGGTCATAGGTTTTGGCACACAAAAAAAGGTGGATGTCACAGGTTCCATTTCAACCATTTCTGCTGAAAAAGTCAATCAGGGCTTCAATCAGTCGGTTTCTCATGCCCTGCAAGGCCGCGCCTCCGGGGTAACGGTTATCCAGAATTCCGGAGAGCCGGGTTCCGGGGTAGAGATCAGGATCAGAGGAGCAGGTTCTATCAATGATAACAGCCCGCTTTACGTGGTGGACGGGATCATCTCCTCGATCGGAGGCCTTAACCCAGCGGATATCGAAAGTATTTCTATACTGAAAGATGCAGCATCGGCGGCTATTTATGGATCCAGGGGTGCAAATGGTGTGGTGATCGTAACTACCAAGAAAGGTAAGCGCGATCAGAAAACAACGGTAAGTTATAATACCAGCCAGGGTTTGCAGCAAGCCTGGAAGATGCCGGAGTCACTCACCGCTGCGGAGAGAAATACCATCCATACGGAAGCTTTAAGAAATGACGGAACTCCTACATCAGAAACGATATGGGATTATTATACCAATCCTGACAACGCCGTAACGAGGACCGACTGGTTTAAGGAGGTATTCAGGCCGGCTTATATCTCCACACATGACCTGGCCATCAGAGGAGGTTCGGGCAAATCCAACTACTCGTTCAGTTTGGGTTATCTGGACAACAATGGTATTGTCATGAATACCAGCAACCAGCGTTACAATGTCCGTTTCAACAGCCAGCACGAGATAGCCAAAAACCTGACTTTCGGTGAAAATATTTCAATGGTTATCTCTAAACAGAAAGCGGCGGATCTGAGAGGTGCTTACAATGGTGTATTGAGTTCGGCTTTGTTCAATATGCGGAATACGCCTGTATGGGAAGACAAAGCCAACCAGATTTACGGTTCTCCTTCGGGTGATTTTCCTAATCCCGTTGCCTCGCTGAACAGCCGCGATAACGTAAACAAGGGTACCACAATCGGAGGTAATGCTTATCTGGAGTACAAGTTTTTGAATATGTTTACCATTAAATCGGATCTGGCTTATAACTGGGGTTTTGGTAAAAACAAAAATTTTACCGCCATTGCTTTGGGCGGCGGGAGAGGGCTTACCGAAAACAGTTTGTCGGAAACCTACATTACCAACAGCTCCTGGATATGGAACAACGTACTGAGCGTGGACAAAACGATTGGTGAACATCACATCGCCGGGCTTATCGGTATGTCGGCGGAAGAAGGTATCACTGAAAGAACCGAAACAGGAACTGCTAAAAACTTCAGTAACCAGGATCCGGTTCTTCGCTATTTTAATAATGCGGGTACTTTCCCGAACCATCCCACCGGCTCGGCGGAGGACTATTCTCTGCAGGGATATTTCGCCCGAGTGAGTTATGAGTTTGCAGACAAGTATCTGCTGGCGGCCAACATCCGGCGAGACGGCTCGTCCAAATTCGCTCCTGACAAGCGTTGGGGCGTGTTCCCCTCGGTATCCGGTGGCTGGCGTATTTCGGGTGAGAAATTTTTTGATCCTCTGAAAAAAGTGGTTTCCGACCTGAAGATCAGGGCCAGCTGGGGACAGCTGGGAAATGACAAGATTCCTAATTATCAGTTCTATAGCACGGTAAGTACCGTTGGCTCACCAACACTTAACGGCTCTGCGTTTACGGCGGTGGCCCAGAACCGCATGGCAAATACAACCATTCAATGGGAGAAAACCACGCAGACAGACATAGGAATTGACCTGGAATTAATGAACAGCCGGCTTTTGTTCACAGCCGACTATTACGATAAAAAGACAACCGACATCTTGGTGCGTGTGCCTCTGGTATCCTCTTATGGAGTGGGGGAAGCGCCTTACCGCAATGCCGGAGAGGTATCCAACAAAGGATATGAGTTCAGCCTGACCTACCGGAGCGAACCCGGCAGCAAGCTCGGATACGAAATAACCGGTAATGTGGCGCATGTCAAAAACAAGCTTGTGACGCTGGGTGTATCCGGAGCCAAGGAAATATTTACTTCGGATTATAAAAATACTCAGGTTGGGCGGATTGCTGAAGGAGAGCCTATCGGGCATTTTTACGTCCTGAATGCCCTCGGTATTTTTCAGTCTCAGAGCGAAGTGAATAATTACAAAAACGGGGAAGGAAACCTGATTCAGCCCCTGGCCGTAGCTGGTGACGTGAAGTTTCAGGATGTAAACGGAGATGGGGTGATCAGCGCGAAGGACCGGATCAATGCGGGTAATAGTTTTCCCCTGCTTACCTATTCGTTAAATGTGGCGGCCAACTACGGAGGATTCGACCTGAGCATGCTTTGGTCTGGTAGCCAGGGTAACAAAATATTCAATGGTTTAAAACTGGGCGGAACGTTTATGCAGGGAAGTACCTACAACAACAGCCCGGAAATACTGGATCGCTGGACGCCTGAGTCTCCAAGTAACTCTGTACCGCGGGTCACCATCAAGGACCTGAACAGCAACAAAACCTATAGTACACTTTACGTAGAAGATGGCAGCTTTTTCAGGATGAAGTACCTCACGCTGGGTTATACCTTTGGGGGCAAACTGAAGAAAACGGGAATCAGTAAGCTCAGGGTATTTACCACCTTCCAGAACCTGATCACACTGACAAAATATACCGGTTTCGATCCTGAAATTGGAGCTGATGTGGATAATTCGAGCAATATGTATGGTGTAGACAGGGGAACTTACCCGCAGGCAAAAGCCTATATTTTAGGTTTAAACTTTAATTTTTAATCAGACATACCTATGAAAAAATATATAATCATCCTTTCAGTAGTTACTTTGCTGGGTTCTTGCTCAGAGGGTTTTCTTGATAAAGACCCGCACGAATTCACAGATGCGGTTTTCTGGAAAACGGCAGCTCAGGCGGAGTCGGCGCTGGCCGGGGTTTATACACCTTTGCAGGATGAAGAGGCGCTGGGCGGAGAAGAATGGTGTGGTATGGAAGCATTCAGTGACATTGGTTATATGAATGATAATTATTCGGATTTTATTGCAATGAGCGAGTTCAGGGCGGTACAGAATACCGAAAATGACCTGAGCCTCAATAGTTACAAGTCTTATTACAAGGTAATCAAACGGGCCAATGATGTACTGGCTCATGTGCCTGGAATCAGTATGGACGAGGCACAGAAGAAAAGGATTCTGGGTGAAGCCAATTTTCTGCTGGCGTTCGCTTATTTTAATGAAGTGGTGCGTTACGGAGGAGTACCATTGTATGATCCTAATAATGTAGAATCGTCTCTGGTCCGTGCCACCGAAGAACAGATTTGGGCAGCTATAGAAGCCAGTCTTGTCCAGGCTACGAGCCAGCTTGCCTACGAACATGAAGAAGGGCGGCCCGGCCTTGGTGCCGCCTGGGGCTTACTGGCCAAGGTATATGCCTATGAAAAAAAATGGACAGAATGTAAGAACGCTGCCGAGCAGGTGATTAATTCGGGCAAACATGTTTTGTATCCTGTTTATTCGGACCTCTTCACACTGGAACACGACAACGAGAGTGAAAACCTGTGGGTACTTGGGGCAAGGCTGGGAGAATATCCGATTACCAGCATTTTGTACCTTCCCAATAACGTTTGGGGCGGTACCCACGAGGAAGAACTGGGTGCGGGCTGGCGGCTGGTAAGTGCTACCAACAGCTTTTACGATTCCTATCAGCCTCTTGATAAACGCAAAGCCGCTACGGTAGCCAAACGGGATGTAGATAAGGTCACCTATAACGGTTCTACAGATCTGCTCAAAGCGCCTAACAACCAGTCGGCGGTGGTATGTATCAAGTACATGCAGCCCTATGCCGCTGCTTACACCTCTTGGTCACCGGGGTTGAGTATTCCGGCATTACGCTATGCGGATGTTCTGTTAATTCATGCAGAAGCGATGATGAACCTCAATGGCGGCGGCCCCGACAAAAGAACGGTTGGCGTTGCAGCCGCAGCCGCTTCATTGAACCTGGTGCGTTCCCGCGCCGGACTGGCAGCTATTAACGCTCCAACATTTAACGACCTGATGTATGAACGAAAAATGGAACTTGCCTTTGAAGGAGGCGGGCGTCATTTTGACCTGGTAAGGTGGGGACTGGCCGCAGAGGTATACAACAATCTGCCAGCCGAAGGTACCTATAAACCAAAACGCACATTTGTGCCGGCCACGCACCGGTTGCTTCCTTTTCCGCAGCAGGAAATTGACAACAGCAACGGATCTTTAAAGCAGAATGCGGGATACCATTGAAAATCCTTGTTGACTTTTAGCAGAACAGGGTGGCCCGAAAGGCTGCCCTGTTCTGCTTTAGCGTGCTGGCTGAATTGATCCGTTCGGAATTTCAAATTGTGAAATACTTATAATTATTTTCACTGGTACGGTGAGAGATGTTTTTTTATGCCTTGTTGAGAACAGATCTATATTAAGAATATGAGGCAGAAGGATGAAACGCGGCTTTGGCTGTCATACAGGGAAGCTTTCGGTGTTATTGCCCAACAGTATTATAAGGCAATGCTGCGGTATAGAATGAAATTCCGGGTGGATTCAGAAAGCGCTACTGAAGCTCCGTGCCAAATGGAAGGCTGCGCTTACAATCTGTCTGCTTTCCTATCGCGTTGCCTCCTGGTTTTATACTAATGCATGAAATTTTAAGCTTTTTTTAAATTTTTTTCAGTTTCAAGGGTATATTTCATTTTTGTATTCATAATATCATAGAAAGCGATTGAGCCGAAAGAATCAATCCTTGTCATCCGCGTGGCATGAAGCCGTGGAAACAAAAAACTTTCTATAGAAGAATTTAATACCATTGTAGATTTTCTGGAAAACGAACGTTTCAGACTGTGGCAAAACACAGGATGCCGACTCAGGGGAGTTTACCCCTGGAAATACGCAACACCAGTGCCCAGCCGCTGCTGGTTAACCTGCCAGACAATTCCTCCGTATTGCTCACCACCAACAGCTCACTTGAATATATCCAGGACCCGGCCAAATTTAACCGTAATGTAAAGCCTGGTCTGGAAATTTTCTACGGTATAGAAACCCGTGCACCCCAAAACGGTGCCTGCCTGGTAGAAGCAGCCACAGGCAAGATCATCTGGGGGTTTGACAAGAAAACATTTCACGTGCATGGTCAGGGGATGATCGGGGATATTGATCCTGAACATCCTGGTATCGAATGTTATGCAGGTGAAGCCAAAGGCGGTTTTGAGTTTTCCTTTATTCCGCTGATGGCAAAAGGCTTTTGGATAAAAAGGAAGTAATGGAAGGTAACCTGGCGCCACGTGCGTTGTGGTGAGATGCTGACGATCTTAAGGAAATCAATATCAATCGGAAGTTATTTAAATATAAGGGAGATACCTGCAGCACATTGAAGGTAAGACTTTACTGGTAGCAGACATCATAGGCGACAGGCGTGAGGAAATCATTGTCAGCCTTACCGGCGAACTCAGGATCTATTCAACCAATATTCCCGCGGCAGACCGTAAAACTTGCCTCATGCAGGACAGGTAATATCGGATGGGGGTGGCGGATGGCTCCTCAGGATATTATTATCCGGCGCAGTTAGCTATGAAAAAAGAAGATTAAATTGTGAATTGATAAAACACAGTAAAAATCCGATAACCTGTTAATCCAAAACAAATGAGATATTCCTATGATATAAAGCTGTCTCAGATAAAGGTCAGCGCTTTACAGTATCTTTTAATGGCAGTGATCTGCCTGAGTTCATACGCTACAAACGGCCAGAGCGTGGCCTTTCCTGGAGCTGTCGGCTGGGCGGCGGATACCCCCGGCGGCAGGGGCGGCGCGATTATCCGGGTTACAAATCTCAATGCCGACGGGCCAGGATCATTCCAGGAGGCCATAAAAACTGCCGGAAAACGGATCGTGGTTTTCGAAGTCGGTGGGGTCATTGATCTGAAAGGGAAAGTGCTGAGAGTTAATGAACCCTTTCTGACCATTGCGGGGCAAACTGCCCCGTCGCCGGGTATTACGTTTATTGACGGAGGGATCGGTATCAGAACCCATGATGTGATCGTACAGCATATCCGGATACGGACGGGCGCTTCGCGGCACAAAGTGGGAGAATGGGAGCCCGATGGCATGGCTACGATCAGCGCCTACAATGTGATCATCGACCACTGTTCCATGACCTGGGCGGTGGATGAAAACTGCTCCCCGTCAGGCCCGCGGTTTAACGGAAAAACACCGGATGAATGGCGCAAGGGTACTTCTCACCGGATTACGCTGAGCAATAATATTATTGCCGAAGGCCTCAGCCATTCGACCCATATAAAGGGAGAGCATTCCAAAGGTACGCTGGTGCACGACAATGCCGACGAGATCATGATATACGGGAATCTGTATGCGAGCAATCAGGACCGGAACGCGCTGTTCAAAGGTGGTGCCAGGGGTGTGTATGCCAACAACTACATTCATAACCCTGGCAAAAATGCTGTTCGTTACGGATTGGTGGATCAGGAATGGGAGGGGTATCCGCATGAAACCGGAAAAATATCCATTGTCGGGAATATGATGCAGCACGGGCCGAGCTCTTCCGATATGCCGCTTTTGTATATGGGAAACGGGCCCTGCGAAGCCTATATGGAAGACAACATCGCCAAAAAACTGGATGGTACTGATGCAAGGATGTTTACTGGTGACAGCGCAAAACTGGTAAAAACCAAACCGATATGGTTTAACGGACTGAAATTAATGAAGGCCGGCCAATTGAAGGAATATGTAGAAAAAAACGCTGGTGCGAGGCCTTGGGACAGAGATTTGCATGACAAGCGTATTGTGAAGGAAATGTTAACCCTGAAAGGCAGGATCATTGATTCGGAGCAGGAAGTGGGTGGATATCCCGAATACAAACCTACTGCTCAGAAATTTGACAGCAATGCCTGGAATCTGAACAGCATGGTCCGTAAGTAATGGCAGTCCGCTGAATGCAACTTTGTATGGCTATTGTCCTGCTGGAGTGTTAGCTTTATAAAATAAACCGGGGCATACAACCTGTGTTACATTTGTTTTGACGATGAAGATGGACAGACGAAAGTTTCTCGAAGCCAGTTCACTGGCTGCCTTATATGGATTACTGCCGGTAGCTGATTGCCCTAGATATGGTTTGCCAGCACAGGCTACCGTACCGGTAAGGGCAATCACAGGTGGAAAGGGTTTTCATTGGTTCGGTTATTACGACAAACTTCAGTTTGATCTCACAGGCCGTTACGTACTGGGTATGGAAGTCGGGTTTGAAGGACGTACACCAACGGGTGACGACGTCGTGAAGATAGGGGTGATCGACCTGAAAAAGAATGATCAATGGCGTACCATTGGTGAAAGCCGGTCGTGGGGCTGGCAGCAGGGGTGTATGCTGCAATGGATACCCGGATCAAAACATGAGGTGATCTGGAATGACCGGGAAGGGGATCATTTTGTCAGCAGGGTTTATAATATTAAAACAGGCAAAAGCAGAACCTTGTCCAAGGCCGTTTACGCGCTGAGCCCGGACGGGAAATGGGCGATCGGGACAGAATTTTCAAGGATACAAAACCTGAGGCCCGGGTATGGTTATGCAGGAATAGCGGATCCTTATGAAGAAGTGAAAGCGCCAAAAGAGATCGGTCTGTACAAAATGGATCTTCGGAGTGGAGAAACCTCCCTTTTATTTTCGCTGGCAGACCTTGCCGCTATTCCTCACAATGGAGAGTCGGTGGTGGATAACTTTCATTGGTTCAATCATTTATTGGTCAATACCGATGGTTCGAGGTTTACGTTTCTTCACAGGTGGAGGCCTTTCCGGACCGACAGGCAGACCATGGCTAAGGGTGGTTTTGTAACCAGGATGTTTACGGCTTCTGCCGACGGAAGTGATCTTTATTGCGTAGATCCCTCCGGTTTTACGTCCCATTTTATATGGCGGGATCCGCAGCATATCTGCGCTTTTACCAAACCTGCCGGCGGTGAATCAGGATTTTATGTCATTAAGGATAAAACGCTGGGATATGAACGGATCGGGAAGGAAAAGATGCCGGTAAACGGGCATCAGACCTACCTGCCGGTGGGTAACAAGCAGGACTGGCTGCTGAATGATACTTACGCGCAGGGGAAAAACCGCCTTCAGACGCCTTATCTGTACCACATTCCCACTGACAAACGCATAGAGCTAGGACAGTTTAAGTCACCGGTGGAATATGCCGGTGAATGGCGCTGCGATCTTCATCCGCGTTACAGCCCTGACGGAACAAAGGTCATCATCGATTCTACCCATGAAGATAAAGGCCGGCAAATGTATCTGCTTGATATTTCCGGACTTACCTGATCTGGGTTTTGAGAGTGAACATCTTGTTTTTAACTGTTAAGAAATTTGAAATACTTATTTATACTGGGATTTTTACTGTCAGGAATGCAGCATATTTCGCTACGTGCTCCTGGAAATCCTGTTTTGGAAAGTAACCCACGGGCTGACTCGCTGGCTGTTGCAATGAACAGCGCCCGGGACGTATCCTGGTCCAGGTTTTATCGGGAACGTATCCAGCAATGGTATTTTTTATCTCCAGGCCGCCTACTGGAAAGCACGGCTAGGCGGTGAGCGGTAGGCGGTATGCAGTAAGCAGTGAACTGTTCACTGCTTACTGCATACTGCTTACCGTAAACTCACTTCCAAGAACTACTTCCCCGCTGTGGCTATCTCCCTGATCGCCCTGACCAGCTTATCCAGCTCCTGCAAACTGGTATAGACATGAGGTGTTACACGTACGCAGCTAACATTCTCGTATTCAATTGGTACGGTATGTATTTTATATTGGTTGAACAAAGCTCTTTCCAGTTTTGCAGGACTAATCCCATCGATACTTACTCCACAGATTGCACAGGAGTAAGCTGCTTTCAGAGATGTTCTGATTTTTACTTTGGGAATATTGATCACCTGCTCGGCCCAGTAATTTTTAAGATACCTGACACGCTCTTCTTTTCGCTTGTTCCCGATAGCCATCTGGAAATTAATGGCTTCGCCAATCCCTTGCTCGATCGGGAAACTGCGTGTGCCCAGTGTCTCAAATTTTCGAATATTTGTACCGCGGGGATCACCATTGGCCAGTAAGGGCCAGATTTTTGATATTTTATCCTGCCTGATCCACAGCATACCACTTCCGATAGGTGCACTTAGAAATTTGTGCAGGGAAGTAGCGAAATAATCACAACCGAGATCCGGGATTTTGAAGTCGAGCAGGGCGAATGAGTGTGCTCCGTCACACACCACTTCCAAACCATGGCGATGTGCCATGTCACTGATCTTTCTTACAGGCAGGATTTGTCCCACCCAATTGATCACGTGCGTTACATGAATGATTTTAGTCTTTGATGTAATGGCATTTTCAAAAGCAGCAACGATCTGATCGTCATCCTCGACCGGGAAGTTGAAGCTTAGCTGCTTATACACGATACCGTCACGTAAGGCCCGTTGTTTCCAAGCATTCATGTGGTTTGGATAATCCAGCTTGCAACCGATCACCTCGTCTCCGGCTTTAAGGTCCAGCCCTAAAATCACGGTATTCAAAGACTCCGTGGCATTTCTGTTGATCACAATCTCTTCTTTACTGCACCCGCCCAGTTCAGCTAGTTTTTCACGGAGGGGTTCCCGGCCTTGATCAAGTATTTCCCACATAAAGTAGGAAGGGCCTTCATTCGTTAGTTTGTTGTAACGTTCAACGGCTTCCTGCACAACGCGGGGCGCAGGACTAACCCCGCCGTTGTTCAGGTTGATAAGATTAGGGCTTACCGTGTAAGCCTGCCGGATCAGGCTCCAGTAGTCTTCATCGGTAGCAACACGGGCGGGCGACAGATGCCCGACCATGCTGTTGGCAGAGGCTATCTCCGCAGCATGCAGTTGATCGAACAAACTGCTCGCGGAAAAAGCACCGGCCATGAAGCCCAATTGTTGTAAGAATTGTTTACGTCCTGACATGGTATTTTTTGATAGAAAATAGAAGCGTTACAGAAACGCCGGCAAATCACTTATTAGAGCGTATGGAATTGGTCTGTATTAATTTCCCTTTCCGTAATCAGGAGATTTTTTATCAAACCAGATTCTCTCGGCATTGAGTTTAGCTATGGTGAAATCGTTGGGCGTGAAACCCTGCTCCAGCATGGCCGCATTCCAGTTGGCACTATTAACCTGTCCGGGATCAAGTGTCCACCATCTCCTTGGGAGTATATCTGCTACGGCCTCACGTGGTAGTAAAGTTGAATTGAATTTTGGATAACCTGTGCGGCGTGCCAGCGTAAATGCCTCATTAGGTTCTCTGTAAAAATTCAGAAGTGACTGAATATATATTTTTTCGAGATCGTTGGTTCCATCGAATTTCACCTTTGGATTGGCCAGGTGTATGTCAATCAGTGCATCGATATTTGAGTAGGATGTGGAACCGGCGGCAACCGCAATGTCATTCATGGTCTTTACCGAAGCACGGACGCCCTTGTTGTACCACTCGGCTGCGCTTCCTTTGGTATTGATCCCGGTGCCATAGCCTTTCTGAACGAACTCTGATATCTGAAGACAAACTTCTGCATAAGAAAACAATACATCCATGACGGTACCAGCCCCTCTGTCGACGGTTGGGGCGAAGAATTTGCGGTTTACAGTTGATATGAGCTGATATCTGTTGGAACCACCTCCGTTAAACGGATTGACGAAATAGGTACTTACCGACGGATTGGACTGAAAGTCTGCCGGGCCACCCTGATACATGACATTAGGGTCGGCAACGTTTACCCATGACGGCAATGTCCTGTTGTATTTGGCAAGGGTATCTTTAAAACTGCCGGTCAGAGAATTTTTATCGTAATAAATCCCAAGGCGCGGATCGGCGGAGGATTTCAGAAACGCTATGGCCGTCCCGACTGCAAAGTGACGGCTGTAGATATCAATGTTGTACCCATCGACGCCGAAAGGATAATAGGCAGGATTTAAATGAACCAATTGATCGGCCGAGGAGCTGAAAGGACCTACGGCGTCTGCCATCACTTCTTTGAATATCTGAGTTGCCTTGGCTACATCCTGATTCTGGTATCTGGCGGCAATTCTAAGTTTCAAAGAATTGGCAAGTTTTATCCATCTGGTAACATCTCCTCCAAAAAAAACGTCATTATTTCCCAGCGACACCTGATTGGCTGTGGCCTTTTCAAGCGTGGCAATCGCATCCGACAATTCCTTCAGCCACACTGTATATAGAGCTTCCTGGCTGTCATACTTAGGATTATACTTGCCTTCGTCCCGGCCCTTGTTGGCCTCGGTGTAGGGCATGGAGCCATTCATATCACTGACCTTCAAAGCCATCATTACCTGTGGTATATAGGTAATGGCGTTAATCTGCTCGAACTTCTCTTTGTCGGTTTTCAGCGAGATCAGTCTTCTGATCTCCACCAGATTAGGAAGTACACTGGAATAAAAAAGGTTGTAGCGACCATTTACAGCAGTTGTTGACACCGCATAACTCTGTCCTGTCACCAATTGAGTTGCCGACAAAAAATGGGTGAAACCTTCGTTCCAGAATTCTGCCCCGCGGGAAGTTTGCATGGGTACCAGAGATGAGGTAAAAAGCAGCCTCACGTCTACGTCAGAAACAATATTCGGATTCACATTTACTGTTTCGAAATCTTTGGTGCAGGAGTTTGTAAACAAGCCGGCAAATACCGCTGTTAGGATATATAAAATATTCTTTCTCATTTCAAATCATTTAAATATTTATGATAACCAAAAGATTATTACAACTGAACCTTTAAAGACCCGCCCAACGATCTGATCATCGGCAAAAAGCCTTCTTCCCCTACGGCCGATGTCAAATTGGAATTTAACGAGGCAGGGTTTAAATCAAAAGGTAAGGAGTTATAAATGTATCCCAGATCCCTGCCTATGAGACTGATCGAAATCCCGCTGACCTTCATTTTTGCAGCGACGCTTTTAGGAAGATTATAAGATAACATAACCTGCCGGAGCGCTATCCAACTGCTTTTGACGATCCAAAAATCCGATACCCCGGTTGAAGAAGAAGCGTAACGGTAATAAAACTGAGGTGCATGGGTGGGCTCAACCAATCCGGCTGCGTAGGCCTCTTTGAAAGTCATCCCTCCCACATCTGCGCTGCTTCCGTCAGGTAAGGTTACCTTTTGCCCTTTTGCAAATACCCCGTCAATGATCATCCCGTCATCATACGTAATTCCATCATATTTGCTTGTCCAGGTAATTCCGCCGTGTTCGGCATCTCTCCCGAAAAGTGTATTGGGCAGTACTCCTGTGTGGGTTCCGGACCTGATGGAAGACATAGCCATGTCGCCTCCGATTTTGGCATCAAACAACACATTCAGAGACCAGCTCTTGTAGGATATGTCGTTTGAGAATCCGCCTCTGAACCTGGCATTGATGTTGCCGATATCCTGATACTTGTTGCTCCGCTGAGGAAAGGCTGCGCGGGCATCATTCCGCCATGCAAGTACAGTCATGCCGGTTCTTGGATCAGCATTGTTTTCAGCGTTAACGTATTTCAGCGATTGCGTGGTGGAACGGATGGTCCCATACGATTTCCCTACAACTGCCCAGGAACTAGCATCAAAAGCAGCCCCGCCCAGGAAAAAGTCTGTTCTTCCTTCTGCCAGTGAGACAATTAAATTCTTATTTCTCGAAAACGTAAGACGGGAATTCCACAAGAAATTCTTGGTCTGAACCGGGCGTCCGTCCAGAGAAATTTCAATACCTCTGTTCTGAATATTACCCGCATTGATCTTAACCCCGGAAACCCCTGTTTCAATCGGTGTGGAGATATCTACAATTTGATTGTAGGTATTGTCCTGATACAAGGTCAGATCAAAACCTATACGGTTTTTCATGAAACGAGCTTCTATTCCTACTTCCGTGGAAATTTTCCTTTCGGGTTTCAGTTTGCTTGACAATGTGGTACTGGAGCTGAATTCAGCCCGTGTGGGTTCACCTGGCAGCCCTATTACCTTCGCTGCAAATTTGTAACCGGGATTAATCACAAAAGGATCGGTGTCTTTACCCAGTGCAGCAACATTGGCCCTTAACTTGGCAAAGGTAATGACGGCCGGAAGATTAAAAGTTTCCGATGCAATCCACGAAAGGCTTGCAGAAGGGTAATTGTAAAAATTATTTCCGGTTCCGTCTTTATAGGTCAGTGCGGAAGACCAGTCGCCACGCCACGTTGTAGCCAGGTAGAGTTGGTTTTTATAATCAAAATCGGCACTTGCATAAACCGAATTGATCTTCTTATTGTAATTTATACCTCCTGTTACAATCGGTGAGTTTACTGAATTGGCGATGAAATAATTACCGGGAACCATCAGCCCGCCTGAGGTGGTGCCTTGTGCAAAGGAACTCTTGGTGTTGTACATTTCACCCCCTATAAAACCACTGAACCCTAAGTCTTTCGCTATAGTAATGTTATTGAACATCAGAATGCCTTTGATAAAACTGCTCTCCTTTTTCGACTGGTTGATCGTGTAAGATCCTCCGCTAAAATCTGTAAACTGACCCAGTGCCTTGTTCTCGTATTTGCCATAATTGTTATTCATGTTACCTTCTACAACGAGTTTAGCCCATTTGGCGAGGTCGGCGTTGACGGCAAATCGTCCGATGAAGTTTCGGCCCTCCATGGTTGCGACGGTATTGTGCATGTTAAACCAAAACTCCGGTGCCATCACTTTGTTGGGTTCGAGCGGATTGGTTCCTCTTGGGGACCCTCCGTATACCTGACTGGTATATTTTGATTTCTGATTCCAGTATTTGGTATCATAGTTACGCGGGAACATCCAGGTGTAGGCAACACCCCAGTTATCTCCCGCAAACGTATCGGTGTAGGGGGCCCACGCCAGATTTTGCGGATTGGTGTTATTCGTTGAAGTATATCCGGCCGTAAGGTCGGTACCAAGCCACTTGGCCAGTTGATGAGTAATCCTTAAATTAAAATTATTACGCTCCATCTTGTTTCCCACAGAGATACCAGTCTGTCCGTCGCGGGTAGCTGCAAACCGATAGGTGGTTTTATCCCCGGCACCTGAAAATGCAAAGCTCGTTGTACTTAAGGTACCGTTCCGGAAGGCATCCAGATAGTTGTTGGGGACAGCCTTATACTCTGTCCAGGTGCCATCATAGTTACGGACTTTCTGGTTGGCAAAACGTGGGCCCCAGTTTTCATTTTCGCGGTTAATTGCAGGATCAATGTAGGGTTCGTTGGTGATCGGATCTACCGGGAACACTTTTGTGGTCCACATCTGATTTGGCTGATAGTTGGGATCACGTGCATCTGTGAAAAATGCCCCAACACTGCCTCCGCCAAATTCATTTTGAAATTCGGGACCTTTGTAAGGATTATAAACCATGAAGTTTTGCGAAAAATCAATACCGATTCTGTCCGATTTAATACCCTTCTTGGTTGTGATCAGTACCACACCATTAATGGCTCTTGAGCCATATTAGTGGGTATTTCGGAGAAGTTGACCACCTGATTCCGTGGCAAATTGACCACCTAATTAACTGGCGGCCGGTAGTAGAAAATGCTAGTAGAAGCGATTCAAAATTAGTAAATAAAAGTTATAATTATTCGTAGCTGGTTTCGAGCTCCGTTTTTCGTTTTCTTCTCATTGATTCCCCCTTTAATTCAACCCGGTGTGCATCATGTACTATACGATCTAAAATGGCATCAGCAATGGTTTTTTCTCCTATTACTTCATGCCATTTGCTAACAGGCAACTGAGAAGTAATTATCAGGGATGTTTTTCCGTGCCTGTCTTCTATGATTTCCATCAGTGCTGCCCGGCTCTGGGCATCGAACGGCTGGATACCAAAGTCGTCCAGGATAAGAAGTTGTTGCCGTTCTATTTTTGTAATTTCTTTGATATAGGATCCATCCGCCTTGGCCATTTTGAGTTTGGCAAACAATTTGGGAGTACTGGCATACATTACGCGGTAGCCAAGTATACATGCCTGATGACCAATCGCAGATGCTACATAGCTTTTACCGATTCCGGTACTGCCTGTGATCAGTAGGTTTTCATTTCGGCCAATAAAGGAGCATTCTGCTAGGCGCATGATCTGATTACGGTCAATACTTCTATCAGCATGATAGTGGATATTTTCGACCATGGCCTTATAGCGGAACCGTGCGTACAAGATCTGGCGTTCGACCCGACGGTTATTTCTGTCATCCCATTCAGCGTCAACTAGATGAGCTAAAAGCTCATCCGCCGTGTAATCATTAGTCTTTCCACTTTCCAGGCTACTTTTAAAGGCATGGAACATGCCGTAAAATTTTAGCTTGCGTAACTTTTCCAAAGTGTTTGTGTTCATTTTTATTAATTGTTTAAAGGATTATTGATAATAGTCTTCGCCTCTGATATTATCGTGTTTGGGCATGGGTAATTCGTCTGCAAACAGGCTGTCTTCATATTGATCCATATTTTTTTCCAGTATAGTCTGGATTGTTTTATAGTTGTAGATACCATAGCTTAAAGCCCTTTGGCACGCGCTGATCAGGCGTTGTTCACCAGCTTTCTTCGCAAAAGAGAGGATACCAATACAGGAGCGGTAGGCCTGTTCGGGATGCTGTTTGCGATCCAGGATTTTAAGAATATACAACCTGACATCTTCATGGATCGAGGAAGCCCACTCCAAGAATCGATCTGGTGTCCAGTCTGTTACGAAGCGGTGTGTACTGGCCAGATGTTCTTTATCGGTAGAATAATTATAGGGACTTTTAAGCCTTTTATGAAGGGCGATACGTTCGTAATGATAATATGCTTCAACCACAGAATTGGAATACAACAACTTGACTTTCTTGCCGATAAACCGGTATGGGACACTATAATAGTGCTTGTCAACGCTCAGGCAGACATGTCCGTTCTTCATTACAGTGGCATGTAGCTGTTTTTTGAACTCATAATGCAGGATCGGAAGCGGGGCCAGAGCACTGCGCTCAATTTCTTCAAACTGGAGTCTGCGACTGTAATTACGGCCCCGAAGCAGTTGGTTATTATGAGCCTCGAGAGCAATCAATATAGCTGCGTTTAACTCTGTCAGTGAGTTGTAAACCTGCTTTCTTAAAGGCGCATAAATACGGCTGTAAACGATTTTGACAGCACCTTCCACCAACGCCTTATCTCTTGGCCGGTAAGCGCGTGCAGGTAATATCGTAGTCCCATAATGATCAGCAAAATCGGCAAAGGCCTCGTTCAGCGTAGGTTCGTATTTATTGCTTTTTATAACAGCAGCTTTAAGGTTATCCGGAACAATTGCTGCCGGCACACCACCGATATAATGAAGTGCATTCTCGCAAGCTGCGATCAGATCTTCTTTTTGCTGGCTACTGACTGCTTCCACGTAAGTGAGTTGACTCGCTCCCAGGATAGCCACAAACACTTCAACCTCAGTTAATTCACCAGTCTCTTTATCTACAATACTTAATTTAACACCTGCAAAATCGATGTACAGCTTATCGCCGGCCTTATGGTCCTGATGCATCACAGGGTTAACGCGGGCCTTCCATTTGGTCAGATGAAAGCAAAACTGGGTATAAGCAAATCCTTCCGGAAATTCCTTTTTATAGGCTTCCCAAAGCATATGACGGGTAACACCTGTCCGTTTTAATTCTTTGTCTATTTGCGGAAAACAACGTTGCAGATTCAACAATCTGTCTTGCGGTGGCTGCTGTTTAACCGTTCCGAAAAAGTCATCCAGCTCTTTATCATTCAGGCTGTTGATCTGTTCAAAGGTAAGTCCGCTCGCATCAAAAGTGGTCATGTACTTCTTAGCGGTATTGCGGGAAACACCTGTCTGTTCCGCTATCCAGAGCTTGCTGCGGCCCTGGCTGTACATCCGTAAAATCTGTCTTATTTTGCTCATGCTGATTGTCGAATTGGCCATACCTTTTACACGATTGGTTCGTGCCAAAAATATGGTTGATTCTACAGCATTTTCTAATCTCTCAGGTGGTCAGTTTACTCCGGAATCAGGTGGTCAGTTTGATCCGAAATGGGGTGGTCAATTTCGCCCGGAACAGGTGGTCAGTTTAAACCGAATTGGGGTGGTCAGTTTCACCGAATTTTCCAATACTGCACTGACAACGCCATTTTGTTCATAGATGGTCTGAGCGATTTTGGCGAGTTCGGTATTGTCGGCCAGGTCCCACATTGCGCCGTGCCCGCCTGCGTAAAAGATCGCTGCATAGTCGTCAGGATTAATTTCCGAGGGTTTAAAGGTATGTTCAACTTTGTAACGATAGGTTTTGTCGTTCCAGAATTTGCTGTTGACGTTGTCGTCCAGGTTGAAACCGTCAACCGGTGCTTTGCCTCCTTTGGGGCTGACAAAATCAATGACATAACCAGCGTTGTGCAGTACTTCCCAGGGATGGGATACTTCACTGAGGTAGTAACCGGTAGGTTCACCCGTATTCCCTTTTTGATCGTGGCTTGTTACCACAAACAGAATTTTCGTTTTCATACTCATTGATGGATTGTTTTGTGCCGCTGCCAGATAATGGAAAGCAAGAATAATACCAGCTGCAAAAGCCATTATTCTTGATCTTTGAGTGTAGTTTTTCATGCCTTACGTTTAAAATTCATGATGCAAAAATGCCAGTCTTTTGGAGGCTGGCACAGGAGGTATATCACGAATTTGCTGTGACCTATGTCACATCAGGTGGTAAGGCGGCTGAGCGTTTCTCTGGAAACGCCCAGGTAGGAGGCAATGAGTGTTTTGGGGACTCTCTGAAATAAAGAGGGATATTGTTTCAGCAGCTGTTCGTAACGGCCTTTCGCGTCGCTGTTCATAAAAGAGAGGATACGCTGCTGTAGTGCAACGTATCCCATGTTTGACTTTCGTCTGAAAAAATGCTCGATTTTATGAAGGTCTGCACAAATTTTTTCGCGGTTGGAGAGCGACAAAGAAAGTACTTCCACATCCTCCAGGCAGTCCACATTAAGTGTGGCGTTGGTCTGGTTGAAATAGGCTTGGTAGTCGCATATCCACCAGTCTTCCATCGCAAACTGGAGAATGTGTTCCTTGCCTTCAGTATTTGTAAATGAAGCTTTGAGCAAACCTTTGACAACAAAAAAATCGTTAGGTACCGAATTCCCTTCCTGAACAAGAAACTGGTGTTTTTTTAATTTCCTGGTTGTGAAATGAGAAAGGATATAGTCAAACTCTTTGTCGGAAAGCGGAGTTATTTTTTCGATATGCTTTCTTAATTCAATACTCATTTTTGGTGTTGTTGGCCTGCGGCATTTGATAGTAAATGTTTCCGGTGCGGGGGAGTACTTGTTTTCTAAACCCTGAGCGCGCCGCGGAAGCCTCTGGCTGCGTAATAAGAATCGGCACCATTGTGATAGATGAAAACCCTGCCAAAACGGCGGTCGCCAAAGATAGCTCCGCCGAGTTTACGGACATCAGCGGGGGTTCGCAGCCAGCTTGAGGTTTTTAAATCAAAATTGCCTAGTTGCTGCAATTTCAGGTACTGTTCTTCTGTCAGGAGTTCGATTCCCATCTCGGCAGCCTGATTCATTGCACTGTTTTCGGGCTTGTTCGCTTTTCTTGCTTCCAGTGCTTCGTGGTCATAACAAAAGCTTCTGCGGTCTTTGGGTGTTTCCGGGGAACAGTCAAAAAAAATGTACTCATTTGTTTTCTGATCATAACCCACTACATCCGGTTCTCCGCCCGACACTTCCATTTCATCCAGGGACCATAGTTTTTCGGGATTACCTTCCAGTTTTGCCAGGACCTTGTTCCAGTCAATTCCTTTATGGCGGTTCATGTTTTTCTCAAAACGGTTTTTTAACGTTGTGAGAAGTGCTTCACTGTGGTCAGGGGATAGCTGCTTTTCCATTTAGTTTGTCCTTAAATAAAGATGTTCGCCAATATTAGTTTATCAAAAGCTTGTTGTCAAATGAAGTTCCTTATCCCGTTGTTACAGATCTGTCAATCCTTTTCCGGTCATGATTTTTGATATGTTTTTTTCTACTCTTGCCTCCCTGGTTACGGCCTGTTTGGGTTGGGAAAAATGCAGCAGATAGGCTCTCTGCCGTCCCGGAGTCAGGGCGTCAAAAGCAGATTTTAAACCGGGAATTTCGTTTAGTTTGTTCTGAAACTCTACCGCTATACTGAATTCAGCTGGTTTTTTCAATACCACCTTCAAGCCAGCCTTTTCTATCTCAACGGCTTCGGATATATACGCTTTCAGGATGGATTCCATGTCCTTTACCTGTTGTACATTGGTGAAACGGATCTGCCGCGCTGCCTGTACATTCTCCGTTTGCCGGATGAGTACGCCTTCGGAGTCGTTTAATAGAGCTCCCTTAAAAAACAAAAGAGCACAGTATTCCTTAAAAACGTGTATCAGTACAATGTTACTTTTCCCGAATGTGTAACAGGGGGAACCCCATTTCAATTCTTCCGACAGGCCACAATCCAGTACAATTCTTCTCATTTGTACGATTTCTTCCTGCCATTTTTCTTCTTTGCTGAAGTACCAGTTGACCTTCGGATTCATACTATTAATGCCTGACGTCTGACCATTTCATTAATCCAAATGGGGGCAAAAGGGGAGGTACAACCTTTGGATACCGGATAATTGCGGTAGATACCCAATTGCTCTCCAATTGCCAGTGCCCTTGTACGATGTTCAGGGAAGTGAATACCGATGTTGGCCAGGGTGGAGTTCATGGTCCATTGTACCTCCGGAGGGGCCGTGGCCATTTCAGCGGTTATCCTGTCAAGAAGAGCGGGCAGGTCGAGTACATCCGGGTTTCGGGCAACACACCCGCTGGTCAGGCTCCATCCGGCACGTGCACACATCACATCGTCTGACTGCATCCATTCGTTCCGCAGCGGTTCGGTATCCGTGTGAATTTTGATCACATACGAATACAGCCAGTCGGCCACCAGTGTATATTTCTCTGATTTTACCATCCGCGTGATATCCTCATGCGACAGCTTTTTTGGATCGATGATCAGCGTGGCCATCAGGCGTGCCTCCACGTTTTCGGTTTCCCACAATGCCAGTGCCAGTGCGTGGTCAGCTTTTGCTTTTTTTGCCACCGCTCTGATATCTCCCATTTTAACACCAAACTGATTTTGGCCAGCACCGCGTTTCTGGTTAAACTCGCGCGTCTTTTCGCTGCCTAAGGCTTCCAGTTGGTGAAGTGCTTCTTCTACTGTCATATCACTTTTGGTCTAAATATCTGCTGTAATGAGTTTTCTGCTATGCGGTCTGAAATACCAAGATACTACCGTCAGGATGATTAATAATACGGGTCCGAAAAAATCTTTGGCGGCATCACCTACCGCTAAGTGCGAGACCACCGCACCCGACATGACAAAAAAGAACCCGGCATATGCCCATTCTTTCACCAGAGGGAATTTCGGAACCAGTATGGCCACAACCCCCAGCAGTTTCCACACGCCGATTATGGTGAGGAAATAAAGCGGATAACCCAGGCGGGCCATCATATCTGTCTCCTCCTTTATCTTCATTACTTGTACGATTCCGGTAGAGGTCATTCCCAAAGCAAGCCAGACCGTTGCGATCCAGTAAATGATTTTGTTTCTTTTGGTCATGGTCGGTTATTATTTTAAGGGGTTCAAGGTTTCCTGTAATCTGTTATGTGCCATATTGAGGCCCTGGGCAAAGGGTAATTTTAGCATCTGGTCACGGAGTGCTACCGATTTGTAGACGATCTGCATGGTAAGCAGGCTCGTCTGATCCGTGAGCTTTTCGAATTCCAGGAATTCCAGCTGCACGGCAAATGGCGTGTTTTCCATCTCGAAGGTTCTTGTGATTTTCTGGTTGGGTATAAATTCGGGAATGACCCCATTGGCCCTGAAAACCACGTTTCCCTGTGGATCGGACGTTTCGAACTGGTAGCTGCCATGTTTCCTGTTTTCAAGTTTCAGCACCCTGGTGCCCATCCATTGGGCAACTATTTCTGGTTCCACGTAAGCTTTAAAAAGTAATTCCAGCGGTAAGTCAAACTCCCTGGTGATCACGATCTCCTGTTTGCTGTCCTCGGCCCTGACTTTCGTTTTTCGTTCCATATAATCCTACTGTTCTGATTTGTAATTTTTCATGATGGCTTCCAGTTTGTTAAACCGGTCGTCCCACATATCGCGGAACGGTTCGATGAAATCAGCTATTTCTTTCATCTTTCCGGCATTGAGGTGATACAAAATTTCTCTGCCGTTTTGCTCTTGTTTTAACAATTCACATGCGGTAAGTATCTGCAGGTGTTTGGAAACGGTGGGCCTGGCAGTGTCAAAGTTGGATGCAATTGCACCGGCGGTAAGGGATTGCGTAGCCAGCAGCAGCAGTATTGCCCTCCGGGTAGGGTCGGCTATGGCCTGAAATACGTCTCGTCTTAAATTCATTGCGTAGTTATTTGGCTACAAATATATATGTAGCTATTTAGCTACGCAAATATTTACCGGGTTTTCTTCGAGTGATTATTTTTGACGACCTGAACAGGTGTCCGAATTCCGCCGTTAGTTTTAGTCAGAAAAGAAGTGATCGTTCCGCTATCGTAGTGCTTGCTGTTGTTTCAGGAACCCGGATAAGCCCTGCTTGTTACAGGCAAGGGTTATGAAAACATCACTTTATGATAGAATTTATGAAATAAAGCACTGTACATACGGATGATAAAATTTTGAAATAACATTCTTGCTCTCTGATCATTTTTCTGAACTTCACTCACTGTCCGTAATTGGACATGAATCGTCCGTTTCCGGACAGGATTTACTCATACTTCTGTCTTTCCGGCGCTCCTGCGTAGTTCTTTACTATTGGCACCAGATTTGATTTAACATATTGTATCTAATAGATCAATTGTAAATATTCGTGAAAAAGACGCCCCTTGGAGAGTTAGAAGAATTAGTACTACTGGTGGTGGCTGCCAGCACCGGAGACGTATACGGTGTACCCGTGATGGAGCAACTTCAGAAGGAAACCGGCCGGAGCTTTACCGTCAGCGCCGTGCATACCACGCTTTACAGGCTTGAAGAAAAAGGATTTTTATCCTCCTCGGTAGGTGGGGCAACCGCCGAGCGGGGTGGAAGGCGCAAACGTTTGTTTGCCCTGACAGCTGCAGGTGGGCAGGTGTTGCTGGAAATCCAGCGAATGCGGGAACGGCTTTGGCAGGCCATCCCTCAGGATAAACTTCAGCTTCTTGGTTTGTCTGATAACCTTCTATAAATGTAAATATGAAACAGCAGCAAAATTTACAACCACCGCGCTGGGCTGACAAGCTTTTGGAATGGTTTGTGGCACCGCACTGGCTCGAGTATATACAGGGTGATCTGCACGAAGCTTTTCACAAACGTGCTGGCGAGCTTGGCCCCGTACGTGCCCGGATACACTACGTATGGGCGGTGATGCATTGTTTAACACCCTTTTTTATAAAACGTAGAAATATCAAGCCCGTTTATAAGGATGACTACCATTACACTAAACCTCATTTTACCGATATGCTTTCCAGTTATCTGACCATCGCTTTCCGAAACCTGTGGAGGCATAAAGCCTTTACTGCCATTAATGTAATTGGCCTGGCGGTGGGGCTTGCAACCTGTCTGCTGATTATCCTCTTTGTGGGGCATGAGCTAAGTTACGACGATTATCATACCCATGCTGACCGGATGTACCGCATGACCCTGAAGGTTCGATTGAGTGAAAAAGATATACATTATGCTTACGCCAGCGAACCCGCCGGCCCCGCCTTGCTGCGGGATTACCCAGGGGTGCAGGAGGTTGCCCGGTTACGGGATGATGGCGGTATGTTGGTAACAAGCGGTCAGGAAACATTTAGAGAAGAGAACGTAGCCTTTGTTGATTCAAATTTCTTTTCGTTTTTCTCAATTCCTCTGATAAGTGGTTCAGGCGCAAATGTCCTGACGGAACCGAAAACGGTGGTACTCACCGCAACCAAGGCCCGCAAATATTTTGGAGATGCAGACCCCGTTGGAAAAACGCTGATCATAGGCGACCGGGGAGTTTTTCGTGTAACCGGTGTTTGTGAAGATATACCCTCCAATACCCATTTTCATTATGATATGTTTGGTTCGTTCAGTTCGGTCAACCAGGGTTTAAAATGGCTGGCAAGCGGCGCCTATACCTACGTGCTGCTTCGGGATGGTTATTCCATCAGGCAGGTGGAAGAGCATAGCAAGGGTTTCCTTTCCAAATACATGGCTACGGAAATCAAGGACTTTCTGGGCATTGATCTTTCCGAATTTCTGAGAAGAGGCGATCGGATGGGTTTTGATTTCCAGCCGGTAAAGAGTATTCACTTATATTCCGACCTGGATGATGAGCTGGAAGCCAACGGAGATATCAAATATGTTTACATATTTTCGGTAATTGCCATGCTTATCCTGTTACTGGCTTGTATCAATTTCATGAATCTGTCAACCGCCGGATCGGCGGGACGTTCAAAGGAGATCGGTGTCCGAAAGGTACTTGGTTCAATAAGGAGGCAGCTGGTCAGCCAGTTTCTGACCGAATCCGTTATCCTGACATTTCTGGCATTGCTGCTGGCGCTGACGCTTGTATTGCTGCTGTTACCCGGTTTCAATATCCTGGCCGGAAAACAGTTTACGAGGTATGATATAATGGATTGGCGTATGTTATCTGCCGCAGTACTTGCCTGCTTTATGATAGGCCTGCTGGCAGGGAGTTACCCGGCTTTTGTGCTGTCCGCATTTAAGCCTGTTACGGTTTTGAAAGGCAGGATGCAGGTAGGGTTGAAGAGTGGCTGGTTGCGTAATACACTGGTTACCGGACAGTTTGTTGTTTCGATTGGAATCATTATCGCTACGATCGTCACGAAACAGCAGCTGCGTTTCATGCAAAATAAAAAAGTTGGGTTCGATAAGGAGCAACTGCTGATCCTGCACGATACCCATGTATTAGGGCCAAAGCTAGATTCCTTTAAAGCAGAACTGGCCGCGCTGACCTCTGTCACCCACATCACACGAGCGGGCTTTTTGCCTGCCGGAACATCCCACCAGAGCCAGGATGGTATACTGGTAAGGGGCAGATCGGGAACAGAATCTTTCGTAACCAAAAGTTACTATATTGATGAAGATTACCTCGCTACATTGGGGATGAGCGTAACGCAGGGGCGTAACTTCTCCAAGGCATTTCCGTCTGATAGCTCAGCCATTCTGATCAACGAAGCGGCGGTGAGAGCTTATGGATTCAGGGACCCGATCGGCAAGCAGCTTTCCACTACTGGAAATGGTACTCCTGGAAGTGGACACACCTACACCATTGTGGGCGTGGTTAAGGACTTTCATTTTGAGTCCATGCATCAGCGTATCGCTCCGTTAATTATGTTTTACGGGGGAGACAATTCTCAGCTCGCTTTGCGTATTCGTACTCATGATGTGACAAGCCTTCTGGAAAATATAGGGCAACGATGGAAAGCCGAAACCGGTAATCCTTTTGTCTACTCCTTCCTGAACGACAGATTCAATAACATCTATCAATCCGAACAACGGATCGGACAGTTATTCGGCGTTTTTGCTGGGCTGGCTATCCTCATAGCCTGCCTGGGGCTGTTCGGACTGGCAGCACTAACGACCCACCAGCGGACAAAGGAGATCGGAGTACGTAAAGTACTGGGCGCGTCCGTGACCAGTGTTGTAACACTTTTGCTGACCAACTACCTGAGATTGATCCTGATCGCAATGTTGATTGCCTCACCCATTGCAGGGTATACCATGAACCTGTGGCTCCAGGATTTTGCGTTCCGGATTCATTTGTCCTGGTGGTTTTTTGCACTGTCCGGTGGTGTTGCACTCTTCGTCGCCATCCTGACTGTTAGCTATCAGGCAATTAAAGCAGCCCTGGTGAATCCGGTAGCCAGCTTGCGATCGGAATAAATACAGGAAAACTGATACAAAAAAAAGTATAGTGCCTGCATGGTGCTTTTTTGGGATTGGAGTCTCCTCTTTTTTTCAAAAAGAAAGGAAATTTTCGGTACCGCTGGATTTATTCGTGAAATGCTGTCAGGGAAACAACACGGATGCTTCTTCAGTGTAGCAGTATCTAATGCCTTTTTTGAAAGCAACTTTGTAGGAAGTTGGAGGGGACACTCTTTTTTGCAAAAGATCTGGGTATTGTTGAAAAAATCCTATGTATCTTGGATCCATGATCAGCGGGAGTTACCGAGGTCGGAAAGTGGCTTTGTAAGGTAGCACCGGTTTATTGTCGGTACAGACTCAGTAGCTGTACAGGCAAAATGATCTTTTATCAGAAAATGGGGTTTTTAGTCGTCAGGAGCTTGTCAGATGAAGGGTGAACTGTATTCCACGCTGCCGGATGAAATGTTGGGAAGACTTCTTTTCACGGGAGATGAGAAGGCCTATGAGGCACTCTATCAGCGCCATTGGCGCTCCCTTTTTTCTACGGCTTTCTGGAAAACAAACAGCCAGTCGGTTGCGGAAGAACTGGTCCAGGAGCTGTTCCTGAGATTGTGGGAGAACCGGCAAAAGACACTCATTGAAAACCCGGAGGCCTATTTGAAAACGGCCCTCAGGTACAGTGTGATAGGGTTTATCAAAGCAAAACTCGTGCATGCTCAGACAGAACTGGGAGAGGCTTCCGAGCAAGCCGCTGACCAGCTGGCAGATACTGGTGTCGGGCTGGAGGAACTTTCTGTAGCGTTGGAGAACGCTCTCAGCCTGCTTCCTGAAAAAACGCGGATGGTATTTCAGATGAGCCGTTTTGAACAAAGATCTACTTCTGAAATAGCACAGCAGTTGGGGCTATCGGATCGCGCGGTTGAATACCATATCACCCAATCCCTCCGTTTGCTCCGGTTTCAATTGAAAGACTATCTGTCCTATTCCATCATCGGTGCAGTCCTTTTTTCCTAGTTTTTTTCACTAAACCGTTTGTTTGCTACGGGTAAGTACTCAGTGGGGCTGGCAAAGTGCTGTAACGGCATTGGGCAGTTGCTTTTTTTTATTTATTCCCAACTTTTGTAAAGTTTGATTATTCAAAGAATATCGGTTTCAAATGTGTATTTTGATTTAATTATTCAAATAACTTATTAATTCCCTTTACGGCTCTTCTGGTTTTTTTATACTATATCAGTGGAACCTCTGATTTAGAATGTAATGAACCGATCTGCCCTGGTTGAATTATTGACACGCTATGAAACACAAAGGTGCACCCCTGAAGAATGCCAGTTGGTAGAACAATGGTATGAGTTGTTGGGTGAGCCGGTCGAAATTCCTTTGACGGAAGAGCAGTGGCTCGTAATGGAACAGAAGTTATGGCGAAAGGTACAGCCGCAAAGTCCGGAAACTGATCCGGCACCGCTGGTCAGGCCGTTGTGGCGTAAATTTTCGTGGATCGTCGGTGGACTGGCCGCCGCTGTTGTTATCGGTATAGGGTTAAACTGGAACCGGAATCTGCTGCCCGGCTGGTTTGAACAGCATTCTCTGATCACGAAAGTGGAACAGACCGATTGGACGCCTTACAGGAACGAAAGTTCAGAACCGATGAACGTAAAGTTGCCGGACGGAAGTCTGGTGGTATTGTCCCCGCGCGCGCAGCTTGCGGTGCATAAGGCTTTCAATTACAAAAACAGGGATGTTCGCTTATTGGGTGAGGCAAGCTTTAATGTCCACAGGGATGTTTCCAGGCCCTTCATAGTTTATTCTGGAGATATCATCACGAAGGTATTGGGCACCACCTTTCGGATCCGGGCGAACGACCCCTGGCAACCTATTCAGGTGACTGTTCAAACCGGTAAGGTAACGGTTTACAGGCAGGACACCAAAGACCTTACCAATGTGAGTACCAACAGCGGTGTAATTCTGACACCCAATCAGAAGGCCACTTATTTTCCTGACAATAAGCAGTTTGTTACCAGTATTGCGGAGGATCCGCAGCCGCTTGCGGTTCCTTCTGCGGAAAATGCAGTAGCCCGTTCACTCATCTTTGTGGATACGCCCATCGGAGAAGTAATCCGCCAGCTTGAGGTAATTTATGGTACCGAAATTGAGCTGGAACAGGAGTCTTTGAGTCATTGTCCATTTACGGGAAATCTTACCCCCCAGGCACTATATACCAAACTGGAATTACTATGTGGTACGATTAACGGGAGCTACGAAGTACGTGGTACCAAAATCCTGATTACAGGAAAAGGCTGTCAATAACCCAATTTATAAAACCCCTGAACCTATGCACTAATCTTTATTCTGACTTCCGGAAATGAAATCGGTACCGTTGCAGCGGTACCGATTTTCCCGCCCTTCCTGTATCTCGCAGAACATCCATTCCAGGGTGTAAAAGGGCTGCTTTTGCTAAATCCAAAACAAAAAACTTAACAAACATTCAAAAGTATGAAAGACCGTCTACATTGTCAAACCTGGCTTTGGGTTGTTATGAAACACTCCGTCTACCAATTTTTTCTGGCAGCTTTATTTGTCAGTACGATACAGGCCAGGGACACCCATGCCCAAAATCTCCTGGAAAGGCTCGTTACCGTTCATCTGGACCAGACGGATGTGAGTACATTTTTGAGTACCCTGGAAAAATCAACCGGGGTATATTTTGTGTACAGTTCCAAAGCAATTGGCGCACAGCGAAAATTATCGGTACATCAGAATAATCAGAAATTATCATTGGTCCTGGAAACTACCCTGAAACCCATGAACATTGGTTTCAGGCTTGTAGATGGCTCCATTCTTTTGCACCGGTCTGTTGGAGATGCTCCGGCCAATAATGTCGATCCCGATAATGTCGTGGGTAAAAGCCAGGAGGCCGCCTATCCATTGGATATAACCATTACCGGTACCGTAACCGACGAAAAAGGAGAGGGGTTACCCGGTGTAAGTGTAGTGGTGAAAGGTACGCAGCGCGGAACGGTCACTGGCGCGGGCGGTGAATATAGCATAGCGGTAGCTTCGGAACACGATATGCTGGTATTTTCATTTGTTGGATACCTGTCAAAGGAGGTTTTGGTTGGCAACAAAAAGAAGATAGACCTATCCATGATCACCGATACCAAGGCATTGGAGGAGGTAATGGTGGTGGGCTACGGCACGCAGAAGAAATCGGACCTTACCGGATCCGTAAGTTCTGTGAAAGGCTCCGATCTGACCAGGCTGCCTACGCAGCGTGTGGATCAGGCTTTGCAAGGGCGTGCTGCGGGTGTGATGGTGCAGAATACCGACGGAGCGCCTGGAGGTAATGCTACCATCAGGGTCAGAGGTGGGAATTCTATTACGGGGGGCAACAATGCGCTGGTAGTGGTGGATGGAATTCAGGGTGTTAATATCACCACCATTAATCCTAACGACATAGAATCACTGGAAGTTTTGAAGGATGCGTCCGCAACGGCTATCTATGGTGCGCGCGGCGCCAATGGTGTAATTCTGATCACGACAAAAAGAGGCGTGTCGGGTAAAGCTGTTTTAAACTATGGGTTCAGTATGGGGGTGCAAAAGCTGAACCATAAGCTGGATCTGATGAACGCAGGTGACTATGCGCGGAAGTCTAACGACTGGGCAGCCACCCAAAACGGAACCCCCAGTGCTCCCATAGTGCCAGTAATACCTTTTAGCACGGAACAGATTGCTAAACTGGACGCAAATGGCGGAACCGACTGGCAGGACGAAATATATCGCAACGGGAAGATGCAGAATCATCAGTTGTCCGTCAGCGGTGGTAATGAGTCTGCGCGTTATTTTGTGTCGGCGGGGTATATGAATCAGCAGGGAATTGTACTGAATACCAAATACACCCGCTATAATTTACGGAGCAATCTTGACTTTAAGGTGACCAGCTGGATGAATGCGGGCATTAATCTCAACGTGATCAAGGACAAAGGAAATGTTCCGCCTGTGGGAGAGGGAACGCGTTTCGGAGATATTCTGGGGCAGGTGATCAATACCGTGGCCCGTTTTGACCCCATTACACCGGTATACGATGCCAATGGGAATTATAATACCAAGGCGCTCAAAGGCGGGCCCGACGGCTCCAAGATATACGCCGACAACGATGTTTGGAACCCGGTTGCTACGGCCCTGGAAACAAAGGCGGAGAAGAACAACATTACCAATGAGATCAGTACCTTTCTTGATTTTAAGCTGCTGAAAGGATTATCGCTCCGGGTAACCGGCGCCGCCAGTATCAATTCTAATGACGATCAACACTATTACAGTACCAAAACACAGCCGGGACGCGGCGTAAGCGGACTGGGCGACCTGTCCGAAAGCAAGTATCAGTATTTCCAGAACTCCAACATACTGACATACTCTACTATTTTCAATAAGAAACATGCGTTGACCGTCACTGGTGTGGCGGAGCAGCAATTGATACAGTCCAAAAGCTCTTTTATATCAGCTCAGGGTTTTTTCAGTGATGACACCGGGATCAATGACCTTGGCGGTGCATCACAGATTAACGAACGTTACAATTCACAGTCCAAACAGGTACTCAATTCGTTTCTGGGACGGGTGAATTACGTATTTGACGAAAAATACATGATCACGGCCAGCTACCGCGCGGATGGTTCATCGGTTTTTGGTGCCAATAACAAATGGGGGTATTTCCCTTCTGCCGCTGCGGCATGGAGAGTTTCCCAGGAAAAATTTCTGGAAAACGTAAAGTCCGTTTCCAATCTGAAATTGCGTGCGAGCTGGGGTAAAACGGGTAATCAGGCCATTCAGCCTTACCAGACATTGGCAACGGTTGCCTCGGGTTTCAACTATCCTTATGACGGCAACAATACACCCAACATCGGTTTCGCATTGGGCCGAGCGGCAAATCCTAACCTCAAATGGGAAACTACGGAACAGACAAACCTGGGGTTGGATCTGGGATTCTTCAATGAACGGCTGACTGCCACCGTTGATATCTATAAAAAAACGACCAAAGACCTTTTGCTGAATAAGCAAGTGGAAGCCTACACCGGGTTTAGTACCATTCTTTCCAATGTAGGATCCATCCAGAACAAGGGCCTCGAAATTTCCGTGGGCGGTAAACCATTTTCAGGAGGTAAATTGAGGTGGAATACATCAGCTAATATTTCTTTCAACAGAAGCAAGGTTTTGGCTCTACTGGATAACAATCCTCTGGCGATACGTACCAATACAGGAGGCGGGTACCAGATTTACGGCAGTGGGTTTTCGTTGAAATACCTGCAGGTAGGGCAGCCCGTTGACCAGATGCGCGGTTACGTGAACCTGGGTACCTGGAGCGAGGCCGAGAGGAACCAGGCCAGAGAAATGGGGCAGGCACCGGGAGAAGCCAAATGGAAAGATGTAAACGGCGATGGCAAGATCACCCGTGCCGGTGACGGGCTGGAGGTGATCGGGAATGCTTCGCCAAAATTTATTTATGGCTGGAACAATACCGTCAGCTATAAGGATTTTGACCTTACTTTTTTAATTCAGGGTAGTTATGGTAATGATATTTTTAATGCCGTACGCATTAAAACTGAAAACCCGTCCAACGGTTTAAGCAGCAATCTCAAAAACAGGTGGACTCCTGATAATCAGCATACCAGTGTACCAGTGTTTTTAAGTTCGCAAGAGAGGAATCTGATGGATCTCGGTGTAAATCAGACGTCAGGAATTGGAGTTGACCAGCGCTCGAGCCGCTGGATAGAGGATGGGTCCTACCTGCGCATGAAAAATGTAACGCTTTCTTATACCGTTCCGATGGCGGTAGCCAGTAAGATCGGTGCCAGCAGGCTGGCGGCTTATGTCACGGCCATTAATCTGTTCACGATTACAAAGTACACCGGCTACGACCCGGAAGTGAGCTCCTTTAATGCCGGAGGAGCTGGTGGTTTGGGGATTGACCTTAGTAATTACCCCACTTCTAAGGTATTCATGTTCGGGATTAATCTGACATTTTAAAAATCATCAGTAGCGCCGGTCAGGACAAAGGGGAGGATAGGGTTACCGGCGGAATGATCAACTTTAGCAATTGACATCAAAATGAAAAAGAACATAATTTATTCCAGCAGAAGTTTTATAGCGTTGCTCTGTATGATAGTCGGTTTCTCCTGCCAAAGCCTGGAGGAATCTCCTGAGGGAATTTCCACGCCGCAGAATTTTTATGCCACCGTCGGGCAGTGCGAAGCGGCCTATGCCGGCTCTATGAACGCATTGTTTGTGACATGGGGAGGGTACCAGGGGTTACCCAGCTTTCCCGACGGGCAGTTTGAAGGTACCAGTCTGGATTTCGGTGCGACATCCTTTAACGACCTTTGGAACTGGCATTATAAGTCCATCGCCAATATCAACTCCGTTTTAAAAGCGGTGAAAGGAGGTAGCCTGGCGGGTAATCCGCAGGATGCAATAGACAATGTTATTGCGCAGGGACGTTTCCTGAGAGCTTTTAACTATTTTACGCTCGTCAGGTTGTATGGGAAAATTCCATACATCACAGAAGATACCCCAGATCCGGTATCCACACCTCTGACCCCTGAGTCCCGCCTTGAGGTAGCAAAAGTATATGACTTATTGCAGGCGGATCTGGTTTATGCAGCCGAACACCTTGGAGATTATGACGCGGCAGTACAGGGCAAACCTAATAAGTGGACGGCAAAGGGATACCTGGCAAAGGTATACCTTACGCGTGCGACGGCACCACTCAATCAGACAGATTATTATGCAAAGGCCAGGGATATGGCCGACGATGTAATCAAAAATGGCCCCTACAAATTGCTTCCCAGCTTTCAGGATGTTTTCAAAACTTCCAATAACCACAGCCTGGAGGTAATGTTTGCTTTTCATACTACCTCGCAAACGCCCTATATGCCTGGAAATGCCTGGGCACCTTCCGAAATGGATGGATGGAGCGGAGGAGCTGTGAAAATTTATTGGGCATCCAATATCTACCCCGAACAACCTCGTAAACATAACTATCTGTTGCTGGATTTCACTTCAGATATTTATGACCCGTCAGCACCGATGATCAATTGGTCGAAGTCCGCCGATGGTGTTCCTTATATTGGTAAGTTTAATATGCCAAATCTGACTTATGACCAGCAGGTAGGAGGTGGAGACGCAGGTATTGAAATGAAGCTGCTGCGTTTCGCAGACCTGCTGCTCATTTATGCCGAGGCCGCCAATATGGCCGCTGGCGCTCCTACCCAGCTGGCGGTAGACCGGCTGAATATGATTATCAACCGTGCCAATGCCGGTACCGGTACCGAAGCACTTGCCACAATGACTATGACAAAGGCGCAGTTTGATCAGAAAGTAATCGACGAAAGAAGCTTTGAGCTTTGCTTTGAGAATGACCGCTATTTTGATGTATTGAGAAAACGGATTTTACAGCAGGTCAATTTGCCGGACAATGCTCAGGGATACGATGAGAACGACTACCTGCTTCCGATACCAGCGCTGGACGCCAAAGCCATCGGGCAGAATCCTGGGTACTGAAAAGAGGCAGGTGGTTTTGAAAGAGTAGTTGGCAGTATAAGCTAATGATTTTTACAGATCGGGATATTTGTCAAGCGGGCGGTTAATTTTAGTGGCGGCCGTTCGCTTGGTTTTATATCCTACCTCTGCTATTTGAAACGGTTTTTTAAAGGTTATTCTTCTATGTCGAACTCTTCTGCACGGTTTAAGTAAGATGTTGAAACTTATCGGTTATACCTTCCTGTCTGTGATACTGGTGTGTTATGCGCACGCACAAAAGCCAGACTCCCTGCTGCTGAAAAACTACAGACCTAAGTCCATTTACAAAATACCGGTCACCAGAATTACCAGAGCCAGATTTCCGGTAATTGACATGCACGCACATCAGACAGAGGCGAAAACGGATGCGGAAATAAGGGAATGGGTTGGCCGGATGGACAGGCTGGGTATTGAGAAGACAATCGTTCTTACCATGCTGACCGGTGCAGCCTTTGACTCAGTATACAAGATGTATGCTCCTTATGGTGAGCGGTTTGAGCTGTGGTGTGGGTTTGATTATACCGGATATAACGAGCCGGGATGGAGCGCGCGGGCGGTGAAAGAGCTTGAACGCTGTGCCAGAGTGGGAGCCCGGGGAGTGGGCGAGCTGGGAGACAAAGGGTTGGGTGAACTTTTCTCGGAACCGGTTCAGGCCTATGGTATGCATATCGACGACCTGCGTATGAAGCCATTGTTTCAGAAATGCGGTGAGTTGAAAATGCCGGTGAATGTGCATGTCGCGGAACCGATGTGGATGTATGAGCCCATGGACTCTACCAACGATGGGCTGATGAATGCGTATGACTGGAAAGTTGACCAAACCAAACCTGGGTTTATGGGCCATTCCGGGTTGATACAGACCCTTGAAAATGTGGTAAGGGACAATCCGGGCACGACATTTATTGCCTGCCACCTGGCCAACTGCGAATACGATCTCAGTATTTTGGGCCGGTTATTGTCTAAGTACAAAAATCTTTATGCAGATTTCGCTGCCAGATATGCAGAGGTGGCACCAATTCCCAGATATATGCATACCTTCTTTGAGAAATACCAGGACAAACTGCTGTACGGAACTGACATGCGGGCTACGTATGAAATGTACGAGATGACGTTCAGAATACTGGAAACCAGGGACGAGCATTTTTATGCGATCGATCTTACCGGTTATCATTGGCCGTTGCAGGGCTTCGGACTGCCGGATGAAGTATTAAAGAAGATATATAAAGCCAACGCATCCAGGATTTTGCGCAGGAAATAATAACACTTCACTGCCTGTATCACCAAGCGTTTTGGGCCAGTAAGTCATGTAATTAATTGCAGTTATGTATTATAATGAGGTATTTAAAACCATACTCTTTCTGAGCATGGTCATAGGGGTGGTCTCGTTCCGACCCTCAGGGTATAGTGACACTTTAAGCGTAAAGCCCAAGCCAGATTGGGAAAAGATCGGGCCCGGTGGGGGAGGTGCTACTTTTATTCCGACGTTTTCTTACCACAGTTCTCAGGATTTTCTGCTGAAATGTGATATGACCGGGTCTTACCTTACCAAAAACGGTGGGAAGTCATATCAGCAGATCAACTTTCCAAACGGATCGAGCAGTTTTGCTTATGACCCGGCAGACTCCAACACGATTTACATAGGATCTAACACCTTAAACAGAAGCCGGGACGGAGGGAAAACCTGGGAGCAGCTTTTCCCGCTAAAAAATGAAATTGTCCGAGAAACTTATTCCGGCGATCACGCTACTTATCAAATAGAAACTAAAGCAGGGTCACTATATGAAACGACAGAAGGACGTATAGGGGCTATCCGTGTGGATCCGGTACACTCGTCGACTTTGTATTTCAGTATGGGCAGGTTTCTGTTTTATACGGTAAACAGCGGGAAAACCTGGGAGAAAAAAGACATCGGGAAACGGATAGAATACCTGTATAGTAATGCCGCCGGGTTGAAAAACGAGTTGATTGTATTCACAGCGGAGTCTTGTTATACTTTTAATAAAGCAACCCGCAAGATCACGCCCAGAAGTCTGCCGAAAGCGATGAGCCCCGCCTTTTCGTTCACTGCCGGAAGTGAATCCAAAGGAGGTAAGGAAATATTTTATGCCTTGCATCATGACCCCAAAAAGGAGATCAGGGAGGAATTTGGATATAGCGAGGTGTGGATTTCGGAGGATAGAGGAAATAACTGGAAGAGGATCGATAATGCGTTGATTACCAATGCTCTGTCGGGTAAAACACCCAGTTATTCGATGATCTCCTGTGCGGAATTTGATGCGCACCAAGTATATCTGGTGACCAATCGTTATGAAGAGAAAAAGGATGGTGGTTTTAATTACTGGTATGGTGCGTTGAAATCGGGCAACGCGGGCAAAACCTGGGATTGGGTATGGAAAGGCGGGGGAGGTTCAGGGCAATATGGTGTGAAAGATGGAATGGATGCGGCGAATCTTAAAGACGCCTGGACGGCAAAGGCATTTGGGGGTGAATACATCAGGCTGATGGATGTGGGCGTATCTCCGCTGGACGGGAAAGTTGCCATCGTAACGGATTGGTATAGAGCCATGAAGACCATCGATGGTGGTAAATCATGGAATGAAATTTACAGTGAGCCACAGTCTGATGGGTCCTATAAAAGCAGAGGACTTGACGTTACCACCAGTTACGGCGTTCACTTCGATCCTTTCGATAGCAGCCACATAGCCATTAGTTATACCGATATTGGTTATCATCACAGTTTCAATGGAGGCAAAAGCTGGGTACGTGCGGCGGATGGTGTTCCTGCTGAATGGGTTAATACCTGTTACTGGGTAGAATTTGATCCAAAGGTAAAAGGGAAAATGTGGTCGGGGTGGTCGGGTATGCATGATTATCCCAGAGGGAAAATGACCAGGAACCCTTCGTGGAAGAAATCGGCGAAGGGCGGTGTTTGTGTTTCTACTGATGGCGGCAAAACCTGGAAGCCCAGCATAGAAGGCATGGGTATGGATTCTCCCGTAACCAGTATCATCCTTGACCCGGACTCTGCGCCCGGAAACCGCACATTGTACGCCAGCGTTTATTCCAAAGGCGTTTTCAAGTCAACGGATGATGGTAAAACCTGGCAATTGAAAAACAAGGGAATGGGCGAGAACACCTGTGCTTTTGAGCTAACCCGTACAGGCAACGGCACACTTTTTCTGACCGTGAGTGCAACACCGGCGCATAAAAGTGGCAAAAAAGGAAGGGAGTTTTATTCTGGGGCAGTTTATAGATCCACAGACGGCGCAGAAAACTGGACGAAACTCAATGTTTCCGACGGACTGCTTTTCCCGAATGGCATCGAATCAGATCCCGCGAACCCGGATCGCATATACCTGGCGGGTTGGGCAGATATCGACCTGAGTGATCTCGTCGGCGGCGATGTGGCGCGTTCAACAGGCGGTAATGAAAAACTGGAGATACCGGGAGGGATTTTTCTTTCCGAGGATGGTGGTAACACCTGGAAAACCATTTTTGATAAAAAACAGTACGTCTACGACGTGACCGCCGACCCTTATCATCCGGGGAGGCTCTATTGTAATACCTTCAACAGTGAGGCTTACAGGAGCGATGATTACGGGAAAACCTGGAACAAAATCAAAGGTTATGATTTTCACTGGGGGCAGCGGATTACCGTGGACCGGAACGATCCGGAACAGATTTACATCAACACATTTGGGTCAAGCGTATGGCATGGGGCTCCCGTTGCAGAAAGTGCAAAATACAAAAACCCGAACGGGAGAAATGATACCTGGGGATATATGGGTTTTGGTGGGGGAGGCGCTATGTTTTACCCGGCCGTGAGTCCGCATAACTCCAATCGTGCTATGGTTGCCTGCGATATGACGGGTTCGTTTGCTACTGACGACGGAGGCAAATCCTGGCGGATGTTCAACCTGAAAGGCCCGGTCAGCTACTTTGTTTTTGATCCTGTTGATTCCAATGTAGTCTATGCTAATTCCATAGCATTATACAAAAGTGTCGATCGAGGCAATACCTGGTCCCTGTTTTATCCGTCGCCTTCCATTGTCCACGGGATTGTTTCGCAGGGAGATCATGCAAGTGAAAGAGTAGTAACCAAGGATAGTACCTTGCACAAAGTCCTTGCTTTTGCTGTGGACCCTGCTGACTCAAAAAAGTTGTATGCTGCAATCTCTGTGGATGACCAACAGTCTTTCTACATATCTTCAGACGGAGGGGTGAGTTGGAAAAAAGAGCGGGAATTAATGGGCGAAACCAAAAACATTTACATTCATCCAAATTCACCGCCGACCGACAGAACCATTTTTATTTGTGGTAAAAACACGATTACCAAACGCGAAAAGGGAATCTGGAAAATTAACAGAAATCCGGATGTCAATAAACTTACTGAGTTTGCGGGAGGTTTTGACAAACAGAGCAAGAATTTTGTTATCTACGCCATTTCAGGTACTTCGTACTTCAATCCCGACAAAGAGAACTCAGGTATTTATTACACAAATAATGGCGGGGAAACCTGGGAAAACAGGCAACAGGGTTTGATAAAATTGGCGGTAAAAGGAGCAGAAATGCCTGAATGGCGAAGTATTGCTACCAGCGCGCAGCACCCTGAAGTGGTGTATGTTTCGTATGCAAATCTGAAGGTACATCAGGACACAACCTCCCTTGGCGTAGCTAAAAGTGAAGACTATGGCCAAACCTGGAAACTCGTCTGGAAGGATGATCTTACCAAAGGAAGAAATACAGTCTCCAAAAATTTTGAAAACGAATGGCTCAACGAGCGTTTCGGACCGACCTGGGGAGAAAATCCATTTTCAATCGGTGTGTCGCCTACAAATCCGGATCTTTGTTATGCTACGGATTTCGGACGCTCGGTAAAATCATCCAACGGAGGCAGAACCTGGGAACAGGTATATACCCGAAGAAAGAAAGGTGGTGGCTGGACCTCGCGGGGCTTGGAGGTGACAACAAGTTATGCCGTGGTTTTTGATCCATTCGATAAGGATCATGTTTTCATAGCCAATACGGATATTGGCCTCATGGAAAGCAAGGACGGCGGAGAAAGCTGGCTGAGTGCTACTCAAAACAACGGCGTTCCACGTTCCTGGATCAACAGTACCTACTGGCTGGCATTTGATCCGGAAGTGAAAGGACGTGTATGGGCCGCCATGAGCGGGACACACGATCTGCCCAGACCGAAAATGTGGCGGAAAGGCGGGACAAAGGGGTATGAAGGGGGTGTTTTAGTGAGTGAGAATACAGGTAAAACCTGGATGCCCATCAGCAAGGATATAGGAGAGGGCGCGGTAACGCACATCCTGATCGATCCGGCAAGTGACCCGCAAAAGCGCACACTCTATGCCTGCGTTTTTGGTAAAGGCGTATACAAATCCACCGATGGTGGCAAAACCTGGAAACAGCACAATAACGGAATCGAAGGTGAAGAGCCTTTTGCCTGGCGGCTTGTCAAACGAGAGCAGGACAATACGCTGTTTCTTGTGGTGAACCGAAGAAGTGAAAATGGCAGAATGGGTGCTGGTGACGGTGCTTTGTACCGCTCTGATGACGGGGCCGGATCGTGGACAAAAATGAAACTTCCGGAGGGTACCAATGGTCCGACCAGTCTTGAGGTAGATTTCCAAAATCAGCAACGGCTCATCCTTTCGGCCTGGGGGCGGAAAACAGCGGGTCAATTTTCGCCAGATACCGGCGGAGGAATTTTTGTTTCCGATGATGATGGAAAAACCTGGAAGGCCGTTCTGAAAAATGATCAGCACATACATGACATCACTTACGATGCCCGTACGAACACCTTTTATGCCTGCGGATTTAGTGGTTCTGCTTACAGATCCGGGGATTCGGGAAATTCCTGGACTCGTATGGAAGGATATAATTTCAAATGGGGGAAAAGAGTGGACCCTGATCCGCGCGACCCGGAAAAAGTTTTTATTGTAACCTTCGGTGGAGGTATCTGGCATGGACCGGCGAAGGGAGATGGTAGTGCAGTGGAGGATATTGTTGAGTAGTTTTTTCCATTGAGCAGTCGGCAGTTGCGGTAAGCAGTTTTGGGAAGGGCACTGGGGGTGCGAATCATTCTTTTATATAAGTTACAAGTTGCCCGGTTCAAAATTAATCTTTCAAGGTTAAACAGATTCTTTCTTTTGTATTGATAAGAAAAGGCCAATGTAGTTTATGAGTAATAGATTTTGGTTATTGAAATATAGAATTAATCAATTGTGATTATATTTTATAATACTTTAACTTTATCGTTCTGTACAAATACAAGGTGCAAATTATTGTTTAACACATGAACTTATAAAAAATGGAGAACGAATCAGGCGACATCAGTAAATGCCCTTTTCACAATGGTACCATGAAACAGAATGTAGGAGGAGGTGGCACCCGTAACCGTGACTGGTGGCCCAATCAGTTAAAACTTAGTATTCTGCGTCAGCATTCCGCCCTGTCTGACCCCATGGGTGGAGAATTTAACTATGCCGAAGCCTTTAAAAGCCTCGATCTGGAAGCCGTTAAGCAAGACCTTCACGCCCTGATGACCGACTCTCAGGACTGGTGGCCTGCCGATTTCGGACATTATGGCCCTTTGTTTATCCGTATGGCATGGCACAGTGCCGGAACTTACCGTGTGGGAGATGGTCGCGGAGGCGCAGGGGCCGGGCAGCAGCGTTTCGCACCGCTGAACAGCTGGCCCGATAACGTAAGTTTGGATAAGGCGCGAAGACTGCTCTGGCCTATTAAACAAAAGTATGGAAATAAACTTTCCTGGGCCGATTTGATGATCCTTACCGGCAATGTTGCTCTGGAATCAATGGGTTTTAAGACATTTGGTTTTGCGGGTGGCCGTGCTGATGTCTGGGAACCAGAAGAAGATGTGTACTGGGGTGCCGAAACTACCTGGCTTGGTAATGAGCAGCGTTATGCGGATGGTACTTCAGGTGTTGCCGGGCATGGAGTGGTATCATCTGATGAAGATGCAGACGGGAAAACCCATAACCGTAACCTGGAAAACCCACTGGCAGCGGCGCACATGGGTCTTATTTATGTGAATCCCGAAGGGCCTGATGGTAATCCTGATCCTGTTGCAGCCGCCAGGGATATTCGCGAAACATTCGGCCGTATGGCTATGAATGATGAGGAAACGGTGGCTTTAATTGCCGGTGGACATAGTTTTGGTAAAACCCATGGTGCTGCCCCTTCTGACCACGTCGGAAAAGAACCGGAAGCAGCGGATGTTGAATTACAGGGCCTTGGATGGAGCAATAGCTACGGTTCGGGTAGTGGTGCTGATACCATTACGAGCGGTCTGGAGGTCATCTGGACTAAAACACCCACACAATGGAGTAACAATTTCTTTGAAAACCTTTTCGCTTTTGACTGGGAATTGACCAAAAGTCCTGCGGGTGCGCACCAGTGGGTGGCCAAAAATGCCGGGGATATCATCCCTGATGCTTACGACAGCTCAAAAAAACATGCGCCAACCATGCTAACCACGGATCTTTCTTTGAGGTTCGATCCGGTGTACGAGAAAATATCAAGAAACTTTCTGGAAAATCCTGACGCATTCGCGGATGCTTTTGCCCGAGCCTGGTTCAAATTAACACACCGTGACATGGGGCCTCGCTCCCGTTACCTGGGGCCGGATGTACCCCAGGAGGTATTGATCTGGCAGGACCCTATTCCCGCAGTAGATCATCCGTTAATTGATGCAACCGATGCGACTGCTCTCAAGGCCAATATACTGGCATCAGGACTGACAGTCTCTGAACTGGTTGCTACTGCCTGGGCGTCAGCAAGTACCTTCCGTGGATCTGACAAACGTGGCGGAGCAAACGGTGCGCGGGTCAGACTGGCTCCGCAAAAGGACTGGAAGGTGAACAATCCGGCTCAGCTCAGCAAAGTACTGGGTATTCTGGAAAGCATCCAGAAAGAATTTAATGATACACAGGCAGGAGGTAAAAAAGTTTCACTGGCAGATCTCATCGTGCTGGCGGGTAATGCAGGAGTTGAAAAGGCGGCCGGCAATAGCATCACGGTTCCTTTCTCACCGGGCCGTATGGATGCCTCGCAGGAACAGACGGATGTGGAATCAGTTGGGTATCTTGAACCGGCTGCCGATGGTTTCAGGAATTATCGAAAAACGCGCTCCTCTGTATCCACCGAAGCATTGCTGATCGACAAAGCACAGCTGCTTACCCTGACTGCACCCGAACTGACGGTACTGGTGGGGGGTATGCGTGCTCTGGATACGAATTTCGATGGTTCTAAAAATGGTGTTTTAACCACCCGCCCTGGCCAGCTGACAAACGATTTCTTCGTTAATCTGCTGGATATGAATACCAGCTGGAAAACAATGGGTGACGACCGGGAACTTTATCTGGGGAGTGACCGTAAGAGCGGTCAGCCCAGGTGGACCGCTACCCGAGCGGACCTTGTATTTGGTTCTAACTCGGAGCTGAGAGCCATTGCCGAAGTATATGGCAGTGCGGATGCACAGGATAAATTTGTAAACGATTTCGTTGCAGCCTGGAGTAAGGTGATGAACCTGGATCGGTTTGATTTAGCCTGATTCCTGCGTTTGAGTGATGGTAAAAGGGGGTGTTCCGGAAAGTTTCGGAACACCCCCTTTTTGTATGCTGCCGAAGTAAAATTTGGAACGGTTATTTCAGCAGCGTTCCGTCTTTCATTTTCTCAAGTGTTGTTTCGAAGGACTCGTGGGAGGTACCCCCCGCCACTTTTTGAGCCTCCACTGCCTTGGTCTGCCATTCTATTGCTTCCTCCTTTCTCCCGAGTTTGTACAGGAGCTGGGCATACGTATCGATGTAGGCCGGGTTCCCAAGCCGCATAGGATGGGTGGTATTTTTGTAAAGTGTATTAAAAAATTCCTGTGATTGATAGGACCATTTCAGTGCTCTTTCGAGATCATCTATTTTGGACGACATTTCAAAAACATGCCAGGCATGTTCATTCAGGTCCATATGAAAAAACTGAGACTGGGGGATTATCGGCATACCAGGATGTTTTGCTTTCGTGCCTGCGGGGGCTTTGGCTGGATTCATAAGCCTGGCATCCATGCGTTTCAGCGAATCCGCGGTCAGGTGCATGTGTGTGTGATCAAGAAATTGTGTTGCCTCAGTGATGTACTGGGTGGTATCCTTCATTTCGTACAGAAACCGAAGCATATTTCGCTGGCTGGCAATCCTTCCCTGCCAAAAGTCCGGCGAGTAGGTCCGCATGATAAAATAGCCGGTCTGGCCTGCTAGTTCACGGTCTTTTTTCTGTACCGCCTTTTGCATGGAGGCGGAAATGATAGCGTTATTCATCGCCACGGCTTCCTGGTAGGGAGCTGTTTTGTACATACTGTCGATCATCTTCTGTGGAGTTACCGCCTGGATGGCTTTATACACTTTGCTATCCAATGAAGGGCCATGCAGATAAATAAATTTCACCACCCTGAAACTACTCAGTGAGTCCAGTGGAAGTGCGCCGGTATATATCTCCAGAAGTTCGGTCACAGATAAGCCCGCCTGGCTGCGCTTAACAATATATTCTTCCAGGAATTTCGGTGTTCTGACACCACTTTTATATTCCTTTACATAATCACTTAACTGCTTCCCTGTCCTTCTCTTTAATGCAATGTCAGCTTGTTCGGTATAAATGAAGGGTGCACTGGCAGCACCGGTGTACCTGTTCAACACGTTACCATGGGCATCGGCAAAAAGAGATACCGGCCCCTTTTTTATCTCAAACTTTTCTCCCAGCTTACGTCCTTCTTCGGTCTCCATATTCACCCTTACTGAAATAAAATTCCGCCCGAAGATTTCCTTCAGATCAATAGAAGTAAAGGCTTCTGTGGTAATTTCGATGCAACGGTTGCAACCGCTGTCGTCCAGTTGTATGAAAATTAGTTTTTTTTCTGCCTGGGCGAGCTGAGATACCTCTTCCCATGTAGATTTTCTGACAAAGTTGATTTGACAAAATGCTGGTACTGTAAGCAGTAACAGTATCAGGGAGATAGCTGTTTTCATGGTCAGGTGGATGGTAGTTTTTTCAAATGTAACTGAAATTTAATACAGTAATGTTATGCCGATATTCAGTTCGTTACCTGCTCAGAATATAAGCTGATAGAAATACATGCTAACGATCGGCAGCATGTATTTCGAAAGGTTCATACTTTTAACCCGTTCACTATTACCCGCATCCGTTACTGCCCGCTGGAATGCCAGCTCTGTCCGGTTTACCTAAAACCAAAGATCAGTGGAAATAGAAACACCACAATAATACTCCAGAGGATGTAAACGGGAAGGTAGTATGCGATGGTTTTTCCAACTTCTGTGATACTCGTTTTTTTGGACAATACTCTGAAAAGTTGCCAGGTTACGAGCAGCAGATTAATCAGGATCAATACGTTGCCTCCCAGTACTGCTGCCCTGTTGGGCGTAACCCCCCATTCCGAAATCCTGAACAAAATGGCAGACAGTGCAATACCATTGACTATAATCGTCAGAACGGATAACGAAAAAAGAATGCCGGTTGTCAGCCTGCTTTTAGCTGTTCGGGAGGTTTCGGCGATGGAAAAGAAAATGATGGCCATCACACCGACCAGTAAACCGTTGAAAATCAATAGAAATTCCCTGTCGTTGTAAGGGTCTTTGCGGGCGTAAATGATTGCCACCAGGTAGGTTGCCAGCATCACAAGTACCAGGGGGCTGAATATTCGGGCAATCACCGGCGAAACTTTACCTACCAGCTGCGGATTGGTTTGGGTGAGGTAAGTACCTACGATAGGTGCGGCAGAGAGTCCGGAGATCACAATGTATTCGAAATAAAATTTTTCTATCTGAAAACCGATAAGGCTGAAAAGATTAATGGTGAGACCGGTCATGATCCCGCCGGAGATCAGAATCAGGGTAGTCATCACGACCAGGTCACCGTTATACTTTAGATAACCCAGCCGTTTCTCGACATTATTTCCCTTGCTACCGACAAATGCAAAACCTAATATCGCCCATAGAAACAACACCAGGTGAATGCAGGATAAAACTAAAGTATCACTGCCCTTTTGATCGGGGAGTGTGTTGATGAAAACCAGAGCCGCCAGCATTACCACCGCCATGAAGGCAATTGTTGCTACCGAAAGCTTGTTTTTCCAGGCAAAGTATGCCGACAATACCGGGAAGACAATAAAGCCGATATTCCTGCTAAAAAAGAAGTCAGTATTCAGGTCAAACATGACAGGTAGTTTTGCGATGAAGGCCACCAGTATAGAAGCTCCGATTACATAAGTAAGATCTTTGGCGCTGCCCCAGGATATCTCTTCCTGGGCGAGGTTTAGCCTGGCATGCCAGAAGCCTGCAAGCGGGCTGTCCTGTATTTCGGGGTACAGTGTCTTAAATGCACGCCTAAAAGTCTGTTTGTCCGTGCGATACAATCTTTCAAGCTGTCCGGGGTTGTCAAGGTTTGACAGGATTTCATCTTTCATAAAACAGCAGATTAATTTAAGTGATTTAAAAGTACTTTGTGTTACAAAGTAAATTATTTAAAAAATTAATATCCAAATTCAGGACATATTTTTTTTAAGATGGACTGGAGCTGAGAAGTTATACCAGCCTGCAGGCATTTCGCAAGTGGGTATAGCAGTAACGTTTGGTACGTTGCGCCAAACGTATTGATCACACCGGCAGACACTTATTTAAGATTAAAAAAGTCCTGAAAATTGCCACTTGCGACAATTTCCAGGACTTTCGGTAATCTCTGGAGATACTTAAAAAAAAATGTTTCAGAAGTATCCCTTCGCCTTTTCCAGTGCTGCGCCAAGGCCGCTAAGATCAGAACCGCCGGCGGTTGCAAAGAAAGGCTGTCCGCCGCCACCGCCTTTGATTTCTCTGGCCAGTTCTTTTACGATCTTGCCAGCATTCAGATCGGCGTCCCGTACGAGGTTTTCGGCAATGTAAACCGATAACTGCGGTTTGCCATTTACTTCGGCTCCGAATACGGCAATCAGATTATCTACCTGATCTTTCAGTTCATAAGACAGTTGTTTAAGGGATTCTGCCGCAGGAACTTCAACTTTTTCGATCACCATATTAAAAGCCTGATACTTTTTAACCTTTTCCAGCAGGCTGGTTTTCAGTGTTCGTATCTTTTCGTTTTCCAGAGAAGCCACTTTTTTCTGAAGCGTATTTTTTTCTTCCAGAAGGTTCTCAACAGTTTTCAGCAGATCGGCCGGGCTTTTGAGAAGCTCTTTGAGTTTATTCAATGTTTCTTCCTGGCTGCGCATCAGCTCGAGTGCTTTTTCTCCCGTTACCGCTTCCACCCGCCGTACGCCAGCAGAAACCGAACCTTCCGAAGTAAACTTGAATAGTCCTATTTCACCTGTCGAAGGGATATGTGTACCGCCGCAAAGCTCAAATGAAAACGAAGGGTCAAATATTACCACCCTAACGAAATCACCATATTTTTCACCAAAAGTTGCCGTTGCACCCATTGCTATCGCTTCCTGAATGGGTACGTTGGTCATGACTTTTAAGGGAATATTTTCACGGATTTTTGTATTGACAATATCCTCGATTTTCTGAAGTTCCTCATCTGTTACCTTCGCAAAATGAGAAAAGTCAAAACGTAGTATTTCATCGTTCAGATACGACCCTTTTTGCCCGATGTGTGTACCCAGCACTTCCCGCATTGACGACAGCATCAGGTGCGTGGCGCTGTGGTTCGCTTTAATCTTATGTCTTCTGGCGGCATCAATCTTTGCCCTTACCACACCCGAATTCTGAAGGATGCCGTCCAGGTTTTTGTCTTTTGAGATATGGACAAAAAGATCGTTCTCCTTTTTGGTATCTGCAATGGTAACTTTCCGGCCATCTGCCAGTTCGAGCGTTCCGGTATCACCCACCTGGCCACCCATTTCGGCGTAAAAAGGGGTACGGTCCAACACGATGTGGTACTCTTCACCTGCTTTGGTTTTTACTTTTCTGTATTTTACAATGTGGCTGTGGGTTTCCTCAAAGTCGTAACCGAGGAATTCCACCCCATCAGATTCACGCAGTTCGATCCAGTCCGTGGCTTCCTTGGCTGCATCCTGGCGGGAGCGTTTTTTCTGTTCTGCCAGAGCGTGCTGAAAACCAGCCTCGTCAATCTGAAGACCTTTTTCCCGGGCAATAAGCGCGGTAAGGTCAACCGGAAAACCGAAGGTATCACTCAGTTCAAATACTTCGTTTCCTTCAATGACATTGATACCTTTTGCCTTCAGCGAGGTAGTGATATTGTCCAGGCGTTTCAGTCCGGACTCCAGGGTGCGCAGGAAGCTTTTTTCTTCCTCAAGAATCACTTTGGTAACAAATTCTTCCTGATTTTTAAGCTCACTGAAAACATCCTTGAATTGCTCGGCCAGCACCGGAACCAGTTGATGGAAAAACGGTTCCTGCAAGCCCAGGTAAGAGTAGCCATAGCGAACGGCTCTGCGCAGGATGCGGCGGATCACATATCCTGCTTTTACATTCGAGGGCAGCTGGCCGTCGGTAATGGCGAAGGCAACGGCGCGGATGTGGTCAGCTATCACGCGCATGGCGATATCCGCGTAAATTTCATTGCCATACACTTTTCCCGATAACTTAGCCAGAACGCCAATGGTATGCTGGAAAACGTCGGTATCGTAGTTGGACGTTTTGTTCTGGACGGCCATACAAAGCCTTTCAAATCCCATCCCGGTATCCACGTGTGTTGCAGGCAGGGCAACCAGGGAGCCGTCTGCCTTACGCTCAAACTGCATAAATACCAGATTCCATATTTCTACCACCTGCGGGTGATCATTGTTCACCAGCGATTTGCCCGAAACCTGGTCAACATCTGCCTGGGGACGCAAGTCGATATGGATTTCGGAACACGGGCCACAAGGGCCGGTATCCCCCATTTCCCAGAAATTGTCTTTTTTATTTCCGAGAATGATACGGTCTTCGCCCACAATCGGTTTCCACAGATCCCAGGCTTCCTGGTCAAACGGCACATTATCTTTTGAATCTCCCTCAAAAACAGATACGTACAGGCGATCTTTCGGAAGTTTATACACCTCAGTAAGCAGCTCCCAGGCCCATGTAATGGCTTCTTTCTTGAAATAATCACCGAAAGACCAGTTTCCCAGCATTTCAAACATGGTATGGTGATAGGTATCAAAGCCTACATCTTCAAGGTCGTTGTGCTTTCCCGAAACGCGCAAACATTTTTGTGTATCGGCAATCCGTCTGGCTGGCGGGGTACCATTTCCAAGGAAAAAGTCTTTAAACTGCGCCATTCCCGAATTGTTGAACATCAGGGTAGGGTCGTTTTTAGCTACCAGCGGTGCTGACGGAACGATGAGGTGCTCCTTACTTTTAAAAAAGTCCAGAAATGCCTGGCGTATTTGCTGCGAGGTCATAAAAAAGATTTGCGATTTTAGCTCAGAAATCCGGTATTGTTACCAGATTCGTATCATGAAAAATTCCCGCAAAGGTAGTGAAAAAATGTGTCGGGATTAAGATTGTCTCCGCTTTTCCTGGGAGTTCATCAGGAATAAAAATCAGATTGGCGCCAACCTGTCAGGCTCTCAGGCTTGCTCAGACAGCATCAGCAAAATTTCATGTAAACAGTGTAGGATTTATTTTCAGTAGCTTATTGATTATGAAGGCATAAAATACGTTCACAATCAATAAGCCCTGCCAGGATTGCAGGAATTGCTATCTCCACTGCATCAGCGCCGAATTAAGTGCTTCTTCTACGCGGAACCTGGGTTTATGGAAATAAATGAGTCCGTGGCCGGGTAACATGATATCCGTATCCACCTTTGAAAATTTCAGCAGGGACTGGGTATATATTTTTTTGTCAAAATCAATGGAACCATCCCAGCCAAAATCACCTACCAGCAGGGTACCTATAACGTCCCCACTGACCACCACCCGTTTTCCGTCCCAGTTGAAAAGGTAGGCCGTGCAGCCCATGCTGTGACCCGGAAGGTGCATGACCTGAAAATCAATACCTGCCAGATGCAATGTTTCGCCATCGGTAACCAACTGGTCTACCCGGAATGGCTTAAAGATTTTGTGATAAAGGTATCCGCAACAGCGGTCGTCCCCGGAAGATACCGCATCAGCGGTTTCACCGATGGATATAAATTTGACTCCTCTGGCAGAGAGGATATGTCCTGCACCGGCGTGGTCGTAATGCGGATGTGTTAATATGCAATGGGTTATGTCGTCCGGAGATAAATCCCAGTAGCGCATATTGTCGAAAATCTGTTCCAGGGTATCACCGCAGCCGCAGTCAAACAAGATCAGCCCCTGATCTGTTTTTAACACGTAAGAATTACCGTCGTTCCAAAGTGCTCCGAGCTGGTCAAAGGTAATTCCGTTAATATCACCACCTACCTGAAATAATCCTTTTAGTATCTGCATGGGCCAAAATTTAGTTACGATTGATAAAAACAGTACCCAAAATACGTCTGGCCAGGCTATGGCCCGCTGCCAGTTCTTCAATTATTTTCATCTGGGGGTATCGCGGTTTTTTTTGCTGGCCGAATTTTCAGAGGCAAGAGTATAATCGGAAGATGGCTATCTTTTTTTATCAAATCCGGTCGGAAAGGAGGAAGGTGCAACTGCCAGAATTTTCGGCCGGTCAGGATACGAAGTAACCTTTTAATACGCCTTAAATGAAACCCTATTCCGAGTATTCGGCCGAGGAGCTTGCGATGGAAAAGCTGTTTATCAGGTGGGTCCGGTTTCCCGACGACCCGGCCATAAGGACGTTTTGGGAAGGCTGGATCTTGAAAAATCCATCAATGAAAGAGACGGTTGACAAAGCGAAAGAATTGGTTTTTATTGCTTCCGACTGGAAACCGGATGCACTTTCAGGAAGCGAGGTCAACTCGCTATGGGGAAGGATCATGAGTTCACTGGAAATGATGTCTGAGCGTGACCGTGGGCAGACATCATCCGGAATTCTGTCGGGTAAGGGCAAGCTGAGTGCGGTCATCATAGGGGCCATTTCAGTGATGGCCATTTTACTTCTGTTTTATTATTCTATTTCAAAGTGATCCCCTGCTTTCTGGTGGTTACGGATAGCATGTCTTCGTTGTGACGGCTCCTTTCTGATTCTCCCGATATTTCTTTTTTCTTCCCGCCTTTCACTCCCGGCATTAGCAAGTAGAAACAAACCAGCGCGTAGTTTTTACAATACCGTGAGTTACTTAGACTTATTCGGTTGACATATGTGGTGGTAACGATAAGAAACACAGATATGACCTTCAAATTCAGTACTTCTCTCCGTATGGTTTGGCTGGCGAGCCTCTCTTTATTTTTTAGTCCAAAAATATTTGCGCAACAGGATACCGCCAAAACCAAGTTGCCGGTGAATATACTGGCCAGCCTCGTTCCGGGACACCCGCGCCTGCTGCTGTTACGGGATGAGGAGAAGGTGATAGCCCGGCAGGTAAAAACCAGGAAGGAGTGGCGTACGGTGCACGAAGCAATACTGGCCGAATGTGACAGGATGATGGGCCTGCCGCCGGTGGAGCATATTAAAATAGGAAGGAGGCTGCTCGACAAATCCCGTGAATGCTTGCGCCGGGTGTTTCAGTTGTCCTATGCTTTCAGAATGACGCGGGAGGAAAAATATCTTCACAGGGCGGAGAAAGAAATGCTTGCCGTTGCAGCTTTTTCGGACTGGAATCCCTCTCACTTTCTGGATGTTGCGGAGATGACCCTCGCCATGGCGATCGGGTACGACTGGCTTTACGCAAATTTGTCGGCCCAGGCTCGATTGCAGATACGCGAAGCGATCATTACCAAAGGAATTGAGCCGTCTTTTGATAAAAAATACAATGGGTTTCTGGGGTCTGAACATAACTGGAATCAGGTTTGCAATGCAGGAATGGCTTTTGGTGCCCTGGCCATTGCAGAGGATAAACCACAGCTGGCGGACAGTGTTATCAGAAGAGGAATTGAAACAATACCGAAAGCCATGCTGGCTTCTTTCCGTCCGGACGGTGCTTATCCTGAGGGATATAGTTACTGGGATTATGGGACGGGTTTTAATGTTTTGTTCATCAGCGCCCTGGAAAAATCTCTGGGAACGGATTTTGGGTTATCCTCTATGCCAGGGTTTCTCAAAACAGCGGGCTTCGTCCAAAACATGGTGGGCCCACTGGGTATGGTCCATAACTGGGGAGACAGCGGCCTGAAAACCGAACTCAATCCCACAGCCTTTTGGTTTGCTGACAGAACCAAAGATCCTTCATTATTATATGGCCAGGAAGAATTCATGCTGTCTGGTAAATCCAATGTTGGTAACAGGATACTGCCTGCCGTGCTCATCTGGGGAATTCACACAGATTTTTCGAAAATACAGCCTCCTAAAAACCACGTGTGGGTAGGGCAGGGGCATAGTCCCGTAGGCCTTATGCGTACCTCCTGGACAAATCCTAATGCCATTTTTGTGGGTTTCAAAGCAGGGTCTCCCTCCGTTAACCATGCGCATATGGATGCCGGGTCTTTTGTACTGGATGCGCTTGGGGAAAGATGGGCGATGGACTTTGGTATGCAGAACTACAATTCAATGGAAAGCAAAGGAGTGGACGTTTTCGGCAAAGGACAGGATGCTCAGCGCTGGCAGATATTCCGGTACAATAATCTGGTCCACAATACCCTCACTGTGGATGGTGCACTGCAACGCGTGAAAGGATATTCCAAAATAGACAGCTGGTCGGAAAGTCCAAAGCAAATGACGGTGACGTCGGATCTTTCCACGATTTATGAAGGGCAGCTGGCTTCTGCTAAAAGAGGTATAACGATCGAGAACAGCCAGTATGTGGTGATCAGGGATGAAGTGAAGGCTCCTGACAAAAATGTTACATTAAGATGGACGCTGCTCACGCCAGCAGCGGTCCGCTTTGTGAGTGATAAAAAAATTGAACTGACCCAGAACGGGAAAAAAATGTATCTTATTTTTGATACCCATGCGAAGATCACGCTGAAAACGTGGTCCACCGAGCCTACCCACGATTATGATGCACCTAATCCTGGGACGTATCTTACCGGGTTCGAAACGGAAATTCCCGCAGGTACATCCCAAACCTTTAACGCCTATTTTTCCGCAACCGAAGCAGGGCTGAAACCTGTTGCCAGGCTGGCCGAGTGGCCAGGGAAAAAATAGATTTCAGGCTGATGATCAAGAGCATGTGCCTGTCGGACACGGGTCTTCTATAAACCAATTGATAAGGCCGCTTTTTCTATAAAATTCAAGCATAGGAGAATAGAACATATAGCTGAGAAAGGGGGATTTTAATTTTTAAAAGAAAGCCAAAAGGGCTGAAAGCAGCTAGGGAGATACTTTCTTATCTGCTTTTTTTAGCCAGGATTTAAAGTGTTGGCTGATAGTTACTTATTTTCATTTTTAGTCTCCCTGTGTCAGGTATTTGCGTTGGTTTTTAGAAATTAATATTAGATAAGTACAAAATTTGATTGAAACACGCTGAATTGCTTTTGACTTCAATTTGATTTATCTATTAATAATTTCCTAAAAATTATTCGATATACCCAATGTTGGCAACGTTCCCGATAACGATTGCACAAATAAAATTCAAACTTCGCTTCCATTATCCTTGCCGAATCTTTAATCTCATGCTGTCGGAGTAAATTGGATTATCTGTACAAAAATTAGAATTATATGTTTTGTACAACATCTATTAAGTGTCTGACAGACATCATAAGCTCGGCCCTTCACAGGGACATTTCTCAACGGAGCAATACCCGGCCTTTCAGTCAGAATGATTACAGTGCATAACCAACTTAACTATTTAAAAACAAACCAATCCTACAAATGAAAAGAAGCTATACCCATGTATGGATGATTGTATGTGGAGGCACTTTTGCCGGCTTGCTCGGTTTGCAAACCACCGCATATGCATCCATTGAATTCAGGAAAACAACAGAGCGGAAAATTACACAGGGCGTGGAAAAAGTTGTGACCGGACAGGTTTTGTCTTCCGAAGACAATAGCCCTATTCCGGGCGTTTCTGTTATTGTGAAAGGTACCAGAGCCGGTACCAATACCGACGTGGACGGGAGGTACAAGATAGACATTACCGACGGTGCATCGGTGCTGGTTTTCTCGGCAGTAGGTTTTATTACGCAGGAAATAGTGGTTGGCAACAGAAATGTTGTGAATATTAATTTGTCCGTTGATCAGAAGACGCTGACCGAAGTTGTAGTGGTGGGTTACGGAAGCCAGAAAAAAAGCCAGTTGACCGGAGCCATTTCTTCTGTTTCAACAAAGCAGATCAGTGAAATGCCGATCACAAACATTGGCCAGGCCATGCAGGGGCGTGTAGCTGGTGTAGATGTGGCGCAGTCGGGAAGTAAGCCTGGCACGGTGCCTAAAGTCTTGATCAGGGGACGCAGATCCTTCAACGCAGGTAACAATCCGCTATATGTGGTAGATGGGATACCTCTTGCCGGGGATCGTAACGAGCTGATGTCCAGCCGTCCGTTCGATTTCACCTCCGGTGGGTTTGAAGACATAAATCCCAATGATGTTGCATCCATGGAAATCCTGAAGGATGCTACAGCAACGGCCATTTACGGAGCCAGAGGAGCCAATGGCGTGGTGTTGGTTACTACCAAACGCGGTGAATCAACCAAGGGCAAAACTACCATTAGTTATGACAACTATGTGGGAGTAACGGAGGCACTCGATAAAATCAGGCTTTTTACCGGTGCGGAGTTTGCGGAATATATCCGCGAATCTCGCCGTGGGATCGTGACGGGAAGCACATATAAAGACGAAAACGGAAATCCGGTACCCAGCGGGCAGAGTAATGCCTTTGCCGATTCAAAACTATTTGAGGCGGTGGAGCTCGACGGGATCAAGAACAACCGGACAACCGATTACCAGTCTATGATCCTCAGAAAAGGGTTTCAGCAGAACCATTCGCTTGGGGTGCAGGGGGGTAACGAAAAAACGCAGTTTTATATTTCGGGCAGCTATTTTAAAGATAAAGGAATCTCGGCGGGTCTGGATTTTACCAGGATGTCATTAAGAGCCAATATTGATCATAATATCAATAAAAGAATTAAAGTTGGAATTTCATCCTACATGATGTATTCCATCCGCAACGGTGCAGACTTAAACCCGTATTCTTTTACGCTCAACCAGAACCCATTGGGCAAGGCGTATGACGACAACGGAAAACCAATTTTTGCCCAAACCAATGACGCTTTGTTAACCAATCCGCTTTTTGAAATTGTACCGGGCGCGCAGGTGGATGAACGCAAAAAGTATAGAATTCTCAATAGCCTTTATACTGAAGTTAAAATTCTGGATGGCCTCAAATATCGTGTCAACTTCGGACCTGACTTTGCCATCGAAAGAGGCGGACGTTTTATAGGTTCGCAGACCAACGCGCGTAAAGGTGGTGATCCTCAGGCAGCTATATTCAATCAGTTCGGTTTCAACTGGACACTTGAAAACATCGTGACTTACAACAAAACGTTTGGCACAAGTCACAATCTGGGGATTACGGCCCTTCACTCGGTTCAGCGGGAGAATTTTGAGGCCAATACCATTTCCGTGCAGGGGGTACCGGCCGAAACACAGCAATTTTATAACGTTGGCAATGCCAGCGCCGTTCTGGGGGTAGGGAGTGTTTTGATTCCCTGGACATTAAACTCCTTTATGGCCCGTATTAATTATGATTATAACGATAAATATCTGCTTACGGTTACAGTCCGCCGGGATGGTTCAAGCCGTTTCGGTGAAAACACCAAGTATGGAAACTTTCCAGGGATCGCTTTGGGCTGGAACATGTCAAACGAAAATTTCCTGAAGGGTGTTAACTGGCTTGATCTCTTGAAATTAAGGGTTAGCTACGGTGTTGTTGGAAACCAGGGTGTAGCTCCTTATCAAACTCAAGGATTACTGGGCCGTACCATCTATGCGTGGGACAGTAACCCAGCTTATGGTTACCGTCCCAGCACCATCGGGAACCCAGATCTTAAATGGGAATCATCCGCTTCAACCAATATCGGATTGGACTTTAGCCTTTTCAAAGGAAGGGTGCAAGGCTCATTGGAAGTATATCAAACCAACACAACGGATCTGCTTTTGTCGGACCAATTGCCCGGATCTATCGGATTTAACGCAGTGACCCGGAACGTAGGTGAAACAAGGAACAGGGGTATTGAGCTTGGTGTCAGCACTATTAACGTTAACAGCAAAGGTGGATTCAAATGGACAACAGATTTCACTTTCACTAAAAATACCGAGGCGATTATTTCATTGTATAACGGTGCAAAGGATGATCTTGGGAACAAATGGTTCATAGGCTCACCGCTGTCCGAGTATTTCGACTATCAGAAAGAAGGTATCTGGCAGACCAATGAAGCAGATCAGGCAAAGGCCTATGGCAGCAGAGTTGGGCAGATCAAAGTGAAAGATCAGAACGGAGATGGAAAGATCAATGCGGATGACCGCGTAAAACTGGGATCAGATATTCCCGACTGGAGTGGTGGTATTACCAACCGATTCAATTACAAGGGGATTGACCTTTCGTTCTTTTTCTACGCACGTATCGGGCAGAAAATCATCAGTGGTTTTCACCAGAACAACAATGCACTTGCAGGACGTTACCAGCAGATGTACGTAGATTACTGGACACCCAATAACCCGACAAACGAATTTCCGCAGCCCAACAAGGATCAGGAATTTCCGGTTAACAACACCGCTATCATTTACTATGACGGCTCTTTTGTCAAACTCCGTAATGTTAATTTCGGGTATACATTTACCAACAAATTTACCCAGCGCCTTGGGCTTGAATCTTTAAGGATTTTTTCAAGTATTCAGCAGCCAAAGATATGGTCAAAATACCGGTCAAAATACAATGGTGTTGATCCAGAGTCCTCCACAAGCCCGACAGGTGGAAACAATAGCGCATCCGTTGGCGGGAATGTTACTCCTGCTACCCGGGTGATTACAGTGGGGCTAAATGTTAAGTTCTAGGAAACAGGGTGGAATTCTTTTAAAATTAATTCGTAAGACAATGGCTAACAGATATATATTAAAATCAATTAAGACCATCGGCGTATTGGCACTGCTACTGGGCGGACAAGCCTGTAACGACCTGCTGGATGAGGATGTGATCTCCAATATAGGCAATGACTATATCAATACCCCGAAAGGTTTTGAAGATGCGGCGAAGGCAGCCTATTCCTCGCTCAGGATTTACTATGGTACGCAGCAAGGGCTCACCATGACCGAGTACGGTACCGACTTATACGCCACCGGTGCCGATGGGGGGTACAAAGGTTTCCACTTCTACGATGCGCAGTTACAGCCAACGGTTGATTATCTGGCACAGGTGTGGGATGAACTTTACAAAGGGATCAATACCTGTAACGCGGTTATTGAGAGATCGTCAGCGGCGGATGTGTCCGACGCAGTGAAAAAACAGCGGGTTGCCGAAATGAAATTTCTCAGGGCGCATTATTATTTTATCCTGTTTCAGCAGTTCGGCGGTGTGGATCTGAGGCTGACCGAAACCCTTGTTCCTACCAAGGCTACCGCCAGGGCAACCGACGCGGACATGTATAAGGCCATTATTCAGGATCTGGAGGCAGCACTTCCTGATCTGGAAAATAAAGGAAAAGCGACCGACTATGGACGGGCAACCAAAGCAGCTGCGGAGCATTTGCTTTCAAAGGTGTATCTCACCAAAGGGAACTCAGCCAACAAAGCAGCCGATGATTACAGCAAAGCAGCCAGCTATGCATCCAATGTGATCAATAACTACGGTTTTAAATTACTTCCTGACTTTGCCAGCGTTTTTGATCAGGCAAATCAAAAACACGATGAAGTGGTTTTTGCGGTCCAATATACTACGGATGCACTCACCAATGGGTCAGGGAACAGCCTTCACCTTTATTTTGGAATGCAATACGACGTGCAGGCGGGCATGGAAAGAGACGTCCTGAACGGTCGTCCTTTTAAAAGGCTACGCCCTACTGCCTACTGTCTGGAAACTGTTTTCAAAGATAGGGTGAACGATTCCCGATACAAAAAGACCTTTAAGGATACATGGTTGAGCAACAAGCCAGGTACTTATAACACCGGAGACTGGGACAAATCCAAACCGACGGTAACGTTTAAAGCAGGCGATACCGCCATTTTTATCCCCGGTTACGAAATGACAATGGCAGAACGTGCCAAGAAACCGTATCAGGTTTTGGTTCCCAGTGCCTACAACGAAGCTCTTTTTCCAACTTTGAAGAAATTTCTTGACCCGCTTCGTCCGGATAAAACCTACGAGCCCGGTAGCCGTGACTATATGTGCTTCCGCCTGGCCGAGACCTATCTGATGCTGGCGGAGGCCCAGTTGCTGATGGGCAAGAAAACTGAAGCAACTACTGCGCTTAACGCCGTGCGCCGCAGAGCTGCCTGGCCGGGAAAAGAAGCTGCGATGGAAATAAAAGAAGCAGATATGACTATGGAAATGGTGATGGAAGAGCGCGGAAGAGAGCTTCTCGGAGAACAGACACGATGGATGGATCTTAAGCGTTGGGGTAATCTGGTGGAAAAAGTGAAGTTGTACAACCCGCAGGCGGCTCCCAATGTTGCAGCAAAACATCTGGTTCGTCCTATTCCTCAAACTCAGATTGACCGTACGGACGGAGGCTCTGCATCATTCCCGCAGAATCCTGGGTATTAAAAATATTTCTAATCAGATTAATTTATAAGACAAAAGAGTCCTGGCAACGGGACTTTTTTGTCTTATGGTATTCAGTATAAAATGAAACGGCGGATCTTTTGAACCGAAATTAGCCGGATTACGAGGATAGGCAGTACTTAATTTGTGTGACGGAAGACAGGCCCGGCAGGGCAATTTTTCTGCAATGGAAAGAGATTAAATTACAGTAGTCAAAATAGTCTCAAACGGCTTTGTAAGGGTATACCTACATAGATATCGTTATAGTGTTGAACGATTGATTTAAAAAATATAAACGAATGAATAAGCGACTGATTTATCTGGTATTCTTCTTTATCTCAACACTAGTATCCGACCTCTATGCACAAAAATCAAAGGATGGCTGGCAGTATCTTTTCAACGGGAAAGACCTTTCCGGTTGGAAACAGCTGAATGGAAAAGCAAAATATGAAGTGAAGGACGGTGCCATTGTAGGTACCTCCGTAGCTGACACACCCAATTCTTTCCTTACAACCGAAAAGGATTACGGCGATTTTATTTTTGAATGCGACGTAATGGTCGACAACAAGCTCAATTCGGGAATTCAGTTCAGAAGCCTTTCCATACCTGAATATAAAGAGGGTAGGGTACATGGTTATCAGATGGAAATTGACCCCTCCGACAGGGCGTGGTCAGGCGGGATCTATGATGAATCGCGCCGTGGCTGGTTATACTCCGGAGATCTGAATCCGGCAGGCGGAAGAGCCTTTAAAAAGGGACAGTGGAATAAGTACCGTGTGGAAGCAATCGGAAGCCACATCCGTACATTCGTCAATGATGTGCCTGTGGCCTATATCATTGATGATTTGACACTTAAAGGATTTATATGTCTGCAGGTGCATGGTATTGGTAAAAACAAAGACAGGGAGGGGACGCAGGTAAAATGGAAGAATGTGAGGATCAAAACAACGGACTTAAAGCCCAGTGCACCTTCTGATATCCGCATTGAAAATTTTCTTGTAAATGATCTTGACGCAGATGAAAAAAGAGAGGGGTGGGTGTCATTGTTTGACGGAAAATCAGCGGACCACTGGCGCGGATACAACAGCCAGGAATTTCCGCCTAAAAGATGGTCTGTGAAAGACGAGACGATAACTGTTTCCAAGTCGGACGGTTCGGAGACAGGAAATGACATTGTTTCAAAACAAAAATATGGCCCGTCTTTCGAATTTCAGTTTGATTTTAAACTGACGGAAGGAGCAAACAGTGGCGTTAAATACTTCGTAAACGAAGGACTTAATTCGGAGGGAAAGTCAGGCCTGGGGCTGGAGTATCAGATACTGGACGACGAGAAACATCCGGATGCTAAAATGGGTGTGGTAGGAAACCGTACGCTGGCTTCATTGTACGATCTCATTCCGGCTGAAAAACCTTCGAACGCGATCCATAAGATTGGAGAATGGAACAAGGGAAGAATTGTTGTGCATGCGGATGGTACTGTTCAGCATTTTTTAAACAGTCAGAAAGTAGTAGAGTACAAGCGGGGCGGAGCGATTTATAAAGCACTGGTGGCCAGATCAAAATATGCCAAACATGAAAACTTTGGATTGAGTAAAGAGGGAAATCTGCTTTTGCAGGATCATGGAGACCAGGTATTTTACCGCAACCTGAAAGTAAAAACCAATTAGCAATCAAATAATACAAACATTATTTATTTAACAATTAGCTTCTAAATCATGACAACCAGAAGAGATTTCATAAAGAGTGCCGGGCTGGCCGTTGCAGGAGCGGCAGTTGGCTCGAACGCTTTCAGCGCTTCCAGCTATCGCAGGATCTTAGGTGCCAATGACAGGGTTCGGGTAGGTATCATCGGTTTCTCAGATCGTTTCCGCAGCTCTTTGGCTCCCAGTTTTTCGGAACATGCCAAGGAAATGAATTTTGAGTTTATGGGGGTTTCCGACTTGTGGAACCGCCGTCGCGACGAAGCCGAGAAATTTATGAAAGGCAAAGGCTGGACCGGAAGCGAATTCATAAAGGCGCGAAACAATGAGGAATTGCTGGCACGGAAAGATGTGGATGCAGTGATTATCAGTACTGCTGATTTTCAACATGCATTACATTGTGCAGAAGCTGTAAAATCAGGTCGGGATGTGTATGTTGAAAAACCTTTTGCAGAGTCTCTGGCAGATGCAAAGGCAGCTCTCAAAGCGGTAGAAAGTTCCAAGCAGATCGTACAGGTGGGTTCACAGCGCCGCAGCGCTCCCAATTATCATGCCGCTTATGAGTATATTAAATCAGGTAAATTTGGTGATATTACCACCGTTGAAATGACCTGGAACGTCAACCAGCCAGGCCGTTGGAGACGTAAGGAGCTTGTGGAGCAGATCAGAAAAGAGGATACCGACTGGGACCGTTTTTTGATGAACCGACCCAAAGTGGCATGGAATCCTCGCTTTTATCTTGAGTTCCGTCTTTTCTATCCTTACTCCTCAGGTATTCCAGGCCAGTGGATGGCGCACCAGATCGATACCGTACACTGGTTCTCGGGACTGGATGCACCTCGCAATGTGGTTGCCAATGGCGGTGTGTATACATGGAAAGATGGGCGTACCAATGCGGATACTTTCAGCGCGGCCTTTGAATATGGTCCTTTTGATGATAAAACAAAAGGTTTTCAGGTAATTTACTCTTCCCGTTTTAACAACGAAGCAGGCGGAGTGAAAGAGTACTATTATTCCAACGGTGGTATGATTAACCTGGATACCAATAAAATCACCTCAGAAGGTGGCTTGAAGGAAAAAGATGCCAAAGGAATGGGCATGAAGGCCAACCTGTTGCCGGAAATGTCGCTGAAGTCGGGTGACAAGATTGCAACCGATGCCAACACAGGCTCCGACCCGATGACATCTCTGCACATGCGTAACTGGATGGAATGTATCCGCAGCCGTAAGGAGACCAACGCTCCGGCCAGGGTTGGATTTAACCATTCCGTGGCAAACATGATGGCCACACAGGCTTTGCATACTGGTAAGCGCGTGAGCTGGGATCCTAAGAAAAAGGAAATTCTGCTGAGCTGATTTTAAGTTTGGGTTCCGTGGGAGATTTTACAGAATTTTAAGCGGGACCCAAACCAATTTCCCGTCTATAATATAAACAAACAAGCAAGTGAATCTGAAAAATACAGGCAGATGCCTCGCCGCTTTTTCGCTGATGGCCGTGACAACTTTGGTTCAGGCCCAGAAGGTGGATTTGATCAAAAACGAAAAAGAAAAGAAAGTTGAGGTCAATATTGACGGGAAACCGTTCACTTCCTACTACTATCCGGGAGAGGATGTATTGAAAAAAGCAGTTCTGTATCCGGTGATGACCGCCAAAGGTACTGTTGTGACAAGAGGGTGGCCATTAAACCCCCGTCCGGGAGAAAGGGTAGACCACCCTCATCACGTGGGGATATGGCTTAACTATGAGGATGTTAACGGTAATGACTACTGGAATAACTCCAATTCGGTTGATCATGCCAAGCGGGCTTATGGTACGATCGTACACACAGGAATTAAATCGATAAAAAGCGGTAAAAATAAAGGTGAACTGACCGTTACCGCCGACTGGATTGATAAGGACGGTAAGCTGACACTCAAGGAAACAACGGTTTATACCTTCAGTGGCAAGGGAGATACCCGCATGGTGGACCGCTCTACTACACTGACGGCAGTTAATGGCGATGTGGCCATGCCGGATATTAAAGATGGTATGTTTGCCATTCGGGTAGCCAGGGAATTGGAACTGCCTTCCAACAAGCCGGAAATCTTCACAGATGCCAGCGGTATTGCTACCAAGGTTCCCCAACTGAACAATGAAGGCATTACAGGGAATTACAGGAATAGCAATGGAATAGAAGGAGAGGCCACCTGGGCCAAAAGAGCCGTGTGGTGTAACCTGACGGGTAAGATCAAAAATGAGGATATCAGCATTGCCATTATTGACCACCCTAAAAATGTAGGGTATCCATCCTACTGGCATTCAAGAGGATATGGTTTGTTTGCGGTTAATCCACTGGGGCAGAAAGCATTCAGCGGTGGGAAAGAAGTATTGAATTTCAAACTGAAAAATGGGGAATCCACCACTTTCCGTTACAGGGTGGTAGTGGCATCGGAACATTTGAAGGACGAAGCCCTGAATACGCTGGCGGCAGATTTCGCTAAAACAAAATAGGAAGCACCGTAAGAGGAAATATTCAAGGGCCGCGAATCTGTTTTGCGGCCCTTGAATATTTTAGAGGCTTATGCTTTTCCGAGGCGCCTTTCCATTAACTACTTTTTGATTTTTGTTCCTGGGGAATGCCAGCTGAATACATGATAGGTGGTTGGTGTGCTACCCGCATTCCGGATGGCATGCATCTGGTTGGAGGCCTGAAATATCACTGAACCCGGCCCCACACGTTTCATCTGTCCGTTTACAAGGGCTTCTACCGTACCTTCTTTGATAATAATGACCTCTTCTTCCGGATGTTTATGGGGCGGATGGGAGGTTTCTCCCGGGTTGAGCGTGGTAACGTGGCATTCCAGTTCATCCAATGTGGTGGTCTGCGAGCGGAAAAATGTTCGTACAGCGCCGGTTTTTGTAATTTTTATTTCGGCATCACCCCATTCAAATATTGCAGAGTCCATCACGTTTACCTTTGAATGTGCTAATATTGCTGTGATCGTCAGGCTCATGGTGACTGAGGCAACCAGCAGGTCTCTTTTCGTGATCATTTTTTGTAGTTAGGTTTAAATATTTGAAGATAAAAGACAGGTGTTTTATTAGTTTACCTGGACAAAATTTAACTATTCCTGAAAATATAATAGCTCCGAACCTGTGAAGAACAACACAGCAACAACCTACATCGCCTTGCTGAGAGGGATCAACGTAAGTGGCAAAAACATGATCAAGATGCCCGCTCTGGCCGGAGCCTTCGAAGAGCTGAGTTTTGCGCACGTGAGGACCTATGTGCAGAGCGGTAATGTTATTTTTGAAGCAGCGGCCGAGAAAGAGGAGACACTTCAGCAAAGGATTCAGGAACAGATTTCAAGAGATTTCAAGGCGGATGTACCGGTTCTGGTGCTGCGTGCCGATAGTTTGGTACATCTGAGAAACGGCAATCCTTTTCTGGAAGATGAACGTACCGATCTTTCCAAACTTCATATTACCTTTCTGTCCCATGAACCTGATGCTGAGATGATCTCAAAAATTGAGACGGACAAATATTTACCCGATACGTTTGTAATTCAAAAGCAATGTATATACCTGTACTGTCCTGGCGGGTATGGCAAGACCAAACTGACCAATAATTTTTTTGAAAGTAAACTGAAGCAGATTGCCACCACCAGAAATTGGAATACTGTGAATAAGCTGATCGAAATGGCAGCGAGCTGAATAAAGGTGGTTCATAACAATCCGATGCTGTCCTGAGCTCACTCAAATGGTTTGCCTGGGTATTTTAGTATGGAAATTCGCATTATAATTGTAATATTTACACTTATAATACACTCAGTAGAAATTCTCTCTTATATGAAACCTACATCCAGACGCAAATTTTTAGAAAAGGCCGGGCTTGCTACACTGGTTTCGGTATCACCTTTGGAGGCAGAACCCGAGAAGACAAAGGAGTTGTTCGTGCACCATGTTTATTTTTATCTTAAGAATCCAAACGATGCAAAGGACGAAGCTGCGTTGATGGAAGGCTTGCACAAACTGGCGAAAGTACCCACTATTCAGTACGTCCATATTGGAAAGCCAGCGGCAACGAGCCGGTCGGTGATTGTGAAAGATTATTCGATTTCCTGGCTTTGTTTTTTCAAGAATATTATTGAAGAAGAGATCTATCAGACGCATCCGATACACCTCGATTTCATCAAGGAATATTCACATTTGTGGGAGAAAGTAGTTGTATACGATTCCATTGGTCCTAAAAAGGTATCCTGATGACGAAGGGTAAGTGTCCGGCCTCTGACCGGCCCGACGCTTACCCCTGGCAACTATTCCTCTATCAGCACACCCATTTTTCCCATTCTGAAGTCACGGTAGGCTTCCATGATCTCCACCTCTTTGTTTACAACAAAAGGTCCCTGCGTAATGATAGGCTCCCCGATAGGCTCTCCGCTCATGAATAAGGCTTTTGTATCTTCCAGTATTTCGACTTCCACAGTCATCTGCTCCCTTGAGAAGACAATCATGTTGTAACGGGTAATCACCTGATCGTCAATTCTCACCTTGCCGTCAAGCAGGTACAGGAAGGCATTATGGCCGACCTGCATTTCAAATTTCAGTTTACCACCTTTTTTGCCTGTGATCATAGCCGAATTGATCGGGCTTAAAGTGGGTACCGGTCCTTTTTGTCCAAACAATTCGCCGCTGACCACATTTACCTCCGCCAACCCATCCTTGCTCACATATCTGCCCATATCATTTTCAGTTACAGGGTAATAGGTAGGCTGGTCCTTTTTGTTTTTGGCAGGAGAATTTACCCACATCTGGATAATTTCCTGCAAACCACCCTTTGCGGGTCTTTCACTGTGGATGATACCCATGCCTGCGTTCATCCACTGTACACCGCCACGTGAAACTGTGCCACTGTTCCCACGGCTGTCCTGATGATGTACGGCTCCCTCAAAAACAAAAGTTACCGGAGCAAACCCGCGGTGTGGATGGGGACCAACCCCTTCGTGCCTGTACTCAAAATCTTCGGGAATTTCATTTTTCCCATGATGCAGGAGTACAAACGGATCCAGGTAGTCTACTTGACGGGATGGTAAGGGTTGTTTCACCATCATACTTCCCATTGCGTGCTCCGGTGCGAACACTATTTTATCTATGGCCTTCATGGTTCATTATTTTGCGGATCATCATCATTCCCCTGAATGACGGCACAAAGATAACACATATAACTATATTTTAGTTAGTAGTGTATTATAATATAGCACTATACTTTTTTATAGTTTCAGGTGTAGCCATTATATAATAGAAAGCGGCATCGGATGAGGAATAAAATCTCATTTGCCTCTCCTGATAACTAAACATTTCACTTCCCCTGAGATTTGAAAGGAACTGAATTTCCAATCCATAAGAGAGATACCAGATGTATGTTGTTTGTTGTTAATCAGTGGTATATGCCCTATTTGATTGCAATAAGAGATGTCCGGTCTGATACCTATCTGGATTTGGCGGATTTCACCGGAACGGTGCCGGGCGTCTCGTTGTAACCTTTTTTACCGGTCATATTCCCTTTTTCAGATTTGGAGATCGCTTCTTTTTTTAATGTTTTGGAAGGCTTGGCAGTATCGTTAATCTGCTTTGTCTCTCTGTTTTGAGGGGCACGTGAAGGACTTCCTCCTTCAACATTCCCACTGTTTTTTTGTTTGCTCATGACATGCGTTTTTACGAATGTCAGGCAATTGTTGTACCCGGGAGGAAAAAATATGGACTGTATCCATAATTCCACAACGGCGATCACCAGGGGACCGGGATTTGGTAATATTGAGTTAACTTTAAATTTTTCCTTAAATTTGTTCAATCGCCATAAGTATTTCACCTATGAATTTTGAAGATGAGGATCAGGACTGGCTCGATGACGATGAGGCTGACCTGAGAAAAGATCATAAAAGGATATATCAGCTTCCGGTGATGCAAAAGGGGCGGGAGATATTCAGAATCGTTCATTCTCTGATAGATACCCTTCCGGAGGATCACGACCTGCAATTTTTGCGTGAACAGATGCTGACTGATGCGGCTATGATTCCTGCTAAAATTGCCGGTGCTGAGGGTGGAAATATGTACACCCTGCGGATGGAAAATGCCGTAATGATTAAACTGTCGGCGCGGGCACTCATTACCCATACCTATACCTGTGAGATGTTTTCTATTTCTGACCGGCGTTATCTTGATCTTCTGAGGCAAGCTATTGACGAATTCAGAGAGTTGTTTGTGGACTGGGTGAAAACATTTGACAAATCCAATGATCTGTCCGACGGCTGGGGGCAGTTATTCGGATAAACTCCGGCATACTGTCTCAGAAAAACGGTCAGACATTGCTGAGCTACATAATTTCTTTTTGTCCGAACTTCCTTTCCAAAGGCAATAGATTTGGTATTATTCGTTCTTTTATCAGGATCACGAACGGAATAACACCTATGAGTTTACTGCAATCATTTTCACGGATCAAAAATCTTTTACAAAGTATTGATATAGCTGCCCTCAATAAGTTATCACAGAAGGTGGATCTGGGCAAGCTGATGGACGTGGTTTCAAAGATGAGCGAGGATGATCTTAACAAGACCCTCAAACTGCTCATGGCATCTTCTGGCCCTAAAAAGGAAAAGCCGCCGGTAAATGGTGATTTTTATGAACTGGCTAAAACGCTGACTGATGAAGATCAGGTAGTCAGGATGCGGGTGCGGGATTTTATGGAAAAGGAGATCAGGCCGATAGCCAATACCTACTGGAATAAAGCGCAGTTCCCAATGCATATTATCCCTAAAATGGCGGAGCTGGATATTTGCGGACTTACGTATAAAGGATACGGATGTGCAGGGCGGTCGGCACTGCTGGAAGGTTTTATTGCCATGGAAATGGCGCGGGTGGATTCGTCCATCTCTACTTTTTTTGGCGTGCACAGTGGCCTGGCCATGGGTTCTATCTATCTGTGCGGCTCGGAAGAGCAGAAACAACATTGGTTACCAGTGATGCAGCGGATGGATATCATCGGAGCTTTCGGGCTGACGGAACCCGAAGTGGGATCAGCTGCGGCAGGAGGGCTCACCACGACGTGCCGGAAAGTAGGGGAAGAGTGGGTGATCAACGGGCAGAAAAAATGGATAGGTAACGCAACTTTTTCGGATATCACCATCATCTGGGCACGGAATGTGGAGGATAACCAGGTGAAGGGGTTTATTGTAAGAAAAGAAAATCCGGGGTTCAAGGCAGAAAAGATGGAGGATAAAATGGCGCTGAGGACTGTCCAGAATGCATTGATTACTCTTACCGACTGTGTTGTACCGGAGGCTGACCGGCTTCAGAATGCCAATTCTTTTAAGGATACCGCTAACGTCCTGCGGATGACGCGTGCAGGTGTTGCCTGGCAAGCAGTAGGATGCGGACGCGGAGCATACGAAAGCGCGCTGAAGTATACCATGGAAAGGCGGCAGTTTGGGCGTACAATTGCCAGTTTTCAGCTGGTTCAGGATTTGCTGGTGACCATGCTGGGAGACCTCACTGCGATGCAGACGATGGTTTACCGCCTTTCAGAACTGCAGGATGGCGGGATACTTACTGACGAACACGCTTCACTGGCCAAGGTGTTCTGTACCCTGCGTATGCGGGCGATCGTGGATCATGCGAGAGAACTTTTTGGAGGAAACGGAATTTTGCTGGAGTATGATATCGCCCGTTTTGTGGCTGATGCAGAAGCAATTTATTCGTATGAAGGAACCAAGGAAATCAATTCCCTGATTGTGGGCAGGGCAATCACCGGAGAGAGTGCTTTTGTTTAGAACGAGATCAATATAAAGTTTGGGTTAAATCTGCAAACGGAGCCAATTGAACGGAACCCGACCAGCCCCCTTCAATGTATTGTAAGTGACTTAAATATTTTCATTCACATAAACTTTAACCATCATGTCAAAGAAAATTTTGTTGCTCGCGGGCGACTACGTGGAAGATTATGAAGCCATGGTACCTTATCAGGCGATGTTATCGGTGGGTCTTGAGGTGGATACCCTTGCCCCGGACCGAAAAAAAGGAGACACGGTACCTACGGCTGTTCACGATTTTGTCGGCGACCAGACTTATAAAGAAACGCCGGGTCACCGCTTTGCAATTACTGCTGATTTTGAAGGTGTTGATCCTGCGGATTATGACGGGCTTTACATTGCCGGAGGCCGGGCACCAGAGTATACCCGCCTGAACAAACGGATACTTGAAATCACAAAATACTTTTTTGAAGCCAATAAGCCGGTTGCCGCCATTTGCCATGGTATCCAGATACTCACTGCTGCTAAAGTATTGCGAGGGCGGACACTTACGGCCTATGTGGCCATTGGCCCCGATATCGAACTGGCTGGCGGAACCTGGAAAAACATACCTGTCGACCAGGCTATTGTGGACGGAAACCTGGTCACTTCTCCTGCGTGGCCCGGGCATCCTGCCATTCTGAAAGAATTCTATAAACTGCTGGGGATTCAGATTTCCGGGGTATAGCTAGCGAAAAGCATAGCAATCAGCGCCTGAGATTTTCAAAGAGTCTCAGGCGCTGTTTTTCGTTTTATCGGGCATTTTTCACAAGATCGTGAAATGCTTCCCGTCCGCCGCTCTCTGCAAAGTAGGTTACGTTTTCTCTTTCTGTAATTTTGCAGAACAAAGCATAAGTGCCGTCATACTTCGCCAGTACGGGCATTCGTCTGCATTTAAGGTAGAGTATCGGAAGTGAGGCCATCTCAACGCGTCTTAAAATTTCCTCGTTATCCGCCACCTTTTTGGCTTCTTCAAAAATATCATAAGATTGGCTGATGAGCTGTTCCGAAAAGATTTCATCGGAGGGGTTCAGATTCAGGTACATGTGCGTTTGCGGGGTGATCTGGCTATGCAGAAAGTCAAAATACTGCCGCACAAATTTCCCGCTTCGGCCGTAGTAGCCATACATGAAGTCGTTGATGGTGTTTTCAACGTTACAGTCGGGATTCCAGAGTAACTTGGCAATCAGATATGCCCTGAGTTCGGCAAATTCGCCGCCACGGCTCTGGTAGGCAGCCTGCTCCATGATACCGATGGCGTTGTTCTTCTGAAAGGTTTTAATATTGGACTGAAGCACGCCAAAATTGGGAAATGGCATCAGATAGTGACCAAAATTAACCACATAGTCCCAGATGTAAAGATGCGGCGCACGGAAAGCCCAGTCATTGAGCTCTTTCAAAAAAGCCTGGTTTTCCGGACAGGAATTAAAGTCGTGAGAAAAACAACATTCTATACTGCAGAAACGTACCACCACATTATCTTTAGGACGGATGTGAAGCGGGGGTTTACGGGTATATTGATATGCAAGGGTACCGATGAACTTGTCCGGGAACTCTTTGGCCACGGCGTCTGCCACCTGGTTCACAAACCATACGATGACCCCGGACTCACTGCCTTCGCGTTTTACAATTTCCTGGCAATGATCACATTCGCAGGGATTCCGCCAGTCGTTCTGAGATACATCATAAATCAGGTATTCCGGACTTTCACGCATTCGTTTTTTTATCCTTTCAGTAATGATGGAAAGAACGTCGGGGTTGGTAAGGCATAGTTGTGCCCGCACGTGTTCTCTCTTTCCGTTGATGAGGCTATAGTATTCCGGGTGTTTTCCAAAGAATTCTTCCGGAGGCATCAGCGGATAAAAGGTATGTACGGCCCAGTAGCTTTCGATCCCACCGGGCTGTTTGGGTGCCGACATAGACCCGTTCATTTTGTTTCTGGTGGCCCAGATGGGGTCAAACGCTTCAAAGTAGAAGTCATTCCGGACGCGGACACCCGGCTGTTCCGAATGCTCGAATCGTGCAAACCGCAGTTCATTACGTTTTGGAATATTGTTAACGGTAGGAGTATACCACCGGCAGCCAAGCTCATTTTCCAGGAAAGCCAGCACGCCATACATCGTTCCGCGTTGGCTGCCGCCAAAAATCAGAATATCTCTCCCTGAGTTGATATACTGATACCCCTCAAAACTTTTTGCCGGAGCCTCCACATTTAATCTTTCTTTGATAAGCGGGGTGTATCCCAGCACGATCTGAGGACCATTGTGAGGCTGGTCCAGATTCTGTATAGGGAAGTCGGCGCCGCTTATTTCTTTCAGCCATTTCTGCAGTTCCTCTGCGGCCCACTTTTCAGATTCCGATGCACTGGCATCCAGAGCAATCCGGTACGCTGTTTTGCGGTCTTGAAAAAGAACATATTCTTCCCTTTTTCCGGCATAAAATTTCTGCTGAAGATGCAGGGTACCGCCATTTTTCAGTTGTACGTCTATCTGGGCTTTATACAGCTGGTAATGATTGGGATTTAAATTGATTTTGCCTTTGTAACCCGATGGCAGTGCTTCCTTTAATACCGTTTGACCCAGGCTATTCCAGATGGTAAGATCCGCCTTGCTGGCCAGTGCATTTAAAACCTGAGCCGAGTATTGGGAAGTTATTTCAACCTGGCTGTTTTCCCTTGCTTCAATTTTTAAAAAATCATTTTTGGCAAGCTGCTGATTGGAAAAAGGCAAAAACCGGAGACAAAATTCCCAAAGGTTACCGCGCTGTTCTATTTTGCAGAGGATTTTGTTGGTTCCTTTTTTTAGTATGACAGGTACCAAGTCGCTGTCAACTTTTAAACCTCTTTCAAAGGAGAAATCCCATACTTTGGAACCGTTCAGCCATACGCTTCCGCCGTCGTTACTCCCAAATGCTAGGAAGTACATCTGATCCTGATCCGAATTAACCTCTGTATAGGCATAGGCCATGACCGGTGCATCTTTTGAAATGGCGCTGCGGAGATTGACGACGGAATCGGTGGTACTGTACGCGATCCACTTTACTGATTTTTTGCCAACGGCTACAGGATTTCCTGCTTTAACGCTGAGATTACTTTCACCTCCGTATTTTTTCAGGTAATCGGTTTCGTAGCCTTTAAAATGGTCCCAGAGCTTAGCGGGATCTGTTGTTTTTTCAAGGGGAAAGGGTCCGCATAACAGCCAGTCTTTTATCCATTGATAATTGGTGACTGTTTGTCTGGGAAGATTTTGTGCCTGGCTAAAACCAGATGCCCAAAGGCAGGTGAGTAATAGTAAAACGATTGATTTCCTGATCATAACATGATATGGGGGGAAAGGCTGTAAGGTTGAATTCAAATTAATTACTGATTTAACCGGTATTAAGGCCATCCGGTATTTAAAAGTGATTTTCTAGGACGAATTCATCATCAAAAAAGCCATCCTGCCTGCCGGATATCAGCAGATAGGATGGCTTTGGAATAAAAATATGGCTGGTCAGCTGCCGGATGCCGCTGTGAGTTCTTCCTTTAATCTGTCTGCTACTATTTTTTCTTCGCCTGGCTGTAACATCCATGCTGTAAGCCTTATCAGGTTCCCACCTTTCAGTGTTTCTGCCACGGCGGGATCAACGGAATCAGAACCTGCCTGATAATGGTATAGTGGTAAACCCGAAAAGCCCGCTTCGATGGACGGGTTTCCAAAACGCAGTTTATCGCGCAACTGCCGGCCTGTTAATCTGATCAGTTTATCGTCCCACGCTACGGTGAGCGTGGGCGTTATATTTCCCAGCTCCGGGATGGTTATTTTAGTAGAGATACCGGGAATGCTTTTAACCGCATTTTCTATGACGGCGATTTTCCTTTCCCACATTTTCCATTCCTTGTCGTGATCGGCCGAAACAAATTTTTCAAGCGCCACATACATTCCCAGAATTTCTTCCTTGTTGACCTTGTGCCCGCGCGCCACGGTAAATCCGCGTGGAGGGGCATTGAGGCGCGCAGCAGTGATGATATTCTTTTTACCCATCAATATCCCGGCACTCTGCGGGCCGCGAATCGCCTTTCCGCCAGAAATGAATACCATGTCAAAACCCATATTATTAAATTTCCACAGATTGGAAACCGGTGGTACGTCGGCAGCAATGTCAATGGAGGTGGGGATATTGTGTTTTTTGCCAAGGGCAATCCATTCCTCATGTTTTATTTTTCCTTGGTTCGCGGTAATGTTCAGAAAATGGAGCAAGGCCGTTTTTTCGCTGATTGCATTTTCAAGGTCTTCCACAGTCTCCACTTCTATTACCCGACAGCCTGTGTTCAGAAAAGCGTGATTATACCTTTCGTTGTGAGATTTCTGACAGATTACCTCACTCTTCATTCCGTTTTCTGCGGGGTGCGGCAGTTGTTCCACTTTGCGTACATCGTTACCCGTAAGAACGCCTGCGAGGCCTAGCGTCATGGCCGAAAACGCTCCGCAGGTTACCATGGCCGCTTCTGAATGAACCAATTGTGCAATCTTCTCCCCAACTTTATCCTGTACTTCGTCAATCATACAGAAATGGCCGGAAGTATGCTCAATGGTTGCAACTACCTCCTCATCCATGATACATCCCGACATATAGGTAAGCGTTCCGGCCGCGTTGATGAAAGTGCGGATGCCAAGTTCCTTGATAACGTCCCGCTTTTTCGGTGGAGCCGCATGCAAGGTACCAATTGTACCGGCGAGAGGTAACACGGAAAGGCTCTTTAGTAATTTTCGTCGTTTCATCAGGCTGAGATTTAAAGGAGTAACTATAAAATATTACCGTTCTGTCGGTTCGGTGACCAGGAAGATAAAGTTAGGAACTCTTTTTATTAATTTGTAACCTGCTTACTGGACAAAAAACTGCGTCATCGTTTCCTGTTGGGGAGTACACGGTCATTTTGTTACTAATAATTGAGGTGTAGGTTACAACCTTTTACAATCAGTATCTGTCATGTTACTGATCACCCAATAATCGTTGTATGAAAAATCTTGTACTGTTTCTCATCTTGTTTACGATTGTATCCTGTAAAGACAAATCGCCTGGCGCTGGTGTTGAAGCTTGTGGTGTAAAGGATCCTGCACAAAATCTTCCCTGGTTAAAGGATATGATTGAACAATCGGCAGCATCGAAAGAAAAGGGCTTTCTGAAAGTTACGCTTGTCAATCTGCGGGGGGAGCAGGTTTTTGATTTCGCTGTTATTTACATGTCCTGCATTGCCTGCCAGGTTTACCACTGTGATGGAACGCGTGTGGACATCAGCAAGTACACACCAGCGGAAATAATGGAATTACAGCAAAATGTAAGAGGAGAAAATGGCAAAAGAACGGTAGTCTGGTCCAACGAGTAGGTTGGTGATGAATAACGGCCGGTTTTGGATAAATATGTTAGCACAGGAATGAATTTTATGTTACTTGCAATAACATTCTATTCAAGAAAGGTATACCAAACGAAATCCGGCTAGCATATGACCGATCGTAAAACAAAAACCGCATTGCTTGTGGGAGCCACCGGGCTCATTGGTGGCCAGTTATTAACCAAGCTGCTGCATTCTCCCTATTATTCCAAAGTAATTGTACTTGTCAGAAAGCCGACCCAGATAAGAAATACTAAACTGGCGGAGGTGATTTTTGATTTTGACAAACCGGATGCATCCAAGGTCATCGCCGATGATATTTTTTGCTGCTTAGGCACAACCATTAAAAAGGCCGGTTCACAGGAGGCCTTCAGAAAGGTGGATATGGAGTATCCTGTAGAAATAGCAAAGCTGGGCCTTAAAAACGGTGCTGAAAAGTTTCTGATTGTAACGGCCATGGGAGCTGATCCGAATTCGTCTATTTTTTACAATAAGGTGAAGGGGGAGACGGAAAAACAGCTTTCGGTGTTGGGGTATTCCACGCTTCACATCTTTCGACCCTCCCTGCTGTTGGGAGATAGAACCGAAACGCGTATGGGGGAAAAGATAGGGGAGGTGGTTTCCAAAATTTTTAAACCTCTGATGCTGGGCGCATTGAAAAAATACCGGGCCATAGATTCTTCTAAAGTGGCCAATGCAATGTTATCTTTGGCCAGAAATACTGAAAAGGGTATTTTTATCCATGATTCGGGAGAGTTACAGCAATATTAAATGAATGAGAGAGCTTGATTTATCCATCCGTCCAGCCACGGACAAGGATGCAGATATACTGTATACCATGATTTGCGGCCTTGAAAACAAGGTGATGGATCGCATGAATTTTGATTTTGTTTTCCTCAGAAACATCAGAAATGATGCCATCAGATACTACATTGCGGAATATGGGCAACAACCCGTAGGTATGGGAAGCTGCCATATCCAGGCTCTGCTGCACCATGCTGCATTAGTGGGAGAAATTCAGGAGATGTATGTTGAAGAGGCGTTCCGCTCCAAGGCAATAGGGAAAATGTTGATGGGGTATCTTGTTGATTTTGCCAAAAGCAAAGGCGCCATTCAGCTAGAAGTGACCTCCCGCAATTACCGGGAAAGCGCACACCGTTTTTACCAGCGCGAAGGTTTCGAAAAATCCCACGTCAAACTTGTAAGGTACTTTTAATTTAAAAAGCACCCCGCCAGGCGGCAGCGTGCTTTCCAAAATTACCCTAAACCTTCAACTGTCATTAGTATCTGCGACGGTAGTCGCGTGCCCAGTTATCCCCGCGTCTGCTACTCATCTGGTAGGTTTTGGCCATCAGCCTTTCAAGGTCGGATGTTAGGATTCGTCTTTCCTTGTTCGACAAATGACCGCGACGGCTGAAACGGTGTTCCATATCTGCTATTTTATCATATTCCCGCATCAGTACACTGGCTTCACGGGGCGATAGCTTTCCACTGTGCATTCCTCGTGCAATTTGTTCTTTGGCCTCACGCTGCATGTAATTGATATCGCGCGCTCTGTCGCGGCTGCGGTCGTATTCGTCATAATCGGGTTGGTAAGAATCCCTGTCCCGGTTGCGGTCGGAATGGTATTGTGCGTTGGCACTGGTGTATCCCAAAAACAAAACTGCGGCGGCAAAAAGTATCTTTTTCATGAGCTGTATTTTTAAAGTTCGTCGGTTAGAGACGACCAGCCCATCCAAGTTTAAATGAGGATTGTTAACGATTGTTAAACGGAGAAAAGAAATTTCCGGGTTGGAATGGATTCGTTATTATCTAATTGAATACCAGTTTGTTGTTGATTTTTTTATGTCTCCATGATTCAGCCCGGCTGAAAATACGTCTGACTGGCTGTTTAAACGGCCTCACTGTCCAGTACCTGCTGGATGGACTGCTGGGCCGAAGCCAGGATATCTTCCAGCTTTTTACCTTCGGGCTCAATACCTGACAGAACCGTCCAGGAAAGGGGGGTAAAAGATACCAGCGGGAACATTCCTTTGGGGTTAAGTTTGCCGGTTCCCTTGATAGCGATGGGCACCACCAGCGCGTCCGGGGCACGTTTGAGCAGTGTGGCCACTCCGCCTGGCTGGAAATCCCTCATTTTGCCACTGGCAGTACGCGTACCTTCAGGGAAAATAATTGCGGAAGCTTTTTCGTCGTGGATGAGTTTGCCAAGCCTGGCAATTTCCACCAGTGCCTTTTTGCCATCTTTGCGGTCTATTATGGCAGCGCCACCGTTCCGCAAATTGTAAGAGATGCTGGGAATTCCCTTTGCGAGTTCAATTTTTGAGACAAAACGCGGATAATGTTTCCGTAGATACCAGGTCATTCCCGAGATATCGAACATACTCTGGTGGTTGGCAATAAAAATGATGGGCCGGTTTTCTGGCAATTGGCCCAGGTTCCTGAATGTTATACGGGCGCCTGTAAGATGCAAACCGAAATTGAGGCTGAAATTAAGATAATGGACAACGGTCTGATGTGCCTTCTTGCCAAACAAATTGAAGGCGATCACCTGAATTACATGAAAAATGACAAGAGATAAACCGAAATGTATCAGGTAAATAATACTGAGGAGGTAGTCGATTATTTTTTTCATTAACTATTTTTTTCTGCAAAAATAGTTTAAAACTGTTGTGTTTATAAAAAATTGTAGACCGGGAAATGAGAATTGTCATGCAAAACTTACTTTAATTTACCGTACTTTGTGTCACTGTATTTTGGATTTAAACAGATTTAATAATGGATAGCGCACTTTCGGCCGAACGTCTTGAGGTAATGCAACACGTAGGAAAGGACCTTGACGGCCTGATCGCAGAGTACCTTAGACCAATTGAAGATAACTGGCAGCCTTCGGATTTTTTACCGGATGCATCCAGCGAGAATTTTATCAGCGAGGTGAAATTACTGCAGGAAAGCTGCATGGAATTGCCTTACGATTATATCGCCGTTTTGATCGGGGATACCATCACGGAGGAAGCTCTTCCTACGTATGAATCGTGGCTGGCAGATGTGATCGGGGTGAACCAGGTGGAAGAACCAAATGGCTGGATGCGCTGGGTACGTGCATGGACAGCCGAAGAAAACCGTCATGGGGATCTGCTCAATAAATATCTTTACCTCTCGGGGCGCGTGAACATGCGGGCGATGGAGGTGTCCACCCAATACCTCATTGCAGATGGTTTTGATATTGGGACCGACCGTGATCCTTACCGTAACTTTATCTATACCTCTTTTCAGGAATTGGCTACCAATGTGTCTCACCGCCGAACGGCAACGCTCGCCAAAAAATTCGGAAATCCGCACCTTTCCAAAATTTGCGGTGTGATTGCTTCCGACGAAATGCGGCATGCAAAGGCTTACAAGGCTTTTGTTACGAGGATTCTGGCGGTAGACCCTTCGGAACTGATTCTGGCACTCGAGGATATGATGCGCAAAAAAATTGTAATGCCTGCCCATTTCTTAAGGGAGACCGGCGTGAAGATGGGGGATACCTTTTCCCATTTTTCGGATGCCGCTCAGCGATTGGGGGTATATACCACCAATGACTATATCGAAATACTGGACTCCCTGCTGATTGAATGGGAGATTGAAACCGTTAAAGGCCTGAATGAAAAAGCTGAAAAGGCCCGGGATTATCTGATGGCTTTACCAGCGCGTTTGCTCCGTATTGCAGAGCGCACCAAGATACCCGATCTGAAATATGAATTTAGCTGGATCAGGTAGGAGGAGCAGTAAGCGTTATGCAGTGGGTTGTTGACGGAAGATCCCTTGCCGGACGGCAGGGGATCTTCCGTTTTAGCGAATTCAGGCGGTGTAGGGTACTTCGTTTTGCAGGCTGCGGCCAGCATCCAGGTCAGAAAGGTTCTGTAAAGTTATTCTGGTGATTTCTTCCAGTGCTTCTTTAGTGAAAAATCCTAAATGCCCCGTTACGAGTACGTTGGGAAAGGATATGAGCCGTGCCATGACATCGTCCTGTATTACCATTTCCGACAGATCTTTAAAAAACAGCTCGCTTTCCTGCTCGTAGACATCAATACCGAGGTACCCAATTTTTCCGTTTTTCAGGCCCTCAATAGTATCAATGGAATTCACAAGTCCTCCGCGGCTTGTATTAATGACCATCACACCGTTTTTCATTTTGTCGATCGCATTTTTGTCGATCATGTGGGCCGTTGAAGGATTGAGCGGGCAGTGCAGCGAGATGATATCACTTTCAAAAAGTACCTTTTCCAGTGGCTCGTAAATCACACCCTTTTCGATTAATTCCTGATTCTGTCTGATGTCAAAAGCTACAACCTTACAGCCGAAGCCCAGCATGATCCGGCAAAAAGCAGTACCGATTAATCCCGTTCCCACCACGCCAATCGTTTTTTTATAAAGGTTAAAACCCGTCAGGTTTTCAATGGAAAAGTTGCCTTCCCGCACCCGGTTGTAAGCGCGGTGTGTTTTGCGGTTTAGCGTCAGGATAAGAGCAACGGCATGTTCGGCCACTGCTTCAGGAGAATAGGCCGGGACTCTGACAACCTTTATGCCATTTTCATACGCTGTTTTCAAATTAACATTGTTGAAACCGGCACAGCGCAGGGCAATGGCTTTCACACCGAGTGATGCGAGCTTATGGATCGTTTCTGTATCAGCTATGTCATTTACAAAAATACAAACGGCGTCGTAACCTTCGGCCAGCCTGGCGGTATGAACGTTAAGCGGTACTTCAAAATAAGTAATATCGTGTCCTTCCAGCTCGCGGCTTTTATCAAAATATTCGCGGTCGTAGGATTTGGTACTAAAAAACGCCGTTTTCATAAAGTTATCAATGGATATTCAACTTGCAGGTAAATGCAAAACTTATAACATTGTTTGCGGAATGCTGTTACTACATCAGATTGTAGATTTCCATAATATTGCCCAAAATTCGGGGGAAGTCAATTTTAAGATCTATCAGCTTCCCCGTTTTGATATCGAACACCCAGCCATGCACTGTCAGGCCCCGGGTTTTATTCGCTTCCTGTACTGCTGCTGTTTTGATCAGATTTACACACTGCTCTTCCACATTGAGTTCAACAAGCCGGTCGTAACGCTGATCGGTATCCTCTATGGCGTTAAGTTCGTCTTTGTGAAGTCGGTAAACGTCTCTTATGTTGCGCAGCCACGGGTTCAGTATCCCCATGTCTGTGGGTTGCATGGCCGCCTTTACTCCACCACAATTATAATGGCCGCAAACCACTACATGATTAACTTTCAGATGGCGGATGGCATAGTTGATCACCGACATTACATTTAAATCAATACTATTGACAAGGTTGGCAATATTCCGGTGTACAAAGGCTTCCCCAGGCTGCACCCCCATGATATCTTCCGCAGTCACCCGGCTATCCGAACAGCCGATATACAAAATCTCAGGACTCTGGCCCTTTGCCAGGTCCTGGAAATAATTGGGTGCAACGGAAAGCTTTTCATTAATCCATTTCTCATTGTTTGCAAAAACTTCTTGGATATTCATAACTGGATAAATTAGGTTAATTAATGATGGATTCCATGTGGTATGGCAAGGTAATGAGCGGAATTCAGGGGCAAAAAATAGTATATTTTAAGACAGCAGGCAAGGATTATATGCGGATGTTTACGTTTTGCTTTTGAAAGCAGGCCGGAGATTAGGCTTTCGGATACGTTCAGTCATATATTGTGTATATTTAATTGCCTGTCATGATCAAGTATATACGAAATAGTATACTTTTGAAACTCGCAGTAGCAGGGTTATAAAGAAAGGATTATTAATATTTCTAAACATATAAAACAGGTATGAAAATTGGAATTATAGGAGCAGGAGGCATTGGACAGGCCTTCGCCAAGCATGCTGCCCTGGCGGGTTATGAAGTAATCATCAGTAACAGCCGCGGGCCCGAATCCCTCGCGGAAATAGTGAAAAGCCTGGGCAGTAACGTTACTGCCGTTACCATTGAAGAAGCTGCCGATGCGGATGTCGTTTTTCTGAGTGTGCCCTGGCTTGCTCTGGAGGGTATCGGTGCAGGAAGAGATTCCTGGGCGGGTAAAACCGTGATTGATGCAAATAATGCATTTCTTCCAGGATTTAAGGTGGCGGATTTGGGGGGTAAAATGTCGAGCGAAGTAGTGGCAGGCTGGTTTCCCGGCGCAGCAGTGGTAAAGGCGTTTAATACCCTGGCGCAGCCGTTGCTTAACAGCGAACCCCGGGAAGCGGGCGGGAACCGCGTTATTTTTTATTCGGGGAATGACGATGCCGCTAAGAAATTGGTAGCAGAGATCATTGAAAAAATCGGATTTGCGGGTATTGATCTGGGCAAGCTGGACGAAGGCGGTAAACTGCAGGCCTTTCCGGGCGGAGCGCTGTCTCTTCTGAACCTGATCAAATTATAATTGGCCCAAAAGCGGCAGGTATCCTTTTTCAAAGCATTTCAATACTAACGCATAACCTGCCTGGGCTATGCGTTGGTATTGAAGGGCTCGGACGTAAGGGAAACTTTTGCCTCATCAGCCTTTGTACAACCATTGATAATCATGCGTGCTGTTCCCCGTTTCAAAATTGCCCGGTTTGATTTACAGGCACCCTTCATTTTTGTCAAAGATCCCCTCAGGGCCATCCGGAAAGGTTTCGATTCCTGCGGAGATACGTTCCGGATGAAACTCTTCAAAGATATCGTTATCAGCCGTGATCCCGCTTTTTTTAAACATGTTTTAGTGTCCAACCACAAGAATTTTAAAAAGGGAAATTCTGCCAAAATGCTGAAGCCGGTATTGGGCACAGGCTTGTTGACCAGCGAAGGGGATTTTTGGCTGCGCCAGCGCAGATTGGTACAACCGGCGTTTCACAGAGAAAAGTTACAGGAACTGTTCGTTACCATGGGGCAAATAACAGAAGCCTTCCTGGAAGAAATGGAGGTGCTCCGCGGTGGCTCCGTGGTGGATATAGATGCCAGCATGATGGCAATTACAGCAGATATCGCCCTTAAAACTTTGTTCGGGAATATCTCAAATGAGGACAAGGCAAAGATATATCATCAGATCAACAGAACGCAGAAGTTCCTGATCACCCGTGTAAGAAAACCTTACAAGATTCCACTCATGGCCATCAACGGGGAGCAACGACGGTTTCATACGGACCTGGCCTATTTTAACCGACTGGTTTTTGAGTTTATAAACAGGAGAAAGGAATCAGGAGAAACACCTAATGACCTGTTGCAGCTGCTTTTGGATAGTCTGGATGAGGAAACCGGCGAAAGAATGACCGATGAACAAATTCGGGATGAGGCGATCACGATGTTTGCGGCCGGGCATGAAACTTCGGCAACGGGGTTAAGCTGGCTGTTGCTCGAAATGTCTAGTCAGCCGGAAATTGTGGCTAAGATCAGAAAGGAAGCAGAGCGCTTCCGGGTGGTACCTACCTTTGAGGATCTGATGCAAATGCCTTACACGCGTCAGGTGGTGGAAGAAGGCCTGAGACTGTTTCCTCCCGCCTGGACGATGACCCGCGAGGCGATCGGTGACGACGAAATAGCCGGACACATCATACCCAAAGGGACTTCTATATTTATGTCAGTATTTGAATTGCACCGGAACCCGCATCTATGGAAAAACCCCGAAGATTTTAATCCTGATCGTTTCAGTCCGGATAGCGTTAGAAACAGGCCCAAGTTCAATTATTTGCCCTTTGGGGCGGGGCCCAGGTTATGTATAGGGCAGCAATTTGCACTGATGGAAATGCAGCTGATCCTGGCGGCACTGGTAAAAAGGTTTGATTTCGAAGCCGATCCTTCGCACGTTGCCGGTATGCACCCGCTGATCGTTCTCAAGTCAGCCAATGGAATAAAACTTTTTGTGAGATAGGGCGGGAAAACAGCGTCTTGCTCTTTGGACGAAACTATACAGAATTTGTGATTTGGCATGCTCCGTATAAGCCCTTCTTCTGCGGTGAAGATTCTTAAAGCTATAAAGTAGTTTTTGTATATGTACTACAACCGAATAGCGGCATGTTCTGCTAATAGAATTATTTGATCCGTCTGAAATAGTGAAGGTAGGGGTGGTCCTAACCAAAATGAAATATAGCGACAATGGAAAAAATCCGGGCATATTTTGAGAAAATCATTGAAATGACTGACAGCGATTGGGAGCAATTTTCGTCTAAACTCGTCAGGCAGGAGTTTCCCAAAAACCATGTTTTTCTTGCCGCCGGACAAATTGAAAATTATCTGTCATTTATTGAAGAAGGTATTGTCCGGTTTTACATACCTAAGGAAGAAAATGACCTCACTTTTGCTTTTGCATTTGACAATAACTTCGTGAGCGGTTATGAGTCCTTTTTAACTCAGAAACCATCATTGTATAATGTTGAGACGCTGACCAGGTCAACGCTCTGGAGATTAACCTACAATGATCTGCAAAAAGTTTACAGAGAAACAGAAAACGGAAACACAATCGGGCGATACGCAAGCGAGGAACTGTTTCTTAGAAAATCCAAAAGAGAAATTTCACTGCTGAATGACACTGCCGAACAGCGCTATCAGAACTTGTTTAAGGAACAGCCACACCTCATAAAGCATATACCTTTAAAATACATCGCTTCTTTTATCGGAGTTACGCCGCAGGCATTAAGCAGAATACGAAAACGAATTTCTTAACCTGGGTTCATTGTCCGGTCTGTTGGAATGGAAGACCTTTGTAAAAAAAAGATCATGAAACCATTCATTGTTTTAATTGTAGCATTTGGCTTATCGTTGTTAGGGACGAAATTTATGATGGGCAACTTTGAATTTGCCTTTTCAGGAAGAATTGCAATGTCAGTAATGCTAATATTTACGGCATTTGCTCATTTTGCATTTACAAAAGGAATGGCAATGATGCTTCCGGACTTTGTACCATACAAAATAGAAATGGTTTATCTGACCGGCATTATGGAGATTGCCTTTGCCATCGGACTTTTGATTCCGGGGATCAGAGTCATGGTAGCCTGGTTGCTAATTCTGTTCCTTATTATTGTGCTGCCGGCAAATATTTACGCTTCCGTGAAGCAAATAAACTACCAAAACGGAAGCTTTGATGGAAATGGCCTGGCTTATTTATGGTTTAGGATCCCTCTACAGATTCTGTTTATCGTGTGGACTTATCTCTCTTCAGTTAACGCATAACAAAACCCTGTCTGTCAGTTGGAGACATGATAGGCTAGGCTGCCCAGAACAAAATATCCATTAAACAAAAGAGCAATTTAAACATTACTCAATTTTCTTGAGCTCTTCTCCGCGGTCAGGAGCGAGGTTTACTTTCCGGAACTCGTCATTAGTATTATTTTCAATCACAAAACCTTTTGCGATATCAATTTCGATTTTGAGAGAATCGGTAGTGAAGTTAAAGATATGCCCACCTTCTTTTATTGAATCGTCCATATAATGAAGATGAAAACCCGGCACGTTGGTTCTTGCCAGATAGGGAGGAAGTAAGAATCCGTTGCAGACCCCACGGGTGTTCCGAAGATTAAAAACAGCCTGATTGTTCTTAAGGTGTCCTGCCAGCGTAGTGTAGGGTGCTTTGGCAGGTCGGGCAGCTCTGGTGGTCATTGTACTGAAAAGGCCGGTTATTCTCAGCGCATATATGCCGTTGGGATTGAGCTTGTTGCTAAGGTATTCCTGAACCTGGGCATAAGTAAGTCCTTTTCCTGCAAGGTAAATGGTGGTATCTGTCTGAAAGAATTTCACAAATGCGGCCGACGTACTATCCGTGTCCGATGCCTCCCGAACCGACCCATTGTAACTCACTTTATATACCCGGTTCTGATGCATGATCAGTTCGCCGTCTACCTTATTGAAGGTACCGATGCCAAAATCGCCTTTTTCTTTCAATTTCCCAATGGTAAGGTCCCCATCAAAAACCCCGGCCATCAGTGCATCTATGATGGAATACTGATAAAGAAAGTCATCCCCAGCCAGGTTCTGTTTTGAAGTTCTGGATTTGTTAAGGGCAGATTTGCAGCTATTTAAACCAATCAGAAGAACAATTAATAATAAAGGAAGGTTAGCCAAATGACATATTCTGAAGAGGAAGTTTTTCATGTGGGCATTAATTCTTGATGTATAACATTGAAAAGAGAAGGAAATATACTCATTGGTTTTATTATCTTATCAATAAAACGCTGCCGCTTTTATGGACCGCATCTCCTTCTGTTGTAACCGCCTCTATACTCCAAACATAAGTACCTGCTGGCAGGAGAACTCCTTTTACCCGGCCATCCCAGCCTTTGGTAAGTTCTCTGGTATGATAGATTACTTCTCCCCAGCGATTGTAAACGTTAAAATAGCGGAGTGCGTCAATGCCATTTGTTACAGGAAGCAGCACTTCGTTCTTTCCGTCCCCGTCGGGTGTGAAAACATCAGGTACATATACTGTTGCTGCAGGAGGAATGGAAAGGGTGACACTGTCCATTCCTGTGCAGCCTTCCGGTGTGCCAACGGAGACGATGAAGGTCTGGGTGGCAACAATGGTAGCTCTGGGATTTGCAATATTGGGATGATCGAGGCCAGTCGGTGGAGACCAGGCGTAAGTAATACCTGGAGCGCCTGCCATGCCGGGTATGGAAACCTCTATCGGATAAGGGACACCCGGGCGGACCACAGCATCAGGTGTGATGCTCAGCGCCAGTTCAGGTAACACATCAATGGTGACCGTATCTTTGTAGGAGCAGTTGTCCTGTGTAAGGGTCACAATGTAGGTGGTGGCGCTGGTGGGCGAAGCCACAGGCTCCTGGGCACCGGGGTCATCCAGTCCGGCAGCCGGGCTCCATGAGTAGGTACCGGCGTTTCCCGTGGTGGATAAACGTATCTGCTGTCCGGCACAAATGGCTGTATCGGGCAATGTGCGTACTGCTGCCAGATCTTTAAGAGTAACGGTAAAAGTGGTATCGTTCCGGCAGTTATTTGCATCCTTCAGAAATACTTTGTAGGTGCCGGACTTTATCTGGAAAATGCTATCTGCCTGGTAATTAGTGCCATCCAGGGAATACTGGAACGGTGCCTGGCCTTCAGTTGCCTTCACTGTAAGGGTAGCTTCCCCGCCGCATCCCTCTTCATTAATGGCTATACCTGGTTTTACGTAGGCAACGGGGATATTTTTTGTATTAACAATGTCATTGTTGCAAGCATCGTTAGTCACGGTTAGCGTTACACTTTTGCTGCCACCTGAATTCCACTTCACTACGTAGGGCCCTTTTCCGTTTCCGCTGATTATTGTGGCTCCGTCAAATTCCCATTTGAAACTATATCCGGTTTCCGAAGGCAAAGCGCCTGTGTAGTTGATTGTTACCTCATCACTGCCGCATATAGGATTGGGGGAGATACTGAATTCTGCAGAGGGGTTAATGTTGACCGAATAACAGACTGTACTGTAACTTTTATCAACATCAGCCTGGGTTGAGAAAGTATTGGAAAAGGAGAGATAGGCAAAATTGGCCGCACCCGATTCACAGGAGACGATGGTGTCGTCACGGTAAATAAAGATAGGCACGCCTGTTTTTCCCACATATCTTTTTCCCGAATCATTGTAGGAAACAAATAATTTATTTCCCACATATACGTCCATTACTCCTGTCTGCCCGTTTCTGGTGAAAGTCAGCAGGTAATATTCATTCAGTTTAAAATAGGGGCAATCTCCGGCAATACCGCTCGGGTAAAAATCGATGCATCGTTCCGAGGATCCGGCTATTTGGGAGAAATAAATTCCCTGATCGAGCTGGCCGTTTGAAAAGTCAATAATACGCGCCCACTTCCGGTCGCCCCAGTCAGTACTTTTTACATACATCTGGATAGTATAGTTTTCCGTAATAGCTCCTTCTGCGTTCTGATACTGTAATCCGCTATGCCGATTGGTGTGGTAAACGGTACGGCTGTTTTCGCAGGGAAGCACATCCGTAACGAAACTTCCAGAGCTTCCGTTGAAGGGGCAGTTTCCCGCTGCTATTACTGGCACAAGGTCTTGGGAGCAGGCAGGCGCCGCTACTTTGAAGTCGTCAAAAAAACGATACTCGTGCTTTACGGTCTGCCCTCTGGCCGCAATATGCGTTAAAATTATTATGACAGATAATAAAACTCCCGGTTTCATAACAGCGCAAATCCTGATATATCCGCAATTCCAGATAAAGACGTATAAAACTAATACTAAATGGTTTGAGGTGCTAAAGATACGGGTTAACCTGATAAGTTGATTTTATATAGCGGAATTTAACCGAAAACTGTTATGTTCTGATCACGCAAAAAGCCCGGCGTGAACCGGGCCCCAGCGTTAAAAGCAGTATTATTTCCCTACTTTTCCCGTAGTTTGATGGCATCCTTTTTGATCATCCAGTCGCTCCTTACTTGCAGGTTATCTCTTAGAATACTTTTTACAAAACGGTTGACGGTTGTGGTAGCTGCCAGGCGCGTACCTTCCGGGGCCGGTATACCCATCACATCCAGCGCTTTTCTCAGCAAGGTTTCATTTTCGTCACCAAAGGCCTTGTAAGGTATGCTGGAATCTTCGGTTACATAGGTTGGAGTCATTCCATTAATAGTACCGTAATCTGACTCCCCGTTGGCATTGGCGGTTTGTCCCAGCATAAGGTAAACACCCCAGTCCCAGCGGCCCTGATCATCATCGATCAGCGAGCCGAACAGATTTTTTCCAGCCGTATTTTCCCCCACGGTGATAACCTCCATGTAAGGTTTCAGGCCATTGATGACCAGTTCGCTGGCGGAGGCAGTACTTCCGGAAGTCAGGACGAAAACACGGTTCAGGCTACCTCCCAGGTTATTGGCTTCGTTGAGGAACATATAATTAAGCGCGGCAGCGCCATAATTTTGCTTCCAGTAGGCAGTGTATTTATCGTTCCATTGTTCGGTATAAAAAATTTTGGAAGACGAAACCCCTTTGCCAATCAGGGAAGCCAGGGTTTCGGCGGAAGACATATATCCGCCTGAATTGAACCTGAGATCCAGTACCAGTTCGTTCACTCCCTGACTTTTGAAATTGGCGAATACCTGACGCAGCTCATTGTCGTATTTGTTTTCGTCCGCCTCAGTACCCGGCACAAACTGCGTATACACCAGGTACCCGATCGTTTTGCCGTAGGCCGGTTTGGAGATAATCGTTGAAAAGGCCACGGGGTCTTCGCTTACTTCTGCTTTTGTGACCGAAATTGTGGTACTACTTTCGGTGATTACTTTATTGGAAACGGTCCCGAGTGTAAAAGTAGCGGTTTCCGTCGTGCCGAGCAGTGTTATGTAATTGGAGGTGGTCAGCTGGGTGTTATTGATCTTTAAGATAATATCCCCGCGCTTCAAGCCGGCTGCTTCCGCCGGGCTGCCTTTTACCACATAGTTTAAAAAAGCAGCTATATTGACATTGCCGTTGTCTATGTAAGAAAGGGAATAACTTATGCCGAAAATTTTGCTTACACCGTTAAATTCATTCTGAAGTGCTTCCACATCGTCGGTTACCATCGAGAAGCGGTCCACAGTAGCCCGTTGGTACACAAGCTTTTCAAAGTAGTCTGAAGGGTTGGCCTTGGCGTCCAGGCTACTTTCGGCGGGTAAATCCTTATACCAGAAATATGCGTCGTTCATGATGTCATATAACCAGCCGTTAATCGCCTCGTAACTTGCGTTGCCGTCGGTTTTATCGCCCGGATCTATGTCATTCTGGTTGCAGCCTGTAACAAATACAAGGATAGCAAGGTATATAGTTAGTCGGAAATTTTTAAAGTAATACATAATCAATCAGTTTTAAGAAATTAGGTAAACTGATAAAACATAGGCTTAAAGTGAATGATGATTTGAATGTCGGATCCAATTATCATTACGTCATGGTCTTGTAAAATGTGGCGCTGGGATAAAACAAAAAATGACCCGATTTGGCCGGGTCATTTTGCAAAGGCAATCATTCGTAGTTTTTGGTCTCAGTTTGCCGGATCAGCTGAATCCGGGATGAAACTTTAAGTGATTTTGTTCAGAAGATTTAACGTTAGGTTTGGTATGCAGACTGATTTAGATGCCTGTCAGGCTTCGGAAAAATTTGCGTGCGATGATCGCATATTCCAGCGGATTGGCCTTTGCAGGATCCTGTTCCGCTTCCAGAACAATCCATCCGTTGTAGTCGCTGGATCTGATCACTTCAAACAATGAAGGGAAATCTATGCAGCCTTCCGAGTCTCCGGGTACGGTAAAAACACCCTGTTTGACGGCGGTTAAAAAGCTGAGTTTTTCGTCGTGAACCCTTTGTAAAACATTCGGTCTCACATCTTTCAGGTGTATATGTGCAGTTCGGCCAATGTATTTTTTCAGAGCTGCAACCGGATCTTCACCGGCAAAAAAGAAATGGCCACAGTCGTAATTGAGATATACATTTTCAGGATCTGTTTCATTCATCAGCCGGTCGGTTTCGGCTATTGTCTGCACACAAGTTCCCATGTGATGGTGGAAGGCAAGTTTCATGCCGCGATCACGCGCGATCTTGCCCAGTTCATTGAGCCCTTGTGAGAAATTTTTCCAGTCCTCGTTGGTATGGAGCATTCCCTTGCCTTCGAAAACAGGCACGTTCATCTGTCCCTGGCAGCTGTTTCCGGTTTCTCCTCCACCGATTACTTTGGCCCCCATGGTTTCAAGGAAGTCAAGCAATTGGATAAAGTTTTTTTTGTTTTCATCCAGCGACTTGGTTGTCAGTTCATAGCTGTTCCACTGGTTGCAGATTTGCAGGCCCCGCAGACCCAGCGCTTTTTTGAGTATTCCGGTATCCCGTGGAAACTTATTGCCTACCTCGCAGCCGGTAAACCCGGCAAGCGCCATTTCACTGACACACTGTTCAAATGTATTTTCACCCCCCAATTCGGGCATATCGTCGTTGGTCCAGTTGATAGGAGCAACGCCTAGTTTTATATTTTCAAAGTTCATTTTTTACTAAATTTTGAAAGGAATATTTGAGAAACTCTTCCTGATCATAGGGTTACTATTGTACTTTGATTTAACCTGCGAAAGCGTATTCTTTCGGTGGATATCATAAAAATATCCGTTGCGATTTTTTGTTTTCACGGTACGTTTCATAAGCTTTTTGTACCGACGGGGAGGTAGATACTTCCGCCACAGGTACTTCCCACCACGCATGATAGCCTTTTACGGTGCGGTAAAGATTGGTTTCAATATAGATAACGGTGGTCCGGTCATTACTTTTCGCCTGGGCCAGCGCTGCGTCCAGCGAAGTTTTATCTGTTGCCCTTATAACCGTTGCACCCAGACTTTCGGCGTTTTTGGCAAGATCAACCGGAAGAAATTCCCCGCTTAACTGGCCCGACTGTTCCTCTCTGTACTGGTACCGGGTACCGAACCGCTCACTTCCGATGCTTTCCGATAGTCCACCTATACTGGCATAACCGTTGTTGTTCAGCAGCAAGATGGTGAATTTCACTTGCTCCTGAATGGCTGTAACAATCTCGTGGTTGTTCATCAGGTAACCACCGTCACCACAAATGACATATACTTCCCGGGATGGGTCGGCCATTTTGGCCCCAAGTCCGGCGGCGATTTCATAACCCATGGTCGAAAAGCCGTATTCCAGGTGGAAGTTCTTGGGGTCTGTGGCACGCCATAATTTATGCAGATCTCCGGGCGCACTTCCTGAAGCATTGATCATCACATCCCGATCGTCCATAAAGGTGTTCAGAGCGCCAATAACAACCGCCTGGTCAATGGGCGGCACGCTTCCATTTCCGGATGCGTAGATAGCCGTTACCTCGTCATCCCAGGCTTTGTTGATTCCGGCCATTTTGCTGCGGTACTCAGTAGCTACCTCAAAATCGCCCAGCAGCTCCGACAATTCTTCCAGAGTTACTTTGGCATCGGCGGTAAGCGGCAGCGCGGCATGTTTAAAAGCATCAAATTCATTGATATTGATATTAATGAATCTGACATCCGGATGTTTGAAAATGGATTTGGATGCCGTAGTGAAATCACTATACCGGGTACCTATCCCTATCACAAGATCTGCTTCGTTGGCAACCTCAATAGCATAACGGGTGCCGGTGGCACCCAGTCCGCCAATGCTATAGGGCTGATCATAGCGGACGGCTCCCTTTCCGGCAAAGGTTTCCCCGACGGGTATCCCGGTAGCAGTTGCAAACTGGTGAAGGGCCTTGCAGGCATCGCTGTAAATAGCTCCTCCTCCGGCCACGATCACAGGATTTTTTGATGATCTGATCCACTCTGCAGCTTTTTTCAATGCCATGGAATCTGCTCTCGGGCGGGCAACGTGCCATACCTTTTTTTCGAAAAGCTGGTCCGGGAAATCATAAGCGTGTGTTTGGATATCCTGCGGCATGGATAACGTCACAGCTCCCATTTCTGCCTGTGAAGTAAGTACTCGCATAACCTCCGGCAAAGCATAAATAAGCTGCTCGGGGCGGCTGATTCTGTCCCAGTATTTGGAAACCGGTTTGAAACAGTCGTTCACTGAGATATCCTGGGTAGAAGCGCTTTCTAACTGCTGCAAAACCGGGTTGGGCTCTCGGGTTGCGAAAATATCACCGGGAAGCAGTAATACGGGAAGCCGGTTAATGGTAGCCAGTGCCGCACCTGTGATCATATTGGTGGCCCCGGGCCCGATGGAGGTAGTGCATACAAACGCACCCAGACGGTTTTTTACTTTGGCATAGGCCACCGCTGCATGTACCATCGACTGTTCGTTCCGGCTTTGGTAGTACCGGAAGTCGGGGTTTTCCTGCAGGGCCTGACCCAAGCCTGCCACATTCCCGTGACCGAATATCCCGAAGCAGCCACCGAAATATGGTGTTTCAACACCGTCGCGTTCAATATACTGATTCTTTAAAAATGTTATGGTAGCCTGCGCTACGGTTAATCTTTTTGCCATGGTATCTGGTTGTTTTGCAATGGTTAGCCTTTTACTTCCGTATTTTTAACAGGCTTCCAATTGCTGTTCTATTTAAAATCTTCTGCTTTTCCCACACATCCGAATAACTCAAATTTTTTAAGCATAAATTGCTGGTATTCTTCCATGAAAATTTTACCGGGACTGGTGGGTGCAAACTCATCAGGCTTGTCGCGGAAAAACTCACGGTTGACCATCGTCCACAAAAGCCGGGTATCTGTGGCAATATTGATTTTACAGATCCCCAGCGGAATTGCCCTTAGTATTTCGTCTTCCTGCACCCCCTTGGCGTCGGTCTTTAAGTTTCCGCCGGCGTTATTAATGCGCTGAACCACTTCGGAACTTACATTGGAACCGCCGTGCAGTACCAATGGGAATCCGGGGAGGCGCTGCTGAATTTCCTTTAGGATATTTAACCGCAGACCTTGTCCACCCGAAAATTTGTAAGCACCATGGCTCGTCCCAACTGCAATGGCCAGGCTGTCGCAGCCAGTGGCATTTACAAAATCTTCAACTTCCTGTGGATTGGTGTAAAAGGAATGAGCGGCGTCCACGGTCAGGTCGTCTTCTACGCCTGCCAGTACGCCCAGTTCAGCCTCTACACTGATATTTTTTGCATGTGCTTTTTCCACTACCGCCCTGGTTCTGGCAACATTCTGGTCAAAAGGGTCATGAGAGGCGTCTATCATAACCGAGGTATAGCCGCCTTTTTCAATGGCATCAAATAGGTGGGCTTCGTAACCATGATCCATGTGAATGGCAAAAACCGTTTCGGGATATATCCTGGCTGCTGCGCCAATCATGGAAAGAAGCATATCCGGATGCGCATAATCACGGGCAAAGGGTGTTGTTTGTACAATAAAAGGAGCTTTGGCCTTTTGCGCAGCTGCAAAAAGTCCGTGTATTTCCTCCATAAAAAATACGTTGACCGCCGGAATAGCGTATCGACCGTAACATTTTTGAAAGAGTTCTTTTGTTGTTAAAAGCATTTTACTGGTGTTTGGCTTTTAGCTATTAGCTAATAGCTAACTACATACTGTTTAACTGTTTACTATCAACTTCTTACGGCATAAGGCTCACTGTTGACTTTCGGATAACAGACTGTTGTACAGCTGTTTACTATTAACTTCGTACCGCTAGCAGCCTACTGCTCACTGTTAACTTCCAGCTAACCGCTTTCTTCAACGGCTAACCGCCTACTATCAACTTCACACCGCATACCGCTAACTGCCTACTGTTAACTTCTAACTGCAAACTTCCAAGGACTTAGATCACCAGAATACGGTATACAGGGCAGCTAAAACTCCGCAGAGGAGTATAGAAGCCACTACAAAACTTTTGCCCGGCGCAAACATCGACCCTTCGATGGCGAGACCCTTCGGATTATTCTTACTCCTGGAATCGGCCAGCGTTACTATAATGATTACCGCGCTTAGCATCAGAAAGATGATACCCATACGATCCAGGAAAGGAATTTCGGGTGCCAGGAATTTTCCTGCCGTTGACAATGGGATGGTCAGTAGTGCGGCAGTGAGTGCCGCCGCCGATGTGGTACGTTTCCAGAACATACCAAAAATAAAAATGGCAAAAACTCCGGGCGTTATAAAACTGCTGTATTCCTGAATGAACTGATAGGCCTGATCCAGCACGCGCAGCTGAGGAGCAATGAGAACACCAATGGCCATGGCGACCCAAATGGTATATCTTCCGATTTTTACCAGTTGTTTTTCGCTGGCACTTGGATTGATAAACTGCTTATAAATATCCAGGGTGAAAATCGTTGAAATACTATTGGCTTTTCCAGCTAGAGAAGCCACAATAGCGGCGGTAAGTGCTGCAAATGCCATCCCTTTTAAGCCCTGAGGCAGGAGGTTTAACAAAACGGGATAAGCGTGGTCAGGTTTTACAGCTCCGGCTGCATCCAGCATTTCCTGCTGAAACATTCCGTTCTGATACAAAACGAAAGCGGCAATACCGGGGATTACGACGATGATCGGAATCAGCAATTTTAAAACAGCAGCAAAAAGAATACCCTTCCTCGCGGTTTCCAGATTTGCCCCCAAGCTTCTCTGAATGATGTACTGATTGCAACCGAAGTACGCCAGGTTATTGATCCACATGGCCCCGATAATGACAGAAACGCCGGGAAGATCTTTATAAAAAGGATTGTCTTTAGGCAGGATCATGTGGAAATGGCTGTCGGCCTGTTGACGGAGCAGACTCAGGGCATTAAATACACCCGGCTTGTTAAAATGCTCGGAAACAAGGTCAAGCGCCAGATAAGTGGTGGCCAGTCCGCCGAGTACCAGTACTATCACCTGTACCACATCGGTATAACCGATAACCTTCATACCGCCAATGGTAATAATCACAGCAAAAATGCCTAAACCGATAATCCCATAGCTAAAGTCCAGGCCCGCAGTTACTTCCAGCGCCAGGGCACCCAGGTAAAGAATGGAAGTAAGATTTACGAAAACATACAGCAACAGCCAAAAAACGGCCATAATTGTGGCTACTGTAGGACTGTACCTTTCTCTCAGAAACTGTGGCATGGTGTATATCTTGTTCTTAAGATATACTGGCAGAATGAAAACGGCTACTACAATGAGGGAAGCTGCTGCCATCCATTCATAGGATGAGATAGCCAATCCGATGGCAAATCCGGACCCGGACATTCCGATAAAATGTTCGGCCGAGATATTGGAGGCGATGATAGAAGCACCAATCGCCCAGAAAGTAAGAGATCCTTCTGCCAGAAAGTAATCCGTAGAGCTTACTTCAGCGGAGCTTTTTTTCTTGTAAATCCAATAGCCGTAGGCCGAGACACCTATTAAGTAAATGAAGAATACGACGTAGTCCAAAAATTGTAGACCGGTATTTGCCATGCAGATCGGGAGGTTAATTAAGAAATGAGAACGATAGTTTAGGTTAAAGATATTACTGTTCGATTGACTGGTGTCAATCGTGATTTATATTTTTCCAAAGACAGCTTTACTGCTTGGCTTATTTGCCTTTTCCTGAATTCCTTACCTTCTGGAAACGTTTGAGATAGGGCACTCAGGATTATTTTTTTATTAGCAGGTTAAAATCGTTTCAGGACATCTGGGCCAGTTCAAGGACTTCGTCCATTCTTACAATACGCCCTTCGGTTAGTGATTTCATGGCCGCGATACCGATAGCAGTGGCCATCAGTCCATCATGTGCATCCACCGGTGAAGGGGTGTCATTCAGTACGCAATCGATAAATGATTTAAGGCAAACGCGGTATGCCGTTTCATATCGTTCCAAAAAGAAATGTAGGGGTAATGAGCTGTGTCCTCCGCTGCTGTCAAAATGAATGAGTGTATCTGTGGTATTGTTTTCAGCTTTTGCCATACCTTTTGATCCGAAAATTTCAAGCCGCTGATCGTAACCATATACGGCTTTCCGGCTATTGTCAATAACGCCAATTGCACCATTTTCGAAAGTCAGTACAATCACCGCAGTATCTATATCACCGAATGCCTTGATCTCAGGGTGAATGAGGGCATCGCCTTTTACAAAAACCTCTTTTACCTCACTGCCCACGATGTACCGTGCCATATCAAAATCATGGATGGACATATCCAGGAAGATACCTCCGGATACTTTCAGATACTCCACAGGCGGCGGTGCGGGGTCGCGGCTGGTAATGCGCAGGATATGCGGATCACCGATTTTGTGGGCTTCCACCAGATGCCTGACGTTGCTGAAATTAGCATCAAACCGACGGTTAAACCCAAGCATTAGTTTTACACCATTCTCATTCACCGCTTTTTCCGCTGCCTGAATGGCATCTATGGTCACATCAAGTGGTTTTTCACAGAAAACGTGTTTTTTCTGCTCAGCTGCAGCAACGGTGTACGGTACGTGGAAAGGGGTAGGGGAGCAAATTACGACTGCCTCTACATCGGGATGGTTAATGACATCGTAGGCGTCTGTGGTTACCTGACTAACACCCAGCTTGTGGGCAAAAGCGTGTGATTCCGTTGACAGATCGGAGGCAATGATCACCTCTGCATTGGGCATGTGATGTACCAGATTGCTGAGGTGTATCTGGCCGATACGACCAAGACCTATCACCCCGGTTTTTAGTTTTCTTGACATACTTCGGTTAAGTTTTGGATTGATATGCTGAGACAGGGGCACACAAATGAATTTGGCCGGTCGGTATTAAAACTTCCTTGTCCATTCTTTGAGCCACCGCTCTATTACTACCTTGGTTTGGGTGAAAAATTCGACGGCATGTTTACCCTGTCCGTGCAGATCGCCGTAGAAGCTTTCCTTCCAGCCTGAGAACGGGAATTGTGCAACCGGGGCAGCTACACCGATGTTGATTCCGATGTTACCCGCTTCCGCTTCGTGACGGAACTTACGGGCATTCAAGCCGCTGCTGGTGAAAATGCAGGCCATATTTCCATATTTACCGCCGTTGATGAAACGGATCGCTTCATCAACGGTATTGATATGCACCAAACTCAGAACAGGTCCGAAAATTTCCGTGGCCGCCAATTCTCCATTCAAGGGTATATCTTCAATAATGGTAGGTTGGATAAAGTTACCGTTTTCATACCCTTCAATCCTGGGGTCACGCCCGTCCACCAATAACCTTCCTCCTTCGTGAAGACCTTTATCTATCAGGTGCTTCACCCGGTTTTTACTTTCTGCTGTAATGACGGGGCCCATCAGAACATCACTGTCCAGTCCAAACCCTGTTTTTCTGCTTTTCGTTGATTCCACCAAACTTTCGGTAAACTCCTTGTGCTCGCCGACGGTTACAATGGTGGAAGCTGCGAGGCATCGTTGACCTGCACATCCGTAAACGCTGTCAATTACGATCTGCGTGGTCATGTCAATGTCAGCATCAGGCAATACAATGACCGGATTTTTAGCTCCACCCTGGGCCTGTACGCGTTTGCCATGCGCAGCCCCTTTGGAGTAAACATATTTGGCTACGGCCGATGAGCCTACGAAACTGATACCTTTAATGACGGGATGTTCAAGCAATGCGTCCACCACCTCACGACCGCCCTGTACCAGATTCAAAACACCTTTGGGCAGGTCAAGCTGCTCCATCAGGGTTACAATTTTGGTCATTGTGAGAGGTACTTTTTCTGACGGCTTGATGATATAGCTGTTTCCGCAGGCCAGCGCATAGGGGAGGAACCAGAAAGTGATCATCCCCGGAAAATTAAAAGGAGCAATACAGGCACACACGCCGAGCGGCTGACGGATCATGTATTCGTCGATGCCTTTGGCAATATCCTCAGAGAATTCGCCCTGAATCAGGGTGGGTACACCACAGGCGTTTTCAACGTTTTCAATGGCCCTTACCATTTCAGCTTTGGCTTCCACAAATGTTTTGCCAGATTCCAGCACGATCGTCCGCGCAATGTCATCCAGGTTGTTTTCCAGTAAGGTCTTAAGTTTGAAGAGGTACTGCACGCGTTTGGAAACCGGCGTAGCCCTCCATTCCTGAAATCCCTGATGTGCAGCCTCGGCTGCCAAGGCAACATCTGCTCCATTTCCTTCCGGAACCAATGCCAGTACCTCCTGGGTAGCCGGATTCAATACTTTCAGGGTTGATTCAGAGGTACTATCGATCCACTGTCCGTTGATGTAATTCTTTAACTTTTCCATGATGGATATTGAATTTCGTTTGATTTAACTGATGTCCGGAAACCGTCCGGCCTTATTATTAATTGTACTAATCACCCACTGCCCACTACTTACTGCCTACTGAATACTGCCCACCGAATACCCCACGCTAAAATCCCCCTCTATCCAGCACAAATTGCATAACCTCTTCATTCGTAGGCATAAAGTTGGCACAGCCTTCCCTGGTTACAATAATGGCCCCGCATGCATTTCCCATTCTTACACTCTTGTAAAGATCCCAGCCACTCAGCAAGCCATAAGAAAAGCCGGCACAAAACGCATCTCCGGCACCGAGTACGTTCAATACTTCTACAGGAAAACCTGGTACTTTTATTTCTTCCCTCCCCGGCTGGAAAATGGACGCCCCGTCTTTCCCTCGTTTCACCACCAGCGTTTCCACGCCCGAAAGCAGAATCTGCTCAATTGCATTTTCAATATTTCCCCTGATTTCCGGTGCGGATATCTGCTGATGTTTAATCAGGAGTTGCTCCTTGTCTGTCAGAAAGGTGGCGAGGATTTCTTCTTCCGTTCCTACCACAATATTAAAACTGCCAAGAGCGGCTCTGATGGTAACTCCAAATGCGCGGGGGTCAAACCACTGGTCTGCCCGGAAGTCTATGTCCAGGATTCTGATCACATCATTTTGCCTGGCCTGTTCCAGTGCAAAAAACATGGCGGTACGGCTTGGATCCCTGCTGAAAGCAGTACCTGAAAATGCCGCCGCTTTGAACTCGGCAAAAGGAACGGCTGCCACATGATCAAGGTCCAGGTGAATGTCCGCGCAATTGTCACGATAAAAAACAAGAGGAAATTTATCAGGAGGTTCAATTCCGAGGATAACAGCCGAACTTCTGGTACCTTCTATGGTGGGAATCCAGTCGGTATGAATACCTTCCTGCTGTAAAAAATGCTTGATAAAGTTGCCTACCTGATCGTTTCCGACTCCGGTCAGCAAGGCCGTATTGAGGCCGAGGCGTTTACTGCCCGTGGCAATGTTGAGAGGGCAACCACCTACAAACGCGTTGAATGCCTCTATATTAACAAAAGGGCTACCCACATTGGCCGAATACAGATCAATTGAAGAGCGGCCCAGTGTCAGTAAATCATATTTTTTCATTGGGGTTATTTTCGTTTAGTGGGCCTTACTGCCGCCGTGCGGCTGGTCAGGGTTTCATTGTGTACGATCCGGCTCAGCGATATACTTCCGTCCGGAAAAGACCATCTATTATCCGTTCATTTCGGCTGTCACTAGGGGCAACCGGGGATCTGAGCCTTTCCATGAGCCATATATCCAGTCATGATCCGGATCCGAGGTGTTGGCCAGCGACTGGTCGCTACCTGCCAGAAAGTTAAGATAGTAAACATGATAGCCGTGGCCCGCAACCACCGGGTGGTAACCCTTAGGTACCAATACGGCTTCATTGTCATGCACCCTCACAATTTCATCCAGCGAACGGTCCTCAGTATAAACCTGCTGTATGGCATAGCCCTGCGGTTTGTCAATCTTGTAAAAATAGATCTCCTCAAGATTGGCTTCCAGCAGATTGCCATTTTCGTCTACTTTCCGTTCGTCGTGCTTGTGAGCAGGGAAGGAACTCCAGTTGCCTGAGGGCGTATATACTTCAACGCATACGATTTTATGACAGTCAAAACCTGGTTCCAGCAGGCTGTTGATCTGGCGGTTGGCATTATCTCCGCCCCTGAACTCAATGGCCGCTTCTTCCGGGCGTTTCATGCGCGGCGGATGATCCTCATCGGTTTTTACATAACAGATCGCGATGTCGGTCCGGGGCGACTGGGCCGTCAGTACAAAAGCGGTATGCCTGGAAAGGTACATGGCATGGCCGATCCCGCTGAACACATCTTTTCTGCCATTTCTGGTTTCCCATACTTCACCATTGGCCTCCACTTTGAAATTTCCACCAAGCAGAACAATGCAATATTCGTAATCTCCGGTATTAAGTTCGATTTGTTCACCGGTATCCAGTATTTTCGCCTCGAAGTTTAAATATTGCCAGCCGGCTTGTCCGCTTGTCAGGGAATGGTAGGTATTGGTATTTTTGAAAGGCTTAACCAGCAGTTTACTCATTGTGTTATTCATTACATTTCTGCAATGATAGTGTTGTATAAATTAAACACAAAATGTAAATATGTTAATATTGAATGCAAACGTTTGAAAAAAAATACAAACGTTTGCAATAATTTATGTTTTAAATTGTAATTATCCTATATCATGAATTCTTCCCGGCCTGTTACGATTAAAGACATTGCAAAACGTTTCCGATGTTCCCCATCTACGGTTTCCAGGGCTCTGAATGACCATCCGGCCATCAATGAGGATACCCGTAAAAATATACAGGAGTACGCCCGGCAGGTGGGATATCAGAAGAACGAAGTATCTCTGAGCCTGCTCAACAAGCGCACCGCTACCCTGGGCGTGGTGGTGCCCACGATCAGCAATTACTACGAGACGGCCGTGGTGGAAGGCTTGCACACGATACTGCAGCCAATGGGCTATACGCTGAATATCTGTGTAACCAACGAAAGCTATCTGCTGGAAAAAGAGTACCTCTCCAAATTGCTCTCCAACCGCATTGAGGGTATTTTTTTGTCTGTGGCGCAGGAAACCTACGACTCGGGCTATTACGAACATCTTGAAAGCGTAATCCAGCGAAAAACACCGCTCATTTTTATTGACCGAGAATACGAAGATTTTGAAACAAGCCGTGCTACTGTGGACGATTACCATGGTGCTTTTGCCGCAGTGGAGCATTTGATCAGTATTGGTTACAAGGATATAGCCCACCTGAAAGGCCCCAACGGGCTTACCGTGTCGGAACAGCGGTTAAAGGGGTACATTGATTGTCTGAAAAAGTATGATATGTCCGTCCGGGAAGAGCTGATCATCAATACCAATTTCAAGGTCGAGAGTGCCATTGTTCCCACCAAACGGCTGCTGGAACTGGCTTCACCGCCCGATGCCATTTTTGGCGTGAACGACCAGGTTGCAATTGGCGCCATGCGCGTAGTAAAAGACAAGGGCCTCCGGATACCCCAGGACGTTGGTCTGGTCGGTTTTGATAATTCACCGATCTCTGCCTATACGTTTCCATCCCTGACTACCGTCAGCAGGCCCGGGCGGAAAATAGGGATGGAAGCTTCGCGCCTTTTTCTGAATCAGGTCAATGCGTCAGGAGATTTTCTGCATGAAAGTATTGTGCTCCCTTCAGAGCTTGTGATCAGGGAGTCGTCGTTAAGGATTTGATGGGAAATGAGCCCCTTTTTGTTTTAAGTATGAACTAAATAAAAGTTATCTGAGATGCTCGTAAGGCTCTTACTCATGGTCCTTTGTACCTCATTTTCTCTGGTTGCATTCTGCCAGAAGAGAACGGAGAAAGTTTTGTCCGGTGATACGCTTATTTTAAAGAAATATTTATCAAATGGAAAAATCAAGGAGGAGGAATATTTTCTGGGTGATAACAAACTGTATGGGAGATATTGGAAATATTTAAAAAATACTTTTTACGGGTATGAAATATCAAAAGTTAAAAATAGTAAGACAGAATTGACTGCTGCGACGTTTTTTTATCCTGAGGGTCAGATCAGAGCTAAGTTTGCCACAATAGGTGGTAAAGCAGAGGGAAAATATACCTCCTATTATACAAATGGTCAGATTGAGATCGAATGTAATTATACAAGAGGAAAAGCTGACGGTACTTTTCTGTGGTTTTTTGAGAACAGCCAGCTTTGGACAGAAAGGATATATGAACGAGGCAGGTTAGTGCAGGTGGTCGAAAACTTTAATATGTACGGGAAGCCGATGAACAAGGGTGATTTTTCTAATGGGACAGGCGCGCTGTATGAATATGATTATCAGGGTAATTTGGTCGATATACAGCATTATGTTAACGGAATTCATAAATATTCGGAAGTGAAACGCCAAAAGCGGCGAAGAGAATTTTGGGTTGATTAACATCCGTGACTTTCCGGGCAAGGGTTAAAACAAATCGTTAGGTATCGCAGAGATAATGTTCCACCAAAACCGTTTCTTTCACATCACCAGATTGTACACTCATTTGTGTCTTTTGGTAAATTAATCTAGATTTAGGAGTTATTTACCTAACTCTCCATTTATAATTGAAACCTTTCCGTACCACAATCAAAAATTGGGGGCTTTTGCTGCTGATTTGCCTTTTTTGTAATCTTAAAAGCTTTTCAGTACCCTCGGTAAAAATATCTCCCATACCTTCCTGGGTAATTGAAGTGAAACCATCAGGTGGAATTCCGTCCCAAAAGAGTTTTTCAGACGGGTATTACGTCGCCTTCAATGATATGCAGGTTAATCTGGATAAGAAGTCGACCTACCACCGCCTGATCCGGCAGATTGTATCTGAGAGCGGCATCCAGAATGGATCAGAAATAGCGGTAAGTTTTGATCCCACCTACGAGCAGGTTTCTTTCCATACTGTAAATATCATCCGGGATGGGAAAGTAATTTCGAAGTTGAAAGCGGGAGATTTTAAGGTACTTGCCTACGAAACTGACAGACAAAGATTCATTTACAACGGATATTATTCGGCGTCTTTAATTCTGAAAGACGTCCGCAAAGGCGATCGGATCGAATTCTCTTACACCGTAACGGGTTGGAACAGTGTTTTCCGAAATAAATATTCAAACTCCTTTTATTTTGGGGCCTATGATTACATCCCGCAGAAACACTATGCTTTGTTTTCGTCCAAAACCAGAAACCTATATTTCAAAGAATTCAATAATCCTGTTAAAAAGTCGGTCAGACAAATCGGGAACCAGCTCGTATACGAATGGGATGTAAGAAACGCTAAAAATATACCTTACGAGGATTATTCACCCTCCTGGTATGTTAATGAGCCATTTGTGCAGATTTCCGAGTTCAAAAACTGGGCTGAGGTAGTGGACTGGGGCCTGGAATTTTATGCTCAGCCGGTCATAAATGGGCCGTTGAAAAACAAAATTTTGCAATGGCAAAAAGAGGCGAAGGGAAACAAAGAAATATTCATCGAAAAGGTAAGTCGTTTTGTACAGGACGAGATTCGTTATCTGGGAATTGAAACTGGAGAAAATTCGCATAAACCTCACCATCCCGAAAATGTTTTCGAGCAAAGGTATGGGGATTGTAAGGATAAGACACTTCTGCTGTGCGCCATTCTAAGGGAAAATGCTATTGAGGCAGATCCTGTACTCGTGGACACCTACAAAAAATCCCACTTGGCTGACTACCTGCCCACTCCGCTGGATTTCAACCATGTGGTGACGCGGGTCAAACTAAATGAAACAAAGCACATTTTTATTGACGCAACGTTTTCTCTTCAGGGGGGCAAGGCCGCGTCAATTTTTTTTCCGGCTTACGAAAAAGGTTTGTTGTTAAAAAAAGGGGAACAGTCCATCATCAATATTCCGCCTCAAAATCCCGGGAAAATTTTGGTTACCGAAGTGTTTACCGTCCCGTCTGCTACGGATACGGTATCCGCGGGATCTCTCAAGGTTCATACGGTATACGCTAAGTCAAATGCGGATTATATACGGGCTGATTTTCAGGAGGGTAATATCTCAGAAATAGAAGAGGGGTATATCAATTATTACAGGGAGATCTATAAAAACAGTGAATTTGAAGCAGCTGATACACTGGTGTATCAAGATCTGAGGGAAGAGAATATGTTTTTGGTAACAGAGCACTACAAAATAAAGAATGCCTGGTCAAAAGACAGTACCTCGAAAAAACTCCGGTTTTCGGTTTTTGGTAAAATTCTTTATGATCAGCTCATCAATCTTCCAAACCGGGTCAGAAAAACCCCGATTTCTCTGAATTACCCTTACCATCTTGATTACCGCATCCAGATAAAGCTTCCCGATCAAAGAAATATCCGTCCCGAAGAGTGGGAGTTGAAGCGCGAGTCATATCTGATCAGGTTCAAATCAAAGCTGAACGAAACTGAAAATGTCTGGGAGTTATCCTATGAATATAAAACTTTAAAGGATTACGTCCCAGTGAATGAGAGCAACCAGTTTAAGAATGATATTAAGAAGCTGGTTGGTCATCTTGAATATGAAATGTGGGATTCCCTGGAAGTATCCGGTACAAGTGATTATAATCCCTGGATGATACTTTTGTTTATAGCCTCCCTTGTAGTTGGTATTTACCTGTGCACAAAACTTTACCGTTATTCCCCGGGCAGTATTCATCAGTCGGGCCGGGGTATTCCTATTGGCGGATGGCTTATTTTAATGGGTATAGGGTTATTTGGACAAGGTATTTCGATTTTGTTCTGGTTGTGGGGAGATGAGTCGCTTCCTTACTTCACCGTTAGCGGTTGGGATGCGCTGGCGGGAGATTTGGAAACCAGAGTTACCCTATATCATGTTTTTCTGTCCGCCGAGGTATTTCTGAACGCACTTACGTTTTGCGGGTCCGGATTGGTACTGTTGTTATTTTTAAAAAGGAGAGATTCATTCCGATTGGTTTTTTCGCTGTTCTATTCTTTTAAGGCGGCTTATTTAATTGCTGATACTTCCATTGCAGCCATTTTTTACGATTATGACTCAATCTCTCTGGTGGCCAAACAAGTGGGAGAAATCGTTAGCGCACTGATTTTTATGGCTTTCTGGATCCTGTATCTCTATAAGTCGAGGCGGGCGGAAAAAACTTTCGTCAATACTTTTTCAACCGCCATCCCTTTACGAGATACCAGTGTAAATCAGGAGCTGACCAGCGATTAGTGCTGGGACGGCCGGACGAAGGAATGTATACGGACAGCAAAAAGGGTTTCGCAAGCATAGTACGCTGCGAAACCCTTTTTTATTTTTAACCCTTCAGGTACTAGTATCCAGTGTTCTGAACCAGGTATCCAGGAAGGTTGGACGCTCCGTCGATCGCATTTTGTGGTATTGGGAAAATACGTTTGTGAACGTCAGAGTTGGTTTTTTCAGTCCATTTTCCTTCGTATTTACCAAAACGGATCATATCCGTACGGCGTAACATTTCCCAGTAGAACTCAAATCCGCGTTCACGGAAAAGCAGGTCCAGTGTCATGGAAGTCAATGCGGGCGGGGGAGTGGTTGCAGTTCGTGCGGCTCTCACAGTATTCACATCGGCCAGCGCTCCTGCTGCATCATTACTTTTCCGTAACTTGGCTTCAGCGCGCATCATGTAAATATCCGCCAAACGAAGGATGACGATATCCGCTTCTCCCTTGTTTCTTCCAGTGTCTGAAACGCGGCTGAATTCATATTTTTCAACGCGGTACCCTGAATTATAGTTGCTGCCTTCCGGGGTGAAATCAATATTTTGGGTAAAGTCCACTGCCAGATTGGCTTTATTTCGTGTTACATAGTTAAGCTTCCCAACTTTCAGTTTTCCATCCGGGCATCTTACAAATGCTCCATTTACCCGCAATGCACCATACTGCTGGCCGCGGAGAATACCCCGGTTAATTTTGTAGTCGGCATCATTGATGCAGGTATCGGCCTTGTTGGAGTAAATAGACATGTTCTGTTTGTAGAAACGCGGGTCACGGGTTGGATCTTCGGTACCATAAGCCTGTACCCAGCTCTGGTAAAAGTCCGAAGTAATACCGGGGCCATCAGTCCCGTTTGCGGCGGGGAATGCGGCCAGAGGGAACTGATCACCAGAAATAGAGAAGTATGCCATACGGTTGTGGCCGTTCAGGTCAGGGCGCTGATCCACAGCAAAAATCAATTCTTCGTTGGTATGATTGTCGTTGCCGAAAATAGCAAAGTAATCAGCAGAAAGTTTGGCCTGTCCGGATGCAATGATCTTGTCAGTATACTGGATCACTTTGTCCATGTCATCACTTTTGAAGTCAAACTGAGTACCGTAAATATTCCTGTAAACGGCAGCATTCAGATACAGACGTGAAAGCAATCCCCATACTGCCGCCTGATTTAACCGGCCAGGACCTACCACCGCTTTGGGCTGGACCTGTGGTTCAATGGCCAGCAGTTCGCTTTCGATGTATTTAACAGCTTCGTCTCCGCGCACAATGGTAGAGGGCGCACCCGGATCTTCCTTAATAAATACAATACCGAACATATCCAGCGCAATCATATTGTAATACGCCCGCATTCCTCTTGCTTCCGCCAGATACAAGCTTGCATTGGGGTTGGTAGAGGTTTTAAAGCTGGTGATCGCCGTGATAGACCTTGATATGGACTGCACCAGGGTGTTCCAGGTATTGTTTACGTTAGGGTCCGTACTGGTTGTGTTATGTGCATGAAGCGCCAGGTAGATCCCGTTATCACCCCAGTCTGTACCACCTCGGTAGGGCAAAATAGCCTCATCCGTAGAGATTTCCTGCAGGGCAAAATAGGTAGTATGCTGAAATAGGTTTGGCAGCAAAGCATAAACAGGCGCGATGAGTCCGTTTGCGGCATCTTCGTCGGACACCTTGGTGCTTAAAGTTTCGTCCAGTACCTGTTCCTTTAAGTCGGTACAGGCGCTTAACCATAAAATTCCAGCTGCGGTGAATATGAGAGATATTTTCTTTTTCATCATGTGTTTTATTAGAAGCCAAGATTTAGACTAAAAATGACTGTTTTAGCCTTTGGATAACTGAGATAATCGATACCGTAGGAAGTAATGCCGTTAATGGAACGGTCATTGTTTACTTCTGGGTCGTAGCCGTTGTATTTGGTCCAAACGATCAGGTTCTGGCCTGTTACCGCAACGCGTGCAGTTTGCACCCATTTGTGAATACCAAGTTTAACTGTGTTCAGATTGTAGCCTAACACCAGGTTGTTCAATCTCAGATAAGCACCGTTTTTCAGATACCTGGTCGATACCGGAGCAGAGTTGTTGATGGACTCGCTGGCTGCTTCGAGTGCCTCGGGTGTTACGTTCACACCTTTAGATAATTTCAGCTTGTAGAAGTTAGAGTTGGCCGTGTTGTCATACACTTTATTACCTCCTACACCATTGAAATTCGCGGTCAGGTCAAATCCTTTGAAACTTACGTTTCCGTTAAAGTTGTACATCCTAGTAGGAAGCGCGGTTCCGGCAGCAATCCTGTCTTTATCGGTAATGATACCGTCACCGTCCGTATCGCGGAATTTGCTGATACCCTTGTCGTCAAAGCCAATAAATTCTTTCAGGAAGAAAGTACCGATGGGCTGGTTGTTGATGTATCCGTTGATTGTAGCCGAAGTAAGGCCTGAGCCCTGTGCGGCACCGGATGGAATAACCGAGTAGGGTGAATTTTTCACATCATTTTTTATAAATGTGATGTTTCCACCGATGGAATAACGCAGGCCGTTATCCAGTGATTTTCTGAAATTCAGGTCAAACTCAAGTCCCTTGTTGACAATCTGCATATCGGGAACGTTGGTCCAAAAAGTACCGGCTGGCTGTACTGGATCGGAAGGAATAACTTCCAGCAATATTTTTTCAGAGGTTTTAGAAAAATAATCTATTTCTCCGCTCAATGCACCTTTAAACAATGAAAAGTCTAAACCAAGATCCGTCTGCGCAGATACTTCCCACTGGATATTGGGGTTGGCTAGCCGGGTATAGGTAGTACCGGCAGGGTAGGTATTGGTACTGTTAAGCGGATAGCTGGTAGTCCCTGATACTGAAGATGTGAAACGAGCCTGGGTAATTTTGCTTGGAATTTCCTGGTTACCGGTTTTACCCCAGCCTGCACGCAGTTTCAGGTCGGAAAACGGAGAGGATTTCATAAAAGGCTCTTCCGAAATCCGCCATCCCAGCGAGAAAGAGGGAAAGGAACCATACTTATTGTTGGCCCCGAATTTTGAAGAACCGTCAACACGCAAGGTTGCTGTTACAAGATACTTGTCCTTGAAACTGTAATTCACCCTTGAGAAAAACGACTGAAGCTCATTGATGGTGGCAAATCCGCCGGGTTTGTTGAGTACGAGCGTCAGGTCCTGTCCCAGACCGGGGTTGTAGATGGGCTCAATATCTGATATCGGGAATTTGTTGATACTGAAGTTCCGTCCCTGAAGGAAGATCCGCTGATAGGAGTGACCTACCAGAGCAGAAAAACTGTGTGACTTTTTATTTAAGGTATAAGTCAGGTAGTTTTCAATCAAACGGTTGGAGTTTTTCAGATCATAGGTTTCCAGACGTCCGATGGAAGCCGGAATGGTATTGGGCAGCGTTTGTTTGTCCTGGGTAGAAGTGGCATGGTCGAGGCCAAAATTGAGTTTATAAACCAGACCCGGAATGATGGTTACAGACGGAGATATACTTGCAAGTACTCTGTTGGTACTCAGTAATTCCTTGTAAAGTCTTAAAGTGATCAGCGGGTTGGTTCCGTCCTGGTACTGGAACGGATCACCTTTATCATCATAAGGTTTATAGGTAGGGTTGGCTGTGATGGCCCCACCTATGATTCCCTGGTTATCCGGACGCTGGTTTTTTGTATTGGTCGCGTTCAGATTGATATCCAGGGTAACCCGGTCGTTCAGCAATTTCTGCGACAGATTGATACGGCCGGTATATCTGTCCTGCTGGCTGCCTTTCAAAACCCCTTGTTGTTTTTGCAAACCAAATGAGCCATAATAAGTCATTTTTTCGGTACCTCCACCAATGGAAACATTGTGGTTGTGCGTGGTAGCAGTTCTTGAAATTTCCTTTTGCCAGTCGGTATTAGCACCTCCGTTGATCACCGTTGAGCCCAGCTTACCAGCCTCGGCTATAAAATCGGGACCGGACAGTACATCCAAGGGGCGGGCCATGGTAGACAAACCCAGGCTTCCGGAATAATTAACACTGGCCTGGCCCGATTTGCCTTTTTTGGTTGTGATCAAAATAACTCCGTTTGCTCCTCTCGCTCCATAAATAGCGGTTGCTGAGGCATCTTTCAAAACATCCATGGATTCGATATCCTGTGGGTTCAGGAAGTTAAGCGGGTTGGTATCCCCACCGGTACTGCTGTTGTCCAGTGCCATACCATCCACCACGAACAACGGCGTACTTCCTGTGCGCACCCCTCCCGGGCCACGTACCGTGATATTGGTTTTGCCGCCTGGCTCGCCTGTTGCCGAGGTTACGTTCACACCGGATACCTTTCCTTGTAAAAGCTGCTCGGGTGAATTGATGATCCCCTGATTGAATTCCGCGCTTTTGAGAGATTTAACAGAACCGGTAATGTCTTTTTTTACGGTACTTCCATAACCTACCACGACTACTTCGCTCAGGTCTGATGCCGATTCCTTTAGCGTAATGCTGATAGAATTGCTGTTGGCTTCTGTCAGAACGAAATCGTTCAGGGACTGCTTGTCAAAACCGATATAACTGAACTGAAGGTTATATTTTTTTCCGGTTTCAAGATTGCTGAACGAAAATTCACCTTTTTCGTTGGTAGTGGTTCCCTGCTTATTTGCGCCATCCGATTCCGAAACAAGGACGGTTACTCCCGGCAATCCTTCATTATTAGAAGTTACAACCTTTCCCGACAAGGTAATTTCTTTTTGAGGAGAGGTTTGCTGGTGTTTACGTGTGTCGGCTGAAGAGGCGGTTGCCAATGATGGAGTTGCCAGGTACATCATTGTACCTAATGACAAAACACAGCATTGAAATCCCCTTTTCCTGACCAATAGAGTCAATGTTTTTCTCATAATGTGGATTATTTGTTTTAGTAGAATAGAAAATAAAAAATTTTAAAGAGGGTTTAGACGCTGTTTGCAGGGAAATGTTATGCAACAATACAAATTGTATTATTGATATAAAAAATATAAAATAGTCTGCACTTCATGCAAACGTTTGAAAAATTGCTGCAAACGTTTGAAATAAATCGGGAAATTTGGGCCAATGCAGCAGGGTGGTATTGATTTATAATCAAGAGAAAGACATTGCCGCTTTCCTGAGCCTCGGATCATACAAAACAGGAATTTTTATTAGCGGTGCAATTTACGTTTCCAATGTTAACTCATGATGAAGCTTGTTGTCGGGAAGGAAAGTTTGGGGGATCAAAAGGAAAATGACCGCCTTCAGCGGTCATTTTATGGAAATGAGAAGTTATTTTTTGCTGAATTGGATATGCGTACTGGTCTGGCGGGTTGAGGTATTCATCGCCATTGCGGATCAGGTTTCAGAATGTGAGCTGCATTTATGTAATCCGCAATTTGCTCTGGCTAAACGTCCTGGCGTAGTACCTCCAGCGGCGGGCGTGAAAGGATACCCCGGCTGTTAATAAGCCCAATGCTCACTGTCAGCAATGAAACAAAAAGGAAAAGAGCAATAACTGGCCATACATCCGGCCTGAACTCCGCCTCAAAACTGAACCTGGCCAGCGCCCAGCTCCCGACCAGGGATATGAGAATTCCGGTGAAAGCGGCCAGCGAACCCAGGAAGAAGTATTCCATGGCCGTGATGGTAAAAATCTGCTTTTTACTGGCACCGATGGTCCTGAGCAAAACACTTTCCTGCAAACGCTGATACTTGCTGATCAGAACCGATGCAATGAGTACGATAATTCCGGTCAGGATACTGAAACCGGCCATGAAACGGATCACAAAGCCAATTTTTGTAAATAGCTCGTCAAGTACCCGAAGCACCAGGGCAAGGTCAATAATGGAAATATTCGGAAACTGCCGCACGATATCCCGCTGAAACCGGGCGGATACCTCGGGTGATGGAACATGCGTGAGCATCACATTAAACTGAGGGGCTTCTTCCAGCACGCCTGAGGGAAATACGACCAGAAAATTGGTTTGCACCTCTCCCCAGTTTACTTCCCTGAAACTACTGACGCGGGTTGTCATGAGCGTCCCCTGCACATTAAATACCATGGTGTCGCCAAGGTTTACCCGGCTGCGCTCCGCAAAGCCTTGCTCCAAGGAAATAGGTATGAGTGGCTGGTCTTTGGTATAGATACCTTCCCATTTGCCTTTTGAAATTTTTTCGGACGAAGACAGGGAGTCACGGAACGTAACCCGGTATTCCCTGCTAAAAATCCTTCGGGATTGCTCGGCTGTGGTGTCACCCTGAAAATCTGCGGCGGTTTTACCATTTACCTCATCCAGCCGCATATTAACAATAGGTACACTTTGGTTCACCGGAACCTTGTGGACTTTGGCCACGTCCAGCACCGCTTCTTTCTGGCCGGGTTGTATATCAAAAAGTACGATATTCGGCTGGTTACCGCTGGTAGATAAATTTACGCGTGTCATGAGTATGGTCTGCGTAAAAAATAAGGTGCAGATCAGCGAGGTACCCAGGCCAATGGAAACAATGAGGATCGCCGTCTGGTTGTTGGGCCGGTACAAATTGGCAAGTCCCTGGCGCCAGAGATAACTCCACGACTGAGGGAAGAATCTCCGCACCAGCCACATCAGCAAAACCGCGGTACCGTATAACAGCAGGAAAGATCCCAGGATGCCTGCTGTAAAAATCAACGATTGAAGCCAGGTTCTCATCTGCAGATACGAAAATCCGAAAATGAATACTACAATCAGCGCGTACACCAGCCAGATGACCGGGTCACGGTCTAATTTAACCTGATCAAAAATATTCCGAAGTACATTCAGGGGCGATATCTTGCGGATAGATACCAGCGGAGGAAGGGCAAATAGAACAGATATGAGGGTGCCGATCACCAGACCTTGGGCAATGGCAATCCAGGAGATATCCGTTGTCAGTTCAAAAGGCAGGAAGTCTTTAATGACAATAGGCAGGAACTGCTGAATTGCCGTACCTAGCAGGCAGCCCAGCACCGAGCCTAACAATCCTATGCCTACAATCTGAATCAGATAAATCAGAAATGCCTGGGAAGCTCTCACACCCAGACAACGCAGGATGGCAATGGAATTAAGTTTTTCTCTGATATAAATATGTATGGCACTGGCTACGCCTATGCATCCCAGAAGCAGCGCCACAAAACCTACCAATGACAGAAAGCGGGTTAGGTCCTTGAATGAACGTCCGGTATCCTCCTTCTGGGTCTGTACAGTTTTATAGTCCAGGTCGGCGGCTTCAAAGCGCGGGTCCAGTTTTTTAGCCAGATTTTGCACATCGGTATCCTCAGGGAATTTCAGATAGTACCGGTAAGCCACCCGGCTTCCTTTTTGCATAAGGCCGGTGGCGTCCAGGTATTTCATCGGGATGTATACAGATGGCGCCACAGTACTCGTAAGCCCGTTCTGGCCCGGGGCTTTTTCAAGAATTCCGGCTATAGCAAAAGTTACCTCACCGATCTTAATGGAATCCCCCACTTTTGCCTGATACTGCAGCATCAGGGACTGGTCTACCAGGGCTTCCTTTTTGGTGCGGAAAGATATTCCCGCTTCCAGCGGAACGGTTTCAAAGGTGCCATAGTAGGGATAATCACCCTGCAGTGCCTTCACCTGAGCCAGTCTGTTGCCGCCGCTTTTAAGGAAATAGACCATGGATGCAAAACTTCTTTCCTCCGACCTGGCTGTTCCCAGGGAATCGACCATTGTTTTAACTTTTCCTTCTATCGGGCGGTTTCCGGAAAGCGCCAGGTCGGCACCGAGCAGGGTGGCCGCCTGGCTGTCAATGTTTTGCCTTAAATTATCTCCGAGTGCATAAATGGCTACCAGCGCTGCAATCCCCAGTACGATAGAAGACACAAAAAGGAACAGCCGTGCGCGGTTACGTCGGCTGTCGCGCCATGCCATTTTCAGCAGCCACGGGAAATTGATATTTTCTTTATTCATTATCTAACAGGAATTACTTGAACGCTGAAGCGGATTTTCAACTTAAATAGGACTTCATCAGCCGGAGCGGGTCAGGTATGCTGATCCGAAACAATACGCCCGCCTTTTATACGGATAATCCGCTGCGTTTTAGCGGCAAGTTCCAGGTCGTGGGTAACCAATACCAGTGTGGTACCAGCCTCTTTGTTCAGATCAAAAAGTAGTTTTACAACTTTTTCACTCGTTTCGGCATCCAGGTTTCCCGTAGGTTCGTCGGCAAAAAGTATAGCCGGATTATTGGAAAACGCCCTGGCAAGGGAAACCCTTTGTTGCTCTCCACCGCTAAGTTGCGTGGGATAATGATGTCCGCGTTCGGCCAGGCCCACTTTGTCCAGTAAATCGAGGGCCCTGGATTTAATATTTTTTTCGCCTCTTAGTTCCAGCGGTACCATCACATTTTCAAGAGCTGTCAGCGTGGGAAGCAGCTGAAAATTCTGGAATATGAAGCCGATGTACTGGTTCCGGGCGGATGCCAGCTGATCTTCATTCAGGTCGTTCAGCCTCGTTCCATGAAGTTCCACCGTGCCCGAAGAGGAGCGGTCGAGACCGGCACAAAGGCCGAGGAGTGTTGTTTTGCCACTTCCGGAAGGCCCCACAATGGCCAGTGTTGACCCCGGGTTGACAGAAAAGTTGATGTCCTGTAATACCGTTAAAGAACGGGAGCCGCTTTTGTATATTTTACCAACCTCTTTAAGGTCAAGAATGCTATTCATTAATATGCTGGTTTAACGTTTTATCCGGTGGTGTTAAATTTGGCAACTGCTTTTATGTAAATTTGGTTCTTAAGATTCAGAAAACCACCTAAATATTGGTTAAATGGAACATACTTGATGCCGAATGGCTCTGAATCTGCTTTTATGGCCTAATACCTACGTTTGTTGCGGTTAATGGATTAATGGTAAATATTAAAATACACTTATGACTCGTTTTCTTTTTTTCTGCCTGGCGGCGTCGCTTTTTATATACGGCTGTAACAGTGATTCTAAAAACAAGTCTGCGGCTTCCGGCGATTCTCTTGAAGCAGCTAAGACTAAATCAGCCTCGAAAAAAAACATTGTTTTCTTTGGAAACAGCCTGACGGCCGGATATGGACTGGATGATCCTTCCCTGGCTTTCGCAGGCCTGATTCAAAAACGGATTGACTCACTCGGCCTGGCCTATAAAGTTATTAATGCGGGGGTAAGCGGTGAGACCACGGCAGGCGGCAACAGCCGGATAGACTGGCTGCTCAAACAGCCTCTGGATGTTTTTATTCTGGAACTGGGAGGGAATGATGGCCTCAGGGGTATTCCGGTATCGGAAACAAAGAAAAACCTCCAGTCGATATTGGATAAAGTCAAAGCTAAGTATCCCGACGCAAAGTTGATACTGGCCGGGATGCAGATCCCGCCCAATATGGGACAGGAATATACTTCTCAGTTCAGGATGCTGTATGCTGATATAGCCAAAACCAATCATGTTCAGCTTATCCCTTTTTTGCTCGAAGGCGTTGGAGGTGAACCCAAACTGAATCTGCCTGACGGTATTCATCCGAATGTAGCCGGGCACAAGATCGTGGCGGAAAACGTTTGGTCAATACTGAAAGACCAGCTTTGATCCACCTCACACCGGTTTGATCATTTTCCACAGTTCCATTTTTGCCTGCAGTATTTCATTTTTAGATACAAAATGATCGAAGGTAGCATGTCCGTTAAATCTTTTGGATTCTGCTGCGCGCAATAGGTATGCCTTGTTACTGAAGGGATCAATCCACTGATCGGAAGAAGGTTCCTGCACAAAAATAAGATATCCCCAATTCGATTGATTCTGATGAACGTATAACCAGACGGAAACCTTAACCCGGGTACCGTCTTTGCGGGTAAATATTTTTTCGTGCGTCATAGCAATCTTTTGTATTGAAGAAGTAAGGACATCGCTTGTCTTAATCTGAAATGTCCATATAATAAGAATCTGTTCAAAGAAAGACGATGGTTTTTGCCATAATCCTCTTTGAACAGACCTCACATATTAATCAATCGTGTTGATGAATACCCTGTTTTTATTTCTAAACGACTCTGTCTCCCCGGATTACACGGAGAATAATGGCCACGACGGCAATAACAAGAAGGATATGAATAATATTACCCAATCCGAAGCTGGCAAAACCAAAGTAGCCGATCAACCATAGAATAACCAGAATAACTGCTATGGTATAAAGAAGATTTCCCATTGTGTGGACGATTTAAGTTTGATAAGAAGTTTTCCTGTTTAGAGCAATTAGGATGCCAGTATAATAATGGTCGCGGAAAGGCTGGAAAATCGAGGGATTTATCCTGAAATGAGAAAATTGAAGAAAAAAAACAATAAGTTGTAGAAAATTTATCGCAGCCTTTTATCACCAGGCCCATACACCAGACAGAACGATGTTGAGAAGAAATTTTATCCAAAACATTAGTGCCGGGATCGTGTCTGCAGCAGCTTTTCCGGGGATTTCATTTGCGGGAAACAACAGCGCCCCTGGGGGCATGACGATCCTTTTTCAAGGCGACTCCATTACGGACGGAAACCGTACCAGGAACAACGACTGGAACCATGTTATGGGCCATGGTTACGCTTTTATTGCCGCTTCCAGAATTTGGTATGATTATCCTTCAAAAGGATTCCATTTTTATAACCGGGGGATCAGCGGTAATCGAATCACCCATCTGGAAGAGCGCTGGCAGACCGATACCCTGGACCTGAAACCTGATTTACTAAGTATCCTTATTGGTATTAATGACACCGCCTGGCTGATCCAGGGTAATACTGACGCTGATGCAGCGTTTTTTGAGGAACATTACCGCAATTTGCTGCAGAAGACAATGGTAGCACTTCCAGCCTTAAAATTAATGCTGGCGGAACCCTTCATACTCCCTGTGGGCAGGGTAAAGGAAAAATGGGATACCTATTTTGCGGAGGTAAGCCTGAGGCAACAGATTGTAAAGAAACTGGCTGCAGAATTCGGGGCGGTGTTTATTCCTTATCAGGCTGCGTTTAATGATGCGCTGAACCGTGCCCCGGCCGAATACTGGATCTGGGATGGGATACATCCCATGCCTGCCGGACACGAACTGATGGCCAGATTATGGCTGGAAAAGTCGGGTTTGCTGTAACAGACTGCAAAACCATGAAGAGGTATTGACTGTAAATTTTACCAGACGGTAATTTTCAGGGATGTTGTTTCGGGTTCTTTATCAGGTGTTTTAGTAACTTTCGCTAAGCTGAAAAGCGGTACGCGGCAGGGAAGCAGAAAACTATGATTGGAAAGGTTTTTTAAATTTCTCTAATTTACATCTTCAAAAATAGAACTAACCGAATATTTAATACTACAATTAACCTACAATGAGCCATCTACCCGAACAGGGGGCTGCCAAAATTCCGGCAACTTTTACTGAAAAAAAGTATCTCGTGACGCTTGTCTTCGTCACTTCCCTTTTTATGTTTTGGGGAATTGCAATCACCATGGGCGATGTACTGAACAAACACTTCCAGCATGTCTTGAGCCTTAGCAAAACTCAGTCGGCCTTCGTTCAGTTCGCGATTTTCGGAGCCTACTTTGTCATGGGTATTCCCGCCGGTTTGTTTATGAAGCGATTCGGATATAAAAACGGAGTACTTCTGGGACTTTCCCTTTTTGCATTGGGTTCTTTTTTGTTTGTGCCTGCGGCAAATACGGCCTCTTTCGGTTTTTTTGGGATAGCATTGTTCATTTTGGGTTGTGGCCTTTCCACGCTTGAGACGGTAGCGCATCCTTTCGTAGCATCGCTGGGTAATCAGCAAACGTCCGACCAGCGAATCAACTTTGCCCAGGCGTTTAATGCCCTCGGCGCGATCATGGGACCCGCCATCGGATCTTATTTTCTGCTCCGTAATAATGTGCAGGGCAGTACCGATCTTACATCTGTGAAGCTGCTGTATATTGCCATCGGCAGTGTTATTTCCCTCATCGCGTTCTGTTTTTCTTTTGTGAAAGTACCAGCACTGACCGATCCGCATGTGACCGGAGCCAATCCGGATGCAGTGAATATAGATATGGAACCCGGTAAGAAACTTATACACCACCGCCATTTTGTATGGTCGGTGATTGCGCAGTTTTTCAACGTGGCAGCCCAGGGTGGAACATGGGCGTTCTTCATCAATTATGGTCACGAGAAAATGGGATTTACAGATGTGGTGGCAGGGAACTATATGATCATATTCATGGCGCTGATGTTAGCGGGCCGGTTTGTGGGTACCTTCCTGATGCGCATGATTGCGCCGCATACCTTGCTTGCTATTTTCGCAGCCTGTAATGTCCTGATGTGCATCATTATCGCTCAGAGTCTTGGTTGGCCTTCATTCATTGCCTTGCTGATGCTTAATTTCTTTTTCAGCATCATGTTCCCGACTATCTTTAGTCTGGGCCTTAAAAATCTCGGGGCACACACACAGCAGGCATCTTCCTTCATTTCCATGGGGGTAGTGGGCGGAGCGGTTTTCCCGTTTGCAATGGGAGCGGTGGCCGAATACGACGTTGCCACGGCCTATTATTTACCCATTGTCTGTTATTTCGTCATTTTCCTTTTCGGATTTAAATTTTATAAAGTACACTGATTTTAAATTTTTAACTGTCCATTTCGGTCTGATGCCTGTATTATTAAAAACAGGTATATCTGAATAAAAACAACTGAGCATAATTAACATGAAACTTTGGGGAGTAGACTTGGGCGGTACCAAGATAGAATGTGCCGTACTGGATTCTGATAATAATCTGGAAGTAGTTTTGAGAAAACGTTTGCCAACAGAATCGGCAAAGGGATATGAGCATATATTGTCCCAGATTAAAAAACTCGTCGATCTGGTGGCTGAGGAAATTGGTGAGGTACCTCAAAAAGTAGGCTTTGCCACGCCGGGTGTGCTGGAACCTGAGTCGCAGCTTATGAAAAATTGTAACACCACATGCCTTAACGGGATGCCCTTGGCAAAGGATCTTGAAAAAATACTGGGTGTCCCGGTCAAGCTGGCCAATGACGCCAACTGTTTTGCATTGGCTGAGGCGCTGATGGGGTCTGGTAAAGATTTTCCCGAGGCGGAAGTTGTGTTCGGCGTGATCATGGGCACCGGCGTGGGCGGTGGTCTTGTGGTGCATAATAAGATCATAGGCGGACATCATGGCATCGGCGGAGAATGGGGACATAATATCCTTGAAGAGAATGGTGAGCCTTGTTACTGCGGAAAATCGGGGTGTGTGGAACAGGTGATCTCTGGTCCTGCACTTGAAAGATATTATGAGCAGGTTAGTGGGGAGAAGCAGTCGCTCAAAACTATCCTTCAGCAATACCAGGAGGGTGGAAACGAGTTTGCCCGGGCAACTGTTGAAAGGTTGATCGAATTTTATGGCAAAGCGATTTCAACGCTCATCAACGTATTGGACCCCGGACTGATCGTGATTGGCGGAGGTGTGGGCAATATCGACCTGCTGTATACCGAGGGGTATGAAAAAATTAAAAAGTACATTTTCAACAAGGGCATCGTTACCACACCTATCCTGAAACCAAAACTCGGTGACAGCGCCGGGGTTTTTGGAGCGGCACTGCTGTAAGGATACCGGATAATGAAAACATACCTGGAATGGTTTCATCAAGACTGGCCCAGGTTTTTTTGTGAACGGTGCTTTGTGCTGAGGGATATTTTTATGTTAAAAATAAGATAACAGAATAAACAGCAGGGTGAGGAGTAAATTTCATTATTTCGGTGTTTAACATTAAGATGTTTTATCTTTAAAAAAAGCTAAATCCGATGAGAAAATTATTCCTTTTATTCCTTTTGTCAGCAGGTTCGGTTTTAACCTACGCACAGACGTGGAAGAACGACAAAGCGCATTCGCAGCTTAAATTTGATGTTACCCACCTGGGTGTCTCGACGGTTTCCGGTGCTTTTACTGACTTTGATGCCACCATTACGGCGACAAAACCTGATTTCAGCGATGCCAAATTTGAGCTTACAGCAAAAACGGCATCTATTAATACAGGCGTTGAAAAGCGTAATGATCACCTGAAATCAGCTGATTTTTTTGATGCAGCGGCTAATCCTGAATTAACTTTTAAAAGTACTGGTCTGAAAATCATAGCCAAGGATAAATTCCAGCTTACCGGTGATCTGACCATGCACGGTGTTACAAAGCCAGTAACACTGGAGCTTTGGTACCGGGGTACCATTACCAATCAGATGAGTAAAAAGCCGGTGGCTGGTTTCAGGGCAACCGGAACTGTAAAGCGTGCTGATTTCGGTATTGGGCCTAAATTTCAACCACCAATGATCAGCGAAGAAGTACTGATCATCGCTGACGGCGAATTTGGTCCTCAGTAGATTGATAAGAAATCAAGATAAAAGAAGAAGTCAGGCTATGCGGGCCTGACTTCTTCTTTTTATACTCAAAATAAATTGGTCCCCAACCGGAACGTTCCGCCTGACCATAAGGTTACTTGACAAACCCTTTGGTAAGGTATGTTACCAATCCATCACCACCGCTTCATAAGCGTGGAATTTCGCTATTTCAAAAGATAGGTAATCATCCTTCCAGCTGAACGACAGGGGTTTCTCATTGGAAAGTGTAAAAACATTTGAAGGTTTTTTCGGTGATCTGATTTTGAATGTCAGGTTGTGCTGCACATAAGGATCGAAGTAAGTATTGCCGCTGAATCCCGTGAGGTTGATCAGATGAAGAATCTGGCCGTCAGTAGCTTTGGAAGTTGACAATCCCTTTATGTTTTTACGGTATTCTGTCAGAATCGTTTCCACACGGGCGGGAGCGTTGGTGCGAATATCGGAGTCCGCGTCTGGCAAAAGGTGTTTGATTACGTCCAGTATGATTCGCTTATGCTCCTGATAACCATGTATATAGTAAAGTTTTCCTATGTTTACAGGCAGGATAACTGCCTGGCCATTTCCGTTTCTCTTTATACTCATGGCATGGTAACCTGTGGGGGTATGTCCACCTATAATTTCGGGAGGGCCCGGGCGGCCTTTGGATAAAATAGGCAGGTATTGCTTATCCGTCGCTGTCATATCGTAAAGGCCCAGATTGTACTTCCAGAACATCATATTTTGACCTTTGAAGTTTTTGAACACCGAGCGATCGTCAGGCACCAGGTAGTTACCTGCTCCATCATTGTCTTTTTTGACAATTTTAACACCGAAAATTTTGTACAAGTCCGCCGGGGTATCAAACAGGCTACGGTTGGTGGCAATCAGCTGGGTTCCTGCCAGGTTCGCTTCTTTGAGTATCTTTATGGCGTCGGGTTTCAGGTAAGTGATTTCGGGTAACAGGATCAGTTTATAGTGCTTGATCTTTTCTTCCAAGTTGCCAATTTGCCCGTCTTCGATGATATCAAAAGGGATATGGGCTTCTCTGAGCATCAGTTGTATCCCGCGGTATTCCTGCATGGGATCACCGCTGGGCCAGGCGCCAGGTGCGATAATGGCTACTTTCGCCCTGGATTTGTATTGGCCGAAATAAGCCTCATGTTTTTTGTGAAAGCTGTACACCTCTCTGAAAACCGGATAGTTGCGCTCGTCTTCGTATCCCCGCATGTCGCCCATCATGCTCATATCCAGCCCCGAACCGTTTGCAATATTTTCATAAAGCCGTATCCGCACTTCCGCAGGTTCAATGGCGTTGTACCGCGACTGAAAGGAAATTTGTTGTATGCTGGCATTGCTGATTATATGATGCGGGAAGGAATTAACCGCATTACTCACATTATCCGACGCCGTATAGGGCCAATAGGGAAGGCTGGTCATACTTTGTGACTCGTGCCGGATGATGTCCACAAACTTGTCCGAATAGGTACAAATCGCAATTTGAGGGTTTTTTGATTTGACCAGCCTATGCAGTTTTTCCGACCATTCCTCTACGGTTTCTTTCTTGAAATCCAGGTAGCGCTGAAACAGCGGGTCGGCCTTGTTTTCCTCCTTCGGAAGTGTGAGCCCGTTACTGAACGCAGCAAACCGTTTTTGATCCGATTCGTTCTGGTCGATACCATGATATTTATCTTCATAGGGATTTCGTACCTGGTAGCCCGGCATGTTGAGAAAAATTCCGTCAATCGGAAACAGGTCAATCACTTCCTCAATAATCTGAAAAGCCTTTTCCTGTACGTACGGAGCGTTGATCGAAACCACATACATGTCCGTATTGATCATGCGCTCCCCTTTGGGGGAAATATAACACCAGTCGGGGTGGGCTTTGAAGATACTTTCGTGGACCCGGCTGAAGTCAAAACGCACCATAACCCGTATCTGATTTTCGTGGCACTTTTTAATAATAGCTCCCAATACACCCGGTTTCATGTACGGATTGGTGTAATGAAAATCCAGTTTTGTCGGATAAAATGCCATAATACCTCCCGCGTTTATCAGCAGGGTATTGGCTGAAACACTGATCAGGTCCGCTACAACGGAATCGGCATCTAGCGTTGCAGCTTCATAATCGGGAAGGTTCATCTGGATCATGCGCAGGTTGTTTTGCTGCCACCAGCCTTTTTTCGTTCCCTTTTCCTGGGCAAGTAGCGTTGCCGTTTGCAGTATCCCAAATAAAATCAGCAGGTAATTTTTCATGAATATCAGTGATGTAATGCGGCTTAAAATCGGCCATAACGCCGGTTAATGTTCCTGAAAGAGCGGTAAAACAAGTGCTTCTACTGTAATAAAGGTGCTTATTTGAAGATGACTCACTCGGTCTGGCCTGATTTTTTTTTCTGTTTTCTGTAAACAAAACAAGCGGACGATAATTTACTTTTCAGTGGTCCAAATCAGAAGATTCTGCTTTTTAATCCTATCGTTTTTTCTGGACGATATTCCTTTTGCTCATGGCCAAAACAACTGGGTGAAAAAGATTATCCGGAAGGCCTTGAGCGATACCACGGCGCCCGGACGGCCCAGTTTCAGGATCTATCCGACACTGGCCTATTCCCCGGAAACCAGTTTTGAATTTGGATTTTCTTCACTTCTGTTGTTTCAGGCGAAAAATGATTCCCTTAACCGGCTGAGCGAGCTGAACGCATTTACTTTTGTTACATTGGAAGGCCAGTATGGGATCTGGCTGGACAATGCAATATACGGGGATAAGGATAAATGGTTTTTTCTGGGAAAAACACGTTTTCAGCGATTTCCTCTACTGTATTATGGCATAGGTCCCGAAACCTCCGGGCACGATCCTGCACTGATAGACGCCAATTACCTGCTGCTCAAACAACGTGTACTGCGTAAGATAATTCCGAACTTCTTCGCGGGACCGGAGATTGACTATCAGCAATTATACAATACGCATTTTGAACAACCTGAAAACCATTCATATCCGTTGCCTTTGGGAAGTTCAGGCGGGCGGAACCTGGGCTTGGGAGCAGCGCTGGTGTACGACAACCGTCATAATGTACTCAATGTCCGGAAAGGATTTTTCGGTGAAATTTCGTATCTGAACTACAATAGAAGTCTTGGAAGTAAATATCAGTTCTCGGGCTGGAACCTGGATGTTCGCTCTGCGCATCCGATGGGCACGCGTAACGTACTGGCGTGGCAGGTGTACGGTAATTTTTTCTCTGGTAATATTCCATTTAACCAACTGGCCCTCATGGGTGGTGAAATGATAATGCGGGGATATTACTCCGGCAGATACCGGGATAAAAACATGCTGGCGGTACAAACGGAGTATCGCTGGCTTCCGTTCAGGTTTAGCAGGCGTTTCGGAGGAGCTGCCTTTGCTTCCGCCGCAGTGGTGGCTCCCAGGGTTGGTCAGTTTGCTTTCAGGCATATCCGGGTTGCAGGAGGAGTGGGCCTGCGGTATTTGTTGTTTCCTCAAAAGGATATTTACCTGAGACTTGATGTTGGTTTTACGAAGGATGGCCCAGGTTTTTATTTATTTACGGGTGAAGCTTTTTAGGGTATTATTCCGGCTGGGCGGAATACGAAATACTTACCAGAAGCAGGAGTATGCCCACAAAACCCAAAGCGACAGGTAATGAGGAGAATTCAGCAATAAAACCAATAAGCGCCGGACCTGCCAGCTGGCCGGCATAACCCAGCGTTGTAACGGCGGGAAGAGCCACAGCTGCTGGTATGCCGGAAATACGCCCGGCAGCGGTGAAGAATACCGGAACGGCATTGGCCGCACCCAGTCCTATGAAAGTAAAACCAATTAGTGCGGCGTACGAATATGGGAGCAAGACGGCCATAAAGTAACCCGCAGCAGCCATCAGAGTACCTAGTACTACCACTTTTCGGGTTCCGAGTCTGTGAACGATTTTATCACCGGTAAGGCGCATCGCTGCCATAGCAACAGAAAACGAAGCAAAGCCAATACCGGATAGGGATGGATCAAATCCACGGGAGAACTGGAGAAATACAGCGCTCCAGTCGAGCAATGCGCCTTCGGCCAGAAATAACACAAAACACATCAGCCCAAGCCGTAGTACGGGCCCGGTGGGTAAGGTAAACTTGAATGTATCCACCCGGCTTTCCTTTGTATGCGGCAGCAAGCGGGAATATTGGGTAATCGCAATCAGGAGCAGCAGGACAGAAATACTGATTGCGGCAACGGTAGGAGATAAACCATATTTGATCAGAAATCCCAGGCCAATGGAACCAACAAGTCCTCCCAGACTGAACATTCCATGGAATGCCGACATAATGGGCCTGCCATAGCTGTTTTGTACTACAATGGCATGTGCATTCATGGCTACGTCGATTGTGCCGATGGCTGCTCCAAAAACGAACAACGCAGTGGCAAGAGAAAACGCTGAACCAGCAATAAGAAGCAAGGGTAACATGAGAGCGATCACCACAGCAGCGACCAGGGATACTTTACGGCTGCCATACTGGTTGATGAAAAGACTGGTAAAGGGCATGGTAAGAATGGCTCCTGCCCCGAGGGATAAGAGTACAATACCCAGATTTGCCTCGCTGAGCCCAAGGTTGGTTTTAACAAAAGGTACCATGGGAGCCCAACTGGAAATTCCAATTCCGCAGACCAGGAATATTAACAGAGTAGCCGTACGGGCAGATTTGATTACCGGAGAAGCAGAAATGGAATTGTTGGCAGGCATGTCAGGAAAAAATGGGAGGACTAAGAATTAATACAATTTTGCATTAATTACTCCCTCTATGAGTTTTGGGCAAAGCATATCCTGTATAACGAAATAAAAATGACGCGGATTTCTCCGCGCCATTTTGTTTCAAACCGGATTACAGATTTTTTTTCTTCGTTTCCTTTACGGCAAAATCAACCGCTCTGGCCGTTAGGGCCATGTAAGTAAGGGATGGATTTACGCAGGATGCCGAAGTCATACTGGCCCCATCGGTGACAAAAACATTTTTAACAGCATGTAGCTGATTGTTGCCATTAAGTACGGAAGTTTTCGGGTCGCGCCCCATTCTGGCAGTTCCCATTTCGTGGATGGCCATACCCAGATAAGAGCCGTTGTCGTAAGTTTTTACATTTTTCACCCCTGACCTTTCCAGCATTTCAGCAGCGTCAGCCATCATATCCTTACGCATTTTATGTTCATTTTCACGCAGGTCTGCGTCAAAAACAACCACTGGCATGCCCCATTTGTCTTTCTTGTCTTTGCTCAGGTACATGTGGTTCTCATGGTACGGCAATGTTTCGCCAAATCCACCTAAGCCCATCGTCCATGGTCCCGGTGTAGTGAGTTCCTCTTTGAAATCGGCGCCAAAGGCAAGCTCAGCAACATTGCGCTGCCAGCCCTGGCGTCCGCCGCTTCCCTGATAACCAAAGCCACGGAGGTACTCGCGCTTGTCGTTTCCTATGTTACGATATCTGGGGATATAGATACCATTTGCCCTTCTTCCAAAGTAATATTTGTCGAGGTCGCCTTCCCAGACCCCGCTGGCCCCGGTACGGAAATGGTGGTCCATCAGGTTATGGCCCAGTTCACCAGAATCATTTCCCATTCCGTTGGGAAAACGGTCCGAGGTAGAGTTCAGCAATACTACCGTAGAGCCAATTGCACTGGCACATACAAAGATCAGTTTGGCGAAATATTCCTTCTCCTCCAGAGTAACCGAGTCCGTTACCCGCACTCCTGTTGCTCTTTTTTTCTTGTCGTCATAAACAATTTCCCTCACTACGGAATCGGGACGGAGGGTAAGAAGGCCGGTTTTTACGGCTGGTGGCAGCGTACTGGACTGTGTACTGAAATAGGCGCCGTAAGGGCAGCCAAGCGAGCAACGGTTGCGGTACTGGCATGGGGAGCGGCCTCCTTCCAGTTGTATTTTGGTAGGCTTTGAAAGATTCGCAACCCGTCCTATGGTCATGTGTCGGCCCGGAAACTCTTTTTCCAGTCTTTTGCGTACCTCCTTTTCAACGAAGTACATATCCATTGGCGGGAGGAAGTCGCTGTCCGGCAATTGGGGGAGCCCGAGTTTTTCTCCTGAAATACCCACGTGTTTTTCTACATAGGAGTACCAGGGAGCTATATCTTTATAACGTATGGGCCAGTCAACGGCGATCCCGTCTTTCAGGTTAGCTTCAAAATCCAGGTCACTCCAGCGGTACGACTGCCTGCCCCACATGATTGATTTTCCTCCTACGATATTAGGCCTGAACCAGTCAAATCTCTTCTTTTCTTCGTACATGGAATCGGAGTCGTTCATCCAGTACTTCTCCGTCATCTCATTGTAAGGATAATCCCTGGAAAGGAAGGGGTGTGTTTCCTTTTGTTTTATCGTCAGCCTGCCGTTGTATTGCGATTCCCAGGGTGCTTTTAAAGCGTTTTCGTAGCCAGTTACATGTTCCAGGTTTTTGCCTTTTTCCAGCATCAGTACCTTTAAACCCTTTTCGGTGAGTTCTTTAGCTGCCCAGCCGCCAGATACCCCCGAGCCGATCACAATGGCATCGTAGGTTAATTCTTTTTGCGCATCAATATTTAAATTCGCCATTTGTTTTTTGTCAATTAAAACTATTTTTCACATCACTGATCGGGCACATCCTTACGGGATTGTGTTCATTTCATAAGCCCGGTTTCTGAAACTTACAGTGCCCAGGTTTTTTGTCCTTTTGGCATCGGCCACGATCCCTGAAAGCGGCCGGGTATAGGTAAGTAGTCAAGCGCCTGTGTGGCACCGGCTTCTGACGTGAAGAAGCCGGTCACGGTCAGGCTTTTCATCAGGAGGAAAAACGGTTTGTCGGATACCGTTGTCTTTTTCAGGACCTCATTTTTTTGAGTGGTATCCAGTGCCGTAAAAGCTTTGCCGTACGCATCGAGGCTGGTCTTATTAACTTTTTCCAGTCCGTCGTAAAATTTTTGCTGGTCTTCCCGGATGTAACAATCGCGCATCACACGTGTTATAAATTTTTCGACTCCTGCCGCTTTTGCTCCCGGGGTCCCTGTTGCCGGTATGATGACCTCGGCCACCTCGGCCAGCAAAATTTCCTGATCGGGAGATATCAGGAGGGATGGTCCGAAGTTCAGTTTTTCGCCCATTACACCTGCTATGAGCGGCGCCGATATGGCCCCTCCCAGCAGAAACGTAATCCTTTGAACGGCTTCTCTACGATTCATTTTCAATGATTTATGGTTAGTGGTTAAGATGCTTAGTGTTTTGTTCTGATCGTTAACGTGTACGTCCGGAATGCAGATACAAATGCAATAATCCGGTGAGGGTATGGGTTGACAAACTGTTCCCATTGCGAAGATGATAGATCAGGACATTGCATTGAAATAAATTTCAAGGTCTATAAAATGTCGAATATAAAAGTTTTAAACTGAATATAAAACAAGTAAATCGGGGCAGAATCCTGCTGAATGTACAGCTGCCCGGTTTACTTTCTCCGGATTTGCTTGATTGGATAATAAAATTTCTAACTTACGTAATCATCAATGAGACGTGGGATAAGTACTAAGTTGCATCAGAATTTTCTTTAAGCTGATTAATTGTTTGTGAGACATCTTCTTTCTCTTGCCGGGTTTTATTTCCGGATCCTCTTCGTTGGATTTTGTTTTACCTATCCTGCTTCTTTGTATGGCCAGGAATATTCCTTCAAGCATTATAACAGTGAAAACTCATTGCCTCAGAATTCGATCGATGGAATCGTAACAGATAGTAAGGGGTATCTGTGGTTTTCCACGCAGGCAGGTATTACGCGCTTCGATGGACGCGAATTTGTTGTATTAAATGCGACACAAATTCCCTCCATGTTTTCGGACCGGATCGGTTGGATTGGAGTTGACAATCATCACAGAGTCTATTTTAAGGATGAGGGAGACAAACTTTTCAGGCAGAAAGGGGATGGGCTGCAGTTTGAACCGGTTGATGACAGTAGCTCTGTTCATATAATAGGATTTTACAATGCCCATGTGACCGAGATCAGGAAAAGCGAGTTTTTGAAAAGAAACCCCATTTATCCGCAGGTCACGAATCCTGTGACGAATGCTCAGACCTCCGACGGCACAAGCTGGACTTACTTTCATGATCCGAAAACCGATAAAGGTGTTCTCAATTTTTTTTCCGCTTCAAAAGCCGGGTACGTGTCTTCAGAAAGGATTCAGAACTCTTTAATGCTGCAGTTTTCTGATACACTTTGTTTTTTAAACCGTTCGGGGCAGGCCTCATTTATGAAGAATGGCAAATATCTCCACGCGGGACCGATCGAAACCGGCATCAGTTTTGACCAGAAAAGCAGGATTTTATACCTGGCTTTGGCCAATAACTATCTGGTGAGGGATAACAATTTATATGAGATATACCTTATTCCCCGGCTCGGGCTTGGTCTTAAAATGGTCATAAAAGATCTGCCCTGCCATAATATAGAGATCATACACAAGATACCGGGAACTGGTATTTATGCTATTGGAAGTTCAACAGACGGGCTTTATCTTTTTTATCCCAAGCTGTTCGAGGCCATCACGTATAGTCCTGACGCAACGCTTGCCTACACCAATACTTACGCGATAACAACAAAGGGTGATGAGGTCATCAATACGGATTATACCTATCACTTAAACAGCAGGAAATTCCAGCAGCATGCGGATGTTGTGCCTTTCTTTTTATTTAGGGATGCCGATGGATGGATCTATTATTCTAAAAGGGCTCAGAATGCGTCTGCGTTTTTATTTAAAACGAAGGATTTTGTTACATCAGAAAAACTAGGCTGGTTTCAGGACGAGTTGTGTGCGATGCAGAGTAGTTTGGCAAACAGAAATCGGCTGTATTTTGTGACCAGGAGCCAGCTGGGATATCTTGAAAATAACCAAATCAAAATATTGCTGGACTTGACGCCCGGCACAATTGAGCAACCCGGAGATATGATCATGCAGTGTATGCTTGTTGAAAAGGGCAGGATCCTGATTGGGACAAATCGGGGGATTTTTGGTTATGACCTTGCATCGGGGAGTTTCTCACCGATAGGTTCCAGCTCCAAATTACAGGTCAGGTCCATTTACAGAGATTCAGGGAACAATATTTTTGTGGGAACTTACGGAAAAGGATTGTTTCTGCTCAGTGGAGACAAGACAATTGAACTTCCCCTTGACCTGAATAAAAGCCTCAAATACACACATTGTTTTATGGAGGATGGTGAGGGACGTATGTGGGTCACCAGCAATGACGGTTTGTTTGTGGTATCCCGGAAAAATTTGCTGGAAAGTGCCATCGATAAAAACAAGATGGCCTATTATCATTCATTTGACAAAATACAGGGGCTGCCCGGTTATGAGTTTAACGGCGGGTGTTCGCCCTGTGCAGCCAAAAATGATGCGGGACTTTTGTTTTTTCCATCACTGAAAGGTATGATTTCCGTAGATCCGAAAAAGGTCTCACTCATGTATCCTGACAAAAAAATATACATAGACCGCATACAGATCGACGACTCTACGTTTCATGATCTGGACGAAAACCTGCTGGTTCCGAGGGGGTTTTCACAGCTGCTTATCTATGTATCTACTCCTTATTATGGTAAAGCTGATAATCTGAAAATCGAATATTTCGTCAGCCAGGTGCAGAATGTCTGGGCGCCGATTGTAGATGGGAAAATTGAATTAAAACTACTGTTACCCGGGGATTACATCTTAAGGTTAAGAAAACTTTCTTTCATCAATGCCAGACCAGCATATATCTATCATGATGTTCGGTTTACGGTTTTGCCATATTGGTATGAAACCACCATTTTCAGGGTAATCTGTACGATACTGGTCTGTGTGCTGATCTGGCTGGGGTTTCAGTTCAGATACCGTTACATAATCAGACAAAATGCCATATTGGAGGAGAAAATTGCCGAAAGATCAAAGAGCCAGCAATTACTTATAGAAAGTCTGGAGCTCAGTTACAAGAACTTACAGGCATCGGAGAACAAGCTGCAGAACCTTCTTTCAGACAAGGAGAATGTTTTTTCAATATTGGTCCATGATCTGCGCTCACCGTTACGATATCTGCATAAAAATTCGGCGCATCTGGCAAAAAACTGGACCCACTATACACGCCAGGAACTTAGGGAGGTGATTGTTCAGCTGGACTGCTCCACTAAGGAAATTCATTATTTTACCGAAGAGCTTATGAACTGGATGGCCGCGCTGGACAAAAATCAGCCTGTTGAAAAGGAGGAACTTTCGGTAGCAGAAGTGGTGGACGAACTTTCCCTTCTTTATAAAGAGATACTGAATCAGAACAACAATACGTTGAACAATGGCATTTCTCCGGACCTGAAGATTTTCACCAACCGGTTTTTACTCAAAACCGTATTAAGGAATTTGATCGACAATGCCAATAAAAATACGGAATATGGGAATATTTCAATTTTGGCTGTTCGGGAGGGCAATTGTGTCGTCATTACAGTTTCGGATGACGGGACGGGTATGTCCGATGAGATGATCCTCAATATGAATACCTACCTACAGGGCGATGCTGAGTCGTCTAAAGTTAATTCACAGTTCGGGCACATCATCATGAAGGATGCACTTCGTGCCTTGGAGGGAACGTTGGAATACTCCAAAACTTCCACCACGCTGAATGCCAATATTCGTTTGAAAGATGAGGGAGGAACTAAATAAGCTGATGTGCTTTGGCAAGCTCCATAAGCTCAATGATATTGGAGACCTTAAGTTTGTCAAAAACCTTGGATTTATGGGTTCCAACGGTAGAAGTATGGATATTTAGCGTTTGAGCAATGGTAGTAAGGTTGTCACCGGCTAATATACGACGTGCTATTTCAAACTCTCTTTCTGTCAGCAGGTCGAATGGATTATCGGAACCAGAGAAATATTTGTCGTCCAGAATGGCTTCCATGATCTCCTGGCTAACATACCTTTTGCCGTTCAGTACCGCCTTAATAGCATAAAGAATATCATCATCTTCGCTGTTTTTGTTTACATACCCCTTCACACCCAGTTTAATGTAACGTTTTATAGAGGCATAATCCGAGACCATGGAGAACAGAAGTATCTTAGCGTCAGGTCGTTGTGTGATAATTCTGCTGATCAGCCCCAGGGCATCGGTATTGGGAAGCGTTATATCCAACACAATGAGATCATAATGGTCGGCTGTAATTTTCTTCAGTGCAATATTACCATTAGATGCCTCGTCTGTTTTAACTGAAGGAAAGGAATCTCTTAGTAAAAGTTTTAGGCCCGATCTTACAATTGAATGATCGTCTACTAGCAAAACGTTAAGCATAAATCAGTGGGGGTAGAATATCAATTATACGAATAATAGTACAAATTTAATGAAATCCCTAATAAAGTAACTAGTCTGATAGTACAAATTGGACTTAGCACCCTGATTACTCAAAATTAAATTAATACTACAAATTATAGAGAAGTAATTTTAATTGAATAGTACTTTGTATTCCTGCGTTACCTCTGTGTGTTGTGTCCGCCGGAATCGTTGATTTGTACCATACAATGCGTAGAATGTCTTACCGTAGTGCCGGTTTGTTCTACGATATTTGCGGATAGGAGAGTTACCCGTACACGGGTTGATTTTTAACTTTAACAGGAGAAATCGTGAGCAGCCATAATCGTTTTTCAAGTCTGGTTCTTAACAAATGCCCTAGATGCGGGGAGGGGGATTTTTTTGTTACCAGAAGTGCTTATACCCGGAATTTTGATAAAATGCATAAAAGTTGCCCCCACTGCGGTCAGAATTTTGTGCCGGAGCCGGGGTTTTATCAGGGGGCGCTGTATATGAGCTACGCGTTTTACGTGGCTTTTATGCTGGTTTATTTTTTGATTTTTGTTAATTTTTTTGAAGCCTATCTCAACTATTTCCTGGTCAGTATTATTCCGGTCCTCATCCTGCTCACGCCCTTGTTTTACCGGATGGCGAGGCGTTCGTGGCTGGCAATATTCATCAAACCGACACATGAAAAGGTTGTGGAAGAATAGGATGCAAAAATAGAATTCAGAACTTTTTTGCAAAGAAGTTTGATCTGAGGGGGGAGATCAAACTTCTTTTATTTTTTCCTTACCGAATGTAGTTGAAAGCTACCAGGTGCTTTTTGAAAATACGTTCATATTCTTCGGCGGCGGCATCCTCCCCGGCATGTCTGCAGGAGCGCACGATGGATTGTAGGATAAACAGGTCCGCATTCACATCGATGATGGAAGAGTCCGGATTTTGCCTGGCCCAGCGCAGGTTCTCGTCTGACCGCCTGGCCATGGTATCTGCCAGTTGTAAAGCCTTCTTACGTTCGTTGATATCAAAAAAGATCCCTGTAAAACCTGCCGAAGCCTGGTCGTACGGTATGGTGTCATCCGGCATTACGGCAATAGCCCTTTCGGCAACCTGCCTGGCTTCGGCTATCCTTTTTTCGTTTACCAGTTGTTCGGCAAGGCGCAGAAATGACATTCTGGCTGTCACAATGGGCGCGCCCCGGTAGGTATCATCATAGTAGGTATCTTTATTATTGAGTTCGCGCCAGGCCATTTTGTTCATCATGTTGTTAAACATGATATCGGTATTTACATAACCATCCTGTGCCCCCTCTACCCGCGCCGGAAGCAGGCGGTAGGCATACCCTTCCAGCTGCATGTACTCTGTCAGGCCAAGATGATTGGATTTTCCCATGGTAGAAGAAAAATAGATAGGCCGCTTCCAATTGTTGGTAGCGATGATATCCAGCATCACCAGATCCCCCTTGTAAAGGTCTTTGTTCCCGATGGTCCAGTACATGGCGTTCCCTATAAAGGGCTGCAGGTCTTTCTTTACAATTTTCATGCTATCTACCTCAGCGGTATTCACCGGCAGGAAAAGTACCGAAGAAGGTAAAACGGATGTCATGTCGCCACTTGTAAGCGGAACCTGCAGCGCCTTGTTATCCTGTTTGATCAGTTGCAGATATTCGTTAAGATTAATGCCGGACTTCACACCAGGTATTTCATAAAAAGGAACGATGTCATTTTTCCCGGTAATGTAATTAGCCATTTCCAGTGTCATGGGTAGAGCATCCGACCGGTTAATTTTTCGTCGCAGCTGACGGATATACCAGTCGGCTCCCATAAAGGTTTGTACGCAAACACGGACGTCGGTACGGAAGCCTTCCACCTCCTGCACGTACCAGAGCGGAAAGGTGTCGGTATCGGCTCCGGTAAATAGGATCGCATTGGGAGCGCATGAGCTAAGCAGGTTTCTGGCAAAATCGACAGAATGGAAGCGGTTTCGGCGGTCGTGGTTGTCCCAGCCTTTGATCCCCATGAGCATGGGAACACCGAGACACAAGGCAGTGGCCGTAATAGCCCTGATGCCCTTTTGCTTAAGGACGCGGCTGAACGCCTGTGTACAAGCAACTACGCCCATCCCGATCCAGATGCAAAAGACATAAAAAGAGCCCACGTAGATATAATCTCTCTCGCGCGGCTCCGTTGGGGGCGAGTTCAGATATACAACAAGCCCGATACCCGTAAGCACAAATAACATCGCGAGTACGATCAGGTCCTTTTTCTGATGGAAATAAAGCAGCAACAGGCCTGCAATACCTAGTAAAAGCGGGAGCATAAAATAATTGTCGTGCGCTTTGCCTGCTGAGATGGACGTCGGGAATGCCTTAAAAGCGTCCCATGGCAACAAAGTTCCGGCGCCCTGGGCGTCACCCATTCTTCCCGAAAAATTCCACAGAAAATAACGCCAGTACATGGTACCCATCTGGTAAGAAAACAGGAACGAAAGATTTTGCACCATTGTAGGTTTTTGCCCGTCTGCCAATCCAGTCATAGATTGGTATAACTCCGGATGTCCCGGCTGCGAGCTGTACATCCTGGGCAAAAGCATGCTGCTCCCCGGTGCATATTCGTATTCTTGCCGGTAATCAATAATGGCATATTTGCCGTCTTTTTTCCGGTAAACCGGAGACAGTTTCTTTAGCCCTGTTGGCCGGGCTACATAGGAGGGGCCGTAAAGAAGGGGACGGTTACCATACTGTTCTCTTTTGAGATAATATACAAAACTGAGTACATCGTCCGGGCTGTTTTCGTTGATCGGCGGATTGTATCCCGACCGTACCAGTACCATGAGGTAAGAAGTGTAACCCGTTAGAATAAATGCGAGGCAAAGCAGGGTTGTATTCAGGCCCGGCATACCCCTCAGATGTGAGAACCGTATCCCCCAAACGAGGGATCCCAGAAAAAGGATGATAAAAAATAGTACACCTGAGTTGTAAGGAAGATCGAGGGTGTTGACAAAAAAGATCTCGAACTTCCCGGCCATCTCGGGCAAACCGGGAATGATACCGGTATTGATGACTGTCAGAATGACCATGCCTGTGCCGAGGGCAATTAAACCACCCACAACTCCCGGTTTAGGGTATTTTTTTAAATAGAATACCAATGCCAGAGCTGGAATGGTAACCAGATTGAGCAAATGCACTCCAATAGAAAGTCCGATCAGATAGGAGATGAAAACCAGCCAGCGGTTGGCTGCTGCGGGGTCTTCCATTTGTTCCCATTTGAAAACTGCCCATATCACAATCGCGGTAAAAAAGGAGGACATGGCATATACCTCTGCCTCCACGGCCGAAAACCAGAACGAATCGGACCAGGTATAGGCCAACGCTCCCACTACTCCTGCACCCATGATCAGGAAGGTATCAGCAGGCGACGGGATAGAGTCTGGTCCTGCAACTATTTTTTTTGTCAGCAGGGTAATGGTCCAAAAAAGGAAAAGAATGGTAAATGCACTGCTGAGTACCGAGACCATATTAATCCAGTAGGCCACCTGTGACAGATCACCGAGTGCTAACAGTGAAAAAATACGCCCGATCAGCAGAAAAAATGGTGCGCCAGGCGGGTGAGGTACCTCGAGTTTAAAGGCAGCAGCAATGAACTCGGCACAATCCCAGAAACTGGCAGTCCTTTCAACAGTGATGCTGTAAGTGGCGAAGGCAACGGTAAATACCAGCCAGCCGGTCAGGTTGTTTAAATTGTTAAATCTCTTCATACGGTAGTTTTGGTTAATAAGAAAACGGAACAGGCGATTCCCGGAAATTTTCATCATATTTGATAGACCAAAACTACTGAGGCCAAATCGGGTAGCGGAGGGGCATAGTCTTAAAAAAGGTTAAGGAATGGTAGTAAAACCTTGATTTTAACTCTATTTAACAGATGCAGGAAACACCTATGAACAGAAATGTAGAAATACGGATGCGCCACTGGGTGTATGTGGATGGCGTCAAATTTTTCGGCCCTGGCCGGCTGGAGCTCCTCGTACGTATAGCAGAAACAGGTTCCATGGCGAAAGCGGCCAAGGACATGGGTATGTCCTATAAAAAGGCATGGGCCATGGTAGATGAAATGAACGCGTTGGGTCAAAATCCTTATGTTGTGGCCCGCAAAGGCGGCCAGAAGGGTGGAGGAACCGAGCTGACCGAGACGGGACGTAAGGTAATAGAAGCGTACAAAGAGCTCAACCGAAAACTGATGAAAGTAGTGGAAGCCGAAAGTGAATTGCTGCAGCTGATATGATGCTGTATACCCGGCAGATAATGGGCCTTAAAAATGCAGAATGCACGCATAAAAGTCCGGGGTGTGCTTAAAATCCGGAGAAGTATTGATGAAGGTTTGATCTGTGAATGCAGATGCTCCAACCGCATTCTTGGCAGGATGACGAGTTAATTTATAGCTGGTGTAGATTTTTTTTGACTAACTTGGCCAGGTAAAACCTTGGTGTATTTTAAAGGGAACCCAGCTCTATGAAGGATGTTCAGATAAACGATTTACAACAGATAAGTTTCTTCAAGGAAGTGCCGGAAACACAGTTGCAGTGGCTGATCGACAACAGCAGCCACTATGTACTGAAAGCCGGAGAATTCCTTGCCAAACCCGATGAGCCGCTTACGGGAACGCATATCATCATTAGCGGTAAAATTGAACTTTACCGGATACAAGCCAATAACAAGCTGAGTATTTCAGAGTTACCAGCAGGAACCATTACGGGTATTCTCCCTTTTTCGAGGGGGAAGATTTCCATAGCATTTACCCAATGTATGGTGGATTCCCAGATTATGACTTTCCCGAAAGAAAAGCTGAAAGAGCTTATAATACATTACTACGAGCTCACCCAGGCACTGGTGGTGGTGATGACATCGCGGGTCAGGGAGTTTACAGAGCTTGAACAGCAAAACGAAAAAATGATGGCGCTGGGCAAACTATCCGCCGGGCTTGCGCACGAACTCAATAACCCTGCTGCAGCTATTGTACGTGGCTCAGCTTCGCTCAAAAAACACTTGCAGCTGGAACCTGAGGGGTTTAAAAAATTGATATCCATTCAGTTGAGTTCGGAATCAATAGATACGCTGAGTAATAAAATGTTTGAGGCACTGGGCCGCAAGGAGCGTCCCGTGCTGACGATGATGCAGCGTTCCGAAAAGGAAGACGAGATATCTGACTGGCTGTATGATCAGAATATCCAGGACGGGATGGATATTGCCGAAAATTTTGTTGAGTTTGGATTTGAAACCAAAGACCTGGAGGAATTCAAAAGCTGCCTGCCTGATAACGCCCTGGAACCGGTACTGAACTGGATTAACACCAATTTCACAACCGAAAGGATGGTATCTGAAATCCAGGAAGCATCCAGGCGCATTGCGGAACTGATCGGCTCGGTGAAAACATTTACTCACATGGACAGGGGTGGAGATAAGGATCTTGTAGATATTCATACCGGGATCAGAAATACCCTCGTAATGCTGAATCATAAAATTAAAAAAGCTGGCATTGAGTTATCCGAGGAGTTCGAAGAAAACCTGCCGCATATTACAGGAAAAGAAGGGGAACTCAACCAGGTTTGGACCAACCTGATCGATAACGCTTCCGATGCGCTTGAGGGCCAGCCCAACCCAAAGCTTACCATTAAAACCTGGAAGGAGAATGAATTTGTTAAAATAGCTGTGATTGATAACGGCGCCGGGGTACCAAAAGACATTAAATCCAAAATATTCGATCCTTTTTTTACCACTAAACAGATAGGCAAGGGAACTGGTCTGGGCCTGGACGTTGTAAACCGGATCGTGAAGCAGCACCAGGGAAGCGTAACGTTGTCGTCCGAACCAGGGCATACAGAGTTTCTGGTTTGTTTTCCAATAAATTAATAAAACTGAAATAACTTTTTGAAGGAAGATTTTTATGGGATTGCCGATTATTTTCTCAATAGACGATGATGCTCAGGTATTGCGTGCGATCAATCGTGATTTGAAAGCGCACTACCGGGATAAGTACAGAGTACTCAGCACGATTTCCGTGAAAGAGGCTATGGAAAGCTTGCTGGATCTCCAGAATAAGGGTGAGGAAGTAGCCATCTTTATTTCGGACCAGCGTATGCCCGAAATGCAGGGCGTTGATTTTCTGGAAAAGGCCATGCTGCTTTTTCCAGAGGCTAAGCGCGTGTTACTGACAGCTTATTCCGATACGGAGGCAGCTATTAAAGCCATTAACGAAGTGGGGCTGGATTATTATCTCATGAAACCGTGGGATCCTCCGGAAGAAAAGCTTTATCCGGCCATCGATGATCTGCTGAGCGACTGGCAGATGAATTATCGTCCTGATTTTAAGGGTATTAAGGTAATTGGGTATCAGTTTTCTCCCAAATCTCATGAAATCAAGGACTTTCTGGCGGGCAACCTGGTACCTTACCTCTGGCTCGACGCAGCCGCTCATGAATCAGCACAGTTCATTTCCACCAATAACCTTGAACCGAAGGATTTACCTGTGGTTATTTTTGAGGATGGGGCTTTACTGAAAACACCTGGAATTTTAGATATTGCCGGCAAGATTGGTCTGAACGCAGATATGAAGCAGTCGGTCTACGACGTGGTTATCATTGGTGCAGGCCCCGCCGGACTGGCGGCTTCGGTGTATGGCGCATCGGAGGGCTTAAGTACCTTGCTGATAGAAAGAAAAGCGCCGGGAGGGCAGGCTGGAACAAGTTCCAGGATTGAAAACTACCTGGGATTTCCTGCCGGATTAAGCGGGTCGGAGCTGGCCAGGAGAGCCATTACTCAGGCCACGCGTTTCGGGACCGAATTCCTTTCGCCTCAGTCTGTTAAGGAAATAAAGCTGAAAGATAATTACAAAACGCTTGTGCTGGAAGACGACCGGGAGATCACGGCCAAAGCGGTGGTGATCACTACGGGGGTTGATTACCGGAAGCTCGAAACCAAAGGAATCCCTGATTTTACCGGAAGCGGTATTTATTATGGAGCCGCAAGTACCGAAGCCGTTTCCTGTGGCGAAAAGGATGTTTACATTCTCGGGGGAGGGAACTCTGCGGGGCAGGCAGCCATGTACTTATCCAAATTTGCCAGAAATGTCTATATCATTATCCGGAAGCCTGACCTCGTTTCATCTATGTCGGCATATCTGATTGATCAGATCGACAATACAAATAATATAACCATACTTGGCTGTACCGAGATTCTGGAAGCCAGAGGTGAGGAACATTTGCAGGGGCTGCAACTGGTTGACCTGAATACTTCGGAGGAGCGCTGGGTAAAAGCTGATGCACTTTTTATCTTTATCGGTGCACGGCCATACACGGATTGGGTGGGACTTGAGATCATCAAAAATGACAAGGGTTTTATTGAAACCGGCAGGGAACTGAAAGGATACGACGATTTCAAACAGGTATGGAAAAATAACCGAGATCCGTACTTGTTGGAAACCAGTTGTCCAGGGATTTTTGCCGCGGGAGATGTACGTGCCGGTGCTATGAACAGGGTAACTTCCGCAGTGGGAGAGGGGTCCATGGCGATCAGCTTTGTGCATCAGTACCTGAGTGAGATATAATCGCGTTCATGATTTTATGCTATTTTCGCAATAATCCGGAAGCAATCCGTTACCTCAAAACATCAGATTGAAATTATGAAAGACCCGATTTGTAAACATATCTCTGGCATTACGGAGATCGTGCAGCCCAAGGAGCTCGTTTGTGAGGAATGTACTAAAGTAGGAGGTGAATGGCTGCATTTAAGGACCTGCCAGTCGTGCGGAGCTACTTTATGCTGTGACAGCTCCCCCGCAAAACACATGACGCGCCATTACATTCAAACCAACCATCCGGTGGTAATTTCTGCAGAGCCCGGAGAAAACTGGTTATGGTGTTATCCGGATAAGGCCTTTGTTGAATATGAATAGTATATTGTGAAAGTAATATTTAACAGATTAGCGGATTGCTCAGCTTTTAATGGAGTAGCCAAAAAAATATTCCTGAAAAAGATACATATCCTGCTGCTTTTTACGGCAGCAGGATATGTATCATGTAACCAGCCGGCGGGCAATGGAAAGGAAGCTGCGGGCATGTTGACCAGCGTCAAATCCTGGGAGATTTATGAAATCCGGGCAAATGATGCTCCCATTTTCAAGGATGGAAAAATGATTCAGCAATTTGGGGGCGTTGAGTTCAACAGGTATATGGTGGAGGTTAGTCTTCACAAAAACGGGACTTTTGAAGGAAAGTTCAATGAAGGCGGAGAAGGATCCCGGCTGGTATGGAGGCAGGAGGACGATCAAATCGTGGTAGCCGCCGCTGATGCTGCCGACAAACGCGGACAATGGACCATCCTGGCGAGAGATGTCTTCAAAAACAGGTTTGTCATGCAAACCACCACAACCGCTTACAGTTATCCAAATTCAACAACGGTGGGGCTTTATTTCAAAGCAAAATAAAGTACTTTTTTATTGATCCTAAGCTAATTCATTTATTGGCAGCACACAGCGTGTGCAATGGATAAAAGTCCGGTAATATGTATAATGCATCCGGCTGAGATATTTTCCAACTATTTCGTACTATTAGTGACTTTATTTATAATAAGATAAATTATAAATACTCCGACCAAGGAAATATATTCCCACCCTTGTCGCATTATTTCGTTAAGTGAATGTGGATTGAACGACCGTTAACTAATTGGTAATCAGTTAACTTTTTAAGATTTATTTCCCTTTACCCTCTCCAAGTTTTATTATTGCTATCTTCTCATTAATTCTACAATTTTTTTGCATTAACTTTACTCTTTGATAATTCCAAATTTATTACGATAATCAGATTGGGAGTTAAAAACTGCGTCTAATCTTCCTACAACTATTCAGAATATTTGCCCGCTTATGGATTTAAAAAAGAGCATTTTGGTAATTGATGATGAACCAAGCATCTGTAAAATACTAGAGCATTTTCTTAAAAATGATTTTAATGTTGTTGTAAAAAACGACGGCTCGGAAGGAATGATTTGGCTTGAACAGGGCAATTCCCCTGATCTGATTATTGCCGACCTTCAGATGCCTAACCTCAATGGTAAGGAATTTCTTAAAATAGCAAAAGCCAGTAATATCTATGCTGATATACCGGTGATCATACTTTCAGGCTCCGATGACAGCAGCGAGCGTATTCAGTGCCTTAACCTGGGCGCTGATGATTTTATGCTGAAACCCTTTAACCCAATGGAAGTACATGCGAAGATCAATGCTGTGTTACGACGAAATGCACGTTACTCATAAATGATTGAGACAATGGATTTGGCGATTCACCCGACTACTCCTGTCCGCGAGACAAGAGTGCCAGCAGTATTGTTCAGGGTTGTATACCTGAACCGGGATTTTGAACAGTATATGTATTTTCTTCAAAAATTCGGAGAATCCATGCAGGTGGAGTATTTTGATACGAAGCAAGGCGCCATGGATGCTCTGGAGCAGTATTTCCCTGCGGATGTGGTGATAGGCCACGAGAACGCGCTGGGATGGGAACTGCTGGAGCAAATCAGAAACAGTGGTAAGTTAGGTAATATCCCGTTTGTTATTCTGGTGGATAAGCTCACCAGAAGCGCGGTACAGAGGGCAAGACTGTTACGGGCTGACGATATTTTTGATGCAAAATTCAAGAATGGAGATCTGCTGACCAGGTTACACTACTTCAATAAGCGGCAGTGGTATATTGCTGAACGTGCTTCGCAGAAAATCAAATTTCAAAGTGCAGGGATTCCGTTATGGAAACGGGGTATTGATATTGCTTCCACCGGTGCAGCGCTCATCCTGCTGGCTCCGTTGCTGCTGCTGGTTGCTTTGCTGATCAGGCTGGACAGTAAAGGTCCTGTTATTTACAGGTCCAAGCGCGTGGGGAGCGGGTATCGTATCTTTAATCTATTGAAATTCAGGACTATGCGGACTGATGCCGATCAGATGATGCGGAAGATGGCTGCATTTAATATGTATAACAAAACCTCCGAACCGCTGGAATCGGAAGATGGTAGCCAACTTTGCGAGGAATGCCGTGCAGGCAATAATTGTAACAGAAGGCTTTTTCTGGACGGAAAGGAAATTTGCGAAAAGGTTTTCCAGGCACAGAAGGACAAAAAAGCTGCCTTTATGAAGTTTCAGAATGATCCGCGTATCACGCGCATCGGGCAGTTCCTTAGAAATTCAAGTTTGGATGAGCTTCCCCAGCTCTGGAATATTTTCCGTGGAGATATGTCTCTGGTAGGAAATAGGCCGCTGCCATTGTACGAAGCAGAAAAAATGACTACCGACGATAAAATCATGCGTTTTGCAGGTCCGGCAGGGCTCACAGGATTATGGCAGGTTACCAAGAGAGGGAAAGGCAAGGCAGATATGTCCGAAGAAGAACGTGCGCAGCTGGATGTGACTTATGCCAAGGAATTTTCATTTATGATGGATCTGAAAATCATCCTTAAGACATTCCCCGCCCTGCTGCAGTCCGAGAATGTTTGATTTGTTTTGATAATATTGTGATCAATATCGTATATATTGCCAGAGTACTTGATCCGGATACTACCCCCCCACCTCGATAAATGATTTTTTGGCTTATTTAACTGTCCTGTAAACCAAGGTCATTTTAATTTGTTGTACAGTACGCTATTGAATGTATATGAGATGTATCATTTTACTGCTTTTTTTTCTTTCCTTATCCATTGTATCCCACGCCCAGGAATCTCTTCACACGGAGGTTTCCTACGAATATCTGGATAAACTTCTGGCAGTAGCTCAAAAAAATTACCCCAAGGCCAGGATGTATAGCGCCAGGGTCGAAATGGGGAATTTTGGTATCAAAAGGGCCAAGCTTTCTTATTTTGAAGTCCTGTCTTTTTCCTACGTGTACAGCCCTTCACAGTATGCCAACGCAATTAATCCCAATTTCCTGAACGGATACCAGTTTGGCTTTTTCTTCAATATTGGTTCGTTGCTTCAGAAGCCTTCAATGATCAAGCAGGCCAAGATGGAACAGCAGGCACTCCAGTATGAAAAGGAGGCCTATGACCTGAACCTGGAGGCGGATGTCAAGAAAAGATATTTCACGTATGTCCAGAGTCTTGTTTTGTTAAGGATCAGAGCCAATGCGCTGCTGGATGGCGAAGCTGCCCTCTCCAGTATCAGACATAAGTTTGAAAAGGGAGAGACGACGTTCGAGAACTACAATAATGTATTGAACATGGTAACCGGCCAGCAGCAGGTTAAAATTACCGCTGAAACGGATGTACTTATTGCAAAGAGTTCGCTGGAAGAACTTTTAGGAGAAAAACTTGAGAATATAAAATGACAGAATTAATACAATTCCTGAGGCTGCTGAACCGTAACCGGATTATACTAATTGCTGTACCCCTGGTTACGCTGGTGCTGTGTTATTTTCTGGTGCGGGAGCTACCCGATACCTTTAAATCGCATGGAAGCATTGCTACCGGGCTCGTTGATAAAACGGAGCAGGTACTTTCCACTGCGGAAAAGGATCAGGATTCCGAGATAAACCGGAAATTTGATAACATCATTCAGATGATGACGCTGAAAAAAGTCCTTGATCAGGTTTCTTACCAGCTTTTGTTACACGATCTGCGCGCTGCCCCCGCTACTAGGTTCCGTAAACCAGGTAAAATAACCGAAGCGATGAGTAATGGTGAAAAGGCCAGGTACATTGCTTTGATTGATAAAAAACTGAAGGCCAGGGACGAACTTTTGCAGGGCAACAAGGATAATGATAAGATCATTGCCATGCTGGAGGAGCTAGGCTATGATCACCGGTCCATCCAATCCAAGATTAATATTTACAGGGTAAAAAGCAGTGACTATATCAGCATAGATGCGGAGGCAGAAAACCCGCAGCTTTCGGCATTTCTGATCAATACCTTATCCTCAGAGTTTATTTCTTACTATTCGTCCCGCCTGATCGATAACAACAATCGTGCTATTTCATTTTTAACTGAATTCCTGGGGCAGAAAAGGGTCGCACTTGCAGACAAAATGAACAATCTGCGTAATTTTAAGATCAGAAACAGGGTTTTGAACCTCAATGAACAAGCCAGAAGTTTGTATGGGCAAATTGCGGAGTATGAGTCTAAAAGGGAAATAGCCGAAAAGGATATTAAAGCGTACGGCGCGGCCATCAAAAATATAGACAATAAGTTTAACCCCGCCGACAGACGTTATCTGGAAAGCGCACTCACAGACGTTAACCAGGAAATTCTCACCACCAAACAGCAACTGAGGTCACTGAATGAAACCTATGTCCGGAATAATTTTGACGTAAAATACCAGCCCATGCTGGATTCATTACAAGGTAAGCTCGCCAGGCAGATTAACGAAGCCTCTGACCGTTACGTGTATAATCCAATGGTGGCCAAGGAAAATCTGGTCACCCAAAAACTGACACTGGAGATTGAGCTTGAACTTGCGGTCAACAGCGTATCCTCTATCCAGGAAGAACTCATCAGGCTGAACCAGAAATTTGATGCCCTGGTACCTAATGAAGCTCAGATTCAGGAATTTGAAGCCAGTATTGACATTGCCAGTAAAGAATACATGGAAGCTTTGCAGCGGTATAATAATATTACGATGCAATCGAGCTTCCCGGTTTACCTTAAGCCTGCAGAAAAGGCCATGCCCGGGACCGTCCAGCCGTCCAAGAAAATGGTACTGCTGATTTTGTCCGGTATTATCAGTTTTACATTTTGCCTTTTCGTCTTTTTCATACTCTTTTATTTTGATAATTCGATCAGATACCCCTTACAGCTGGCCAACGAAACTGACATACCCGTAGTGGGGTATCTCAACTATGTTTCGGGCGGGCTGGATCTCCGGAAAATTCAGAATGAATCTACAACTGAAAAGTCAATTTTGCTTTTCAGGAACCTGGTACGCTCTGTAAGATACGAGCTCGATGCGGAACGTCCTGGTCGGAAAATCATCGTGATCACAAGCCTAGGTGAGGGAGAGGGAGAAACGCTGCTGACCATTAGTCTTGCCTGGGCTTTTTCAAAGATGAATAAAAGTGTACTGATCATTGATGGTAATTTTAATAATCAACATATTACGAAACTGAACCGCGGAACGGTTTTTCTGGAAGGTGTACTACGTGGAAACGATCATCTGATCACCAAACCGGAGAACGATGGAATCAGTATCCTGGGTAATCATGGAGGAGATACCTCTCTGAATGAAATAGCGAATGAAGTGCAGATCGGGCAAACGCTGGAAATGCTCAAAACCAGATTTGATGTGATCCTGATAGAAACAGATTCCCTGGTTGCCATGAACAAAGCAAAGGAGTGGATATCGTTTGCCGATTTGGTTGTGTCCGTTTTTGCTTCGGGAAAAACCATCCGGGCGGAAGACAAATCCAAAATCGATTACTTCAAAAGCCTTGGCTCCAAATTTACGGGGTGGGTACTTACCGGTACCAGGGATATTGCGGAGCAGGCTGGAAAAACAAACAGGAAGGTAGAAGTATGATACTGATTAGCTATTTATGGATTTTGATCCAGGCATTTATTGGTTTCCAACTCGTATTTCCGGTTTTACTGGCGGTTATCCGGGCAGTGCGGGGGACGATTCAGGAGAAGATATTGTCTGCTGACCTGCCTGATTATGCCGTGATCATCACCGCCTATGAACAAACAGATCAGTTGCCGGATGTAGTGAATTCGGTGCTTGCACTGGACTATCCCAATTACATGATATATCTAGTGGCAGATAACTGTGATATCTCCGGCCTCCATTTTGACACTGAGAAAGTGATACTGCTCAGGCCCGAAACTGTACTGGCTGGGAATGTACGTTCACATTTTTACGCGATAAGGAACTTTGTCAGGGCGCATTCACATCTTACCATTATCGACAGCGACAATCTGGTTTCGAGAGATTACCTTACGGTCCTCAATCATTTCTTTCAATCGGGTTTTGAGGCTGTTCAGGGCGTGAGAAGCGCTAAGAATCTGGACACTATGTACGCCCGTCTGGATGCTGCCAGGGATATTTATTACCATTATTATGATGGCAAGGTGCTTTTTGGCGCAGGATCTTCCGCCACGCTGGCAGGGTCTGGAATGGCGTTTACCACCTCTTTATTCCGCCAATGTCTGGAACATCTGGATATTTCCGGCGCCGGGTTCGACAAAGTGCTTCAGCATGCGATCGTAAGCCGTGGATATCGTATTGCCTTCGCCGACAAAGCGCTGGTATATGATGAAAAAACTACAGGTTCGGAGCAACTCGTCAACCAGCGGGCAAGATGGATCAACACCTGGTTTAAATACTTTTCGCTTGGTTTCGGCCTGGTAGGGAAGGGTATCCTCGGGTTGGACTGGAACCGGTTCATTTTTGGCCTGGTACTTCTGCGTCCACCACTTTTTATATTTCTGATACTCTCTGTTTTGTTTATGCTGGTTAACCTGCTGATATCTCCCTGGATGGTATTGGCTTGGTTTACAGGCTTGTGTATTTTTGTGTCGGGTTTTCTTTTCTCCTTAATCAGCAGTGATACCGATCCGCGTATTTATCAGTCACTGAAAGGAATCCCTCAATTCATGTACCTGCAGATTGTATCATTGTTGAAAGCGAAAAGGGCTAACAAGATATCCGTTGCAACCAGGCATAATGTGAAAAAGGAATTTGAAAACTAGTACTTATGAGGATCCTGCCCACAAATAAAACACGTAAGGCAAATACGGAACCGGAGCTGACGAAGGTGCAGATCGTCACCCGGGTGGTTGCTTTGCTTGTGGCGCTGATCAGTGTTTTTTTCTTCTTTTTTAAAATATTGTTCTTCTAATTCAATCCAGTCATTTTATTGAAGGATCCAGGAAACATAGGCATGCCGTTAAAGTATAGGTCGCTGAGCTCACTTCCGCAGACGCTTGTGGGGGCAGGTCTTATCGTGGTGATCGCCGTTGGGCTGGGTGTTGTTACTGCCAAGGGGGGGATCGTGGCTGGCCTGCTGATCCTGATTGCAATGATCGGAATTCCGGTTGTATATGGTATGATAGCCTACCCGATATTCGGAATTTCCTGTATCATGATCATGGCGTTCATGCTTTTCTTTATTTTCAGGCTGGGTGTGGCTTTTCCCTTGGGGACCGTGCTGGATGGTATGCAGGGCTTATTATTGCTTGGCTTTTTTATACAGCAGAGAAGTAAACCCAACTGGAAGATCTTTCAGGGCCCTGTGGCTACGATCATACTGATCTGGATCGGCTATAATATTCTTGAAGTCATTAATCCATGGGCGGAGTCACGGCTTGCGTGGGTATATACCGTACGTACAATAGCCATTCTTACCTTGATGTATTTTGTATTTGTTTATCAGATCAATTCGATAAAATCCATCAGAATCCTCTTAAAACTATGGCTGATACTGGCTTTTATAGCTACGGTGTATGCTTATAAGCAGGAGCTCATCGGAATTGCAGCGTCCGAACTGGCCGGCATGGAAAGTGACCCGCTGGCCGTCAGTCTGATGTTCATAGACGGGCACTGGCGAAAGTACTCCATTTTTTCGGACCCGGTTGAGTTTTCCTATAACATGGTGATCAGCGCTGTATTATGTATTTCGCTTGTCTCGGGCCCGCTGGCTAACTGGAAAAAGACGGTTTTAGTGATTTTTACCTTTCTGATGTTGAACGCCATGCTCTTTTCAGGGACAAGAGGAGCGTATGTACTGGTACCTGCCGCGCTCATCCTGTTTGCCATCCTGCATTTCAGCCGTAGGATCATGCTTTTTTCTACCATTGCGGCTTTTGTCATCATCGTAATGATATACATCCCGACGGGTAATCCCTCTCTGGTGCGTTTCCAGAGTGCGTTCCGGCCTTCTGAGGATGCCTCATACAGTGTCAGAAAAAATAACCAGAAACGTATTCAGCCCTATATCCTTACACATCCGATGGGTGGAGGCCTTGGAGCAACGGGGATGTGGGGCGTGAGGTTTGCGCCGTATTCCTTTCTGGCGTCTTTCCCGCCCGACAGCGGCTATGTCCGGGTGGCTGTTGAAATGGGTTGGATCGGATTATTCATTTTCTGTTGCCTGATGTTCATTGTGCTCAAATCTGGTATTGAGAATTTTTACCTCATCCGGAACCCCGAACTAAAAATGTACTGCCTGGCGATGACCATGGTTCTTTTTACCCTGCACATTGGTAATTTTCCGCAGGAGGCACTGGTACAATATCCCAACAATATCCTGTTTTACCTGGCCATTGCTATCATTCAGGTTACGTACAAGCTGGATAGGAAAATCAGCCTTCAGGAAGAAACTGAAAGCTGATCAGTTACCCGTGTTTCTGTTGCCTTCATCTCCTCATACGGCATGGCGGGCGGCTCAAAAGCTATAAGCAAACCCGTCCATTACGAATAACCATTACAGAAAGGCCTATTTCAGATAATTATAATTGAATCTCAGGTGACGGTACAGGTTCCTCATGGCAACGATCAGCAGATTCTGGTTGTCGCGCCACATATTCCGTCGAACCGTACTGGGCTCATCTTCCGAATTCTTTTGCTCAAAAAGGGACGTATACTCGTTAAAGAACAGTGACTTACCCTTTTTTCGTAGTACCGACATCATCATCTCATACTCTGTCGCTTCTACTTTTATTCCTTCTACGTATCTGCCGAATTTCTGAAAGAAAGTACTTCTCCGAAGGTGGGGATGATCACTGTAATAATAAAACTTCCGGTAACCTGGATAGGTGATTTTGAACAGCATTTCGGAAAACCCGTCACCAACAGGCTTTAAATAGGGATAGTTGAAATAGGCATAAAATCTTACCATATCCAGGTCAGGCCTTTCATGCATAAACTTCAATGCCCGCTCAAAATTCGGCGGGAAAATGGGTTCCGGTACAAAATCCTCCTGCACATAAAGCGTGAAATCGGTTTTTACAGCGTCCTGACCTTTGTTGATATTGTTGCCTAATCCTTTATTTACTGGAGTTGTAACCAAGGTAAAGTCATAACTTTTTGTCAGATTCTGGATATAGTCCAGGTGCTCCGGCTTACTTCCGTCGTCAGACACCACGATGCCTCCAAAATTGCATTCCAGTTTTTGAAACGCCCTGAGGAGCCTTTCCAGCGAGCTGCTGCGGTTGTAATGGGTAATGAGCAGGGTAACGTCAGGAAAATTATACATGCAGTATTATTTGAGATAGGAAAAGAAAATTTTCTTCATTTTGCTAAATGTCTTACGTGAAATCCGCACGTATTCTGGAATCGGCTTGTGGTTTTTCCAGGGGGTCAGTTTCAGACATTTATAAAATTCGTCCCCAAAACGCTTGTTGCCGTTATATGCGCGGTATATGGGTTTTATATCGAGAAAATGTATCAGAAATGGATCTGGGACCTCAATAACATCGTTAGCGAAGGTATTCCATCTGGGGTCGAGCTCTTTCCATTTTTGGTACAACACCACATTGAGTCCATACTGATCCGCCAGGTTCACGTAGGGGCCGTTGTCGTATAAACATTGGATTACCTGGTTGGTCATATCCTCCTTCAGCCACTTTTCCTGATCCACCACCAGCAAGCCCGCATTGAAATATTTGGTTTCTGGCGGCATGCCAAGTTCCTTATAATTGGGGATACCTGCCCAGCTGTTGCTCACGGTTTTGGAAATATCCTGGACAGCACCCACCATATTATCACCCAAATCCGAATTCCAAAGTTTTGAAATATCTTCCTGAAGAATCATGTCCACGTCCAGATAAATATATCTCTTGGTGCCCTCCGGTAGGATGTAGGGTGCAAATATCCTCAGATAGGTGGTCATGGGCATGGCCGATTTATCCGACGGTACCTTAACAAGATTGTCGGGAATAACACTGGCTGATTTAAACCACTTCATCCTGATTACCTCTTCACTGGCCGACGCGCGGATATTCTCCCGGCTCTCTTTTGAAATCCCGTCGTCTATGATATACAGATCAATTTTTTCAGCTGTTTTATGCGTAAGTTCAATTGATTTAACGAGTGCTCCGAGCAGAATGGCGTAGAAGTTGTTACTTGCTACAACAATATTAATGGGCTCCGTGGTAGTCATATGGATTGGCGGGAACTTGTTTAGGTTATTGATATATTAGAGCGCCTGACTGCTTTCAGGCGAATTCCTTAGCGAGACGCAACTGTACTTTCACTCTGTTTTTGAAAGCGTTCCAGATACTGCCGTCATCCATGAGCCTGCGGGAAGAGGTGAAAACCCGCGCTTTGGGATGGGTTACAAGTTCGAGAATGCCTTTGGTACGGAGGTTTCTGGCCATTCGCCCGTCTTCTGAATCATTTTCAAAATCACTCCCCACAGAACCCCCGTACTTACGGTTGGTAACGGTATTGAAGCCGCCGGTTTCCAGTCCTGTTTGGGTTACGAGGCCCATATTAAACCCGTAAACATTGAGATACTCGCGTTTGCGTTTTCTGATTCTGATGATAACCGATGTGATCAGTTCATAAAACCAAAGCCCGAATCTTCCGCTGCCTTCGGGGGGAATGAAGGAATACCTGCCATAGACACCTTTAACATGGGTATCTTTAACCATCGGTTCCACCATCAGGTCTATCCACTGAGGAGGGTAGAGGGTGTCGGCATCGGCGCAGAGGTGGTACTTTCCCTTTGCTTTTTCCAGGCCGTGCTGGCGGGCATAAGGTATGCCCTGCCGGGGTTCGAAATAGCTGATAACCCCGAGTTGATCCAGTACCTGCTGTGATCTGTCGGACGAGTTATTATTGATGACAATGATTTCGACTTTATACCGGGTAACATTGGCCGAAAGCGATGACAATGTGCGGAAAATATTGTCCTGCTCATTCCAGACAGGTATTACAACGGATACATCTGGTTGGTCACTATGGAATAAACTGATTCTTCTTTTTAGTTCATTTATCTCATTATCAGTAAGATCACTGAATTTTTTTTGTGGATATAAATGAGACTTTACCCATCCCGGGAGGCTGAAAAGAGACATATTATAAACTGAGCAGGTTATTGAGCAAGGGATGTACTGATTTTATTTCAAAGTTAAATTTTAATTGATATAACTTGAAAAAAAGTTTCTATTTAATTGCCTAAGATAATTCTGGAACATTAATTTTATTTTGATAAAATAATTCTACTTTTGGGCCAGGAAGCCTAAGGTCCAAGTTCTCATTATTGTACGAAACAAGCCTGAAAATCGCCGTCATTCCGGATGGTTGACGCGCTCAACGAAATTTTGGTATGTTAAATAAAATACTAAGCTTAATTGTATGGATAAGGTATGGACGGCTACCAATAGATGTCAGATATTACTACCGGGATACTTATTATTGTCAGGTTGTCCAGCTCAAATACCTTCTTAAGGATTATTTTTTCAAGCCCAAATATAAGGAACTGTCTTTCCAGGGAGAGTTTGCGCCGGAGCTCCAGTTTGTCCTGCCGTTTGCCTACTGGCACTTCAAAAACGGAACGCTGAAAGGGACACATTCTTCCAGGTATACCAAGGAACTGTATTTCTTTTCTGAAAACCATGAGGAGCGTTTTGACACCAGATCCAATGAGGGCAACTACAATTACGAGATGCCCAGGGTGTTGTACAGCCAGAACTATGATATGAAAAAATGGCTGCCGGTGCCATTGAAGGAGGTTTACAAGAATAATGTTTATCAGTATGACAAGCCCATTCTGATCATTGCCAACCGTTATAATATGGAATGGGACGGCCCGCCTGTCAGCTTTTACAGTATCGAAATGCTTAAGTTTATGCTGGATAAGCTGAAAGACCGTTTTACTATCATCTATAACAGGCCAAGACCTCAGAATATCACGATGGACAACAGCGACATTTATGATATGGACGAATTCAGCTGGCTGGCAAGTGAGTATCCTGAGGTGATCCTGATGGAGGACCTTTTTGCAAGGAATGAGGGTAATGCCAGAAACTTTAACCATCTTCAGCTGATGGTATATGCAAATGCCTCACATTTTATTTCTATTCATGGCGGTACGGCAACTTTGGCCAGTTATTTTGGTGGCATCAATCTGATTCTTTCAAAAAAGGGTCCGGAGCATCATTTCAAATGTTTTGAAAAATTATACCCCAAGTTTTCAGGTGCCCGCATTCTTCATGCAAAATCCGATGAGGATGTAAAAGCTTACGTTGACAGTTATTTCGTAAACGCTTGATAAAGAATGGAATCCAAAGCCAAGGATCATTACTGGATTAAATCGGGGATACTGAATGTACTTCAGAATTTCTCTGGAGTTTTTTTTGGCTTCGCGGGCTTTTATATTCTGGTGCGCGTCCTGAGCAAGCAGGATTTTGGTGTTTGGACCCTTTTTATGTCGGTTACTACCATTCTGGAAGCGATTCGCGGGGGGCTTATTCAAAATGCACTTGTCAAATACTTGTCCTCGTCCCGGCCCGAAGAGCATTCGGCCATCATCACGGCTTCAACCTTCATAAGCGGGATCATTACCATCACAAGCGTTGTATTACTGCTTGCCTTTGCGCCTTATCTTAGCACGGTATGGTCTTCGCCGCAGCTGATAAGCCTTTTATATGTGTATGTACTGGTGTTTCTTTTTTCAGGAGCTCTCACGCAGTTCAACGCGGTCGAACAGGCCAACCTTAAATTCAACGGGATTTTCATTACCAATTTCATACGGCAGGCGTCTTTTTTTTCTTTTATCCTGATCACCTATTTGATTGGTTTTCAGATTAAACTGGTACATCTGGTCTGGGTGCAGACTTTCAGCGCTTTTTTGAGCGTCATAGTCGCTTACCGATTTGTGAGGAATAATTTCAAGATTTCCCGGTCGGTGGTAGGCCGAGACTGGCTGGGAAAACTTTTCGGATATGGTAAGTATGCGTTTGGGACCTCGGTCAGCTCACTTTTGTCCGGAACTGTGGACCAAATGATGCTTGGTGGGATGCTTTCACCTGCTGCCTCAGGCGCTTTCAACATTGCCGTCAGGATCACCAATCTCATTGATATCCCCGGCAACGCCATAGCGGTGGTGGTGTTTCCGCAAAGTTCCCGCAGGATGGAAGAAGAGGGGGGCGGGGCCATCAAATACCTGTATGAAAAATCTGTGGGTACCACGCTGGCTTTGGTGCTTCCGGGTGTATTGTTTTTGTATTTTTTCTCTGATTATGTCATACATTTTATCGCAGGTGAAAAGTATACCGACTCCATTCCGCTGCTTCACGTGACGTTACTGTATTGCCTGCTCATTCCCTATGGTCGCCAGTTTGGTACTATTCTTGATTCTATCGGAAAAACCAGGACCACTTTCCTGGTAGTACTCGGCACCACCATTGTCAACCTTGGTCTTAACTATATTTTTATTCTCAGGATAGGAGTAATGGGGGCGGCTTATGCCACGCTGGTTTCCAATATCGTGGGATTTGCGGTCGCTCAGATTATTCTCAGAAGGGAAATCGGTGTTAGTCTTTGGAACACAATTATTTATCTGTTCAGATTTTACCCCGAATTTTTTGAAAAGTATATCAAACCGGTGTTAAAGCGTAAACTGGGGCAGCCAGATTAATCACAGAAATAGGATTTTATGGTCGGTATCAAATTCAACGGGCGTTTGGGAAACCAGCTGTTTCAGTATTTTTTCATGTTGTATCTCAAATCTAGAGATAACGGTAAAATTTACTTTTTTACAAACCCTCACCATGCCTATCTGGCCAGGTATTTTGATTTTGGCTGGTATCATAACCTTACACTGCGTTCTAAGGCCTATTCGGTGCTTGCAAGGATGCTTCCTAAGATTTTAAGTTTCAGGGATATTTATGTCCATAATTTTTTTGGACCCAAAGAACACAAACCGGTTAATTTCACGATTTATAATGGGTTTTTCCAATCCGATTTTTACATCAGACATCTTCCTGAAAGTGCACGGTCGCCTATTCGGAAAAAGTTCCGGGATCAGTTTGAGCGGGAGTTCGGAGCCATTTTTAAAAATCACAAAACGGTTGTGGTACATATCCGCCGCACCGATTACCTGTCCTACGGGAAAAGAGATATATCGTTACCCATCGACTATTTTAAGAGGCAACTGAATTCTATTGAAGATTTGGATAGTTACAAGGTGTTTTTTGTGAGTGACGACATGGCGTTTGTCAAAGCAGAATTTCCGCACAAGGATAACTACATTTTTTCGAGCAACTCCGAGATCATCGATTTTCAGCTGATCCATCATGCCGACGTTGCCATCATTTCCAACAGTACTTTTGCCTGGTGGGCTGCCTATCTCAGTCCTAAGAAGAATATGGTGATTGCCCCCAAAAACTGGTTTGGTTTCCGGATTGGCCGCGAGCATCCCAAAGGAATCATGACCGACCGCTTCATCTGGCGGGAGGTGCTGCAATCGCCCTGAGGTTCAGACCAGCGATTTATAAAGATCCAGCGTCTGGTGTATGGAAACGTCAAGCGGGAAATCTGCAAGCCTTTTGCTCCCTTTGGCAATGAAAGTTTCGCGTTTGGTCGAATCGGTCAGGAACATCTCAATTTTATCAGCCAGATCTTCCATAAGGTGTGCTTCAAAATAGGCGACCGCGTCTCTCGCAATTTCCTTAAAACAGGGTGTATTACTGAGGAGTATCGGGCACTGTGCCTTGAAAGCTTCAAGAATGGGCAGGCCAAAACCTTCATGCAGAGATGGGTACACGAAAAGAATAGTGTTCTGGTAAAGATAGTTCAGCTGCTCGTCTGTAACGTTTACATGTTTCACGCGATCCGTTAGTTTAAGGCGATAGAGCAATTCTCTGTCGGCAATTCCCAGGGGGCCTCCCCCTGTTAACACCACGTTGAGGTCAGGATACCTGGCCGAAAGCTTTTTGAAGGCATCCATGAAAAGGTAAAAGTTTTTATAACCACTCCTGTCGCCCACGTACAAAAGGTAGTTTTTGGGAAGGCCATCCACCGGTTTGAAAATCAAAGGTGCGGAGTCTATCCCGTGATAAATGACCGATACCTTGGATTCATCCACATCGTGGTATTTGAGCAGATCACTTTTTGTCGTTTCCGAAATAGCAATGATGGCGTCAGCTCTTTCTATATGTAACCTTTTGTTGTGCGTAAGATAGTCATGTACCCAGAAATATTCCGGTAACTTCTCATACGTCATGTCGTGTATGGTGGTTACCAGCGGCTTTTTGAGAGAACCTAGAAAATATGGGTCGTAGTAGGTGGGGTGAAAAATATCAAAGTTGTTTTTACCAACAAGATATTTGCAATAGGATTCATTCAACTGGAACAGTTTTCGGTCGATGAACTGTGATTTGAGCAAGCGTTCCATCACACGGTCTGTTGCGGTTTGCTCATTTTTAAGGTAATGATTGCGGGAGTACAGAAAACCCACTTCGCAGGAAAATTCGGGAGAGTGGTTGATCTGCTGGATAATATTGGCAAAATATCTGCTGATGCCACCATAACGCTGGGTGGTAAACTTCTGATGGTCAAAAAGCACTTTGATCATAGAATACTGAGGTGTTTTATCTATTGTTAAATATATTTTATGATCTTTACCAATACAAATGAATACTACAAATACTAACCCGCATGACGTTAAAATGAGGCGCTCCTAAACGGGATTTAAATTGCGGAAAGCAAGTTGGTAGGATCTGCAAGCCTTGATTTTTTTTACTTAATATCAGTTGGAATATAAATGTAGGAATTTTATTTGGTGGTTGGTTGAGAGCTGATTATTCTATTTCTGTCACTCCCAAATTTTTCAGAAAAGTACCGGAATGAAACTTAACGGACATCAGATCATTATTTTTGGCTTGCCCAGGCTTGATGCGGAGATCGAATCAACCAACTACACCACGGCCAGGCTTTTGGCGAAATACAACCGGGTTTATTATGTAGAAAATCCCTATACCATAAAGGATTACTGGAGTTCCAAGGGAACTGCCAGGTACAATCTCCGTAAAAAATACTTTTCCCTTTTCAATACGGAACTGGTAGAAACGGACACACCCGGGTTGTCGGTCATTATTCCTCCCGTGCTGCTTTCGATCAATTTCCTGCCCGAAGGCCGCTTTTTCAGGGCGTTGTTAAGCTTTAATGAGTACCTGATCGCTTTTAAGTTAAAGCGATTTATTAGAAAATACGGGATAGATAAGTATCTCTATATCAATTCATTTAATTTTCACTATCCCCTACTGGCTGATCGGCTCAAGGCCAGGTTGCAGGTATACCATTGCCTCGACCCGCTCGTACTGGCTTTTGAAAGAAAACATGGTTGCCGGTCGGAGGATATCGTGATAGCAAAGAGTGACATTGTACTGTGCAGCAGTAAGCAGCTATTCAGCGAAAAACAGAAAATTAATCCCGCTACTTATTTTGTGCCCAATGCTGCGGATCTGAGTCATAGTATAAAGGTTTTAGACCCTTTACTGCAGGTGAACAGCTTGCTGGCAGGAGTTTCCAAACCAGTTATCGGGTATTTTGGTGCTATCGAAAGAAGGATTGACTATAACCTGCTTACGGAGGTCATATACGGGAACCCTTCGTTGAATTTCGTGTTTGTAGGGCCTGTTGCCGAGGAGTTTGTACCTGCGGGATTCACGGAAATGAAAAATGTAACCTTCACCGGGCCGGTACCCTACCATCAGATGCCTGCCATGGTAAAGGGTTTTGACGTAGCGTTGATTCCTTTCAAAAAGGATGAATTCAGCCGCACCATTTTTCCGTTGAAACTTTTTGAATACCTCGGTGCCGGCAAACCTGTAGTATGTACGGACTTCAATCCTGACCTCGCCGATTTTACTGAAGATACCGTCGCTTACTGTAGTGATGCGGCCGAATTTTCGGAGGCAATTCACGAGGCATTAGCCAGCGACGGCACTCCACAGCGCGAACGAAGGATTGCAGTTGCCTCCGCCAACACCTGGGAAAAGCGGGTTGACGAGATAGCTGAAATCATATTTAAAGGACTTCTCGAAAAAGAAATGGCCGAGGTATTCCGGAATTAGGGAGTTAATCAGACAGGTTGAAAGCGCAGGTGAAAATATTCAGATGAATATCTTCTTCAAATTCATAGGTAAATTCGTCGCATGACTTTGTAATGATCAGTAAGCCAAAATGCTCGCTCGTTTCGCACAGCAACTTTGGCATGTAAGTTTCGGGTGCCTCCTCAACATAGAACAATGCCTGGTTCTTCTGTTGAATTTGTAATTTTAGCACATCCATCCCGTTGTGATATATTTCATAAGTATGCCCTATCTGATTATTCAAAGGTGGCCAGGAGATAACAGAACTATCAAAAGTCAGTGTTTTTCCGGAATCCATTTTCTCAATGATAATCCAGTTATCTTTTTTGTAAATACCGACATAACTTTCAGCTTTCCCTGAATGTTTCGTGGCATTGGTGAGTAATTCGGCCAATACCCACTTCATCCGGGATAGTAAGTTTCCCGGATGGGGCGGCAGTGCCTTCTCAATAACTTCAAGGCAGGTCCTGATGGTTTCCGGAATAGCCTTGGCCTGGTTGGGAAACTGGATGGATAACAGTTTTATATCTTCTTTCATGAATTCACGTCATGTTTGGTGCTGACGTATTAATAATATGATAGCCAAAATCTGGCCAAATCGTTTCGTTGAGTACTCTTAGGGCAGGTCAGCTAATAGCCGACATAGCCTGGTCGTAATCCTTATAAATCTTAAATACTTTGTCCATCCTGATGAGTTTCAGAAGGTCATGTACATCGGGCTTAAGAGAAACCAGATAAATGTCCACATTACGCGGCATGGCATATTTCAGAGCTACCACCAGAGCGCCCAGAAAGGAGCTGTCGATGTAACTGACGTTTTCGAAACTGACCATAATAAGCTTTGCCCCGTTGGCCAGTAAGGTTATCATCTCTTCTTTAAACTGTTCAGCGTTGGAAAGGCTTGCTTCAAAGGGAAGGATCGTAGCCTGTGTTATCCCTTGAATTTCTTGTGTTTGGAGTATCATTTTTTATAGTTTTTCGATAAATATGATGCTGGCGTCATCCATTTGATTACCATCATTGATCTGTGCCAGAATATTGGATCGGATCAGGTTAAAGCTTTCTTTTTCTGAAAGAAAGGGCCTTATTTTGGAAACAAAAAATGGATAGTCGCTTTTTTTTGTACCATTAGACGGGATATCTATCATCCCGTCCGTAAATATGGCGAGCTTGTCTCCGCTTTGCATGGTGACCGTCTGTTCGTCATAAAAACCATCTTCCAGGAGCCCCAGGAGCAATCCTTGGGAAATTACCGTGGATGTTGTACCACCTTCTTCCTTATAATTAACAAGTGGCAAATCTCCTGCTCCGGTGTATTTAATGGTATTTTTTTCACAGTCTATGAGTAACAGGGACAGGCTGGACAGGATATTCTGAAGACTTTCGTCCAGGCAAATCAGCTTATTGATTTTGTGTACAATATTGCTGAGCGAAAAGTCGTCGTCAAGTACGCAGAAACGGATCGCAGCACGGATGTAACTCAGGAATCCGAATGTAAAGAACCATGCCTTCCATTTTTTTCCCATAATATCACCCAGAAGTGCAAAGCAGTACCGATCATTGACTTTTACAAAATCAATAAAATCTCCTCCGGGATATCCCCTGAAACCCTTATGCCAGAAAAATATCCTGAATCCGTTGAGCTGAGGTGAAAGTGCAGGAACGGATTTTACATTAATGGCCTCGGCCGCAATTCTGAGTTCCTTAACGGACCGCAAATGTTCCGTTTCCAATGATCGAATGATGTTACTGAGCTTGGATACGATTACCGGAATAGGCGTTTCTTTATTAATGAAATCAATCGCATTCATGTTGAGACCTTCCAGTACGAGGGTACTGTCTGTGAAGGAGGTCAGAAACACAAATGGGATATCTTTCAGATTGGAATGGCGCAGTACTTCCTGACGGAAACCGAAACCGTTCATTTCGGGCATATCGTAATCTGAAAGAATAAGGTCGGGCTCATCTTCCTTTAAGATCCGCAGTGCTTCGCTGGCAGAGGCAGCTGTAAATACGTCGTAGGATGCTTTGGCCAGAGAAGCTGACACAACTTTCCGAAAAAAAAGGTTGTCCTCAACAAAAAGTATCTTTTTTACCTTTTGGGGAGAATCAGTAAAAGGTATCATTTTTTGTTAAAATTTATTACAAAAAGAAATACACCTCCTAGTATAATAAGAAGAGAGACCAGATCCATGATGGTCACACCGTCGTTATTGTTAAAGTAAAAGACAGTGAATAATTCAAAACTTACGGGTGCCGGCATAATAATCATGGCAAAACCAGTGGCTACCAGTACTACTGAGAACAGGCAGATGATTACTTTCTGAAGCGTTTGCTTTCGCAGATAACTCCGGCTGATCTCGGTATCGATCGGGTTCTCGTTCAGCAACTTTTCCAGACCTTCCAATAACTCTTCCCTGGACAGATTATTCTCCTTGTCCAGTTCCTGAAACGGTTTGATCTTGCCCTGCAAGTTTGCAGATTTTTGAAATGCATCGGAAATTCTCTGCTGATATACAACGGATCGCTGCGCATCCAGCCTGGCATTCTGGAGGATATCTATCAGTTCCTGGATCTTAATTTCAACCAGTTCTGCTTCGATCTCGGGTTTGTCGAAATTATAATGCCGTGGCTTTGCCATTGTTCAAGTTTAGGATGAAGTCTTTTTTTTTCGTTACTAAATGTAGGGTTGGATTTTTCTTAAAACTAAGTTTTTATTGGTAATTTTGAAATGATTCTACTTATCCTTCCATTTAAATTTACATATTTAAAATTATTATATTCAAATAACTCCTGAATGAAACAGGTTTCTATCATTACAGTTAATTATAATCAACCAGAAGTCACGGAGGAACTGCTGAAATCTTTACGGGAAGTGAATACCTACAAGCCGCTGGAAATAATTGTGGTGGATAATGGCAGCAGAAATAATCCCGTGCCAACCTGGAAGGCTACCTATCCGGGAATAACTTTCATTCGCTCGGAGGTCAATACCGGATTCGCAGGAGGGAACGACCTGGGGATAGCAAGCGCAACGGGAGATTACTTATTCCTGATCAATAATGATACGGAGGTAACGGCGGGTCTGATCGGCGGGCTGGTAAGTACCATGGAAGGTAATTCGGCTATCGGCATTATCTCTCCTAAAATCCATTATTTCGACCAGCCCGGTATGTTGCAGTATGCGGGTTATACTCCCATGAATTACTTTACTGCGCGAAACAGCTGTATCGGTCAGTTTGAAAAAGATGAAGGACAGTATGATTCTCTTTCGGGAGTGACTGGGTACATACATGGAGCGGCGATGATGATCCGCAGAGAAGCGTTGGAAAAGGTCGGCGGAATGGCCGAGAACTACTTTTTGTATTATGAAGAGCTGGACTGGTGTGAGCGCATCAGGCGCGCAGGTTATGAGATCCATACCGATCTTTCTGTACTCATCTATCATAAGGAATCGGTGTCGGTAGGAAAGCGGTCTGCTCTGAAAGAGTATTTCATGAACCGAAACCGCATTCTCTTCATCCGCAAAAACACCGGTTTGGGTACCTTCTGTGTCTTTTTTCTGTATTTTCTGGCCACAGTGGTTCCGCGTAACCTCTTGTCCTACGTGGTAAAAAGAGAATTCAGTTTCATCCCGGTTTTGTTAAGAGCTGTTGCGTGGCATTTTACCAATAAAACAGATAGTAAGCATTTAGGATACGTTATACCCGGCCAGATATGATAGCGATTTTTTGGATTAGCCTCTTCATTGTATTTTATGCCTTCCTGGGATATGGTATTGTCCTTTTCGTGTTGGTTAAAATCAGAAGGATTTTGAAAGGAAAGCGGATGGTACCCGGGTTGGATCAGAATATGCCGTCGCTCACGCTGGTGGTTGCTGCGTATAACGAGGAGGGTATCATTCTGGATAAGATTGCCAATACCCTCGGACTGGATTATCCCAAGGAAAAGCTCAGGATTGTTTTTATAACGGATGGTTCTTCCGACAATACTCCTGCTTTGATCAGTGACTATCCCCGAATCGACTTACTGCACACGGCTGCCAGAAGTGGCAAAATTCATGCGATACACCGGGCTATGAAAACGGTTACTTCGGAAGTTGTTGTTTTTACCGACGCTAATACTTTTCTGAATCAGGACGCTCTTCCGCTGATTGCCAGGCATTACTCAGACCCTTTTGTGGGCGCGGTGTCAGGTGAAAAGCGTGTACTCCAGGGCGAAGAAGCAGATGCGACGGCAGGAGAGGGGATTTACTGGAAATATGAGTCCACTTTGAAAAAATGGGACTCAGAGCTGTATTCGGTTGTGGGTGCAGCGGGTGAGTTATTCAGCGTCCGAAGGTCTCTTTACAAAGATGTGGAGGCAGATACCATTCTGGACGATTTTATGATATCCATGCTCATTGCCGAACAGGGTTACCGGATTATCTATGAACCCGAAGCATATGCTACAGAGTTGTCGTCAGATAATATTCAGGAAGAGCTGAAACGGAAAATAAGGATAGCAGCGGGCGGAATTCAGTCCATTTTGCGTTTGAAACCACTTTTAAATCCTGTCAGATATCCTCTTTTGTCATTTCAGTACATCAGCCACAGAGTACTGCGCTGGACCGTCACACCGTTTCTGATGATGCTGGTACTGATCCTGAACGTGATATTGGTATATCACAAGGCAGGAGTGGTATATACATCGCTGCTTGTGGCACAATTTCTTTTTTACCTTTTTGCCGCTTTTGGCTGGCTGTTGGAAAAGCGCAAGATCAAGATCAAGGGATTCTTTGTTCCCTATTACTTTTGTGTGATGAATTACGCAGTCCTGGCCGGTATGGTCCGCTATTTTAAAGGAAAGCAGAGTGCCGCCTGGGAAAAATCAGTACGAAAGCAAGCCCTTAACTGAATGTCGCACAAGGCTTAAAGCGATGCGAGGCGTTTGGACTCTTCTTCCAGAATTGGGATCAGGGGGCCTAGTTCTGCAGATATTTCGGCATAGAAATTGAAAAGGGTATCTGCATCCGCGTTGGCCTTTATGGCACGTTCCATCTCCTCCACTTTCGGGCGGAGCCAAGTAATACCTGTCATCGTAAACGATGGCTTGATACCGTGTACTACACTGGCTGCTTCGGCCAGATTGCCCGCATCCAGTGTCTGCTTTAAGCCCATCCACCGGGGATAGGAATCAGAAACAAATGCTTCAAAGATCATGCTGATTATGCTTGCATCATCCCCATAAACCTGGGACAGATAGGTAACGTCAAGCGAAGAGTTAATGTTTAGGGTCATTATAATTTACTTTGATCGGGTGCGGTTACCAGAAAATTTTAGTTTTATGGCAACATCTTCATTTGTACTACAAAATTATGAAATTATTTCGAACCCTGGGCGCTGCTGTCTGAAATTGATTTCTGTTTTTCCTCGTCCTTTGCTTTACGCCTAAAATATCTCCGAAAAAGAAAATTAGATCTCAGCGCCAGCATATTTTCATCGAGTTTTTCCGTAGTGGTTTCCAGGTTATGGATCGTGTTTTTGAGGTTCGCTGCCGTTTGCTCATCATGGAGCATCACGCCTATCGGGCTGTTTTTGTTGGTATTGATTCCTTCACTGGCTTGTTTTAAGTTTCCCACCATGATATTGGCAGAGCTCACCGTTTCGTCCAGTTTTCCCAATGTGGTTCTGATATCCCTCATGATGACGGTATCCGTTACAAAATCATTGGCCAGACCACCCTTTTTGTTCAATTGTGCCGTAAAGGTTGACAGGGATGCGGTGAGTGTCTGAGCATTCGAAGAGGCTTTTTTCAATGCGGCAAGAGTCTGGTCCACATCATTGTATAACCTTTCGTCGTTGAGCAGCATACCCACGGTACCTTTTCCTTCCAAAATATTTTTGCTGATCGTTTTAAAGGCGCTGGTGATACCCAAAAGATTTTTATTGTTCTCTGACAGTACGCTGAGCATTTCTTCTGTACTTTCAATTTTCTCTACCACCAGTTCATCACCGTCTTCGATGGATTCGACTTTCTGGGTTCCGCCATATATGACGATGATTTTATTACCTATGAGACCGTCGGTACTCACTTTGGCTTTTGCATTTTTGCGGATAAACTGTTTTGACTTTTCTTCGATATTCAGCATTACTTCCACACGTGAGTCGCCCAGAAATCGGATCGTTTTGACCGTTCCGATTTTTACACCGGAATACCAGATGTTGTTACCTGGTTTGAGGCCATTCACATCATCAAATATCGTTTTGACAATGATGTGTGAACCGAACAGTTTTTTCATACTTCCTATGGTCAGTACACCTGCCACAAAGATTAGTACACCAAGCACGACAAAAAGGCCAACTTTTATTGAGCGTTTTTCTGTATTTTCCATTATTGAATAAAGTTGTAATCGTAAAAGCTTTTAATTCTTTCTTCCTGGGTATCAAATACTTCTTCAAAGGTTCCGGTTTTTATGAAGTGGCCGTCGAGCAGCATCGCAACGCGGTCACCGGTTTCTTTAGCACAGGTAAGATCGTGGGTAATAATGATTGCGCTGGTCTGGTATTTTTCTTTGACTTCATTGATCAGCTGATTGATTTCCAGGCACGTAATGGGATCAAGTCCTGCTGTGGGTTCGTCGTAAAGCATAATTTCCGGTTTCAGAATCAGGGTCCGGGCAATGCCGATGCGTTTGCGCTGGCCTCCGGAAAGCTCAGAAGGTACCTGATTGATCGTCTGCAGCAACCCCACGGCATCCAGTACGGACTCAACGGCTTCATTTATTTCCGAACGTTTCAGATTTGCCACGTTCCTCACCAAAGGAAATTCCAGATTTTCCCTTACCGTCATACTGTCGTACAGTGCGCTGTTCTGAAAGGAGAACCCGATTTTCAGCCTGAGGTTGCGTAATTCCTTTTCATTCAGGGACGATACTTCGTGCCCTAGAACATTAACAGTGCCTTTATCCTGCGTCAGCAATCCGGCTATGATCTTGATAAGTACAGACTTCCCGGTTCCGGACCTGCCCAGTACCACCACATTTTCACCTTTGAAAACATCCAGATCCACTCCCTGCAGAACGTGCAGGTCACCGAAGGATTTATAAAGCCCTCTTATGGTAATAACCGGTTCTCTTTGGGTATTTTCCATATACTTTTAAACTCTGAAATAATTTGAAACCTGAACAATGATCACCTCTTCAATAAAGATCAGGAACATGGAAATTACCACGGCCGAGTTGGCTGCTTTACCTACACCTTCTGTGCCTTTACTGGCGTTATATCCCTGATAGCAGCCTACAATGCCAATCGTAAATCCGTAAAAAATTCCCTTGACCAGCGACGTACCAATATCCAGAAAAGTGATCTGCTCAAAAGCGGTTTGAATAAAAGTGATCAGGCTGGTACCTTCGTTAAGGGTTACGTTAAGAAATGCACCAAGTAACGCCACAATCCCGCAGTAACACATTAAGATGGGTATGGTAATGGTGGAAGCCAGTACCCTGGTCACTACCAGAAATTTAAACGGGTTCACTGCTGAAACTTCCATGGCGTCTATCTGCTCGGTTACCCGCATAGAACCCAGTTCTGCTCCGATACTGGAACCAACCTTTCCTGCACTGATGAGTGCCGTTACCAAAGCAGCCAATGCCCTGATGATTGCGATGGAAACCAACGAAGGAAGCCAGGAAGTTGCACCGAATTCAGCCAGGGAAGGGCGCGACTGTTTGGTGAAGACCATTCCGGTAATGAAGCCAGTGAGGCTGATCAGCAGGAGAGACCGGTTTCCAATGGCATAACATTGTTTAACCATTTCACTAAACTCCATCCGGCCTTTGAATACTTCACGAAAGAAACGGATGAAAAATTTGTAACCATTGTAAACGGACAGGAAGGCAAAATCCAGATTTTTTGTAAAAACATACTTTCTCTTTTGCATCATCGGAAACGGAGGAGTATTGTATTTGATATATAACTCTTGTTCATATACTTCTGGATTAGAGGGTGCCGAATAAAGCCATTGCTGGAGTTTGGTCCAGCCGAAACTTTCCTTTTTCGGCCAGTCTCATCCGGTAGGCATTCATAGCCGTTTTTCCAAGGTGGTCTATCAGCCGATAATTTACAACCAGGCCAACGGCCGCTCCTATACCTGGGATCAGCTGGGCAAGTTTTGCCAGGTCAATGTAATCTCGGTATTCTTGCTGGAAGGTCTTCCAGTCAAACTGGTGTATATCATCCGGCAGGTATTTACTGTTCTGTTCCCAGTTGGTTATCTGCGAGAAAACCTTCTGCCTATTCTGCTGACTGGAAAAGGCCAGCTGAAATATGTGCATGATAAATATTCGTTCACGATAGTCAAGCACCGAAAAGCCATAGGACGAAGCAATCTCGAAAAGTAACTTCATTTTCAGTGCGAGCAGCAGCGGGAAATCGGCAAGAGAAAACCAGAACCCGCCTGCGCCGGTAATACCGCCCTCTGCTGCACCCGCTTTGCGGTAAAAGGATATCTTTTTGAGAACCTCCTGTTCCATTTCTTCCAATGAAGTGGAAAGGCTCGGTTCCGAATTTATGAACTCCGCCCCGAACAGTACGCCCCGGGTCATTTGTTTAATGGCCGTCGTAACTGTTTTGTGAACTTTATCGGGAATCCAGCCATTAATTTTGTCCTGGATATTTTTGGAAAGTTTTCCAGCTGCCGATGGTTTTCGCAGCATTTTTTTCTCCCAAAGCAAAAGTTCCTTATAGGCTTGTTCCTCGTAGTTTGTCATGTGGATTCCGGCGGTTCAGAAATGTACAGTATTTATTCCTGATTAGATTGCTTACCATTCCATCAAAAATCATTCCAGAACTTCGCTTGTTGTGGCAGGCTTTGGTAAATACGCCAAATTAAATTGCATAATCAAGTTCCTGAAGCCGAAAATCAGGAACGTTACCACAGACGTTATCTATTTAGGTGGGTTTATTGATTTTTTCCTCGGCCAGTTGCTTCTCGTCCGAATCTGCCACCGGTTCATCCTGTTCCAGCTCAGCCTGCGGTTCGTATTGTAGTTCGATCAGGATAGGGTAGTGGTCGGAAGAAAAATTCGGTAGTCGCTCTAAACGAACGAGTTTGAAGTCGGTCGAGCAAAAAACATGGTCGAGCGGGAATCTTAAAAATGGATATTTGGCGTGAAAGGTATTGTAAAATCCTCTGCCGATTCGGGGATCCAGTAACCCGCTTATCTTCACAAAAAGTTCGGTCGTGTAAGACCAGGCCACATCGTTGAGGTCTCCGACCACCACAACCGGCTTCTTGTATTCTTTCACCTTTTTCGCCACAATCAGCAATTCCTTGTCTCTTTCAGTAGAGTAAAGATTTTCTCCGGGTACCGGTGGGGTGGGGTGTACACAATGCAAAGATATCTTCTCACCCGACTTCAGGTGTACTGTTGCTTCTATGGACGGTATTTCTTTATCAACCAGGTAGTGCACACTGGTGTCAGTCAGTTCCAGTTTTGAATACAATAACATGCCATAGGTATTTTCCAGAGGAACAGTTACCTGGAACGCATAATCATTTTGTAGAGAGGAGGTTTCCTCGTACCAGAATTGATCCGTTTCCAGAAGAAGCACAATATCGGGATCGTATTTTTTTATTACTGCCAGGCAACCCGTTGTATTTCGGTTGTCCTGAAATACATTGGCCGATAGTATTTTTACTCTGCTGTGGGGCCGGTTTTCCCGAGCATTGAGCAATACCTTTTTTGCAATGAAAGTAAATGGATAAATCTGATAAAAAAGGTAGAGCGCATTGGCAGTGAGCAAACTGATAAACAACAGGCCGAAACCCGAAAATACTGGAAATAAGCATATAAACAGGATGAGGATTACCAGGGTAACAAACAGTTTTTGAAGCCGGGGATACTCAAAGACCCTGAAAATCCAGTAGTCGTGCCGGATGAGTGGAACCAGTGTAAAAATAATCATACACGCCCCGATAATTTCCAGGATAATTTTTACAGAATTCATGTAAAATGGGTTGAACAGGATAGAGTGCAGTCGCAACTCGGTCTGTGGGCCTACGGTGTGACGACGATTTTTTTGTAAAGCTGCTTTTTTTCAGAAACAAATGAAACAATATAAAAGCCTGGCATGAGGTTTTTTAAATGGATGTTACCCTCGGATGAGCGGCGGATCTGGATACCTTCCAGCTGCTGACCCGTTTGATCCAGGAGGGATATCGTCCCGGTAACCGGCTCTGAGAACTGGATCGTGAGATTTTCGCTTTTAATCACCGGATTAGGGAAAACGAGAAAGTTCAGGCCAGGCTCCTGAATCCCGGTGACGACGGGCACCTCCACATTGGCAATGCCATAGTCGCCTGATTCTGAGATCGTATTTATGGCTTTTATCCTGTAAGTGATTTTCCCGCTCAGTGGTGCCTGCGCATCGGTATAAGTTGTGACAGTGGCACCCATCCTGGCAATGGTATGATACGTGCTTTCGCCTTCCGACTTCCTCTCCAGTAGATAGGAACCAGCATCCGCAACGCTGTTCCAGCTTAACGCAACTGCCAAAGGCGTTTGAATCTCGGCACGAAGCACCGGAACTTCCAATGCCTTTCCAATGCTCACCTCGAAAAAGCTAAAGGCACGCATACCCAGTTTGTTTTTGATATACGGCCCGGTGTAAGGATAAAACGCGCCTCCTTCTGTTACATAGGAAGGAAGATAATTGAGCCTGGACGCATTCTGGCTACTTTTTAGTGACAGAATAATCCGGTTCTGATCAACAGTACCAGATGCCACCGCGCCTGCCGAACCATCCAGGTAAAAGAAATCCTTCATGTCGAGGGTAGTGTTCCCGTTTGGTTTGTAGGCATCCGGATATACCAGTTCCTGGCCTTCGTCAAATACCAGAACGATCTCTTTTTTCTCCGCTGTTTTATAGAATATTTTCTTTACAGCGGGAGAATAGATATTTGCTGTGTCCTGTGAGCCGTAAAAGTCTTTGCCAATAATACGTGACAATTCTACACCGCTTTGTTTGTTTCCTCCTTTGCCATAATGCAGGCCATCAAAATCCTGCGTGCCCACTGTGGCCAGCGACTGTACATCGGAATAGATTTCCGGTAGCCTTCTCTGATAATCTCGGATGAGCGCACCCACAGGTGAGGGATAGTAGATGATATCGATCTGAAAAACATACAGTTTGGTCAGCGAGGGTAGATCCATTTTCAAATGCTCACGAAGCTTTCCAAAATTTTCTTCCCATCCCGAACCCTCATGATAGGTTTCGGTTTCTCCTTGTCGGTAGATGAATGTTTTGGCCGAAGAAGCAAGGCCAGCTTTTTGTACCCTATACAACATTCGTCCATAGCCCGTGCTGAAGTCTGTCGGATTCTGCTCGTTTCTAATGGCATGGGAATAGGCCGACGACCAGTGAAAGCCTGCCGAAATGAGGCAGTTGGGGATACCATATTTTTGAGACAGTTGCTTCTGTATCTCAAAACCCATGGTGCCTACATTGTTATAATAACCCTCCTTATTGGAAATAGACCAAAGTGTATCGGCCGCTTTGTAAGGATCTGTATTAAGATTATCTGTTATCCGGCCGAAGGTCCGGCAGTACTCATCCGTTTCCGATTCACCAAAAAAACCGGTTGAATTGGATTGTCCCATAATGATGTAGGTATCACCGCTGACCACATTGTTTCTGGTCACAACCAGTGTAGAGTCTCCTGTTTTACAGGCATATACCTTAAAGGTGTATTCTGCCAGTTCGGCTTTGATCGTGGTTTCAAGAGCAAATGATCCAATGCCTTTCCCATCATATTTCAGTTCCGATTTTACATATTTCAGCAAGGTGTTGTTCCGTAAAACCTGTACGGAAACGTAGTTATAACCTAGCGTTTCTACAATTCCGGAGATGGGTACTTTGGCTTCGTTCTTTTCATCCCGCGGATAGAGCTGATAATCCTGGGGTAGCTTATTGAATACCACAGAAAAAAAACGCTGGCTGAATCCTGAGGTGCAGAGGCTTGTCGAGAGCAGGATGATCAGCAGGCTTCGGATATACCCTGTTTTGACTTGGTGTACGGTTGCGGACCGGTTAAGAGAAAGGTTCATGCGTAACTGATGGTAGCAGGTTCGGAAATTAATTTGAGGAGTTTGTGCCTTCATAGATGGTTTTAGCGGATTGATCACACCGTTTTTATCAACGGACCACGCAGGACGATCTGTAAAAACCATACCGATCCCGGCTTTTTCCTGAGAAATGTGTCAGGAAACAACTGCTGGGGATAAGGCACCTTGGGGATAGGGTAGATCAGGTACTGCTGTTTTGGGATAATTTTTTCAGACTCAGAAGGCCAGCTGGAGAAAGCAGGTTTTAGGGGGAATTTTTTTTGTATCTGAGCGAAACTGAACTGTTTTGTTAAAAATAGAACGATGAGTAAAACCTTTTTTTTCATAAGCTGAACAGTGATTACCGGCCTGGATTGTATCCGAAATGATACAAGATCGATAAAGTTATCACCAAACGGCTCAGTTTACAACATAAAAATAAAATCCTGCTGAAGGCTCGTTCGGCAGGATTCAAAATCAATAGCTGGTTTCGGCGCCTCCTCCGCCAAAATCCCCCTCCCCAAATTCCACCTGATCGGTTGTGGATACGTGCTGTGCTTGCTGTGCGATGAGGATTGCTTCCAGGTTTGGATATTTTCTCTTGCGATGCGGCAGATCCGTAATACGGAACCTGTCTTTTTTAAGAAGCGATATAAACAGAACTGCCAACAGGATCATGCCTGCGCCTAACAGGGTGATCCAGTGTTCAACAGGCATAAAATCAAAATAATAACGGTAGGTAAAAACAGAAAAACCAAGAGAAATGAGCCCTACAATGAGCAAAGATCTGTTGTGTGTTTTAAGCCCGCCCAATATATAGGCCAGTGGTATCAAAAAGGTAAACGCGTAAAACGCGGGTGCAAAAGCGATTTGAGGAGATACCGGTAAATGGAGCTCATTGATCAGCGCGTTACCTTCACGCACTATATAATAGTTTCCTCCCAGATAGAATACCGAGAGGGCGATCACGTCTATGGCCATTTTTCCATGTGCATAATAGATATCCTTATTGAATTTCACATTGCAAAAATAAAGTGCCGCAGAAACGATCATGAACCCAAAGGGAAGAAAGGTTTTCCCCAGCGGAGTTTTAAACATCAGAGTTGCTACCAGCACAAATAAGGTAATTACTGCACCGATGGTCATGAGAAAATCGGCATAGCGGCGGACCAATATCGTGAGGATAACCAGGATGATGGCTGCATAGGCTGAGATATCCAGTTGATCAAAAAAAACGAAGAAGGGTATCAGGAAACCGCCGAAAGCAGAGTACAGCAAGGCATTGTCGGTTCCTGAGTGGTACAGCTTACGTTCCCGTATCAGGTATTCCATTGCAACAATGAAGCATCCCGCAGAAAAAAGGCTGAGGAAAGACCAGGCGGTTTGACTTTCGACGCTTAGAAAAAAGATAGACAGGAATCCCGTGAAAAACGAACACGCAACAATGGTAAAGATAAATAGTCCTATTTTTACGAAAATTCCGGGACGGTAAAATTCTTCGGGAAAACTTTCCTTCACTGCCTTCAACTGGTCGTCTGTCAGTAATTTGGATGCGTGCCAGTTATCTGAAATTTCCTGGATATAAAGGTTGCGGATCCAGGTAATGTTATATGCTTTTTTCATTTGTTGTACCGAGTATTTTTTTGACGTTTAGGAGGAAAAATATTACTCCGATACTGCTGAACAGAAAATAGTAAATTGCAAGCGCGGCGAGTGCTTCGTCAGGCGTAATGATGAACAGCCCATAGGTAACCACAATGTAACCGTAAATTACGCCGAGCAGCAAAAACAGAAGCGACTGTGCCTGCCTCGAGTATCTGATATAATAAAAAGAAACAGCCGCGGCACTGATCATAAACAGGATTTTGGGCTCGGTGCTGAACATAGCCGTAAGAGAAGCAAGTGCCGCCAGATTTCCTCCCAGGAGCAGATAAGTAAAAGCAAAATGGGATTTTAGACCTTTATCCTGCGACAGCCTGGAAATGGCCATCAGCACCAGGCCGAGCGATATGGCCGTTGCAAGAAGTTTGATATCGGTAAAATCATTGTCGGACAGTACGGAAAGCGGGGCGATGGTCAGTCCTAGCCAGGAAGCCAGCCCTGTAATAGCCATAGACAGGATACCCCGATGGTCAAATCGGTAGGCACAAAAGAAGAACACAATGGTAGGTATAAGAACCGCCAGACCGTATCGGGTTCCGAAGATAGTATACTGGTACTGCAGGTAACCTTCCAGAATTAATAGCAGGGTACAGCCCAGTAAAAGCGAATGCGGTGAAAATTTTTCCGGGCTTTCCACCAGGGCCCAGCTAAACGGAACACGCTTTTTGATGGTGTAGGCAAAACAGGCCGTCATCAGCAGGGCGATCAGCGCAATGATGACCTGATGGCCAATGGTATCTATATTCTGATAGATGATGACACCGAGGCCCGAGCCGAAAATTACGATACCAAGGTATAATATGGACCGCAATTCCCAATGAACGGAAAAAGCCTTGCCCGATTCATACTCCGAAATAGCGGAAGATTGTTCCGGAGCGATAATATTGTCTGATACCAGCTGGTTCAGGATGTCTTTGGTAGTCATTGGGATAGAAATATTGTTCAGCAAATGTAGATGCTTTCTCCCGTTATTTGTAAGCGCAATTACCCACCGGCAGGACTCGGTTATTGTGTATCAAAACCTTAGGACAAAATGCTCCCTGGCCTGGGTTTTTCTGAAAAATACCAACCCTATCCAGAACAGATCCACCGTAAGTGTAACCTCAGGATGAGATTTTATATCTTCCCATGCTTTTTTCATTTCTTCTGACCAATAGATGTCATCAAAAATAAAAAGAGACTCCCCGGTGGCATAGGGCAGGCAGGTTTCAAAGTACCGCATTGTGGGTTCATAACGATGGTTAGCATCGAAATAAGCAAAATCAATTTTGCTGTTCAGGCGCTTCAATTCAGCCGGAAGGGTCTCGTCAATATTCCCCAAAATAACACTGATATTTTCACTGCCCGCTTTTACGAAATTCTCTTTTGCAATTTTTGCGGTTTCGGGGCATCCTTCAAAACTAACCACCTGGGAGTCGGGTTTGGCTTTGGCAAGGTATAAGGTTGTAATACCGAGGGAAGTACCTAGTTCCAGAATGGTTTTAGGTTGAAAATGCTGAATGAGCCTATAAAATAACCTTCCGAATTTCTCAGGTTTTTCCGCATTTTTAGCGATTGATTTTATTTTCCGGATATTCGATCTATTCACACGGGATCCGGCCCCCAGATCCAGTACTGCAATGGTGTCATTGTTGGAAAGCATTGCTTTTCGCAACTGTCTGATCAGTTCATACACTGGCTTTTGGTCTTTTCCAGGCGAAATGACTTTGGTATACAATTCAAATAAAAAAGGGGAATGTATGGAATGCGCGTTACCTGAGCGTAGCAGAAACTTAAGATAGGAAGTAATCAATGAATAATTTGTTATGGAAAATCAGTTTTCCGGACGGTTGACACTCCTTTAGAACTGATGTCGTATTAAAGCTAAATAATGACCAGACAGGTGTCAATTCAAACGGTAGGGTGCTATCAGGGAAAATGCAGGGATCACCACACGAAACTGCCGCCCGTCCAATACCCGTTCCATCAGATAAGTTCCCGCCATTTTACCAACATCTGTTTTTAAGTTACATCCCGAAACATAATCGTGTACGTCACCCGGCTCAAGCGTGGGCTGCAGACCCACAATTCCTTCTCCTTCCACCTCTCTTACCGTTCCGTTGGCGTCATATATCAGCCAATGGCGCCGGAGCAGTTTAACGGTATGTTCACTATGGTTTTCGATCAGAATTTTATAGGTAAATACATAATGATCCTGTCCCGGGTTCGAATAATCAGGTTGGTATTCAGTCAGTACTGTGACTTTTACGCCATCGGTTATCTTGGAAACCATACAGAATGAGGGATTTGGTGAAAACTGCCCTTGTTCAGGTACGTGCGAATTTACTGTTATGACGAAAATAGTACGCATTTACCAATAAAACCAAATCAAAATGATTTTAATTTGAGATATAATTGATTGTATTACTATGGATGTAAAAATTGAAGAGTCCTGGAAGGCTAAACTGATGCGGGAGTTTGAACAGGAATATTTTGAAACGCTTACTGCTTTCGTAAGAAGTGAGTATGCTTCGAAACAGATATTTCCTCCTGCAAAGCAAATTTTCAATGCTTTTAATCATTGCAGTTTTGATCATTGCAAGGTGGTTATTCTGGGACAGGATCCTTACCACGGACCTGGGCAGGCCAATGGACTTTGTTTTTCAGTAAATGACGGAGTGAGAATGCCTCCTTCGCTGATCAACATTTTTAAAGAAATAAAAGAAGACTTGGGAAAACCTTTCCCGCAAAGCGGAAATTTGATGCGCTGGGCTGACCGGGGCGTACTTCTGCTGAATGCAACCCTTACCGTCCAGAGCGGTGCAGCCGGTTCGCATCAGAATAAAGGTTGGGAGCGGTTTACGGATGCCGTGATCAAATGCGTGTCGGATGAAAAGGAAAATGTGGTTTTTATGTTGTGGGGGAAATATGCACAAGATAAAGGTGCGGTTATTGATGCCAGGAAACATCTCGTCCTTAAGGCACGGCACCCTTCGCCCATGTCGGCAAATGGCGGAGGGTGGTTTGGAACCAAACATTTCAGCAAGGCAAATGAGTACCTGGCTACCAAAAGGCTTCAGGAAATAGACTGGTAGGTACTAAAATAAAAAAAGAGCAGGGAAGCCCTGCTCTTTTTCCAAATTTTCACTCCTATTACTATTTGTTGTTATTTTTCGATATTGGAATTCATCTCAAGGACATTATCCCATTTCGATTGGTTGTTCTCAACAAATTCTTTTCTATCAATGTTGTTAGCGTATGCCTGAGCACTTTCGTTCGTGCGGAAAGTGAGGTAGTGTACAACATCAAACTGATTGTTCGTTCCTTCTGATTCCTGCACATGACCGGCAGAATAGGCAACCACATCTTTTACATGATTTTTCATGGCTGCAAAATCGCGGAAGTGTTTTTCAATTACTTCTGACGAGGTGCCTGGTTTAAATTTGATACAAACCACACGCTGGGTTTCAGCGGCCTTGTGAGGAACATATGCTCCATAGATTACCAGCATAAAGCAGCAAAGTGCAAATACAGGCACTAAATATCCTATTGTTTTATTTTTTGTTCTCATTTTGATTGGGAGACAGAACTCCGTTTTAATTATCTGCTACAAATGTATAACATAAAATCAATATTGCATTATTTCTATAAAAAATATAATGAATTTTGAAAATATGCTGTTTTTAAAAATATAATTTTATATTCTTTTAGAAAACGAAATAATATTTTGCAGTATTGATTTTCAGCGTTTTGGGTACTTTGGGAATACCCTGCGTACAAATTCCTTTGTTTTTGGGTGAAAAATGCGAATTGCTACAGATTGGGTTCGTTTTACGGAAACTTGCGTGACTTTTTTTGGGAAAGAGCGTATAATAGGTGATTGAGCCCTACATGGAAGTTCAAAATATTATATGGAACGGCCATTCGGAGTTCTTTAAAATTTTTTTAAAAAATTCGAAAAAAAATTGAGAAAACGGGTTTCCATCCTCAGTTCTGTGGTCTTTTTTCTCTTTTTCTGTGGTGTAACAGTCCACTGGGGCTTTTGGGCACATAAAAGAATTAACCGCCTGGCTGTTTTTAGGTTACCCGCGGAGCTTCAGGTTTTTTATAAGAAAAATATTGATTTTATAACCGAGAATGCCGTGAATCCGGATCGGCGTCGTTATGCGGTGGTAGGAGAGGCGGAGCGCCACTTTATTGATCTAGAAGTGTATGGTGACAGTGCGGCCTACACACTACCCGTCTTCTGGAAAGAGGCCGTGGCCAAATATGGAGAAGATAGCCTCCGGAGGCACGGAATTGCCCCCTGGTATATCCAAACCGCCGCGTATCAGCTGACCGAGGCTTTCAAGGTGAAGGATGCAAGAAGGATATTAAGGATTTCGGCGGATTTGGGACATTACGTTGCGGATATTCACGTCCCGCTTCACACTACCCGAAATTACAACGGACAGCTCACAGGGCAGGAAGGCATCCACGCTTTTTGGGAGTCACGCCTGCCGGAATTATATGCGGACCATTACCAGCTCTGGATAGGCGAGCCGGTTTATATTAACAGTATCTCTGCGGAAGTCTGGAGAGTTGTCCATGAATCCCACAGTGCTTTGGACTCTGTGTTTCAATTTGAGCGAAAATTAAGCACAACGATCAGTCCGGAAAAGAAATATAGTTATGAGCTCAGAAATAACATTCTGACAAGGTCCTATTCACGGGAATTTTCGGATGCGTATCACAGGCTATTAAGTGGCCAGGTCGAAAGGCGGATGAAATCTTCTGTCCGAATGGTGGGGAATTTGTGGTATACCTGCTGGGTAAATGCGGGACAGCCCGATTTGAAAAATTCTGAAATGCCTGTGGATGCGGCAGAAGATAAAAACGAAAAAGCCGCTGAGCCACAAAGCTGGCTTCAACGGCTCTTCAAAGTAAGGCCTGAGGCGGACGATTAACGACAATACTTATCCCTTAAAAACAAACTTTTTCATATAATCGGCATCATTGGAAATGCTCTGCATGACAGGTCCGGGATAATCCTCCTGTTCGACAATAAATTGTGTGATGCCATTGTCAGAAGCAATTTTTAACAGGCTGGCATAATCTACCAGCCCCTTTCCCAGGTCGGTGGATTCTATTTTGGGTTCACGTACAAAATCCTTGATATGGCATAATTCGTAACGGCCTGCGTACTTTTTGATGTGTGCGGAAGTATCCACCTTTGGTACTTCAATCCACATCAGGTCCAGTTCGAAAACAACAAGAGACTTATCGGTGTTGTCGAGTAAAATTTCCTGCGGAATTTGCCCGTCCAGCGGTTTAAAGGAGTAGTCATGGTTGTGATACCCGAATTTTACGCCCGCTTTTTTACAGATCTCCCCCCGTTTGTTAAACTCGTCTGCACGTTTTTTCCATTCATCAATCGTTTTCTGCGGGCCTATATACGGTTGCAACAGGTAGGTAAGGCCGGCTTCAGCGGCTTCGGCAGCCATTTTCTCCATATCTTTGGTGGTATCTGCATGGCTCGAAACAATCGTCATTCCCAGTTCATCCATGTAGGTTTTGAAGTCCTTTGGAGATAGTCCCCAAAAAATTCCCTTGTCTCCCTGGTAACTCTCTACTTTTTTATATCCCAGATCTGCAATCTGTTTCAGAACACCCTTAGGATCGGAACCAATGATGTCACGCACACTATACAGTTGCAGGCCAAATTCAGGAATGGATGGAGGAGTGGAGATACTTTCCGCAGTGACGGTGGAGTCGGCAGAACCGGTTTTTTGTCCCGCCCCGCCACAAGATGAAACGGACCAGATCAACGAGCCTGCTGCTGCGGCTCCGGCGGATTTCAAAAAAAGACGGCGATCATAAGCCATAGTTGAATGCAGATTTTTGTTTGACGATTTATTTTAGATTTAAGTTAAGCCCGCTTTGGCGTCGGCTTAGCGATAATACAACTATTTGATGGTGCATATCAAAAGCGGGTGGCGTAAGTGGTTCTACTCAGTTCTTGATGTAAGTATATGAGCAGTAACAATAAGTTGACCAACATGTCTCTGGGTGTGTTCCGCAGCATGGAAAAGCAGGCCCAGGTGCGTGGAAGGTATCATGGCCCGGCCTACATATCGTACTTCTGTGAGGGTATGTTCATTGGTTTCCCTGAGCTGTGCAATTGCCCTGGTAAGTTGTTGGTTAAATGCCTCCAGCAAGTAGCCAAAAGTGCAGCCTGGAAAGGGCTCGTGCCCTTCGCTTCGGAGATATTCCAGCTGGGCTTCTGTCAATGACTCTCCTCTGGCATAAGTAAATAACCTGTCGAGCACACCGGACAGATGTTGCAAATGAAAGCCAACGGAGGCCACTCCTACCGGCTTTTCCCAAAGTAATTTACGGGAAAATGTACCTGAAAGTAAGGAAATCTCTTCCTGTGCCTGCAGTAATGCATGGGCGACGGGTTGTAACAAGGCTGGGATTTCCGGAAGCGGACCTCTTAGCCATACTTCCGGCTTAGGATTGTTTTGCATGCCGGAAAGTAATAAAAAAGGGAGCTCTTTTACAAGCTCCCCCTCATCATGATAATTGGTGCAGAATTAATATCTGTACTGCTTTTATAAGAAAGCGTTTATTTGGCGATATCTATCTGAACAGGTTTTCCCTTGATGGTATTGCCATCCATGGCACGCAATACTGCGCGTGCGTCACGTTCAGGGACATCCACAAAAGTGAATTTGTCATAAATGTCAATCGCACCGATGGTTTTACCGGGGATATTAGCTTCTCCTGCAATAGCTCCAACGATATCTTTTGGCAGAATATGGTCCTTACGTCCGAGGCTCAGGAAAAGACGGGTCATGCCGGCTTCCGGCGCTGCATTACGTTTTGGTTCGCCAAAGCGGGCTCCTTCTGAACGGGAATCACTTCTGCGTTCGCTGCCACCCGAGAAGCGGTCGTTCCCGCGGCGTTCATTGCCCCGGTCAAACCTTCCGCCCGAGCGGCGGTCATCTCCACCACGGCGCTCGAAACGATCGCTGCGTCTTTCTTCCCATGCCAGATTGCTGTCAGCATATTCGTTTTTCTGAACACCCATAATCTGTTTCGCCATGGCACCTACGATTTGTTCCGTAGAAAAACCACTGTGATGAAGCATTTCAAGTACGTCCTGGTACAGATCAATATCTCCGGATTGGATAGTGGCTGAAATACTTTCAACGAAACGAGCCTTACGAACTCCTACGATGTCTTCATAAGAAGGGATAACACCTTTTTCTATTTTTACCTTGGTATAGTTTTCTATACTTTTCAGGCGGAATTTTTCGTCACGGGCAACCAGTGAAAATGCCTTACCCGACATCCCGGCACGACCTGTACGGCCGATACGGTGAACGTAATATTCTTCATCCAGAGGGATATCGTAGTTGATCACCCCATCCAGGCCGCTCACGTCAATACCACGTGCAGCCACATCAGTTGCGACCAGAATAGTCGTCACGCCCGCCTTGAACTTGCTCATTACATTACTTCTCTGCTGCTGGCGCAAGTCACCATGTATACCTTCCGAGGCGTAACCGCGAAGCTGAAGTTCTTCAACTATCTCATCCACTTTCCGTTTGGTATTACAAAAAACAAGGAGAGATTTGAGGTGATACATATCAATCAGACGGGTCATCACCTCCACTTTGGCCTGTGGCTTCACTTCGTAACAAACCTGCTCAATATTCACGTTGGTAAGCTCATTGCGTACCACTTTGATCAGAATAGGGTCGTTCAGGAAGCGTTTCGTGATAGACATGATCGGTTTCGACATCGTTGCAGAGAACAAGATCGTCTGGCGGTCAGCAGGCATGTCGGCAAGAATGCTTTCGATATCTTCGCGGAAACCCATGTCAAGCATTTCGTCAGCCTCATCGAGTACCATCATGCGTACCTCATCGAACTTCAGTGTTTTGCGTTCCATGTGATCCATTACACGGCCAGGGGTACCTACTACAATATGAACCCCTTTTTTGAGTGACCGGATCTGGCGTTCGATTGAATCACCGCCATATATAGCTTCAATTTTAATACCTCTCGTGAATTTGGCGAGGCGTCCGATTTCCTCAGAAACCTGAACTGCAAGTTCACGCGTAGGGCAAAGTACCAATGCCTGCACGGCATTGCTGGATGTGTCAATTCTTTCTAAAACGGGTATACCAAAAGCGGCAGTTTTTCCGGTACCTGTTTGCGCCTGGCCAATTACGTCAGAGCCTTGCATAACTGCCGGAATTCCTTGTGCCTGGATAGGGGAGGGTTTTTCAAAACCCATTTCTGTTAAGGCTTTAAGGATGTTTTCTGAGAGTCCAAGCTCTGAGAAGGTTTCAATTATTTCAGTTGTCATTCTATTTTTGTTATTATAAAATTCTAGAGTAAATACAGTCTGCACAGTCATTTCCTGCGCACAAAAATGACGCAGAAGTACTATGATCAGCACAATGATCAGAAGTTCAGCCGGGCTGAATTACAGAAGGTCTGGAAATGACATTCTGACCGTGCCGGAACAAACTTTAACTTAACAGGGATTGCGCAAAGCCCACCACAAACGATCCGTGGGGCTCTGCATGATGGAAGCGGTAAAATCCAACCGGCGATTTTAAAGGTTGGGTGGCCTGTCTGTGGCCCTGTACCGGATATGAAGCAGAGAAGCGAACGGATGTTCGTTCAAATTTTATGCAAAAGTAAGGATAATATTGAAATATGCAATATATGAAAAAAATAAATTGTAATATTTCTAGAAGGGCGGGAACCGGGGCGAAGACGGGAAGCTGCCGAAGGGCCACTATGGTAGCTTTCTTGTATGCCGTAACCGTTACCTTCTGAACCTGGTGACGTATAAAAGCAGGTCATTAGGTTTGATGACGCTACTCATTCAATCACACTATACAAAAAACCATGAAAAGGATTATTTTTAGTTTTATTTTAACACTTGGTTTTGCGGCTGTTCAGGCACAGAACAATACCATACTTATTTATGGAAACCTGGGCATTAATTCAACCAAAAATCCGGACGATTCCAAGGTAAACAGTTTCACGTTTTCACCCGCAGTGGGATACCAGTTCACGGATCACTGGACTGCCGGAGTGAATCTGAAGACCGAGAACTGGAAAACAACAGGTACCTCTTCCGCCGACATCAAATCGTCGGCCTTCGGTGCAGGGCCATTTATCCGTTATGCACACCCGCTTTCGGATATTTTTGCCGTGTACGGCCAGCTGAATACCAATTTCCTCTCTTCAAAAACCGCTGGTGTCAAAGGCAATGGTTTTGAAGGAACCTTGTTTCCTGCCATTGGTGTGAATCTCAAAAATGGATTCGCCCTGAACTTTAACTTTGGAAGCCTCAGCATTGTCACCAATAAAATGAAAGGAGCAGATAATAGTTCCACTTTCGGGCTGAACTTTGGGAGCGGAGCAGGTTTTGGAATGTCGAAGAATTTTGGAATGAAATAATGAAGCGGGAAAGCCTGAGCATTTCGTGCACGAATCGCTCAGGCTTTCCTTTTCTTGACTTCAAAAGATACTGTTGACGTCGGTATAGGGTAGTTTCCAAGCGTCTGAAACACCTTTGAATACGATGTTTCCCTTTACGATGTTCAACCCTTTTTTTAGTTCTTCATTGCTCTGGCAAGCAGCCTGCCAGCCTTTATCTGCTAAAAGAAGTGCGTAAGGTAAGGTTGCGTTTGTGAGTGCCAGTGTGGAAGTATATGGAACGGCACCGGGCATGTTGGCAACGCAGTAGTGCACTACTCCGTCCACTTCATAGATAGGATCTTCGTGTGTGGTTGCGTGGGAAGTCTCAAAACATCCGCCCTGGTCAATGGCTACATCCACCATTACGGTTCCGGGTTTCATGAGTTTGAGCATATCTCTGGTGATCAGGGAAGGAGCTTTTGCGCCGGGAATCAGTACCCCGCCAATGATGAGGTTGGTACTTTTGATGAGATCACGGATGTTATATTCATTGGAAATGACGGTATCAACATTGGCTGGCATGATGTCTTCCAGGTAACGCAGCCTTTGTAAATTGATGTCGGCAATGGTCACATTGGCGCCCAGTCCCGCGGCCATTTTTGCAGCCTGGGTACCCACAATCCCACCTCCCAGCACCAGCACATTGGCGGGTTTCACACCAGCCACACCACCCAGTAATATACCAAATCCGCCCATCGGTTTTTCAAGGTATTTGGCACCTTCCTGTACGGCCATCCTGCCCGCTACTTCGCTCATCGGAATTAAAAGGGGAAGGCTTCGGTCTGATTTTTCAACGGTTTCGTAGGCCAGGCAAATGGCCTTCCGTGCGATCATGGCTTGGGTAAGCGGTTCGGAAGAAGCGAAGTGGAAATATGTGAAAAGGAGCTGGTTTTCTTTGATGAGGTTGTATTCGCTGGCAATAGGCTCTTTTACTTTGATGATCATTTCAGCAATGGCGTACACCTCTTCAATGCTCGAGAGTATGATTGCGCCGGCCTCAGTATATTGGCTGTCGGTGAAACCGCTGCCTTTGCCTGCATCTGTCTGCACATACACGGTATGTCCATGCTTACGGAATTCTGTGATTCCGGCCGGGGTAACAGCCACCCGGTTTTCATTGTTTTTGATTTCCTTCGGTACGCCGATGATCATAGGTTTGGAATATTAAGGTGATGGAATTTTAAAGCTTATTATCTGCGAAATTACACGGGCCTAAAAAAATATACTGACAGATACCTAATTAATGGAAAACAAAACTATTTTTGATTTCTTTGAAAGAAAAATATCCTTTTTGTTAACTGAAATTCAGTGACGGATAATAAAAAAAACTTTATGCAGCCCGATACAACGGACAAACAGATTTTGAATTTGATTCAGCAGAATGCGCATCTGACAATAAAGGAGATAGCCGGAAAAATCAACCTTTCAGTAACGCCTGTTCATGAGCGGATCAGGAAGCTGGAACGGGAAGGTTTTATAGAGAAGTATGTGGGCCTGCTGAATCGCCGGAAATTAGGTAAATCGTTGGTGGTGTATTGTAACGTAACTTTGGATAAACAGCGGAAAGAGAGTTTCGAAGATTTCAATCAGGCGATAGGTGAAATGGAGGAGGTACTTGAATGTTCGGTTGTTTCCGGTAATTTTGACTACATGCTGAAGGTGATTGTGGAGGATGGGGAGGCGTATAATCAATTTTACCAGCATAAACTTTCTGCACTCAAAAGTGTGTTACACATTAGCAGTTACTTTGTGATATCAGAAATTAAGTACAGCACTGCTATTTCAGTAGGCTGATTTTTGATAGGGTAACTGTTGTAAACCAGCTATTTGCAGCTCAACCAATGGCAGATAGCTAATAGCCAGAACCGATGAATAAAAATTTTAAGGATGGTCTGAACCTGATGTCAAAGGTTACTCCAAAACGTGCCTTAAACGCCATTCAGATACTTGGGAGTTACTTTTATTCCAAAATAACGAAAAGGCCGGTGCATTGGGGAATGCCGCTGGCCATTTCATTTGAACCAACAACTTCCTGTAATCTGCGTTGTCCGGAGTGTCCTAGTGGTTTACGGTCGTTCACCCGCCCGACGGGTATGATGGAGGAGAAGCTTTACAAGCGGACCATTGACGAACTAGCAGATACCTTGTTGTATCTTATCTTTTATTTTCAGGGAGAACCATACCTGCACCCCAAATTTTTTGAACTGGTAAAATATGCCAGTCAGAAGGGTATTTATACCGCCACATCCACCAATGGCCATTATCTTACGGATGAAAAAGCACGGAAAACAGTGGAGTCGGGGCTGGACAGGCTCATTATTTCCATTGATGGTACCACGCAGGACGTCTACCAGCAGTACCGGATTGGTGGAAATCTGGAAAAGGTACTGGAAGGAACCCGCAATATTGTAAAGTGGAAAAAGGAGCTCAAATCCAGTACGCCTCATGTTATCTTTCAGTTTCTGGTAGTGAAGCCTAACGAACATCAGATTGAGGACGTAAAGCGGTTGGCAGAGGAACTGGGTGTGGATGAGGTAGGTTTAAAGACCGCCCAGATTTATGACTACGAAGACGGTTCGGAACTGATCCCGACCATTGACAAATATTCGCGCTACAAAAAGGCTGAAGACGGAAGGTTTGCCATAAAAAATAAGTTTGTTGACCATTGCTGGAAAATGTGGCATTCCTGTGTTATTACCTGGGATGGGGCAGTGGTACCCTGCTGTTTTGATAAGGATGCGGAATATAAACTCGGAGATATGAAGCAGGAAACTTTCACCAAACTCTGGAAGGGAAAGAAATATACCGATTTCCGGGCATCGCTTATCCGGTCACGTTCCGAAATTGAAATGTGCAAAAATTGTACGGAAGGTACGGAAGTGTGGGCGTGAAACATGCACATTTTTATACGCTATCCAAATTTTAACAAATAATAATATAGTTTAATATATTGTTATACAGTGTATTATAGAGATAATACCAAAGAGCGTGGAACATTTTTTGGTGAATTGGGATGAATAGCTGAAATTTGGCATTGGTAACTCAAACAATACATGGGCAAAGTAATTGCAATTGCAAACCAAAAAGGGGGAGTTGGTAAAACAACAACCGCTATTAACCTTGCGGCGAGTTTGGCTGCACTCGAATTCCGCACGCTTATTATTGATGCCGACCCTCAGGCAAATTCTACGTCAGGCCTTGGATTTAATCCCCAGGAAATGCAGAACAGCATTTACGAATGTATGATCGAAGAGGTGGAAACTGGTGATATTATCCTTGAAACGGATTTTCCCAATCTCCATCTGATTCCGTCTCATATAGACCTGGTTGGCGCGGAAATAGAGATGATCAACCTGAAAGACAGAGAGCACAGGATGAAAGCTGCTATTACGGAAGTCAGGCAGCAGTACGACTTCATTGTGATTGACTGCTCACCTTCCCTGGGGCTTATCACTATTAACAGCCTTACTGCGGCAGATTCGGTCATTATTCCGGTACAATGTGAATATTTCGCTTTGGAAGGCTTAGGCAAGCTGTTGAATACAATCACCATTATCCAGTCGAGGCTTAATACTGAACTCATCATTGAGGGGATTTTGCTGACGATGTACGACCTGCGCCTGAGGTTGTCCAACCAGGTAGTAACCGAGGTGACCAATCATTTTCAGTCACTGGTTTTTAACACCATCATTCCGCGGAATGTAAGGATCAGCGAAGCACCGAGTTATGGCATACCGGTGATGGCGCAGGATGCGGAAAGCAAGGGAGCTGTGAGTTACTTGAATCTTGCCAGAGAAATTCTGGAAAAGAACGGACTATTATCGTCTGATAAGCAAATGGGCGTGAACTGACACTGATTACTGGATTGCAAGACTCACCTGATGGATAATATCAACAAAAACAAAAGAATGACCGGCTTGGGCAGAGGGTTAGGAGCCCTTTTGCAGGATTCGGAAAAAGTAAATACACCACGCGCCAATGCCAGGCAGTCGTCGCAGGAAGGAATTGGTACCATGAATGAAATTGAGCTGGACAGGATAGAGGCGAATCCCTATCAGCCCAGAACCAAGTTTGATCAGGAGGCACTGATGGAACTTGCGGATTCTATCCGGGTACAGGGGATTATCCAGCCCATTACGGTAAGGCAGTTGGCAGTAGATCAGTATCAGCTGATATCAGGAGAAAGAAGGCTCCAGGCCTCCCGGTCCATAGGAATGGCGCGGATTCCGGCCTATATCAGAACGGCCAATGACCAGCAGATGCTGGAAATGGCGCTCATCGAAAATATTCAGCGCGAAAATCTTAACTCTATTGAAATAGCCTTGAGTTATCAGCGGCTGATCCTGGAATGTAATCTGAAACAGGAAGAGCTGGGAGTACGCGTAGGTAAAAACAGAACAACGGTTAACAACTATATCCGTCTGTTGAAGCTTCCGCCGGTTATCCAGGCAGCGCTTCGGGACAATAAAATAAGCATGGGACATGCCCGTGCGATCATTACAATTAACAGCGATCAGAGCCAATTAAAGATTTTTAACAAAATAATTGAAGAGGGCTGGTCGGTCCGAAAAGTGGAAGAGGAGGTCAGAAAGCTGGGAATGATGTCCAATCAGCCTTCTGAGACTGTCAAGAAACCAACAATTAATCAGGAAATAAAGTCGTTACAGTTCCAATTATCCTCGTATTTCGGGGCTAAGGTCTCGGTTAAAAGCGATACAGAACACAAAGGGGAGATAAAAATCCCGTTCGCTTCCCAGGACGAACTGAAAAGGATTTTGGAAACATTGAAATTTGAAGTAAAGACTTGAAAACTTGGTTTTGGTTAGGTTGTTGTGTAATCCTGTTGGCTCATGTTAGCCGTGCGCAGGTGATCAGTAGTGATTCGGTAAAAGGAAAACCGGTTCGGGTTATCACAGCGGATAGTTTGGCAGGACTTGTTCCGGACTCGGTGGTGAACCTCAATAAGGCAAAGAAGTTTGTACCGGTTCCCAGGACCGCTACACTTTTGGCGCTGATACCCGGAGGCGGGCAGATCTATAACAGGGATTACTGGAAGCTACCCATTATTTATCTGGGTATAGGGGGAGGGTTATATGCCTTTCATTTGAATAGTATCAAGTATAACGACTATCTCTCGGCCTATAAGAGCTTTTACGATCTGAACAAAGACAGCCCTACTTACGGTCAGGTACTTCCGGGAATTACCTCGGACTCAACCAGGACGGTAAGAATCAGGAATCTGTTTGCTACCAGCAGTGAATATAAACAGGGAAATCTGGATCAGGTAAAAAGAGGGAAGAATTACTGGCGGAGAAATAAAAATCTTTCTATCGTGGTAGCTGTACTGATTTACGGCCTTACAATTATAGAAACAAATGTAGCGGCGCATTTGAAAACCTTTGATCTCACAGACGACATCAGTATGCACGTGGAGCCAAAGATCCAGCAGCCTATGATGAGGCAGCCGGCGCCCGGATTAAAGCTGGTTTTTAATTTTAAGTAAATGAAATTTCTAATTTATAAACGATTTTAAATGAATATATTATTGCTCGGCTATGGCAAAATGGGTAAAACGATTGAAAAAATAGCCGTAGAAAGAGGCCATACAATAGCAGGAAGAATTGACGTTCAAAACAAATCTGATATGGACGGCCTCCAGGCCGGTGATGTAGATGTTGCCATTGAGTTCAGCTCACCCGAAGCAGCTTTTGGAAATATATCCTACTGCCTCAAAAGAGGATGGCCGGTCGTGAGTGGTACCACCGGCTGGCTGGAACACCGCTCCGAAGTGGAGGCACTCTGCAAAGAAAAAGGCGGCGCATTCTTTTATGCCTCCAATTATAGTATCGGTGTTAACATTTTCTTCCGCCTTAATCGTCTGCTGGCAAAGTTAATGAACGGACAGCATTACCAAACCTCGATGACGGAAGTTCACCACATTCATAAGCTGGATGCACCCAGCGGAACGGCTATTACCCTCGCTGAGGGAGTTATTGCAGAAGCAGGGAACCTTAGCGGATGGAAACTTGAACCCGATGGTCAGGAAGGTTTTTTGCCTATCAAGGCCTTGCGTGAGGGAGAGGTTCCCGGAACACACATCGTGCGGTATGACTCCGATGTGGATACCATCGAAATTTCACATATAGCACATAACAGGACTGGTTTTGCATTGGGCGCGGTGGTGTCGGCGGAATGGCTGAAAGGGAAATCGGGCGTCTTCGGGATGGATGATCTGTTGAAGGACCTTGACCAGTAGAATTATTTAGTATCAGTTTTTAATCGCAATAGAAAAGAGTACTTCCTCCATGACAACATCTTCCAAAAATAAAAAATCCCCGGTTAGGGAATGGTTTGATTCCATCCTTTTTGCAGTTGTAGCAGCGACGCTGATCCGCTGGTTGTTTTTTGAAGCGTTTACAATTCCTACACCTTCCATGGAAAACAGTTTGCTGGTGGGAGATTTTTTGTTTGTCAGCAAGCTGCATTATGGTACCCGTACGCCAAAAACACCGCTGCAGGTTCCGCTGACGCACCAGACGATCTGGGGTACCAACATACCCTCCTATACGGATGCCATTCAGTTGCCGCAGTACAGATTACCCGGTTTTAGTGAAGTGAAACGGGGAGATGTAGTCGTTTTTAATTACCCGCCAGAATTGCAGCACCCGGTTGATCTCAAGACCAACTATATTAAAAGATGTGTGGCGCTGCCCGGTGATAAGCTAGAGGTAAGGGATTTGCAGGTGTTTGCCAATGGAAAAGCAGAGCCTAACCCGGTAAGAATGGAAAACGAATATTTTGTAGCCACCACCACAGCCGTAAACGAGGAAAAAGTATTTAAGGAAAATGGTATTTCGGAATTCAATGCTTACACGGAAACTTTTAATGACACCATTCCCGCGAATGATCAGATGGGCTATCTGGTGTGGACTACGGTCGAGATCGCTGGCAAACTTAAGGAATATGATTTCGTTAAGAATATAACCATCGTTAAAGCCTCCAAAGATATCAGTGAGCCTATGCTGTATCCTAACTCCTCGTTATTCAAATGGAACCGGGATAATTACGGGCCGGTTACTGTACCTAAGGAAGGTGTTACGGTGAATCTTACTCCGGAGAATATTGCTATGTATGGCCCGGTGATTAAAAATTATGAAGAAAATGAGGATGTGGTACTGGAAGATAACGCGATCAAGGTAGGAGGAAAGGCGATCACGACCTATACCTTCAAACAGGATTATTATTTTATGATGGGTGACAACCGCCACAACTCGGCCGACTCGCGGTACTGGGGTTTTGTACCTAAGGACCATATCGTTGGGAAAGCAGTTTTTGTCTGGATGTCTATTGATCCTAAACCGACCAGTTTCTTCAACAAGATCAGATGGAACCGTCTGTTCAGGGTGATCAACTAAAAGGTAGTAATTTTGAAAATGGATGGAAGGCTGCCTATTCGGCAGCCTTTTTTTGGATTTGTATATATATTAAATAAAATTATATATAATTGTTTGTGTGTTATAGTTAATTGCTATATATTGCACGGGTCTTAATCCAAACGAGCAATGCCGGTAACTGAACTAACCGCAAAATCAGAAAAACAAAAGAAATCCGTGGTAAGGGAGTGGTTTGATTCCATTCTGTTTGCTGTAATAGCCGCAGTGATCATCAGGTGGCTGCTCTTCAGTGCCTTTGTGATCCCCACACCCTCAATGGAAAACAGCCTGCTGGTAGGGGAATATCTTTTCACGAGCAGGCTCCATTACGGTACCACTACGCCGGTTACACCTCTTCAGATTCCGTTAAGCCATCAAACGGTGTGGGGAACAGAGATACCTTCCTATCTGGACTGGATCAAACTTCCGCAATTTCGGTTGCCCGGGTTTTCGGATGTGAAACGAGGAGATGTTGTAGTATTCAACCTGCCGGTGGAACATCCTGATCTTTATCAGAAATACAGTACCGTACTTCCCAATCTGAAGCCGCATCCGCTGGATCTCAGGAGTAATTACATTAAAAGATGTGTAGCAATAGCCGGTGACCGGCTGGAAATACGTGACGGACGTGTGGTTGTGAACGGAACGGCTTCTGAAATTCCTGTGGGAATGCAGAATGAATACTTTGTAGCAACGTCCACAACGGTGAACGAAGTTAATGTATTCAGGAAAAATGGTATAACTGCGTTCTCTCAATACACCGAAACCTACAATGATACCCTGCCGGAAAATGATGAACCAGGTTACATCGTGAAAACAACGGAAGCAAATATAGAGAAACTAAAATCGTATGATTTTGTCAAAAGGATTTCGCCGGTGATACTTCCCAAAGGATATAAAGAGCCTTACCTGTTTCCGGTAACTGACCTGATCGACTGGAATAAGGATAATTATGGGCCGGTGATGATACCCAAACAAGGCATGAAGATATCACTAACACCCATAAATGTAGCGCTATACGGAGAGATCATTCAAAACCATGAAGGCAATGACGACATCGTCATCGAAAATCAGGAAATAAAGAAAGCAGGGAAAAAACTTGAAGCATACACCTTCGGCCAGGACTATTATTTCATGATGGGTGACAACCGCCATGACTCTGCGGATTCAAGATACTGGGGTTTTGTCCCTAAGGACCATATCGTCGGTAAGGCCATATTTGTGTGGATGTCTATTGATCCGGATCCTACCAGCTTTATGAACAAGATTCGGTGGGAACGGCTATTCAGGGTGATAAAATAAATGACAGGTTATCGGGATTGGTGCCGGACCTGTCATTTATGTCTCCTGTCAGATAAAAGTGGATGCTCAGCCTTCTTGTGAGAATATTAAAGCTGTGTAAGCAGGCAACGTGAGTGAAGCATAGGCAGGCAAGCTGTCATATTCGCCCTCGTGCGCATCAACGTCATGCGTTGCGATATGCGAAAACTCAGGATCGTACTTCTGATCATCACTATTGAAACGAAGGTTCCAGAGGCCCTTCGCCGGAAAGCCCACTTTATAATCGTCGTACTTTTCGTGTGATAAGTTAAAAGCAACAACAACGCTGTCTTTGGGGCCTCCGTTCTGCCACCGGTGCATGACAATCACCTTTCGTTCATTATCGGCACGGATAATCTCCACATGCTGGCCCTGGAGACCGGCTGTTACGCCAAACCAGTTTCTGCGCAGGTGAATGATTTCGTTATGCAAAGTGGCATAACCACTGAATTTTTCGAGCCGGCTCCAGTCGATCGGATCGTTGTCCGAAAACCACTTGTCCTCCAGCAAAGGCTGCCCCTGGAAGATCATCGGAATACCCGGTGAAGTAAGTACCAGCACCACGCCCAGTGCAGCCCTTTTCTTGGAGTACCAGTTGTTGACATCATCCGCAGCTATTTCTTCTGCAACACGGGCCTGGCCATTGGCCACTTCGTCATGTGATTCCGTGTAAACAATCCTCTGAAAAGAATCCATGTTATAACAGAAGGTGATCGCTTCAACCACTTTGTGGATATCTCTGTCGGCATCGTTGGGAGTAATAATGGCCTCCCTGATCGTATGGACAAATTTGGCATCCCACTGCGAGCCATATCCCAGGCCGCCTTCACTGGCAGGATGGGTTATGAAATCAAGTGAGTGCATATCTTCCGCAATGGTGATCCTGTTGGGGAACTGCTGGCGGATGTCCTCATTGATCCATTGCATGAGGCTCATACCCTCCGGGATATCATTATCCGGGTTTCCGTCCGCTTTAACATTACGGATGTAAGGTACCATGTCCATCCGCAAGCCATCCACCCGGTAGTCTCTGAGCCACATCAGGGCATTGTCGTGGATGTATTGCCTCACCTCATTGCGGCCATAGTCAGGTCTGGTTTTACCCCATGGCGTTTCTGCTTTCCAGTCGTTGTAAAAGTAAATGCCACCTCCATCGTTTTCCTGCCAGCCATCAAACTGCCACAGGTCAAGGTCCGAGGGGCCGAAATGATTGTATACCACGTCCAGTATCACGGCAATCCCTGCTTCGTGAGCTGCTTTTACAAATGCCTTTAATCCGTCTGGGCCACCATAATCAGACTCGATCGCGTATGGATTAGAAGGGTTATACCCCCAGGACCTGGAACCTGGGAATTCGGAACACGGCATCAGTTCAACGGCGTTGAATCCCATTTCTTTCAGGTAAGGCAACCGTTCAATTGCCGTATAAAACGTCCCGGGGTCATTTTCTTTGGTAACATTGAAGGTACCCACATGCATTTCATAAACAATGATTTCATTCCAGGCTGGAATAGTGTATCCTGTTTCCTGCCAGTCGAAACTATTGTGGTTGTAAACAATACAATTCCCGGCAGAGTTGGTCATTTTTAATGCGTAGGGATCGTTGCGCATAAATGTTCCGTAAGGCGTTTGAAGAAGGAATTTGTATTCATCACCTTCTGCGGAGTTTTCTATTAACGCACCCCACATACCGTTTTCTTCGGGATGTAGAGGATTCGCGTTTTCATCCCAGTTGTTAAAATTTCCGATTACGGAAACATTTTCGGCATGAGGGGCCCATACGCGGTAAAAAACACCTTCATTGAAACAAGTGGCACCCATCCCGGTATACTGGGCGGTGGCTGTTGCATCTTCTGCCTGTAAATTTTCCATATCTGCTTAAAAGATTATTGTTATTTTTGATGACAAAGGTCTTACGTAACGTATATATCAAAACCATGCCCGCCCAATGTGTGGAATGGATAGGTTACATCGGGAACATAACTTCTTCATCAATCACTAAAATCGGTTCATTCTGCTATGTTGTATACAACAGAAGAAGAGAAAATTTATACCCTTGCGCTTATTCACACGCCTGGCGTAGGTTCTGTATCTGTCAGGCAGTTAATTAGTTACTGCGGAAATGCAACGGAGGTATTCCGGTCTGACTTTAAAAAGCTTATCAAAATACCTGGAATTGGAGAGAAGGCTGCGCGCACCATTCTCAAAAAGGAGGCGGTGGCAGTTGGGGAAAAGGAATACCAGGATTGCCGGAAAACGGATACACAATTACACTTTTATACGGATGATACGTATCCCATCAGGCTGAAATCTTTATACGACTCCCCGGTTGTACTATACAGCCGCGGCAAATTTGACTTCAATGTGAACAGGACCATAGGGATAGTGGGGACCAGGCAGGTGAGCGAATATGGTAAAGCTGTGACAGAATCTATTATCCGTGAACTTGTTCCGTATCATGCGCTGGTCATTAGCGGACTGGCTTATGGGGTTGATATTACTGCGCACCGGGCATGCTTAAAAAATGGTCTTCCTACTTTAGGGGTGATGGCGAGTGGTCTAAACATGGTTTATCCTGCTGCCCATGGTAAAACTGCTAGGGACATGATGGAGGATGGGGGCTTGGTAACAGAAAACGCGCTGGCGACCAAGCCAGATTTTATGCGTTTCCCCGCCAGGAACCGTATTATCGCCGGGTTAAGTGACGCCACGCTCGTTGTGGAGTCGGGCCGGACAGGAGGGAGCCTGATTACCGTCGAATTTGCTCAAAACTATCACAGGGATGTTTTCGCCGTTCCCGGTAATTTAAATCAGCCGCAATCTGAGGGATGTAATCAGTTGATCAGAGAGAATAAAGCATCCATTTTTACGTCAGTGGAGGAAATGGCCGAAGCGATTGGCTGGCATACCAATTTGTCCAAAACCCGGGAAGTTACGTTTGACACAGGTAGTCCGGCACCTTTGATATTTGATGGTTTTACCCAGGAGGAAGGGCAGGTACTTTCTTTGTTAAAACAAAAAGGAGTAATGCAACTGGACGAGCTTTCCTGGCAAAGCAGCATTCATCTGAATAAATTAGCGAATCTTTTACTAAATCTGGAATTTCAGGGTATGATAAAATCGTTACCTGGTAAAAAATACGGTTTGATCTGACTACATGCGAAGTACTCTTCAGATAATAAAACAAGGTGAGGGCCTTACAGTCGAGTTTAAAAGAAAGATTGACAGTTCTTATAAAATTGCCAAAACCATTACTTCATTTGCCAACACTTCGGGGGGGACTTTGCTGGTGGGCATTGGTGATAACGGGGAAATTCTGGGGGTGAAATCAGAACTGAGGGAGTTACAGAAACTGGAAAAAGCGACATCGGAGCTCATTGAAGAAAAACTGATCCTACGTTTCAAAAGTGAAGCTCTTGATGGAAAACAGATACTGAGAATTGAAATAGACGAAAGTACGGACAAGCCGCATTACGCTTTAAATGAAAAAGGGGACCGTATCATTTATATCCGAATGAAGGATAAGAGCCTTCCCATTCCAAGGCTCCTAATTCAGGGTGAGGGAGATAACGATACAGAAAAAATGCTGGCATCGCGGCATGTCAAAACTTTGATCACATATCTCAGAGAAACGGATTATGTGACCGCAAAAGCCTTTTCCAGAATTATCAATATATCGGAAAAAAGAGCGCAGCGGATGCTCAATGACCTGGCGGATAAGCAAATTTTGCTTAAAATTTCACGGGTAAAACCAGAAGCTTACAGCCTTAAATGGGCAGAATAGCGGTATGATTAATTTAAGGGAAAAAGACAGGTTTCATTTAAAAGAACCTGTCTTTTCCTTTGAGAACCGGGAATTACTACTTGATATCTACTAATTCCAGTTCAAATATAAGATCCTGCCCAGCCAGCGGGTGGTTGGCATCCAGAATCACAAATTCGTCTGTTACTTCTTTGATAACCACCTGAATAACCTGGCCGTTTCCATCCTGGTGCATGTTCAGGGTTCCGCCTATTTCCAGGGGGATATCTGCGGGAATCTGAGTTATTGGGAATTGGATAACCATTTCCTCATTCACCGGTCCGTAGGCCTCAACATTAGGTATATGTACTGTTTTTTTATCGCCAACTTCCATTCCGGTAACCCCGTCGTCAAAGCCTTTGATCACCATACCACTTCCCAGCTGGAAGCTCAGGGGCTCACGGCCTTCCGATGAATCAAAAAGTTGTCCGTCTGTAAGTGTTCCCTTGTAGTGAACATGAACAGTGTCTCCTGCTTGCGCTTGTCTCATAATTAAATTGATTTTTAAGAAAACATTTCTGACCACCCTATATTAAAACACGTACCGTCGGTCAGCCAGCTGTGTTTCTGATTAAAAGTATTAGTACGCCCTGGCAAAAACCACTCTTCCCTTTGAAGGTTTACCAGAGTAAATGCAAACACCGTCTTCTGCTTCCTGGTTCAAAGGGATGCAGCGGATAGTCGCTTTTGTTTCTTCTTTGATCTTCTCCTCGGTTTCGGAGGTGCCATCCCAGTGTGCGAGTATAAACCCACCTCTGTCGTCGAGTATCTTCGTGAATTCTTCCATGGTATCAACTTTCACCGTGTTTTCTTCTCTGAATGCCAGCGCCTTATTGTAAACAGCCTCCTGGATATTGTCCAGCAGATCGCTGATATACTCCGTAATACCTTCCAGAGAAACGGTTTCTTTCGTCTTTGTATCCCGGCGGGCAACCTCAACTGTATTGTTTTCAAGGTCACGCGCACCCATGGCCAGGCGAACGGGAACACCCTTCAGTTCATATTCTGCAAATTTATAACCGGGTTTATACGCATCGTTATTGTCGTACTTAACCGATATACCACGCTTTTTAAGCTCTTTCATAATTTCAGCCGCCTTGTCCGAGATCGCATCCAGCTGCTCCTCGTTCTTGTAGATCGGAACAATAACCACCTGGATTGGTGCCAGCTTGGGAGGTAAAACCAGACCATTGTCATCGGAATGTGCCATGATCAGTGCACCCATCAAACGGGTACTTACACCCCATGAGGTACCCCATACATATTCCAGCTTACCATCCTTATCCTGGAACTTTACGTCAAAGGCGGCAGCAAAATTCTGGCCTAGAAAATGGGAGGTTCCAGCCTGTAAGGCTTTTCCATCCTGCATCAGGGCCTCGATGCAGTACGTATCTACGGCTCCTGCAAATCGTTCGTTAGCCGTTTTAACACCCCTTAATACGGGCAATGCCATCCATTCTTCCGCAAAAGTTGTGTAAACGTCCAGCATCTGCCTGGCCTCGGCTACGGCCTCTGTAGCTGTAGAGTGGGCGGTATGGCCTTCCTGCCACAGAAATTCCGCGGTCCTCAGAAAAAGCCGTGTGCGCATTTCCCAGCGCACCACATTGGCCCATTGATTAATAAGCAGGGGAAGGTCGCGGTAGGATTGTATCCAGTTTTTATAGGTACTCCAGATCACCGTTTCGGATGTGGGCCGCACAATCAGTTCTTCTTCCAGCCGGGCGTCCGGATCTACAATAACACCCTTGCCGTTAGGGTCGTTTTTCAGGCGGTAGTGTGTAACCACGGCACATTCTTTGGCAAAACCTTCCACATGCGACGCCTCTTTGCTCAGGTATGATTTAGGAATAAACAAAGGGAAATAAGCATTGGTATGGCCGGTTTCTTTGAACATATCATCCAGTGCCCGCTGCATTTTCTCCCATATCGAATACCCGTAAGGTTTGATCACCATACATCCCCTCACTGCGGAATTCTCGGCCAGGTCGGCCCGCTTTACTAATTCATTGTACCATTCGGAGTAGTTTTCACTACGCTTTGGCAAGGCTTTACTCATTCTGTGATGCTTTTTATTGATTTTATAAGGAGTATTCCGGTTCAGTTTTTTTGATTTTTCAATAAGTTGCAAAGATAGTTTTTTATGTTAACTTTGGAATTAATGTTCTGTTATAGATGTTGACGTATTGATTAGGTGTGATTTTTTTGTATATTAGCAACATAACTTTAATCCTTCTAAGGCCATGATGATTAAAAATAAAATTAAATATTTATCTGTCGTAGCGCTGTTCGGGGCCTGGGGATGTGCAAGCAATCAGTATACTTCACGTTCAGGTGCTGAATATGACGATCTTTACGGGGGAGGCTCCGGTGCAGTAGCGGTTTCCGGCAACCGGGTTCAAAGTGAAGAATTTTCCCGTTCGGGTAATCCGGATTACCTTCCTGCAGAAGATCACCAATATACGGGTACTACTGACTATTATGACGAAAACTATCTGTCTTCAAGGAGTGTAAATCGTGCACTGAACGATAATGTAGGTTATAATGCTGGTTTTGTAGACGGTTACAATCAGGCTACCCGGTTTTCAAATCCCTTTTATGCCTACAATGGGTTCGGAGGTTTCGGATCAGGTCTGAGCTTGGGTTTAAGCTTCGGATTGGGAAGCCGTTTTGGGTTCAGTCCCTACATTGGTTATGGAATGGGTTCCATGATGGGATATTCACCATGGGGTTACAACAACATGATGATGGGTTACTACGATCCTTGGGGATATTCTTCCTTTGGATATTCACCATGGGGTTATTCTCCTTACAGCATGTACAGTTATGGTGGTTACGGAATGTATGATGCCTTTGGATATGGCTATGGGTATAATCCCTGGGCATACAGCAGGCCTGTTGTGATTGTCAATAATTATGAGAGACAAGGACTGACCAGAACTTACGGGCCACGTACTGCAAGTGGAAGTACCGTCAGAAATAATAGCAGCAGGTACAACTCAAGCTTCGTGAACACTCCCCGTTCATCTTCAACTGTGAATGAGAGCAGCAGAAGTGGAAGGCGGGCAGTAGCCAATTCAGTGAATGCTTCGGATAACTACAATTCAAGGTCTTCTCGCGGAGATGGCAGGGTGTCCAGTGGGTATACAGGTGGAAGATCGGCCGCTAATGCTAACTCTTCTTCTAGAAGTTACTCAAGAGACAATGCTCCGGCTGACGGGAATACCTATTATTCAAGACCCAGAACCAATACCTCGGGATATTCATCAGGTCAGTACAGTTCGGGTAATAGTTCCCGTTCGTCAAGGAGTTACAGCTCAGAGTCTTATAGCGCTCCCAGCAGGTCGCAGTCCAATTACTCGGCTCCGTCCAGAAGTAACAGCAATTATTCGTCACCATCACGGGAAACGTACAATGCGCCTGCCAGAACTTACAGTGCACCAAGTTACAGTGCGCCGTCCAGAAGTTACAGTGCACCTTCTTCGGGTGGAGGCGGATCACGGTCTGCATCACCTTCAAGAGGTCCAAGATAATTCCCATAAGCTTATGTGCTGAAAGGATATACACGATTAAACCCTGCAAAATGTCATAATTTTGCAGGGTTTTCGTTTAAGTAGAAGTACGGTTTACATTCAATTCGCTTAATAGCCATGTCAAAAGTTGCACCTTATATTTACCTGATGTTTACTGCGGTTGTTGCGCTTCCCCTGAAGGCGCAGTATGCCGCGGATATTTTCAGATACTCGGAATCCAATCAAACCGGGACGGCCCGGTTTCAAGGATTGGGTGGTAATCACGCCGCTTTGGGTGGAGATGCCAGTACTATTTTTGGAAACCCGGCAGGGCTGGGCTTCTATAACCGGTCGGAGATTTCCATCAGTCCGGCCGTTACAAGTTTTAATACCAGCAGTAAATATACCGATGGGATCATGACCGATGCCAAGAGCAATTTTAACATTGCCCAGGCTTCGCTTGTAATCACCAGCCAGCCCAGTTTTCAACGAAAATGGAAGAGAACTTCTTTGGGTATATCCTTTTCACGGCAGCAGTCGTTTCAAGACCGTTACAGTTACGGAGGGCTGAACAACAAAAGTGCAATGGTGGATAAAATCGTGCAGGATGCGAATGGCCGTAACCTTACCGTGGCGGACATGAACGCCGATTTTGAAAGTGACCCCAGCAATGGAGGCCCTCTGGCTTTTTCCTTGCCTGCCGCATATTACCAGATGTACCTGATTAACCCCACTTACTCTTCGCCCACAGCAACAATTCCCGATTGGGAGCCTTTGGACAGAAATAGTGTTGTGAATCAATATGGAAATTACGACGCAACCGGCGCCAACACCCAATGGAACATTTCGTATGGAGGGAATTACGACGATAAGTTATATGTCGGAGGCTCGGTAGGCTTCAGCCGGCTAAGGTATAAGTACACAAGATATAATGAGGATAACTATGTGAACAGTCCGGAGCTCATTTCTACGAATCAGTCTGAAGAGCTCAGTGTCACAGGTAACGGAGCCAATTTGTCACTGGGAATCATTTATAAATTTAATCCTGTGTTTCAGCTGGGAGGTGTGCTTACCACACCGACTTGGACCGCTATTAAGGAAACATTTAATCAAAATGTAGCGGCTGAGTATGTGGATGGGCTTGTGTCTGATGGACAGGGAGGTTTGATTACCCCACCGTATACCAATCTCAATATTGCAACCAACGAATTCGTCTATTCTGCTATAAGCCCTTTCAAGGGATCGCTGGGAGGTACATTGTTTTTTCAGAATAAGGGATTCATTACGGGTACAGTGGAATATGTAGGATATTCGGGGATGGGCGGCAGGACCACTTATCTTAGCAGTACAGATAATAACAATTTCAGGACCGATACCAAAGCGGAGATAAAGGATACCTTCCGTAATACCGTTAATGCCAGGATAGGTGGGGAACTCAGGGCAGGCGTATTCCGGGGACGGCTTGGCTTTGCCTATATCGCAGATCCTTACATGGCTCGAAGCGATGGTACCAAACGTGATAAATATCTGATGTCTGCGGGTGTGGGGGTGAGAAACAGCCGATTCTTTGCTGATCTGGGAGCAACTTTCTCCACCTATAAATCACTTTATTCACCATATATTCTGAACAATCCTGAGGATTATTCAACGGCCGAGGTGAGCAACAAAACAGTGAACGTGATGCTAACCGTAGGTACGTTCTTCGGCAGGTAGTGCTGACAGGTTTTGCAGGAATGGCTAAGGGCATGTGAAAACAACTTCAATTTTCACGTGCCCTTTTATAATATTAAAGCAGTGGTTTTAACTTTTCGAGCAGATGCGTTACATCCAGCTCCCCGTGCAAAGAAAAATCGGCCTGAGCATAATAAGGCCTGCGCTCATCAATTTTATTCTGAAGAGTTTCTGCCAGTGACTGTGCCCCAGACAGTATCGGGCGGTCATCTTTGCCATGGTTTTCAATGCGTTTAGCAAGTGAATGCGCAGGTACATCCAGGAATATACTTATACCCAGTTTTTTAATAAATTCCATGTTGTCGAAAAAACAAGGGGTTCCTCCTCCCGACGCTAGAACGATACTACCGTTAACCGGAATGCTTTTCAGCAACCGGCTTTCCACGTCGCGAAAGTAGGCTTCTCCCTTCTCAGCAAAGATCGAAGGAATATCTGTGTTCTGATCCTGTTCGATAAGTTTGTCGAGGTCCTTGAAACGATACCCTAGAGATCGGGCCAGTTTTTTTCCAAGTGTTGTTTTGCCGGACGACATCATGCCGACCAAAATTATATTCTTCATTTTCTGTTTATAGACGCAGTTTACTTAACCAGATCCGTTACAACTTCAGCCGAAGGCGTGTCGTTATAATGCCATTTTCCTTTCACAACGCCATCTTTGAGCAGCCATAATCCAGGATTGGAACGTGAGATTGTTTTCAGTACGGTGGCATCTACATAATAGAACGGTACAGTTAACTGGTGTTCGGTCAGAAAGCCCTTTATTTCTTCACTGCTTCCGGAGGTAAGGATCAATGGCTGAATACCTTTGGATTTAACGCTGTTAATAAGCTTGCTGATGCCGGGCAGTGCTGCTGTGTTGATATCCGTAAAATTCTTGAGGATTAGGAACAACTTGCTGCCTTTGAAAGTTTCTTCAGTGAAATCACCCTCATCGTTCCAGACTTTAAAATCGGTGATTTTGGGTTTGGCCTCTTCATTGAGTACCACCATGTCTTTGAAAACCAGTGTCGTATCAGAAGGGTACTGCTCAAACTCCTGTGTTTTTCCATCTTTTTCAAAGATGTACTTGTATCGCAGCGGTTCCGACGGTTTCAGTTGGGCGGGAATACTGGCTCCTACACGATAAGGCAGCAGATCCAGGACCGGAAGGTGCCGTAGTGCATAAAATGCGATGCCGAGTGAGGCAACTGTAGACAGCATTACGATTATTCCGGTAGGCATCGGGTTGAAATTCTTACGATAATAAACGATGATCAGGATGAGTATCAAAAGGAAAATATCTTTTCCGAAAGAGGTCCAGGGAGTTAGTTTAATGGCGGCCCCAAAACAGCCGCAGTCGGTTACTTTGTTGAAATAGGCCGAATAAAACGTAAGGAACGTAAAGAAAATGATGATTGCCAGTAAAAACCAGGAGGTGGTTCTTGGCTTGTATCCGACCAGCAGGGCAATGCCCAGCACTACTTCTGCAGTGCACAGGAAAACGGAGAAATAAAGGGCGAGTGGTACCAGCGACATGAAAAAATCATGAAACGCCGGGAGATCCGTAGCGAAAACTTCAAAGTATTCTTCCAGCTTGTACTGGGTACCTACGGGATCGTTCAATTTGATAAGTCCTGAAAAAATAAATAACAGGCCAACAACGACACGAGATATTTGAGCAAGGATCTTCATTTCTGATCAACTGGTTTTAAAAATCGCTTGGGAGGATTTTTAGCGTTAGGAATTTTAGAGCTGCTGAAAGCCCAAGCGTTTTGAGTACTCGGGTTAATTCGTTTGCAGTGCATTGGATTTGATAAGACAAAAGACTGCGTAATTGATAATGTCCTGATAACCTGCCTTAACTCCCTCAGATACAAGGGTAAACCCCTGATTGTCCTCAATCTGTTTAATACGCAAAAGTTTCATAAGAATGATGTCGGTCATGGAACTAACGCGCATTTCCCGCCATGCTTCCCCGTAATCATGGTTTTTGTTGAAGAGCAGTTCCTGCACGGCAATCACCTCGTCATTATAGAGGCCGGTCAGGTCATTGGGCTCAATTTCTTTTTGGGTATCCCTGAGGCGGATCTGTATAAGGGCCATCACACAGTAATTAATGATACCGATAAATTCTCCGGCAACATCATCCTCCACTTTTTGAAAGCCTTTGTCCTGAATGGTACGGATCCGCTGTGCTTTAATAAATATCTGATCGGTGATGGACGGCAGCCTTAAAATGCGCCATGAGGTACCGTAGTCTTTATTTTTTTTTGTAAAAAGATCTTGGCAATACTGAATGATTTCCTGATATTCCGCTTCTGTCGATTTCACCGGATGTGATTATGAGTATATGAATTATAGCACGCAAGTTAGTAAAAAAACGCTCAAAATCGGGGGACGGTTGATAGATCTGTCCATCCCGAGGGTTATGGGTATACTCAATATCACCCCTGATTCTTTTTTTGGTGGCAGCCGGGCGGGCTCATTGCAGGAGGCCACAGACAAAGCTGGCAAAATGCTTGCTGAAGGTGCCACATTCGTAGATATCGGAGGGTATTCTACCAGGCCCGGGGCGGCGGATATCAGTTTATCCGAAGAAAGTGAACGTATTCTTTCGATAATAGAACCGTTAAGTAAATATTTTCCTGATCTGATCATATCGGTAGATACCTTTCGTTCTGAGGTAGCCAGGTGTGCTGTAAATGGCGGCGCCCATATCATTAACGACGTTTCTGGCGGTACTTTGGATGCCGCAATGCTGGATACCGTCGGGACATTACAGGTACCCTATGTTCTGATGCACATGCGCGGAACGCCAGGCACGATGAACAAGCTGACGGCTTACAATCATTTAACAGTGGATATTATAAACGAGTTATTGCCCAAGTTACTGAAATTGAAAGAGGGTGGGATGTCCGACATTCTGATTGATCCGGGCTTCGGTTTTGCCAAAACAAGGGAACAGAATTTTCAGTTGATGAACCACCTTCAGGCTTTCCATGCATTGGGATATCCCTTGTTGATTGGTATTTCGAGAAAAGGTATGATTTACAAAACACTGGATTCCGATGCGGACCATGCTCTTAACGGTACTACGGTACTGAACACCCTGGCTTTGGACCGGGGGGCGTCGGTCCTGCGGGTTCATGATGTGAAACCTGCGATGGAGGCGGTAAAACTATGGATGGCTACTAGGGCGATCCATTAAAAAATGGTAATTTAGGCGCGAAATATTATTGATTTTTTTATGCGTGTTGGTTTTTTGAATATCAACTGGACTGATGTTCTTGATGTTTTTCTGGTAGCTGTTCTGTTGTATCAGATATATACCCTTGTCAGAGGTAGTATTGCCAGCCGGGTTTTTTTGGGATACCTCTTTGTATATGTTTTTTATCTGGTGGTTCGGGGGCTGGGTTTGGGGTTATTGACGGCCATTCTGCAGTATTTTATGGGAGTGGGGGCTGTTGCACTCATCGTGATCTTTCAGCAGGAAATTCGCCGTTTCCTGCTGATCATCGGTAAGTCCACAATTTATACCAATAACGGACTTTTAAAAAGGATACTGGGAAGTTCGGTGGTGGATGTGAAATCCAAAAACCTCAAGGAAATTGTAGAAGCAAGCAAAAGCATTGCTGCTAATTTTACCGGAGCTCTCATTGTTATCAACAAAAAGGACGATCTCGGTAAATTTATTGAAACGGGAGAAATGCTGGATGCCAAACTATCCAAACCTCTTTTGGTGTCGTTGTTCAACCAGTATAGTGAGCTACACGATGGTGCTGTGGTTATCATTGACGGCCGTTTGAAAGCGGCTCGTTGTGTACTGCCCGTAGCGGATGGCGTGGATGTGCCGTCTTCCCTGGGTTTCAGGCACAGGGCCGCAATGGGGATGAGCGAAGCCACGGACGCCGTTGTGATCGTGATTTCTGAACAGACGGGGAAAATTTCCCTGGCCGTGGAGGGAGAGTTATATAGTAACATACATCCTTCCGAATTGTTGGGACGGCTGGAAGAGTACCTGTCTTCGGAGGTTAACCATTTGGTGAAATAACTTTTTAGAAGATTATTTCAAAAGGAATTTGGCATTTTAAAAGGGTTTTTATATTTTTGCACACCGTTTGAGAAAGAGACAAATATTATCATTATAAAATGGCAAATCATAAATCAGCATTAAAAAGAATCCGCGCCAACGAAACTAAACGTTTGCGTAACCGTTACCAGCACAAAACAACTCGTTCGTATATCAAAAAATTGCGTGAAACGACTGACAAAACAGTTGCGGTAGAAGTTTACAAAACTGTATCTTCTATGCTGGATCGTTTGGCAAAGAAAAATATCATCCATAAGAAAAAAGCATCTAACCAAAAGTCTAAACTGGCTAAATTGGTTAACTCGTTAGCTGTAGCAGCTTAAGTTTTTTACTTACTGGTCTTGGCCCTGGTAGTTCAACTATCAGGGTTTTTTCGTTTCCAGAACTCTTTGGGTTATTTCCCTTTAGCTTGAAAAACAGATCAGAAAGAAACTTAGTGGTTGAAATAAGAGTAAAATTTTACCGTATAAGGACTTTTTTGTTTTATATTGCAAAATCATAAAAGAAACTTTGAAAGGTCAAATGGATCTCTCAGGGTTTCTTTTGGCTTGTAATAGGTACCATTTTAAAACACAGTATTCAACTTTAACTAAACTTCTTTCTATGAAAAAAGTCGCATTATTTGCCGGTTTGATAGCTTTGGGAGCAGTTCCTGTTGTTGCCCAGTCCACCATTAATTTCAATGCCAAAGGTCTCATCGTGATATCAGATGCGGATCTTGCCGCTTCGGCCTTGGTGGATGGAAAGCTATTGACAGACAACACAGCGAAAGATCAACTGACATCAATCAAGTTTCCGATTGAAAGAGGAAAGGGTATCGGAAGTGCCCTGATCTCTAATTCGGTTTTTGGGAATTCAAAAACAATTGCAGTACCGGTTAATGGAGGGCTTGCCTATGTGCTTGAAAACAAATTACGCCCAGCTGACGGGGTAACTCAATATAAAGATGCAGCTGCGGAATTCCCGGCTGGAGAAAAGCTTTATGTGGTTGATATTATGAATCTGGCAGCACCTAAGGCTAAATTTGGCTTTTCAGTCGGCAAAAACCCGACTTCGATTGATATTAACAAAAATGAACTTATCATTTCCACCAGAGACGCTGGTAAGGAGCTTGTTTTTATAGAAGCAGCACCGGACGGAAAACCAGCCCGTTTTCTGAACCTGCCTGCCGCGCTGGATACTACAAGTAAAATAACGGATCTTACCTGGCACCCATCTGGTGATTTCATTGCTTTCACACTGGACAATTCCAACGAGGTGGGTATTTACAAGGTAATTCGTGAAGCAGGAAAATTAAAAAATGTAGAACTGCTGGGTAAACCGATAAAAGTGGGCGCCGATCCATCCATGGGTAAATTTTCAACAGATGGAAAGCATTACTTTGTACTGGATTCCAAGGCAAAACAAGGAGGTGCATCTGAGCCCGGCGAAATTCATGTAGTGGACTTCTCCATGGACGGATCTGCTGAACATAAGGTTGTAAGCAAAGCGGCTGTGGGCGTTAATACCGGCTCATTTGCAACTAGTCCCGATGGGAGCTTGCTGGTAGCGGTAAATGCAGGTAAAAGCGGTTCACCATGGTCCGAAGCCGGAGCTGGTACCGGAGCATCTCTTACCCTTTATAAGGTAGGCGCGGATGGTGCGTTGGCCAAAGTAGCTGATTATCCTTTTGAAGGAATTTATCCAAGAGGCGTCGTTTTTGATAAAGACGGGTCCAACCTTGCGGTTTCTGTATTTGAATATCTGGAATTCGGAGCAGGAACGGGCGGTGTAGAGTTCTACTCTGTCACAAAGGGAGATACCCCAGCTTTGAAGAAACAAGGAGCAAAGGTAAGTGTGGGTAAAGGAGCACATACCGTAAGAATTGTTCCCTGACATGTTAGCGGAAATTAATGGAGATAATTTGAAGGCCGGCTTGTCCGGCCTTTTTTATGAGCAATAGCCGGGAATTTACTGGCCAGCTGTGTTGGCTTCCTTCCATTCCAGTAATTCCACCAGTGACATATCATAGATTCGCGCAATCAGGGTTGCTTTTTCCAAGGTCATCTTACTGTAACCGGTTTCAATTTTACTGTAACCGGTTTGGCTCAGGCCCATTTGCCCTGCCACATATTCCTGTTTATAACCATAGAGTACTCTCAGTCTTTTGATTTTGGATCCAATGTTTTCTGGATTTTTTATAGACATAGATGTGTGATGTAAGGATGATGATGTTTCCAGAAAGTATTAACGATTAGACTTATTTCGAAATGGCTGGTCACTTTGACACTACCGCAAGCCAGTAATCAGGCCATTTTTTCTTTGCGTATTCCTGTTACAATGAGATACTGGGCCGTGGCATAGGTTCCCATTACCCAAATGGATACCAGTGGTACCGGCGTAAGGAACCTGTTAATGGCAATGAGGGAGTCGGAAAGGACAAATAAAATGGCGCCGGTAAAAACCATTTGAAATGATTTGGTAGAGACCCCGTGTCTACGGAGAAGGGCCGCATAAGCCATGGTGGCTATGCTCGCAGCATAAACCGCAACTCCGGTTTTGAGAATTTGATCAGGCAGGGCAGGGAACAATAAATACACTAAAAGGGTGGCATAGCCGATAAAAGGAATGTAATACCAAAGCATGAATTTCTCTTTAAAAAGAGAAACAGATTGTCTCAGAAATACGGAGGTATAAATCCATTGCATGACGAGAAAGGCGGCCAAACCAGGCAGGAACAGGCCAGATGCTCTGATCATTAGAAATATATCTCCAAGCAGAGCGAAGACCATACCTGCAATGAAGAGGTTTTGTGTGTGCCGTTCAGTACTGCTGCTGTTGTAAATCAGGAAAAAAAATAATGACATCATTATACAGGGCTTGCTGCAGTAAACAAGCCACTTTATATCATATAACTCCGCAGTGATGTTAATGAGGCAGATTCCAAAAAAGAAGGTTGTAAAGAAACATATCTCTTTCATCATTGAGAAGCGCATTTGCCGTATTCAGATATGTTAAATCGAGGTGAATTTCGTAATTTTGCACTTTCATTCATAAAAATAGATTTTACAATGCTTACGGTTTCGAACGTATCTTTAAGATATGGTAAAAGAGTGTTATTTGATGAAGTTAATATAAAATTTGTTCCGGGTAACTGTTATGGTGTGATTGGTGCGAACGGAGCGGGGAAATCTACTTTTTTGAAAATACTTTCCGGTGAACTGGAAGCACAAACGGGTAACGTTAGCCTTAATCCTGGTGAACGTTTGGCCTTTCTGAAGCAGGACCAGTTTGAATTTGATGCTTATCCCGTAATGGATGCTGTGATTTTGGGCCACGAAAGGCTTTATAAAATCATGAAAGAGCGGGAAGCAATATATGAGAAGGAAGATTTTACCGATGCAGACGGAGAAAAGGCTGCGGAATTGGAAGCAGAATTTGCGGATTTGAACGGATGGGAAGCTGAGACGGAAGCTGCACAGCTTTTGAGCGGCCTGGGCCTGGGTGAAGAATTGCACCATGCCCTGATGTCAGATCTTAACTCAAACGATAAAGTGAGGGTACTGCTGGCTCAGGCTTTGTTTGGTAACCCGGATGTGCTATTACTCGATGAACCGACAAACAACCTCGATGTTGAAACGGTATTATGGCTGGAAAACTTCCTTGCCGATTTTAAGAATACCGTAATCGTTGTCAGCCACGACAGGCATTTTCTGGATGAAGTTTGTACGCATGTGGTGGACATTGATTTCAGTAAGGTCCAGATGTTTTCCGGAAATTATTCCTTCTGGTATGAGTCGAGCCAACTGGCTTTGAAACAGCGCCAGGACGCCAATAAGAAATCTGAGGACAAGCGGAAGGAGCTGGAAGAATTTATCAGGCGGTTCAGTGCCAATGCATCCAAGTCCAAACAGGCAACGTCCCGTCAGAAACTTCTTGAAAAAATTACGATTGATGATATCAAACCTTCGTCCCGTAAGTATCCGTACATCGCCTTCAAATCGGAACGGGAAGTTGGGGATCAACTTCTGACAGTGGACGGTCTTTCCAAAAAGGCGGACGATGGTACAGTACTCTTTAATAATCTGAGCTTTTCGGTCAATAAAGGGGATAAAATAGCCTTCGTAAGTCGTAATGTACTTGCCATCAGTTCTTTTTTTGATATAATCAATGAAGAGCAGAAAGCAGACAAAGGTTCCTACAATTGGGGTGTGACCATTACCAAGTCGTATTTTACCAAAGATCCGACCAGCTTTTTTGATGTAGACCTGAATCTGGTTGACTGGCTTCGTCAGTATTCGGAAGAAAAGGATGAGAGTTTTATTCGTGGATTTCTGGGACGGATGCTTTTCTCCGGAGAAGAGTCGTTAAAGAAAGCAAGAGTACTCTCCGGGGGAGAAAAAGTGCGTTGTATGTTATCCAGGACCATGCTCTCCGGAGCAAATGCTCTGGTACTGGATGATCCTACCAACCACCTTGACCTGGAATCCATTACGGCGCTCAACAACGGCTTGATAGACTTTTCGGGCTGCCTGTTGTTCTACTCCCATGATCACCAGTTTGTGCATACCATTGCGAACAGAATTATCGAAATCGGTCCTAAAGGTATACTGGATAAACTGATGAGTTACGACGAATTCCTGAAAGACGAAAACGTAAAAGCGCAGCGCCAGAAATTATATTAAGTTAAAAATTCTTTATAAAATGAAAAGAGGAACGGGTTAAATCGTTCCTCTTTTCATTTTATATCAGCTAATGTATTTGGCATATTGCCGAATAACATCTTCCGGCGGGCCTTCCCATACATTGGGTGTATTACCTTTATAGCCGATGTCGTCAATACCCATTTTAGTGGTATAGAAGCCTGACGCAGTCAGGTTACGCATCAGATTGAAAAAGGCAACTCCCTGACTGTAAACCGGTTTGGCTTTTTCGGGATAAGCTATGTCGTCCACGATCTGCAACTGTTGCGTTTTGGAGCAAAGCGTAAAATTCTTCTTAAAACGCTTGTTGGACTCACGGTCCAGCCATTGAAGTCCACCCCGCAGAGGAACCTGATTTTGGGGCATATCCTTGGCTATGAACTCGATAAATGCCGGAACGCCAGCCTGAGAAGCACTGCCAGACTTTTCGTCGGCAGGGATAATAATATCTGTAAGTACAGTTATCGTCGCGAGCTCAGCTGCGGTAAAGAATTTCTCCTTCATCAGCTTGGCATCCCTTATTGCTTCTTCTTTAAGTCTTCCACCTGGCACTTTAACCGGGGTTTCCGGCGGAGTTGCCATGTCCAGGTCACGTTGCTCTGCCAGCGCTACCTGAGGATTAAGCGAGGCAATCCCAAGTGAGCTTAATGTTAATGCTTTTAATGTATCTCTGCGTTTCATTTTATAATTGAGTCAACGACGGGATGATTAAATGTTTTTCTGTTTTACCTGATCGATGATAAACTCGGAAGCTCTCATGGAAAGTGCAAGTATTGTCCAGGTAGGGTTTTTATCAGCCTGTGAAACAAACGAACCTCCATCTACCACAAAAACGTTTTTGGCGTCATGTGCCTGCGAGTATTTGTTCAGGGCGGAAGTTTTCTGGTCATTACCCATTCTTACCGTTCCTACCTCGTGGATGATCCTGCCTGGTGCAGCAATGCCGTAGTTGGTATCAGCACCCGGTTTGGTACCGTTTGGTACACCTCCTAATGCATGAATTATTTCTTCAAAAGTTTCATGCATGTGTTTGGCCTGCTTGATTTCGTAATCCGACCATTTGTAGTGGAAACGAAGTACAGGAATTCCGAATTTATCCACCACGTTGGGATCAATTTCGCAATAGTTATTGAAATCGGGGACAGCTTCACCGCGGCCTGCCATACCAACATAAGCTCCGTAGAACCTGCGGTAATCTTCCTTCAGAGAAGCGCCATATCCACCGGCAGATTTCATAGCACCACTTGCAGTCGGGTATTTTCCGTTCATATTTTCGATACCTGAACCAAATCCGTAGCTTGGCATACCCATACCTCCACCATATTCGATGTGGTAACCTCTTGGGAAATCAAGTTTTTTGTTGTCCAGCCACCATGGCGTGTACACGTGCATACCGCCTACACCGTCTTCATTGTAACGTTTGCGGTCCATCAGGTGCGGAAGGAACGCACCACGGGAAGCGCCGGTAGAATCGTGCAGGTAATGACCCACTACACCACTTGAATTGGCAAGTCCGCCGGGATGTCTGTCCGATTTTGAGTTCAGAAGTAGCCTGGCAGATTCTCCAGCACTCGCAGCCAGAACCACTACTTTTGCTTTGATGGTATGTTCCGTAAGTTTCTCTCTGTCTACGTAAGAAACACCCGTTGCCAATCCTGTCACAGGGTCGGTGAGCACTTCACGCGCCATAGCGTTATTGATCAGCGTAACATTTCCCGTTTTAACCGCAGGAATTACCAGTACCGAGGACGAGGAGAAATCCGCGTATGCCTGACAGGCTCTGCCGCACTGGCTGCAATAGAAACAAACCCCGCGCTGGTCATTAATGGGTTTTGTAAGGATAGATAACCGGGAAGGTATGACCGGGATATTGACTTTTTTCCCAGCTTTCTTGATGAAAAGTTCATGCAAGCGAGGCTTGGGCGGAGGGAGGAAAATACCATCCGGCTCGTTGTCCATGTTTTCAACCGTCCCGAATACCCCGATCAGTTTATCTACCTGGTCATAGTATGGTTTCACGTCGTCGTAGCCGATCGGCCAGTCGTCTCCAAGGCCATCAATGCTTTTACGTTTAAAATCCTTCGGGCCAAACCGCAGGGAAATTCTTCCCCAGTGGTTGGTGCGCCCGCCAAGCATACGTGAACGGAACCAGTCAAACTGCGTGTTGTTCTTGCGTGTGTATGGTTCGCCATCGATTTCCCATCCGCCCCAGGCTGCATCGAAATCTCCAAATGGGCGGTGCGTGTTTGCTCCGCGCCGTGGCGACTCCCATGGCCATTTTAATTGCGTAATGTATTTTGGATCAGCAGGATCAAAATAGCCTCCGGCTTCCAGAAGAGCCACTTTTGCGCCAGCTTTGGCAAGCTGGTAAGCTGCCATTCCACCTCCCGCTCCTGAGCCTACAATGCAGACATCAAAAACAGCAGGTTGTTCTTTGATTTGAAACATAGCAAGGGTTAGTTTTAAAAATACTATTTAATCAATAAATATAAACACGGAAAATATAACGTTGTGTTTTCACGATCAATTTAGGTTCTATTTAAAATAATTCTAAATGATCGGAGTTGAGCGGCTGTATCGCCTTTATTAACGAACGGTCCGGCTATATAATACGCGCTTTAACTCCTTTTGTACCTCTGTGGATGATAAAATGCTTTTACTTAACTTTGCATTTTATTAAAACCTGGGATTTTGGCTGAGATTGGTACCGACATAAAAAGGGCAAAAGAAATTTTGGAAGAAGGTTTCCTTGTTGGGATACCAACTGAAACAGTTTATGGGCTGGCGGGAAATGCTTTAAATGAGAAGGCTGTTTTATCAATTTTTGAAACAAAAAACAGGCCTGCTTTTGATCCGTTGATTATTCATACCGACTCGCTTGAAAAAATAGGGGATCTGGTTTCGTTTTTGCCAGAAAAGGCACTGCTCCTGGCCAGGAGGTACTGGCCAGGCCCGCTTACCTTACTGTTGCCCAAAAAAACGATTGTGCCTGACCTGGTAACATCTGGCCTGAACACCGTGGCTGTCAGGATTCCGGACCACCCGCTTACATTGAGTTTACTGGCAACACTGGATTTCCCGCTCGCGGCGCCGAGTGCCAATCCTTTCGGGTACATCAGTCCAACGTGTGCCTCGCACGTTCAGCAGCAATTGGGAGACAAGATTCCTTATATTTTAGACGGAGGCTTGTGTACGGTGGGAGTGGAATCAACCATTATTGGCTTTTCCGAAGATATCCCCACTGTTTTCAGGCTGGGCGGCCTGGCACTCGAAGATATCGAAAAGGTGATAGGGAAGGTTGGAAGACTGTCTCATTCTACCTCCAATCCTCAGGCACCGGGTATGTTAAAAAGCCACTATGCTCCGAGAAAACCATTTGTTCTGAAAGACCGGCATACATTTTCGTCAGGAGAAAATAGTGAAACGGGGTACCTATTATATAAGGAATACCTGGATGGGGTTGATCAGCAGTATCAGCGACTATTAAGTCCAGGTGGTAACATGCAGGAGGCAGCACGGCATTTGTTTGCCTACCTGAGAGAATTGGATACACTTCCTGTGACTAAAATTGAAGCGGAATTCGTACCAGATGAAGGCTTGGGCAGAGCCATTAACGACAGGCTGAAAAGAGCTGCGGCAGTCTGAAATATTTCAGGCAAAAAAATGCGGATGAAAATTCATGAGAAATACTTCATCAGTCGCCCTTGTCACGGCGGTATATAACCAGCGGATAAATTCTTCATTAATCTGTTCTTCGGGTAAATACCCCTGGTCCACAAATACAGCACTCCACTGGCCGCCCTGCGATTTGTGGCAGGTTAAAGCATAAGCAAACTTGACTTGCAAAGCGTTAAGATAGGGATCTTTCCGAAGTGCTTCCATCCGCTCTTTTCGGGATTTGATATCTATGTAATCTTCCATTACACTTTCATATAATTTACGATTATCCTCCGAGGAGAGGGATGGAGAAGAGGAATGAAGGGTATCCAGGATGATCTTGGCATCGAATTCCGGCTGTTTGTCATAATCCGTTAATCGTAGTGTTACATCCGCAAACCTGAAACCGTGGATATCCTGGGTTTTACGGATCTTTAATAACTCCACGAAATCGCCATTAGCAATGAAACCGGCAGGAGAGTCATCGTCCAGTATATTATAGTTGTTGCGCACCACCATCAGCCGATCGCCGGCATCGAGCTCATCTTCGGAAAAATTAATCATCCGTCTGATATATTCGTTGTACTGAACCGCAGTTTTGTTGGAGCGCGTTAAAATGATGACGTTTTCCTGGCCGTACTTGTCGTATGCATATCTCAGCCCTTCTTCCAGCTTTTCGCCTGTCATCCTGAAAACATCGCGGAAAGATTTTGTCCTGAGTTTGATCACCGGGCTTTCAGCACGAAGCTCATTTCGGAGCGCCGTGGCATTCGATAATATTCCGGATAATTCATCCTGCCGCATTACCTCTGTCAGTTCTTCCTGAAAAACAGACATGTAAAATGTTTTTTCAAGATAGTCCCTTTCCAATGCAGGACTTAAAGTGCGGCCTACAGGAGGAAGCTGAGCCACATCGCCCACAAGCATCAGTTTATTGCCCGGATTTTCAAACACGAATTCGATGAGGTCGGCCAGCAAACTCCTGCTGCCGAAATCGGCCTCATCGGTGATCATAGAAGCTTCATCCACAATAAAAAGTGTGTTGTCATGATAATTCTTCTGCCTTTGAAATACCAGGTTACCGGAGAAGGAATCTGCTGTTTGCTTATATATTTTTTTATGAATTGTTAAAGCAACTTTGTCCGAATAGCTGGACATTACTTTTGCCGCCCGGCCTGTGGGAGCAAGCAAAATCGATTTATAATCGTAATTTTTAAGTACTTTGATCAGGGTACTGATAATGGTCGTTTTTCCTGTTCCTGCATATCCTTTCAGTATAAAACAATCACGGTAGCGTTCTAGGCCTTTTTCCTCGACCAGGAAATCATTCATTTGAGAAAAAAAACGAAGCTGCCCAGCTGTGGGTTTAAAAGGAAATCGCTTTTGAAGGCGTTGGGAAGGTAACAGGTCTGGTGATTCCATGGTGGCGAATCTACTCCATCAGAAAATAATATCAAAACCGGGATTTCTCTACAAAAATATACTATGATTTTGTTGGACTTTTTTAAAGTAAAATGATATATTAGGATTAAAATTGATCTTAAACCCAAAAACTACTCACTTATGCAAGTTTACCAGGTACTGGCCGGCAAATCTTTTGACGCAATTTGGTCCATCAGTAAAGACAAAACTGTTTTTCAGGCACTTGAGTTAATGGCTGAGAAAAATATAGGAGCAGTTTTGGTAATCGAGGACGGAGCGTTAATTGGCATATTTTCCGAAAGGGACTATGCCCGGAAAGTAATCCTTCTGGGCAGGGCTTCCAGAGAAACCCTGGTAGCTGATGTAATGACTTCCAAGGTAATTACGGTCGAGACAGATCAAAAAATTGAAGATTGTATGCAGATCATGTCTGATAAGCATATCCGTCACCTACCTGTAAACCGGAAAGGGAAACTCATCGGGATTATATCTATCAACGATATCGTTTCTGCCATTATCCGTGAACAAAAGGCACATATCAAATCGCTGGAAAGTTATATCTCCGGCAATCCTTACTGAGAATTTCGGGAATAACCTTGTCAATTTTAATGGTATAGTTATCTTTGCCCACCAAAAATACAGGATTGGACAAGGAAGAGAACCATATTCATACAACCTACGGGAATCGTACGCGCGTCCGTGTGTGCGGTTTTTTGGTTAAGGATGACCGGTTTCTGATGGTTGGGCATGCGATGGCAGGCCCTGAAAAGTTTTTTTGGGCGCCTCCAGGCGGTGGTGTGAATTTTGGTGAGCACCTGGAAGATGCGCTGGTGAGGGAATTCCGGGAAGAAACCGGCTTATCCGTAGTGGTTGGGAGAATGTTGTTTCTCCACGAGTTTATAGAACTTCCCCTTCATGCGGTTGAGATCTTTTTTGAGATTAAAGCATTTGATGGTACCTTAGTGAAAGGCTCGGACCCCGAACATGCTGTACATCAGCAGCTGATTGATCAGGTAGCTTTTCTGTCGCTGGACGAACTACATGCGCTTCCGGCAGGTTCCGCCCATGAGGTTATGTCCAGATTGCATGCAGTGGCTGATATATACGAGTTGTATGGTGTGACGGGAAGGCAATAGCCGACTGAAATTTTAAGTTAATAAATTAGAGAAAACAGAGCATATTCCGTGGCACACTCCGAAAACCAGGTAATCGAAATTATCCCCAGCCTGCTGGCGGGAGACACTTCCTTTGATACGGAGGCGATCCCGTTTTGTACTTTGTGTGTGGAGGTAGACGAGCGAAGGATCCGGTTCTGTATTGTTCGTGATGAAAATATGGAATGCGTGTGGCTGGAAGATTACGGTTTTGACACCGTGCTGAGCAAGGATGATGTTTTTGACAGGCTAAAAAAAATATTCACAGGGCATCTGTTATGGTCTTCTAATTCCTGGAAGAACGTTCGAATTTCAATTAATTCTCATGCATTCAGCCTGATTCCTACCCTAGTTTTTGACGAAAAGGTGATCGGCAGCTATCTGTCGTTTGCTATGGGGAATGCCGTTCCGGCCGATGAAAAAGTGCTGTACCATGAAGTGCCGCTTGTACATGCGAGTAATGTTTTCAGTATTCCAGTGCTTTGGTATGAATGGATGATCAATCATTTTGGTTCTTCTCACATTACATTTTACCATATTACAAGTCCGCTCATAATAGGAGCCTTGGTGAGCCATGCCGAACAGCAAGAACTCAGGATTGCCTCCGTTTATTTTGAAAAAGACTTTTTTACTCTGATCATCACCGAAAGCGAGCAACTGGTGTTATGTAACCGGTTCCGGTTTTCTCAGCCTTCGGAGCTGGCCTATATTATCCTGTTTGCCCTTAGCCAGCTCAATTTTCTTGCGGAAGAGATCAAAGTTTTATGTTATGGGGAGGTATCTGCAGGGGCTGATACCTTTGAGGAACTTTCAAGGTTTTTTCCCAATCTGCTGATTGGTAATGGACCCACAACTCTTAAATACAATAAACACTGCGGAGATATTCCGGGGCACCGATATTTTGGCTTGTTCAATACCTACCTGGTCTCTTCCTGATGGTAGCGTGTCAGAATTAACAAATACATCATTAATACGACTTTCAGGGAATGTAATTTTGTAAAAACAGGGCGTATGTCCTGGCCACACTGACCATCGCTTATGAAAAGAATAGCATTATTTCCCGGGTCTTTTGATCCTTTCACCAAGGGGCACGAGGACATTGTGCTGCGTGGCCTCAGGTTATTTGATGAAGTGGTGATTGGTATCGGAAATAATGCAACAAAGAAGCGGTACTTTCCTCTGGATGTGATGAAGGAGCTGATCGAAAGAACCTTTGCTGATCAGCCGAATCTGAAGGTAGTTACCTATGATGATTTGACAGCTCATACGGCCCGAGAGCTTGGAGCTAGATTTTTGCTCAGGGGACTGAGAAATACGACTGATTTTGAGTATGAAAATGGTATTTCCCAAGTCAACAGGTACATCTACGAAGAAATAGAAACAGTATTTTTGATTACTTCGCCACATCTGGCCCCCATCAGTTCCAGTATCATCAGAGATTTGCACCGTTACGGGCAAGGAGTTGACGACTTTCTTCCTTACTCTCTGAAAGAACTGAACAGACTTTTTCAGGAGGAATAATACCTGATGTGTTGCAGGAGCTTACCCCTGCATACTTCTTTTTCTGGCAGATGCGTCTGATGCTTTTTGCCTGTCGTACTTTACGAAGATATTGATCCAGATCAGGCGAGCCAGCCTGAACCATACCGGAATCAGCAGCACATAGGAAATCAGGAGGGATATCAGGACGGTTTCCATATTAAAATCAAGAATAATAACGAAACCCAGGAAGAAGACAACCATCAACGCTACAGACAGCGCATAACTAACATACATGGAGCCTATGTAAAAACCGGGCTCACGCGTAAATGATTCCTGACAAAATTCACATTTGTCGTGAACCTTGTCAAAATTTTTCAGATCATAAGGATTATTTGTTTTGAAGAAACTTCCCTGATGGCATTTCGGACAGCGATTGGCTAAAATGCTGTATATTTTGCTTCCTTTGAACATATTGCAAACTTACTTTTTCTGGAAATCCTTCATGTTCGCAAGGGTATCTACCACATATCTGATGGAGCTGTATGAGTTGATCAGAATGGATTTGGCATCTGTTTGAGAATACCATTCCAGTTTTTCTATCTGCTCCTCAGCCTGTGGTTTCATACCTGAGTCGTCCAGACAATCCAGTACATACCATTTGGTTCTTTTGAGTATGCGGCTGTTATTCAGCGTATAAGTATGCCAGGTGGTACAGATTTTCTCCCGGATGGTGGCTTTTACCCCCGTCTCTTCCTCTATTTCCCGAATAGCGGCATCCCGTGAGTTTTCACCTTTATCCAGCTTACCTTTGGGCAAATCCCACTTTTTCCGCCTCAGCATAAACAGCCACTTACCATCCTTGATCACCACACCACCGGAAGCTTTGATAACTTTGTAAATATTTTTCACTTTCTCTTCAACTTCCGGCTTCACCTTTGTAGCCAGCGTCACAGACAGCAGGCCCAACGGAATTTCCTTCTCAAGTATCTGGATAGCCTGCACGGCTGATGCTCCGGTAGCATTTAAAAACAGCACGTGCCCCTCAAACATACTTTTGGTAAGTTTGGCAAGCCTGAGATCAACGATATGGTCAAAATGTGAAGTTTCTTCCGCTGCAATGCGGCTAGTCCGTACAATTTTAAAGGGCCGGTCGTCAAAAAAAATGATCATTGTAAAGATGGTACGGTTAACTTGGCAGCAAAATTAAGTAAAGAGTTTAGTTAAGACAGCGATTATTATTGATAAATTTGTGCCTGGAATAAATTAAACATTCTTGGAACTCCTTATTATTCTATTTTTAGTGCTTCTCAATGGTATATTTTCCATGTCTGAGATCGCACTGGTATCCTCCCGGAAATCACGACTGGAAGCTGCCGCGAAAAATGGTGACTCGTCGGCAAAGGCAGCTCTTCACCTCGCCAATTCACCTAACCGGTTTCTTTCTACTGTACAGATCGGTATTACTTTGATTGGCCTTCTGACCGGTATGTACAGCGGTGACAACATTACTGCTGATTTTGAAGCCTTCATTGCCCGCGTTGATCTGGTCAGACCGTATAGCCATACCATAGCGGTAGGGTCCGTACTGGTACTGATTACCTATCTGTCGCTTGTTTTGGGAGAACTCGTTCCGAAGCGTATTGGCATGGCAAATCCTGAGGCTATTTCCAAATTCATGGCCAGGCCTATGAATTTGTTATCCCTCCTTACGGCTCCTTTTATCGCATTACTGAGTTTTTCAAGCGATGTGATCATCCGTTTGTTAAATATCCGGCATACGGAAAGCTCGGTTACCGAAGAAGAAATCAAAAGCCTGATACAGGAGGGAACCACAGGCGGGGTTTTCGAAGAGATTGAGCAAGAAATTGTGCACAACGTTTTTCAGCTCGGCGACCGGAAGGTGACTTCCCTGATGACCAACCGTCAGGAGATTGTATGGCTTGACACTGAGGATTCGGTCCAGGAAAATAAGGAAAAGATTTTTGAGTCGAAACACTCCATTTATCCCGTTTGTAAAGGTTCCGTTGATGAAATTGTGGGCCTTGTGTATGTTAAAGACCTTATTGCCACTGATATAGAAGAGCAACTGGCGGATCTGGAGGGTATTGTACGTGACCCTGTATTTTTACCGGAAAGCAACAGAGCTTATCAGGCACTCGAAAAATTCAAGGAGCAGCGGGTTTATTTTGGTATCATTGTGGACGAATACGGTGGCCTGCTTGGGGTAGTAACCATGCATGATATTATGGATGCCCTGGTAGGCGATATTTCGGAGGACCAGGAAGACGGTACCGAAATCGTGAAAAGGGAGGATGGAACCTATCTGATAGATGCTCAGCTACCTTTTGATGATTTTATGCAGCATTTCCATATCAATATGCAGGAGGCAGAACGCCGCGAGCTGGTGGGTTTTAATACTCTAGGTGGGTTTGTTCTGCATATTCTGGAGAATATTCCCAGGGTGGGAGAGAAGTTCACCTGGAAGTATTTTGATTTTGAAGTAGTAGATATGGACCGAAGCAGAATTGATAAATTATTAATCACAAATAATAAAAAAGAAGATTCCGAAGATTAGTATGTCAAACGACACCAATATTTCAAAGAGAATTGCGGAACTGCTACTTGAGGCTGAGGCTATCAAACTTAGCCCCGACAAACCTTTCCAATGGAGCTCGGGATGGCTTTCACCCATTTATTGTGATAACCGAGTGGCCTTATCCTATCCTGATACCCGAACTTTTATAAAGAAAACACTGGCAGATCTGATCCGGGACGAGTATCCGGATGTTAACGCCGTTGTGGGCGTAGCTACTGGAGGGATAGCCCAGGGGGCCCTGGTGGCGGATTGTCTTGAGTTGCCTTTCGCCTATGTAAGGCCTGAGCCAAAAAAACATGGCATGGGTAACCAAATTGAGGGGCGCCTTGAGAAAGGACAGTCAGTAGTGATTCTGGAAGATCTTATTTCTACGGGCGGAAGTTCCTTAAAAGTAGTGGATGTGTTGAGAGCCGCGGGCATCGAAGTTGCCGGAATGGTAGCTATTTTTACTTATGGCTTTGAAACCGCTTCGCAGAATTTCGCTGAGAAAGGAGTGAAACTGCAAACCATAAGCCATTATAACGCGCTTATTCAGGCAGCGGTTGAGCATAACTACGTTACAGAAAATCAGGTAAAGAGCCTTTCAGAGTGGCGGCTTGCTCCTGACAAGTGGGGGAAATAGCGCCTTTGAAACTTTACCCATAGGCATCTCACCATTATCGGGCAGATGTTATTTTACTAAAAAAGCTCATCCTGGAACCAGGATGGGCACACTCTTCTTCGTACAGTATACCCGACCCTTCCTACTTTCGATAGTATACGCTATGTGCCTTTTGGTGATATAGTTACGTTGCTTTTGTGCTTTTATCCGGCATGTGGTAACAGCAAAAGCAGGTTGCATTTTTTTTGGAACAGATTTATGTTTCTAGCCGTCAATTGTATATATATTGTGTTAAAATTGATCCAGACTCACTACTTTGAATGATTGATGTTGCTTATCCCTATTTTGACATAAATTTAAGCTGGCTTTCCAACAATTACCGATTGTTACTGGAAGCCAGGGATGAAAACGTGCCGGTACGGGAGAGGCTGCGTTTTCTTGGCCACTATTCTTATCAGACAAAGGAGTTTTTCAGGGTACGCATTCCCAGCCTGCTGGGCATGTGCGAGGTAAGTAATGACATCAGGTCCAAGCTGAATATTTTTCCCCAGTCCCTGCTGGAGCACGTCCATGAGACGGTTGAAAACCAGCAGCGTGAATTTAACGAGATACTGACAGCAAACATCTTACCGGCATTGCTTGGGCAAGGCGTTCATTTATACTATCAGGAATCCATTGCCAATGAACATCTCGATTTTTGCCGGACTTTTTTCATTGAAAAGCTGTTCAGGTTCCTGCAGCCGGTATTTCTGGATACCCGCAGAAGTTCCAAAACAACAGTGTTCGAGCCGAGGAGGTTGTATCTTGTGCTTAGGCTGCGGAGAGCCATGGAGCAGGACGATTTGTACGCAACTGTCAATACTCCAACAGATGTTTTCGGAAGATTTATAGAATTACCTGAACTGGATGGTAGAAGACAGTTGATTTTTCTGGAAGATCTGCTCCGAGAAAATCTGAACCTTTTATTTCCCGGTTACGAAATACTTGACTGTTACGCGCTGATTGCCGAGAAAGAAACAGAGCTGAATTTTGAAGATGAATACCCGGCATCAATGGCGCAACGGATTGTGAAACAGCTTGATAAACGCAATTTTATACAGCCGTTTCAGTATTTTTTTGAAAGTGGTATGCCCCTTCAGATGCGGGAATACCTGGTATCAAAAGCCGGGATTTTCCTGAATGAATTCCATGAACAGGGGAACTATATTTTAATGCAGGATCTCATCAAATTTCCATCCCTTTTCAGGAAAATGGAGTATCCTGTGCAACGGCCTGTGCCAACCTCCGGTTTTGAAGACAGGGTCTCGATTTTTGATGTTATTCAGCAAAACGACCAACTGTTACATCTGCCATATCATAGTTATGAGCCGATCATACGTTTTTTTAATGAAGCGGCAGTGGACCCCTTGGTCCGGGAAATTCATGTTTCCCTGTATAAAATAAGTCCGGGCTCTTTCATTCTCAATTCCCTCATCAGTGCGGCAAGAAACGGGAAACGCGTATTAACTTACGTAGAACTCAACACTAAGCTGGACATTCAGGAAAATTTGCATTGGTCACGCAAGATGAGGGATGCCGGTGTAAAGATTATTCTAAACACGCCGGGATTAAAGGTACATGCAAAAATGGCTTTGGTAAAAAGGCGAGGGCAGAAGGGGTGGGAAAGATATGCTTTTATGGGGACTGGCGGATTTCACCGCCTTACAACCCGTGAGATTGTGGACCATGCGCTGTTGACCTCTAACCGGGACCTGACCAATGAGATTGAACTTTTATTCGGATACCTGTTTACCCAGGATGAACCAAAAAAATACAAGTATCTGCCATTCAATACCTTGAGTGTTACGCAATTCAATTTACAGAAAAGGTTGCTGGATCTGATAGACCGGGAGATCGTGAATTGTAACGCCGGGCTCAAATCATTTATTACTATCAAAATAAACCAGCTTCAGGACCGCATCCTGATCGATAAATTATATCAGGCCGGGCAGGCGGGTGTTCCCGTTCATGTGATCGTCAGCGAAAGTAGTAGTATTATTTCAGGTCTGCCGTCGATCAGTGACAACATTATTGTAAGTCGCCACATCGACAGATACATTGAGAATACGAGAATTTTCCACTTCTGTAATCGGGGAAATGACGAAATTTATCTGTCTTCCTGTGACTGGACTTTCCGCAACCTGCATCGCCGGATTGACATCTGTTTCCCTATACTGGACGAGAACCTGAGGAATCAGATGAAACAGGTATTGCGGAATTATATGAACGATAACCAGAAGTCCGTTCGGCTGGATCTTTACCAGAATAATCTGCGGATATCTGACGACGGCCGCCCAAAATTACGTGCGCAGGATGCGAATTATCGCTTGGTGGAAAAATGGGAGCGAGGGGTGCTTGCAAAGAAAAATGATTAAAATACTTCTACAAATACAAATGAGTGTGGGTCGTGATATGTACGAAGTTAATGTAAAAGGAATTCGGTAGCGATGATTAAAAAAATATATAAAAACCATCCGCCTTGCCGCTGTTAAAAAAAAGGATATTTTTTGGCCTTAGGGGCTTATGAGGCAAGAAAGCGCTAAATTTTTTACTCAGAGCCGTATTTGGCCTTGAGATGTCGGAAGTATCTGATTATATTTGAAGTATATAACTGTATCTCACCCAATAAAGAAAAAACTAAGTATGGGAATAGTAGAGCGAAGAGAGCGGCTGAGAATTCAGGTACGCTCTGATATCGTGAAAACAGCTAAGGAGATTGCGCGTGAGGATGGTTGGACAGCTGTTTCTATTAGGAAAATTGCGGAGGTGATCGAATACAGCCCCCCGATTCTGTATGAATATTTCGAGAGCAAAGATAAATTACTGGAAGCGATCCGCATGGAAGGATTTGATTTTCTGCAGGCGGAATTTTTAAAGATAAAAACGCATTTCAGTAATCCACAGAAGCAGCTTGTTGAGGTTGCTCAGTGTATTTGGAACTTTTCGGTTACCAATCCCGAAGTATTCCAGGTTATGTTTAACCTGGAGGGTGCTTTTTGTGATTCAAAAAAGGTTTACTCACAGGTAATGAGTATCAAGGGAAATCCAGTTTGGGAAATGATTGCCATGCTTCGTCCTAAATCTGGCGAAGCGGTTACCAAAACTTATTATGAGTGGTGGTGCCTTACCTATGGGTTTATCTCCATTACCATGACCACACAGCCATTGCATGCTTTTGCTCAGGCCGAACCTGTTTACATGGAGGGCGTGAGGCGCTTTATCAGAAGTATTATGTAAGAAAACTACACTACAGTATGTGGCCGTACCTCCACTTTGCTTTGGTGATAAACCATGGAATAGGGAGGTACACTTCTGACAATCCAGGCATTACCACCGATAATAGAGTCGTGGCCAATGACCGTTTCTCCACCTAGGATTGTTGAGTTGGCATATATAACCACATTGTCCTCTATCGTGGGATGCCTTTTTTTCAGGGCCATCGATTTTGAAACATGCGTTGCACCCAGGGTTACACCCTGATATACCTTTACATTATTGCCTATGTTGGTGGTTTCGCCGATCACGATTCCGGTGCCATGGTCGATAAAAAAAGCATCACCTATAACCGCATTGGGGTGAATGTCGATACCCGTCTGGCTGTGTGCAAATTCTGTTAGCATTCTGGGTATCAAAGGGATACCTTTTTTTGCGAAACAATGTGCAAACCGATAAGTGGCAATTGCCATGAATCCAGGATATACTGATATCACCTCCTCAATACTTACCGAGGCAGGATCATTGTCCGTAATGGATTTGGCATCTCCCAGTAATTTGTAATAGATACCGGGAATTTCATTAAAAATATCGTCGAGTATTTCTTCCTTACTTCTTTCTAATTGAGGTGCCAGGGGAGTAATGAGGCAATCCAGTTTCATACGGATGCCTTCATACGCAGCTTTAATGTCCGTTCGCGTATCACTTTGCGTGCAGTCCTGGCTTATAGGAAATAAGAAATTTATCAGGCTCTGGATAAACTTCCCGGCGTCATGTCGGGACGGTAACCGGTATTTGTAAGTTTCGTTTTGTAAAGCAAGGTTCTGCAGAAAAACTTCCTGGTGGTTGGCTGTCATCGAATATCGATAATTTTTCGTAGGTATTTACAGGCACTTAATAAGCTAACAAATTAACGTACGGAAATGTTAACTTTTTGTAATTATTGTCAAAAATACTTTTCCTTGCGGTCAAAACCATAATAATATATTGTAAATTGAGGTTATAAGGTTATTGGCTGAGAATTAACTGATCACAAAATAGATGTTGTTGACATGAGCAGGATTAAGATCGTTTTGATAACCGTCGTATTGCCGCTAATGCTTTCGTCCTGTTTTGGAAGGTACATTGTTACCGAAAAGGAGGTGAGGAGGCACTATGCGCACCGTGACAGAAAGCCGGAAATGAGAATGATCAAAAATGATACATTGACTCTTTGCGTGGCAAGTGTTGGCGCGGATACTCTCCCGATGCTGTTACTTATCCATGGTGCACCGGGTTCCAGATGGGGATACATGAATATGATGGATGATCCGGAACTCAGTCATCGTTTTCATATTGTTTCTGTTGACCGGATTGGGTATGGAAAATCAAGGCTGAAAAAAAGGCGTTACGTTACGTCAATAGATACCCATGCCCATTCGCTGCTTCCTGTTTTATCTCTGAACCATTCTTCGGAGAAGGTCACCGTTCTGGGCAGATCTTACGGCGCTCCTATTGCGGCCCGTCTGGTTTCGCTCGTCCCTGATAAAGTGAAAGAGCTGATCATGGTATCTCCTGTGATAGACCCTGATACCGAAAAGTTCTACTGGTTTTCAAGATGGGGGAGGATGTCAATAGTCCAATGGTTTCTTCCAGAGGAGTTTAATGCAGCTACAGCAGAAAAATACAGTCATTCCGAAGAACTCAAAAAGCTACTGCCGATATGGCATAATCTGAAAGTAAGGACCACGGTAATCCAGGGTGGGAACGACTGGATTGCTGATCCATCGAATATCGAGTTTGCCAAAAAGCATATTGGAAGCAAACGCGCTCAATATATTTTTCTTGATAAAGCTGGGCACATGATCACTTTTTCTCATTTGGGCATGATTAAAGAAATGCTGATGAAGAATGCCTTGTTTCAGGACAGGATTAGCTCGGTGAATAGTGATGTGCTGGGTGGCGGAAACTAGTTGTGTGTAGTACCTGGCTGGTCTTCTGATATCCGGACACATTTCTTTTCTGGAAGTGGTCACTTCTTCCAAATCCATAAGGTTTGTTTAAAAATATCTGGCTCGGGAAATCCCCAGATACTACCGGACTATTTTTTTTGTGGCCGACTGGTTTCCGTTGGATGCTCTAACAATGTACAGGCCAGGGACATACTTGCGTAAATCAAACTGTTGCTGAACTGTAATTTCAGGAGAAGAGGTCTGCAGCTCGTTAATTACCCTGCCATTAATGTCAATGATCTGAATATTCACCTTCGATTTTATCTTGTTATAAACCGTCACGGTCAGATAGTCCTGGGTAGGAATGGGATACGCTTCCACGGCAATGGCAATTCCTGAATGATCAAAATCAGGGGCGCCGGTAATCACACCAGGATTTTCTGCCGGCTGGTAGGGAGGAACAGTTACTGTTTCACCCGGCTTATCAGTTACCCTGATTACCCCCTCCCGATAGGTTTCAGAAATAGTGACACCGTCCCGCCATTCGTAAGCCAGGACAGCAAACAGATAATTTCCGGCCAATTCAGGGGCATTCCACGAGAGTGTTTTATTGATTTGGTCAATTTTGAAGGTCCCGCTTTTGGATACATCGTTGGGGTACAGGTAGTCATGCGAAGTCATTCGGACGCCACAGGTACCAGGCGAGGGAATGCTAACCTTTACTATTTTATAGGAAATGCTGTCAGAATCGGTTGATTTTGGTTTAAGGTTAACCGTAAAAACCTGGCGAATACCGGCTGTGAAGCTGAGATTTGGGAAGTCGGGAGTGGAATTGGCTTGCTGGGTATTGATAACGGTCCAGATAAACATCGGCGTTAACACGCTATTGGGGAAATTCAGGATATTGGCGCTGCGGTTATTTTCCGAGACCGAAATCTGAAACGTACCAGATGATGCGTAAGTATGGTTACCTTCATATACTTTGGCCACAATATCATTGTTTTCGGGTACCATATTGCTTGACACCATACCCAAGTCACTGACGGTACCATCTCCGAAGCAAACCGTAACACTGTTTTGCGCGTTGGTTGCAGATGTGGCATTTGCGGCGTCAAGATAGAGCTGGACAGAAATCTTGTAAGTCTGGCCGGAAATATGCGTAGCCCTTATTTCTCCGCCCATCAGGTGGGTAGCCAGGGAAACAGATGACGAAAGGAAAAGGAAAACAAAGAATGTATATAAAACTCTCATACAGAAAAGTGCTACGGTAAGGTTACTTGGGTATTACTTAGTAATTAAACGAGTTTGATACCTTATTTTGTATCATTGTGACGGGATCTGAGGTAAGAAATATTTTAGCCGTTAAAAATCAGTGGTAACGCTTAAAATTATCCTTGGTATCCGCGCGGATTAGCCGCCGAAACAAGGTTGGCGGCACTTTTTACTTTCATTGACTACCCTATAAACTGGCCGCTCCTAATCAGTTGAACACATAATATGAAAAAAGATTTCCCCAGATACGATCTGAAAGCTTTCTCCCGGGACGAACCAAGGGCGTTGTTTTACATGACAAGGCTGGAAAGGCTAGTGAAAGATTTTAAAGGTATTAACAATTCACATTCTCATTCATTTTATCTGGTGATGTGGATCACAAAAGGTACCGGTACCCACACGATCGATTTTAAATCATACGATGTCAAACCGCATCAGCTCTATTTTTTAACACCCGGACAGGTACATAGCTGGGAGCTTTCGGCAGATATGGAGGGCTTTAATTTATACTTTGAGGCTGACTTTTTTCAGTCGCGTTTCCCGGGGAGGTTATATCAGTATCCTTTTTTTCACTCCCACCAGCATAAGCCTATATTGGAAACGGATTTTGAAAAAAGTCTTTTCACCAATCTTTTTTACAATGCTTATCAGGAATATAAATCGGGGAAAATAAACCGGCTGGAAGTTTTTCTATCTTATCTGCACATCATTCTTGAATCGGCAAACCGGCTTTATACCGACAAGCTGACCGTCGAAGACAAGCATTATTATGAACGGATCCGTTTATTCGAAGAATTAATTGAAAAACATTTTCTTGACATCAGAGATCTGGGAGTTTACGCCTCCATGTTACATATCAGCCCGAATCATCTGAATCATATCTGCAAGATTGTGCTGGGGAAAACGGCAAGCCAGCTCCTGTACGAACGACGGGTGACTGAGGCACGTCGTCTTTTGATTCATACAGACCTCAATGTGAAGGAGATAGGGTACCGCCTTGGTTTTGAAGATCCATCATATTTCGTGAAGTTTTTCAGGAAACATACTTCCGATACTCCGCAGGAATTTCGTCAGAAAACATTAGCTGTCCGATGACTGATTCTGGAAAGAGTATAACGTCAAGTATGTGAAAAAGATACCTCCCCAAAGCATATTGAAGAGGTATCATTCGGTTTGACTAACCTTTCAGCTGCGCTTCCACCACCGCAATGGCTACCATATTTACAATTTCACGCACCGAACTTCCCAGCTGTAATACGTGCACTGGTTTTTTCATTCCCAGTAGTATGGGGCCGACGGTTTCCAGTTCAGCTACCTGTTTAAGCAGGTTATAGGCAATGTTGCTGGCCGATAAGTTGGGGAAAATCAGTGTATTGGCACCACCCTCTACCAAATCGCTGAACGGATGGTTCTGTTTCAGCAATTCAGTATTAAATGCGAGGTGGGCCTGCATTTCGCCCTCGACGATCATTCCTGGATTCCTTCTTTTCAAGATCAAGGTGGCTTGCCTCATCTTTTCGGCATCTTTTCCATCGGCACTGCCATAGTTGGCGTAAGTTACCAGCGCTATGCGTGGCTGAATATTAAAACGCTCAATGGTCCGCGCTGTCAATTCTGTGATTTCGACAATTTCTTCAACAGTGGGATCCAGGTTGACTGTCGTATCTGAGAAGAAAAGAGGTCCTTTAGGGGTAAGTAAGATATACATCCCCGCCACCTTATTAACATCGTCCTGCTTCCCAATCACATGAAGTGCAGGACGGATGGTGTCCGGATAAGTACGTGTAAGCCCTGAGATAAATGCATCAGCCTCACCATTGTCGACCATCATGGAGCCAAAATAGCTTTTGAAATATACAGTCCTTCTGGCTTCTATTGGTGTAAGCCCTTTACGTTTTCTCTTTTCGTAAAGTTTGGAAGCATAAAGTTCAATCATCGCTTCGTTTTCCTCGGCGCGTGGATCCACGATCGCCACATCACCCAGATCAAGATTGCTTTCCCGTATCAGGGATTGTATCGTATCCCGGTTGCCAAGTAGTATTGGGTAGGCGATCCCCTCGTCCCTTACTTGCTGGGCGGCTTTAAGTACCTGAAGATTTTCAGCATCCGCAAACACAACGCGTTTTGGAGCCAGCTTAGCTTTATTGAGAATAACTTTGGTTAGCTGCTCATTGCGGCCCAGGCGTGTAGAAAGTTCCTGCTCGTAGGCTTCCCAATCCGTAATAATCTTACGGGCTACGCCTGTAGCAATAGCTGCTTTGGCAACGGCAGGTGCAACGGTGGTAAGCAGGCGGGGATCAACAGGCTTGGGGATAATATAATTTTTCCCAAAAACAATGTTGGTCTCGTTGTAAGCCAGGTTAACGATGTCAGGAACCGGTTTTTGGGCAAGTTCGGCCAGGGCAAAAACAGCCGCCAGTTTCATTTCCTCATTGATTTCAGTAGCCCTCACGTCCAATGCGCCACGGAAGATGTAGGGAAAACCCAATACGTTGTTCACCTGATTGGGATAGTCCGAACGCCCTGTTGCCATGATGACATCTGCACGGGCTTCCACGGCATCCGGATAGGGGATCTCAGGATTTGGGTTGGCCATGGCCAGTACGATAGGGTCCTTTGCCATGGATTTTACCATTTCCCTGGACACGATATCTGCTGTGGAAAGCCCCAGGAAAATATCCGCCCCTACCATGGCTTCCTCCAGTGATGCATATGCCTGGTCTGTGGCAAACTGCCGTTTCATATCATTAAGGTCTGTACGACCGTTATGAATATGGCCTTTGGTATCAAACATAGCCACTTTCTGAGGATCCACACCCAGAGACATATAGAGTTTGGTGCAGGAAACAGCGGAGGCACCTGCGCCGGAAACAACCACCCGGATATCTTTGATATCCTTTTTTACCAAAACCAAAGCATTGAGCATAGCGGCTGCACTGATAATGGCTGTACCATGCTGATCGTCATGCATGACGGGAATGCTTAGCTCTTTTTTCAGCCTGGCCTCAATCTCAAAGCATTCGGGTGCCTTGATGTCTTCCAGGTTAACACCGCCGAAGGTGGGTTCAAGAATCTTGACGGTCCTTACAAACTCATCTACATCCTTGGTGTTTAGTTCAAGATCAAAAACATCTATATCCGAATAAATCTTAAATAACAACCCTTTGCCTTCCATCACAGGTTTACCCGCTTCTGGCCCTATATCGCCTAATCCAAGCACAGCAGTACCATTGCTGATTACCGCCACCAGATTGCCCTTAGCGGTATACAGATAGGCATTTTCAACATTTTCAGCAATTTCGAGGCAAGGTTCTGCAACGCCTGGAGAATAGGCTAAGGAAAGGTCGCGCTGGGTATTGGTTTCTTTGGTTGGGAGAACCTGGATTTTCCCGGGCCGGCCTTTTGAGTGATAGTATAGAGCGTCTTCTTTTCTGATTTTCTTGTTCATACCTGCTTAGGAATTATTTCATGCTAAGGTACAAACATTCATTACAACGCAAATAAAATCAAATTTATATTCCCTCTGATTTTAAAATAAGGCGAGAATAGGCTTTTATAAGTCCCTAAAAATCTTTTTGGTAGAGCTGATTTCCCCGTCTTTGAAAGAGGGACTTTTCACCATCTTTTTTTTCTTTTTTACTGTCAGTACTCTTTTTTTCATGAAATAAGCAAAAACCATATACATGCCAAACATCGCGATGTATATGTAGAGTGAAGCAGTATTGGTGATATCGCCGTGAAAGACAAAAAACAAGCCTGTGTTCAGGATGGTAACCATCCAGAGGGTAAATGAAGCCCAGAAGTGATTAAGGCCATTGTCGATCAGGATGTGATGCATGTGGTTCCTGTCTGCTACAAATGGTGAGCCACCTTTGATAATACGAACGATAAATACTCTCAGTGTATCAAAAATGGGTACAATTAACAGCACCATCACAATAATAGGAGCGTTGAAGTAGGCGTTGGAATCGTGCAGATACCCTACGTTTAAATTCAGGAATTCAACAGCAAAAATAGATAAAAGGTAACCAACTATCAGTGAGCCGGTATCTCCCATGAAAATTTTACTGGTTTTAGAAAAGTTAAACCGCAAAAAACCGAGCAGCGAACCCGACATGGAGAAGGCAAGGCAACCGAAGGAAAAGTGGTCGTTCAGCAGAAACCAGATACCGAACCCAAGCCCTGCGATGAGGCTGATCCCCCCTGCAAGGCCGTCAATCCCGTCGATAAGGTTAATGGCGTTGATGATAGCAATAAAAATGAAGACCGTCAGCGGAATGCTGATATACTCGGGCACGTAGTGGATACCGAAAATGCCGTAAAAATTATCCACTCTGAAATTTCCCATTGCAACCAGTATCATTGATGCAAAGATCTGGATAATCAGTTTTTTGGCGGGATCCACAGCCAGAATGTCGTCCTTGATTCCCAAGAAGAACAAAATGATCATCCCCGTAACAGATAAACTGATCAGATTTGAATCAAGTGTGTTTTCTGAATGAGGCCAGAGAAAATAGGCGATCAAGGTAGCTGCAAACAGAGCGATACCTCCCAACGTAGGTGTTTCTGCCTCATGCGAACTTCTGAAACCCGGTTTTGCGGTCAGATTCAGAAGATTGGATAAATTAATAATAACCGGAATCGATATAATGGAAAGGAAACAGGCTATGAGAAATGACAGGATACTTTGATATATATCGTGATGAATGATGGTGCTGAAGTTGCCTTCACTAAGAATCTGGAGAGGTAGTATTGTTTTCATGTGCGGGATGAAGCTGTTATCTATCTGTTTGGATTCCGGAACAGCTCGGCATTCAAAATTGGCGAATTTTCCGAACTTTTTAGAAATGTTAAATGCTATAGTGTGAAAAATTATTAAACGGTATGTCGTTTACTTCTGCGGTTAAAAAAACTGGAAAATCTTTCTTAACGGTTTCAGTAACAAGGTATAAAATTTTGGATTTAAATCATTAATAATCCACGCTTTACGGTCATTTTTGTTGGCTTTCAGCCGATTTTTAAAGTTACTGTTACTTACCCCCCCGGTTCTCATCCTGATCCAGACCTTGGGAACATAGGCCATGCTGGCTTTATATTTATGGATCATCCTCAGCATCAGTTCGTAATCGGCGGCACTTCCGAGATCAAGCCTGAAAACACCATATCTTTCGTATAAACTTTTCTTTATAAAAAAGGTGGGATGCGGAGGCATCCAGCCATTGAGAAACGCACCCTTTTGATACGAGCCAGATTTCCATTTGCGTTTTACCAGCCCGGTGTTTTCCGAATCAACATATTCAAGGTCTGCATAACAGGCATCGGCATTCAATTGCTCCACGGCATTTGCAGCTTCGGTCAGTACGGTTTCTGTTACGTAAAAATCGTCAGCATTAATAATACCAATCAGTTCACCAGTTGCAATTTTTATTCCTTTATTCATGGCATCGTAGATGCCATGATCCTTTTCACTCACGAATTTTTGAATACGGCTTCCGTAGCTCCTGATTACTTCCTGCGTGCCGTCTGTGGAACCTCCATCAATAATGATATATTCCAGGTCATGGTAATCCTGTTTAAGGACAGAATCAATGCATGTTCTGATTGTTTTGGCTCCGTTGTATACAACTGTAATTATGCTAATTTTCAACTTGTTAGGGTTCTGTTTTTGACCATTACTGCAGGATTTCCCTGATAAATCCCAAAAGGCAACAAATCTTTCGTAGCAACTGAACCGACCGTCAGGACCGCATGTGAACCTACCGTTACGCCCGGACAAACCGTGGCTTTGGCTCCTATCCAGGCGCCCGTTTTAACTACAATCGGCTTGGTGATCAGATCAAAAGATATTTTGGTAAAATCATGATTCCCCGTCAGTAAAAGACAACCTTGAGATAGACACGAATTTGCCTCCAAAGTCACCATAGTGAGGTTATCAATCCACACATTTTCACCAATCCACACATGTTCTGCCACTTCCAGCAACCAGGGATATTTGATGTTAACCTTAGGTTTGATGACTGCACTATTCGATATTTTTGCTCCAAAAAGTACTAGTAACCAACGTTTTATAAACATGGGTACAGGCAGATAGGTGTTGATGAAAATTCGGGAAAACAAATACCAAAAAAAAATTTTTATTTTGCTTCCCGGTTTGTACCAGCTGTTATTGTACAGGGACAGATCTGTTTGGGCTTTGGAGGTTTTTTCCATATTCTGTCCTAAAATGCTCAATTATATCGTTTTTCTCTTTTCCTGCACGCAGGTATACTTCGAAGATTTTGGCGTCAACCAGGAACCGGTACCAGAACCCCTGTAAAAAGTGCCAGATCAATCCTTTCTTTCCGTCCAGAAATCCAAGTTTTATAAAATACCTGAACAGAAAATACAGAAAAGGTCGTGTGAAGAGCGGGAGGCTTGCATATTTAGTTTTCAGGTACCTGGTTCGTTGTTCCTGTGTTCCCCAGAAAGCGGGTTTGACAGTTTCCTTATTGTCAAAATTATATTTAATATTCAATAAATCAATAACTTCCCTTATTGCGTAATTGTTATGCTTTTGGGTCCACCAGGTGAGGTTGTTTAAATTATGATCTACGATGTCATTCAGGAGATTTACCGTGTGCCCTCCTGATAGTTTAATGTGCTCGTCCATCCACAATTCCTCACAGATGCCCATGCCGTTGCGCCAGATTCGGAGCAGCCAGATGGGGTAGTATCCTCCGCGGCGAATCCATTTTTCCATGAACATGACACGCCTTTTAACATAAAAGCCGGAAACATCACTCGCAGTGGATTCAAGTACCTGGTTCAGTTCGTTAGCCAGTTCCGGAGTGATATACTCGTCCGCATCCATTCGCATCAGCCATTGGGTGGGGAAAGGATTGTGGGAAATGCCGTAATTAAACTGAAAGGCGTAGGAAACCCATGGATTCTGGATCACAACAGCCCCAAGCCCTTCTGCCAACTGGACGGTGTTATCCGATGAAAATGAGTCAACGATAAAAATTTTATCAGTGATAAGTTTCAGGCTTTGTATGCACCGCTCGATATGCTTCGATTCATTATGTGTTAATATAATCACGGACAAATCAACCATACAGGAGGCGAGAATCGGAAATTGATGCTTAGATCTTTAGTGAAAGTTATAGGCAAATGTAGTTACAATTTATTAACTTTCTTGTATTCTTCCAACAATTGATTTGCAACGACACGAATATCAAAGTTTTGTTTAACCATCTCAAAAGCTTTTTTTGAAATAGATGACCGATATGCTTCGTCTTGTAATATTTTAAGAAGTCCTTCTGCAACTCCCTCTCCCGTAAGCGGGGTGAGATAGGCCGCCTGGTATTTTTTGATGTAATCACCAAAACCCACTCTATCCGAAACCAAGGCCGGTACTCCGGCTGTCATTGCTTCGAGTACGGCTATGGAAAATCCTTCGGAATAGGATGGAAGAACGAAAAGATCGGCATCCGACAATGCTTCTTTTTTTAGTGTATCTGTCAGCATCCCGACCAGTCGGACCCTGTCTCCAAGATTATGACGGTTTATAAATTCTTCCGTTTCAGCCTGATAGCCATCATCGGGGCCTGCAAGTATGAGTAGTGCGTCGGGCAACTGCGCATGTACCTGCATGAAAGCAGGGAGCAAAAGATCAAGCCCTTTTTTGATATTAAGCCGTCCCATGAAAAGGATGATCTGCTTGCTGGCTGCAATACCATTTTTTGATCTGAACAAGCCCTTCTCAGGAAGATTGGTATACTCTGATAACTTCATGCCATTCGGTATGATCGCCATATTTTTAGGCCTGTAACCCAGGTATCTGATCACATCCTGTTCTTCATCCGTATTGTTGATCTGTATGAGATCGGCCTTTCCCAGCAGCCTTTTTTGGTAAAGCACCGTTACCAGTTTCTTTTTCCACTTGCTGTGTGCTATGGCCCATTTATCCAGCAAACCATGGATCGTGATTACTTTAACTGCCTTATTAGGTATGAGAAAGGGGGCCAGGCTACCAAAATGCCATATCCCATGCATGTGAATGACGTCATATTCGTTGATATGTTCTTTCAGATACCGGTACATAGGAATTGAAAACTCTCTGTAATAGTTGCTGAGTGGTGTTGTGCGGGCACATGCAATGAGGCGGGCACCTTCGGGTACAGTATACATTTTTTCGCCCGGCGTCATAGGGCTCAGAATATCCACCTCATGTCCCTGCCGGAGTACTTCCAGTGTATGGTCATAAATAATACGTGCCGGTCCGCCGATAGCCCAGGTATAGGCGCATATGTTTAAAATCCGCATTGCAATCTGGTTATAGTATAAGCCGGTACTCGTTTCCCGGGAATTACCTGTCATTAAGTTTTTCGTAGCATGCCACCATTTCGGCTGCTACGTTTGTTGATGAGAATGGCTTTATAATTTCCATTGACTTTGCACCCATATCAACGATTTGCTCTGGATTGTTTATGAAACTGGCCAGGGCAGTTTCCAGTTCTGCGATCTGATCTGGATGGAAGAGATAGCCGTTCTGGCCCTGACGGACGAGGTCCGGTGCGCAGCCGCATTTTTCTGATACGATCACCGGCATGCTGCATACCATTGCTTCGTTTACCACCAGTCCCCATGGTTCCGATTTGCTGGGTAATATCAGTACATCACTTTTGGCCAGAAATTCGGGCACGGTATACCATGCATGGCTTCCGGCAAATTCAATCAGAGGATCTCCCGCCGCCAGAGTCCTCAGTTTTTCCTCCTCAGGCCCGTTGCCTACCAGCAATAATTTCCAGGAGTGTTTGGCTGATTGGTTCACCTTTTTGAAAGCATTGATCAGCATTTCAAGATTTTTTTCCAGGGCCAGTCTTCCAACAAATATAAAGGAATTACCAGTCTTGCCTCCTGCCTCCCGAGCTTTGTCAAACCTGGTCCTGATGATACTTTCATCAATAACCGCTGCATTTTTTACTGCAATCCGGTCGTCAGGTACACCCAGCGTTTTCAGGTACTGAGCGGAGCTGCTGCCAAAACAAAAACAAGCATGGGCCAGGCCAACAATCCTGCTTTTAATCATCTCCTTAATGACGGACCGGTTATGATCAGCAGTGGACGATTCCGTTGAAAGGACAATTTTTACCCCTTTTAGTCGAGCATAACACATGAGCAGAACCTGGGCCCAGTCGAAATATCCTGTAACGTTAAGAACCGTAGGATTGTACCGGTGAAACGCTCTGAATAGGGCTACCAGGCGATTTTTGAATCCTACCGCTTCCAGATTTGTATGGAAAAGTACCTGGTAAGGATAGTGATAGAAAGAGATACTGTCATCATTTTTCATCGCCCCCCGGCTTGCTTCATGGTCGGCTATATGCGTTACGAAAAACGAACTGTCGGGAAATTTTTCTTCAAAGACTTTATGAATCTCAGCAAACAGCTTCGACTTGTAATGCGCCCATAGCTGATTGTGAATGACAAGTACACGCATCAGTTAGTGTTTTTGAGATATTCCAGAAATAACGGGTAGAGGTTTGCCGCCAGGAATTTCTGCCCTTGGTTATTAAAATGGACGACATCCATGTCCCTGTAATAGTGCTTGGTGATTCCCAGGTCAAACTCGTTGATCAGACGGACGTTGTGCTGTTGCGCAAAGTCAATGATTTCCTGGCCCTGGTCATTGAAATGCCCCATTTCTATTTCAGAAATTTCAGGGTGAAGATAAATAAAGAAGGGTATGTTGTTGGCACGTGCAATGGAGTCGATCTGCGCATAACCCGGATTAAAGCCGATACCCGGTTTTCTTATTCCCGCTTCGTTCAATTTAGCTTCTTTGACGGCATCTTTTTTCAGAGTACCTTTTTCACTTTGCTCCGGCTCTTTATCCTGCGGAGCAAAGAATAGGGCTTGTAAATGAAAGAGTAACAGATAACGATAGCGGTCCCATAGCTCAATCAGCGCCAGTGAGTACTGCTTGCTGGGAAAGCCGGGGTCCAGGCCCACCGGACTTTGATGTGACATAATATCGTGTGCATCATGGCTGCTCGTAACCAGACAAATCAGTTTTGCGTTAAACACACCATGTTTTTTCAAATAACCCGCAACGTTGTCGGGCCCCCAGGAGCCTGCCGAAATATTGAGCACGCGGATACGCTTATCGAACGACTTTTTAAGTTTTATTTCCAGCATTGCAGAAGCAGTACTGTCCTGGTCTGTCAGGCTTCCACCGTTTACGACGGAGTCACCTGTTAACAGGACATTCACGGTATCGGAATCTGTGAGTTCGGGATTACGCATCGATAAACTGTTGGTGCGGACTACGTTCCCGAAACGCTCCACTTCCTGATTGGGGGCATAGATATATTCAAAGTCGGGATCCGAAACATACAGAGGAGAATTGCAAAAGCCAAACTTAACCCTCAGTACCACCTCTGTGATTCCGGCAATTATGAGAATGAAGAATAGAAATCTGATGGTGATTTTTAGCATAGTACACAGGCCTCCCGGCCTTATCCGGCTGCAAATTTAGAATTACTTTTTGATTTAAGTCAGACCTCTTCGTTGCGGTTTATTATTTGGATTAAGGCTAAAATAAAGTGAATAGGTAACAAACTGACAGCGAACTGTTTGAAAGAATGATCCGGGGCGGGTACCTACAACATTTCAATAAGTTCTATCCGGTTTCCGAAGGGATCTCTGAATGAAAAACGCTTACGGTCCGGAATGAGGCTGTCATTTTTTATAATGATACCGTTGTCTTCCAGTACTTTACGGGCGGTTTCCAGGTTTTCTACAATAAATGCCGGATGGCGCTGAGATATTTCAGAGGACTCCTCAGCACGTACATGCAGCTGAATATCTCCCATTTGAAACCAAATAGCCCCGTTGGGCAAGGGGTATCCAAGATCCGTTAATTCCTCAAGACCCAGTATGCCTGAGTAAAATGCTCTGGCTTCATTTTCTTTTCCGAAGGGAATGCAAAGCATGATATGATCAAGCCTCTTAAAATCAATTTTCATACGTTAACAATAATATAACTGGCGGCAAATTTACTCTATAATTTGGTCAACGCGTCCTGCCAACTGAAATATGGGTCATATTCTGGTTTATGAACAGCGCCGATATACCTGAGTACCTTCAGAGGTTCCGTCAGCATCTTCGAACATATCGGACTCTATGCCATCATCTTGCCAATGGCCCCTTGCTCACTGGCTTGCCGTCTTTCCAGATAGCCTCTATGGTGCGGGTGTTGCGGATATTGTTCTCAGGGTTTTTTCCAAGAATGACTATATCTGCCTTTTTACCAATGGCTATTGTACCATAGTCCTGCTCAATCTTGAGAGCTTTGGCAGCGTTTTGTGTAGCAGCCGTGAGGGCCCGCAACGGTGTCAGGCCTGCCCTGACCATCAATTCCAGTTCGTGATGTTCGGTAAAACCCTGGGTCCTGACAGCGAACGCGCCCGAATCCGTTCCAAGGGCCACAGTGATGCCAGCATCGTGTATTTTTTTCAGGTTCACCAGAGCCGTTTGAGCAGCTTCGCTGTTTCTTTTAAAATCCGGAGAATTCCTTACAGATTCCTGGTAGCTTTTACTGGTCAGCATTTCATATACCCCCGGTTCCAGAGATGCTTTGAAAAAGGGTTCGTTGATCCATTCCGGGTTTTCGGTATAAATTACGGCATATTCGTCCAGGGACAACGTTGGAATATATATCACTCCTTTGGCTTTTAATTTGGCCAGTAAACTTGGCCCGACAACTGCATCCCGAATGCTGTGTGCAATAATATCCAGGCCGGCATCCACCAAGGCATCAGCATCGGCTACATTAAAAAGATGTGCTGCTACGCGGATACCTCTCTTGTGCGCTTCGCTGATAATGGCGGTATAAACCTCGGTTTTCATTTTCTGAGCCTTTCCGCCATGGTCGTCCACCCACATTTTTAAAACGGTAGGTTTTACCTTCGCTACGGAGTCAATGAGCGCTGGTACCTCTTCCGCGCTTTCGGGTCTGAGCAACAGATTCATCCATGAGCCGGGATTTTTATCCGGTGTATTAAACCCGTATCCGGCAGAATAAAGACGGGCTCCGGGAAGGAGACCGGCAACGGTAGAGTCTCGTAATCCATTGAAAATCAAAGGTCTGTCCGTACCCATTACAAGGACGTGCGTAATGCCGTAATCCTGGTATCGGACCAACTGATTGATGATATTTTCCCGGGTATAGTTTTCGGCACTGGAGCCGGTACCCTTCAGTGTTCCCACGTGAACATGGGCGCTAATGAGCGCAGGCATAACGGTTTTGCCTTGGAGATCCACCACAGTCGCGCCACGAGCAGCCAGGTTTTTGCCAATGCCGGCGATTCTGTCACCTATCAATAATATATCAGTGTTAGGTTTTGCAGAAGCGCCTGTCCCGTCTATGAGGGTGCATCCTTTTAGCAGTGTTTTAGAAGGAGTTTGTGCATGGCTGAGTTGGGGCAAACAAAACAGTATTGCCAGCAGGAGCGTATTTTTCATATTACGGGCTTCGGATAGGCTATATCAAAATACTTGAACGGATAGTAAAGTTAATCACTTCTATCCGTAAACCGGTAGTTGCTGAAAGAAGCAGAAATGAGCCTGTATTTAACCGGACAGGGGGTGATTGGTGAAATAGTTAAGCGCGCTGAGCTTATCTGCTTCAATCTGCTTCATGAGTGCATCGAGACCGCTGAATTTTTGCTCCGGCCTTAAGTATGCCAGCAGATTTACAGTGAGCTCTTCACCATAAATCTCTTTGTCAAATTCAAAAAGATTGGCTTCAATGGTACGGTTCACGCCATCCACGGTGGGTCTCACGCCGATATTCAGCATACCAGCATAAATATGATTCTGATATTCCGCACTGATCACATAAACACCATTGGCGGGTATCAGCTTGTGCGCTTCCTGAACCAGCAGGTTTGCTGTGGGAAATCCAATGGTTCGTCCAAGCTGTTTCCCCTTTACGATTGTTCCGCTGATGGAATAGGGGCGGCCCAACAGCTCATTGGCTTCCTGTACGTGCCCGTCCAGCAGCGCCTTGCGGATACGGGAGGAACTTATCGCCGTAGCTTCTATGTCTTGTCTGGAGATTTCTTCTACTTCGAAACCGAAGAGTGCGCAATTTTTTTGTAAAAATTCAAAACTTCCCTCGCGGTTTTTTCCAAAACGGTGGTCATATCCAATCACCAGTTTTTTGGTGCCGATTTTTTCAACCAATATTTTTTGGATAAATTCCAGAGACGACAATTCGGAAAAGGACCTGGTAAAAGGGATAATCGCCAGGTGTTTGATATTTAGTGCTGAAAACAGTGTTATTTTTTCTTCAATCGTAGAAAGAAGCTGCAAATCCTGGCTGCTGTCTGAAACCACCATGCGCGGATGCGGCCAGAACGTAAGTACTACGGACTCTCCTCCCGACTGCTCACTGATTTCATTCAGGCGGGTCAGAATCTTTTTATGCCCAATGTGCACACCATCGAAAGTGCCGCTGGTGACAACAGCATTTTTTAATTTTTCAATGGAATCCAGGCTATGATATATTTGCATCAGTCAACAGGTAGGTTCAGCTCAATTCTTTTTTTATTAATAAACTCAGTCAGCTCGCAAGCATCTTTCAACTGGAAAGAGCCTATTCTTGTTCTGCAAAGCGAATTGAGATACGCTCCGCTCCCGGCCAGCTCACCAAAATCCCGAACCATACTGCGGATATAGGTGCCCTTGGAACAAACGATTCGAAAAGACAGGATGGGGAATTCAGAAGAGTTTATTTCAAATAATGAAACCGTAACCGTACGCTTTTTAATCTCGGCAGTTTCTCCGCGCCGGGCTTTTTTATAAAGTCTTTCGCCATCCACACGTACCGCCGAATAGATAGGGGGGATCTGTTCGATAGTCCCTGTGAGCATTAGCCTGGCTTTTTCCAGAACTTCCGTTGTGATGTGGCTGGTTGGGTATTCGGCATCAAAATCCGTTTCCAGGTCAACTGAGGGTGTGGTTTTCCCCAGTACAAATGTCCCTGTATACTCCTTTTCCTGTGCCTGGTAGGTATCTATCTGCTTGGTTTTCTTTCCCGTACAGAGGATCAGTAAACCTGTGGCGAGCGGGTCAAGGGTACCGGCATGGCCTATTTTTTTGAACTTGCAGGCACGCTTAAGTTTATTGGCAACATCAAAGGAAGTCCAGCGCAGTGGCTTGTGAATCAGGATAACCTCTCCTTCGTCCGGTATTGGAATTTCGTTATTCAAAATCTGAAACTTTGTAAAGATAAAACTGCCGGGAATCTTTAGATGACATCAAGTTTATAACCCGATGCCAGAAGTCCTAACAGAATCAATCCCAAAATAATGCGGTACCAGCCGAATATCTTAAAACCGTATTTGGTAAGAAAGCTGATGAAAAATTTAATGGCTAACATAGCTACCACAAAGGCAACAAGGTTCCCAATGAGGAGTACCTTAATGTCAGAAGCCTGGATGGTGTCGTAGGTTTTCAAAAGCTTATACCCCCCGGCAGCGGCCATGGTGGGGACGGCCAGAAAGAATGAAAACTCAGCAGCCTGCTTTCGGGAAAACCCCTGCAGCATCCCGCCGATAATCGTTGATGCCGACCGTGATACACCCGGTATCATGGCAATACATTGAAAGAAACCGATTTTTAGCGCGTCGAAGTACGAAATTTCTTTGTTGCTGTCCTCATCATTCGCAATGCGGTCGATAAAGATCAGGATGATACCCCCGACCAGGAGAGAGATCGCCACCACAGTAACATTTTCAAGAAGCGAATCAATGATATCATTCAGCAGAAAGCCTAAAACGGCCGCCGGAAGAAATGCAACGAATAATTTGAAGTAAAAATCGGTACTCTGAAAAAAACGTTTCCAGTAGAGAATGATCACAGAAAGGATAGCGCCAAACTGAATATTAACGGTAAACATTTTGGTGAATTCCAGATGACTGATCCCCATGAAGGATGATGCTATAATCATGTGCCCTGTTGACGATACAGGCAGGAATTCGGTAATACCTTCAATAATAGCTAAGATGATAGCCTGCCAAATACTCATGAATCAGTTGGTTTGCGTAGAATAGCCCAAAACTCAATAATAAAGCCCAGAACGGTCACAACAGGCCCGATTGTAAGCCCCAGTATACCAAATCCAAACTCCTCTGAATCAAAGGTCATGATCAGGAATCCGCCTAAAATTACAGCAAGGCCAATCAGCATGGTCGTGTAGTTTGTCGCAGCAAACGGTAGATTGTTTTTTGAATTGTTCATTATGTTCTGACTTTAATCGTTTCTTAGTTTTTGAAAGTGCTGAGAACTGCTAATAGAGGTCATCAAGCGCCATACGCAGGTACCTTGACAAGGATTGGTAAGTACTGGCTATCCCTACGACCATACCTAGGAGGAGCACCACGCCCACCAGGACAATAAGCTTGTCGTATTCCTGAAGCGAGGCAAGACCTTCCACATTTCTGATCGCAATTTGCTGGAGCCCGATCAGCAAGCATCCCGCCAGGGCACCGCCAATCAGCCCCTGAACAGCACCACGCATGATATACGGACGCTGGATGAAACCGTTTGTGGCGCCTACCAGCTGCATACTGCGGATCAGGAAGCGCTGGGAATAGATGGCCAGTTTGATGGTGTTGTTTACGAGTAATACTATGATTACCAGCATGATAAGCGCAAAACTTGCCAGAACGGTGTAAATTTTGGTAACATTCCGGTTGATGTTATCGGCAAGGTCTTCCTGATAAACCACCTCATAAACTCCTTTTATCTTTTCAAGATCTTTTTTGATCTGCTGCAATTTTGCTTCTTCGAAAAAGTCTTCACCAATTTTCACCCGGTAACTGTCTCTTAGAGGGTTCTCGCCCAGAAACGTGGTGAAATCTTCCTTGGTACCATCTATGAATTCTTTCGCCGCCTCTTCTTTGGAAACAAACGTGATAGGAGCCACCTCTGTGGAGCTTAGCACATAGGGCATAGGTTTGATGATATTCAGGACGGAGTCCTGGCCTGCTTTGGACAATTCTTTGTTCAGGAATACTCTCACCTCAATATTTTGCTTAATTATTGACACCAGCTTTTTCGACTGGATCACCAGAAGACCGCAAAATCCGATCAGAAATAATGCCGCCGTCAGGCTCATTATGATCATCACATTGGGGTAACTACCGATCTTCTTTTTTTTAGGCATATCAAATGATGTTTCCGGGTATTGTAGATTAACAGCGGAACCGATGTGAGCAAAAGTACTAATTAATCGGTTACAGGGTTTTCAGAATGGGAAAGCCTTAACTATTTTTAACTTTCAGCGAAGCTGGTATCAGTTTCTGCGGCCCATTTCATCTCTGATTTTGGCTGCTTTTTCATAATCCTCTCTTGCCAGTGCATCTTCCAGCAAACGCTGAAGTTCATCAAAAGAAACATCCCTGAGCTGATCTTTCCCTGCTTTTGGCTCTATGGTTTCTTTAATGGTATCGTCGTCTTCATCATCTTCCTCAGTATCGGAACTGGAAATGATCCCCGCTTCCGATAGAATCGCTTCGTTAGTGTAGATAGGTATTCCGAAACGTAAACCAATCGCGATGGCATCGGAAGGGCGAGCGTCAATTTCTACTTCTCTGAGCCCGTCGGTGCACACAATTTTTGCATAGAAAATACCTTCCTTTAAATCTGAGATAATAATTTCCTTGAGGGTGTAATTCATACCTTCCGCAAACGACTTAAACAGATCGTGGGTCATCGGCCGGTTAGGAACAATGTTTTCGATTTGAACAGCAATCGCCTGTGCCTCAAAAACACCGATAATAATAGGCAGCCTGCGGTTTCCAAGCTCTTCGCCTAGAACCAACGCAAAGGAACCCGCCTGGGACTGGCTGGGGCTGAGCCCAAGAATTTCTAGCTTTATTTTTTTCACGTTTGTGCTTAATATGCTAACGCAAGATTTATGTTAACAGTTGTGATGATAATTGCTGTTCAGCTTTTGGCCGGTTCAGGATCACTGGCCGTTTACGTTCTAATAAGTCTGTTTATCAGCTAAATAAAAACAAAACAGCTTAAAATTACAATACAAACAAACAAATGATCCAGGCAATAAAGATGCAAAAATAAATAACCCTTCCTGCATAAAAAAATGGAGGAAGGGTTTGCCTGGCATTTAAAGGTTACATATTCTGCTGACAGAAGCGTAACGGACTGATAACTAAGTATTAGGATAGCCAAGAAAACAATAAAAGTTATTCTATTCGGCCTTTTACCTTTATTTGAGTTTTTTTGCTGCTTCGGTCAGTTTGGGTAATATTTCAAATACATCTCCAACAATTCCGTAATCAGCCGCCTTGAAAAACGGAGCTTCTGGATCTTTATTAATAACCACGATACACTTGGAGCCGTTTACACCCGCCAGATGTTGTATGGCCCCGGATATGCCGCAGGCGATGTACAGGTTGGGGGATACTTTTATGCCGGTTTGCCCGATGTGTTCGTGATGCGGCCTCCAATCCAGATCAGAAACCGGTTTGGAACAGCCTGTGGCCGCACCCAGCGCTTCGGCCAGGTCCAGCAATGGTTGCCAATGCTCTGCACCTTTCATCCCCCGCCCTCCCGAAACGATGATATCTGCTTCTGTAAGAGAAACCTCCGAGCCCATTTTATCTATTTTCTCAATGGTTGCCGCGAAGTCCGAATCTTTCAGTTCAGGTACAAAGTTTTCGACTGTGGCTATGTGATTACCAGCAACTGCTTCAACGGCATTTTTCCTGATCACCAGAATTTTAATATCCGATTGAATAGCCGTTGTGGCAAAAGCTTTTCCGGTGTAAATACTTCTTTTTACAGTAAATCCTCCCTCAATGTCGGGTAATTCAGTAATACCCGACACAACTCCGGCTTTAAGCTTTGCGGCTGCACGTGCGGCCATGGCATCTCCAAGTCCTGATTTTGACAGGATAATTACCTTGCTTCCTTCTTTTTGTGCTGCTTGAACCAGCGCATCGGCGTAAGCCATACCGTTTTCCTGATTGAGCCTTTCATCGGTGACATGGAACACTTTGCTGGCTCCGAAATTACCTGTTTGTTCCAGCGCATCCTGTGTGATCTGGCCCAGGGCCAGTACCGTTACAGTGGTAGCCAGCTTTTCGGCCACACCTGCGCCGTACGCTATGGCTTCCTGTGACGTTTTCTTTACAGCGCCATTATCCGTTTCTATAAATACGAGTACTGACATTTTGGTTTGTTTAATGTGACAGCAATACTACAACTGACCAATGGTATCAGTTAAAGCACTTTTGCTTCGGTTTGTAAAAGTTTTATTAATGTTTCTGCTTCCGAGGCAGGGATCATTTTACACGCCCCTTTGGGTGCCGGAAGGCTGTATTGGCCCGGAAGTGTCATTTGCTCAGTGTCAACCGGCTCCAACACGTTCAAAGGCTTGGATTTTGCCGTCATGATACCGCGCATATTGGCGATTTTCCATTCAGCGATGGGCTCCTGACAACCGAGTACGAGGGGTAGCGGTGCCGTTAGTACTTCCTTCCCTCCGTCAATTTCACGGGTAATGGAGGCCGTATTTCCCTGAATATCCAGTTTCATTACCGGTGAGTAGGAGGGGATACCCAGCATTTCTCCTACCAGCCCGTGTACAACTCCACTGTTAAAATCAATTGATTCCCGTCCCATCAGGATCAGGTCATATTGATTTTGGGCGGCAATATGAGCGATTTGCGCGGCCGTAAAATACGAATCCACCGGATCGGCATTGACGCGTATGGCATCATCCGCGCCAATGGCAAGTGCTTTTCTGATCTGGGGATCGGCATCGGCTTCTCCCACATGAAGCACTGTGAGGCTGCCGCCCAGCTGCTCTTTTAGCTCCACGCCTCTGGCAAGAGCGTAGTCATCATACGGACCTATTATAAAAGGAACTCCTGATTTATTAAGTTTGGTGTTATGATCGGCAAAGGTAATTTTGGCCGTGGTGTCCGGCACGCTGGTAATACAAACTAATATTTTCATTGTCCTAGATGAAGATTATTTAACTTTTCTGAGAATATCTTTGCACTGCAATATACAGAAAAACATAATTGGTATGCAAGCATAATAATTTTGTTATGAAAAACAACCTTCTGGAAAACCTGCTCACCTTTTATGAGGAAGATCCTGGTGACCCGTTTAATATTTATGCGCTGGCATTGGAGTATTTGAAGTTTGACTTATCGAGGAGTGAAGCGCTTTTTTCCCGTTTACTCAAGGACTTTCCGGAATATCTGCCCACTTATTATCACGCTGCGTCTTTTTATTCGGAACAACACCACACTGCACTTGCGGAAGAAATTTATAAAAAGGGAATCACTTTGGCTCTTGAGCAAAAAAATGTAAAGGCCCACCAGGAGCTTACCAGGGCATTCCGCAACTTTTTAGATGAACAGGAAGATTAGTGGATGGGATTATATTTGGTAGATTTGGTAAAAAGCCGTAACTTTATGGCGATTATCGGCGAGCACTCCATACAGCTCCTCGTGAGCTGAATTATAATTTCCTCCGTTTTTTTATCAGCTTTTAGTACTATACCAACATTCCTGGTGAACGGGGATCGTTTTTTTTTGATGTTTATGGAAAAAGAAAGTTTTATACCACTTGCGGTAAAGTGGGCACAGGCACATGGCTTCAAGGAGATTCAGGCCAATATGGAAGGGTACGAAACGCCAAAGTCGTACGCGAGATCTGCGGATAATACCAAATTTACGCCTGATATTACGGGAGTAAATATGTTTAACCGGCACTATCTTGAAGTTTCGGTAAAGACGGACCAACTGCGGGGAAGTATATCAAAGTGGAAGCTTCTCAGTGAGTTGGCGGGTATGAAAGGGGCTAAATTATATCTTCTGGCGCCGAAAGGGCATGTGAGGTTTACCAAGGAATTGGTGGATCAGTATAACATTCCTGCAGAAGTTGTAAAAATAGACTAATAGAAAAGTCAGGAAATTGCTCATGGTGACGGGCTTTTTCCTGACTTTTGTTTTGATCTGCATAGCCGTTATCCTATTTTAGGATACTGCCATTCTCCCCGATAATCCCGCTTCAGCAGTTTATTGGCATCGTCGTCTCCAACGACAAGTTCTTTTTCTCCATCCCATACAATACTTCTCCCAAGCTTGTAGGAAAGCATGCCCAGCAATGCAACGTTTGTTGACTTCTGGCCTACTTCAATCTCACAGATCGGGGGCTTGTTGGTCTTTATGGATTCAAGAAAGTTGGCCCACAGCTGCTGGATATTCTGATCATCCGGCTTGTTAAGCTGTGCGTCCTGATGAATAATGGGCTTGTTGGGATTAGCCGGATAAAATGTCCAACCGTCCAGCCATCCCATGTGGAAGGTACCTTCTGTTCCGTAAAAATATACCCCTACGGCCTGCTGAGGATGCGTTTTTTCGGCATTATTGGCTGCAAAATTCCGGTGCTCCCATTCCAGTGTAAACCCGTCAAAATCGTAAACGGCCACCTGGTGATCTGGTGCATTGGTATTATCCTGCCGGATGGCCCTGCCCCCGGTGGAGTAAACTTTTTTGGGGTATTTCTGTTCTGACCACCACAGTACCTGATCCAGCCAATGGATACCCCAGTCGCCCAGCGTGCCGTTGGCAAAGTCAAGATAACCTCTGAACCCTCTTGGGTGGATCGTTTTGTTATAGGGTACCAAAGGGGCAGGGCCGCAGTACATATCCCAGTCAATGCCTTTGGGAACTTCTTCGTCCGGAGTTTTTTGCCCAGGGCCTCCGCCGTAGTGGACAAAAGCTCTTGCCATCCCTATTTTTCCTGCCTTTCCCGATTTTAGAAACTCCATACCGGAGACATTGTGAGGGGAAACACGCCTGTGCGTTCCTACCTGCACTATTTTCCCATGCTTTCGGGTAGCATTCACCATGGCACGTCCTTCCTGTATGGTATGCGAAATTGGTTTCTCAACATACACATGCGCTCCGGCTTCCACAGCCGCTATGCAACAGAGCGGATGCCAATGATCCGGCGTGGCCACAATGACGATCTCGGGCTTTTCCTTTAGAAGCATTTCGCGGTAATCGCGATAAACTTTGGGTTTGTCTGAAGTAAGTTTGGAGACTTCTGCCAAACATTTGCTGATCTGGTTGTCGTCCACGTCACAAAGTGCAACGAGTTTGGATTCTCCTGCCTGCAGGGCGCACCGCAAGATGTTGGTACCCCACCAGCCTGCACCCACCAGGGCTGTGCGGTAAGGAGCGGCCCTGCTAATGGCGGAAAGTAAAGGAAGTGCTGAAAACGAAGCGCCTGCAAGAGCGGAGGTTTCCAGAAAACGTCTTCTGTTCATAAAAAATAAATTAGGTGGTTAAAAGGCAACCAGCACAACAGGCAAAGGGTTGTGCTGGTTGCGGATCTGCCATTATTTTCCCAGCTTTCCCAGCAGCCAGGCATTCATCATTTCTCTTTCTTCGGCATAGGTCCAGTGTCCGGTATCCTGGTAGAGTTTCAGGTCCTTTGGAGCTGTAATTACATTATAGGAAGCATACATGGACGTAGGAGGGCAGGTTTCATCGTTGAAACCCCACATGTAATATCCTGGTACCTTTACACGCCTGGCAAAGTTCACGACGTCATAATAACCCACGGTTGCCAGTTTTTCCTTGTAATTGTTAGCGGCGATATTTGTTTTGTCAAAGTAATGCGGCCATCCGCCTGCTCTCCCGTGCAGATAACCCGTTACATCACTCAGTGCGGGATAAAAGGCCCCCAGCCATTTTACACGGGGATCCAGACCAGCCGTAACGATGGACAAGGCACCACCCTGGCTTCCGCCGGTAACTGCCAGGTTCTGTCCGTCGAACTGAGGCATGCTTACCAGAAAATCGTTGGCGCGGACACAACCCAGGTATACTCTTTTGTAGATAAACCTGTCCTTATTGTCCAGATTGAACGCATTGTATCCGTTTAGTACCCCCATACCCAAGTCAGTATAAACCGAGGGTTCCATGGTTACGGGAATACCATGTATCCCGATTTCCAGCGTAATGATGCCTTTCTCCGCCGTGGCCACATCGCCATAATAACCTCTCACACCAGCGCCAGGTACCCGCAACAGCGCCGGATATTTACCTTCTTTTTTGGGTACACACAGGATACCGTATAAGCGGGCACCTATTTTAAAGTTCTGTAAATTAAGATGATACACATTTACCTTTTCAGTGCAGCGTTCGGGCAGCAGTGTCATTTTTGCATCCATCGGTATAGCTGCAAGCTCGGTTTTGGCCGTATTCCAGAAGGTGTCAAAATCAGAAGGATTGTTTACGGTAGGCTGAATTTTCTCCGGCTCAAAACCAGCCGTTGCCAGTCCACGGTATTCCACGCCGTCAACAGTTGCGTAAGCTATACAGCGCAGAAAACCAGGCGTTTTTAGGGTGCCTCCTTCAACGGTAAGTTTTCCGTCTGCCGCGGTTTTGGTTTCCTTAATGGTAGGATCCAGTTTTTCCAGTCCGATCTCATACCTTACCGGAACATTCTTCACCAGATTGCCATACCTGTAGACCGCAATGGTGAATTTTACCTTGTCACCGGTTTTGTAGGTCCAGTCCTCTTTATCGGGGCCAACAAATACATCAACCGGCCTGCGGACTGGCTGTGCATAAAGGGAAAGCAATGAAAGTGAGCATACTAATGCTAACAGATATCTACGTAACTGCATAAAATAAGATTAAGTGAAAAAGGTAGTGTTTGATCAGGTTTAAGCACTTCGCGCCTGAATTTGTGTTCCGGTTTAAGAAGCCCGGAAAACGCCGGATTTACTATTTCTTGACTGGGAAGTCACCGAATTATTTGTGACATTGTAACCGATGGTTTGGCCGAATATGGCTCCCGTATTTTTGTCAGTTTAATAATCTGAATGAAAAAGAGGGTTTATTTATCAAAAGCCAATTAATATTGTAACATATTTAATTTCCTATTATTCATACGTTTTGATCAGGATCAATAAATTCATCAGCGAAACGGGTTTTTGTTCGCGAAGGGAAGCGGACAAACTTGTTGAAGCCGGCAGGGTAATGCTGAACGGAAGAAAGGCTGTACTGGGCGACAAAGCCTCCGACGAAGATGATGTAAGAATTGACGGTAAACCCCTGAAAGCCAAAAAACCAGCTGTTTATCTGGCCTTTAACAAGCCTGTGGGTATTACCTGTACCACTGAAAGGCACATCAAAGGGAACATTATCGATTTCATCCATTATCGGGAAAGGATTTTTCCGATAGGAAGGTTGGACAAACCTTCGGAAGGGCTGATTTTCCTGACCAACGACGGAGATATAGTAAACAAGATCCTCAGAGCGGGAAATAATCATGAAAAGGAATACGTAGTTACCGTAGATAAGCCTGTAAATGAATTATTTGTAAAAAGGATGTCGGAGGGGATACCTATCCTGGATACCATCACGAAAAAGTGTTTTGTTAGGAAAGAAAGCAGTTATGTATTTACGATTATTCTTACTCAAGGCCTGAACCGTCAGATACGGCGGATGTGTGAGTATCTGGGATATAACGTCACCAAACTTAGGAGGGTCAGGATCATGAATGTTACATTGGAAAATCTTCCGGTTGGAAAATGGAGGGAACTGACCCCTGCTGAAATGGCCGTGATTAATGAATCCGTTGCCAACTCAACCAAAACAGAAGAAGCTTCCTATATTGATTTTGCTGACGAAGAGTGATCTGGAATCATCTGCTTGACCTATCAGAATACAATCGACCGTTAAACGTAGGGTAATCAATATCCTAAAAATATTAGCTAAAAATCGGTTTGTTTGTAAAATCTTTTAAAATACAGATTTTATCAGGTAATTTGGGTATTCCTAAATCTTAGCTGCTGATGAAATTTCGTTTACTGTTCGCATTTTTTTACTGTCAAACTGTTTTTGCTCAAAACCTGCCGGTATGGCAAAGTGATTTTGATAAAGTAACCCCGGCAGACTGGCTCGTAAAGCCTGTTATTACCAAGGCCAATTTTTATCAAGCCAATAATGGGAAAGATCTGATCCTGTACAACGGGCTGGTGAAGAGGACTTTTCGGCTCAATCCGGATCTGGTCTGTACCGAATTTAAAAATATGTCTAATGGGCAGCAGTTACTAAGGGCTGTAAAACCGGAAGCTAAAATCAAAATAAATGGTATTTATTACAATGTGGGCGGGTTATATGGCCAAAAAGAGAACGCTTATCTGGTTCCGGAATGGTTGGATAACTTCATAACTTCCGACAGTGCTTTCCATTATACTGGTTACAGTATCTCGGAAATCAAGCCTTATTTGAACTGGAAAACAAAGATGTGGGCAGCAAATAAGGAACAGGCAAAAGGAAAAACGATCAGTTTTAAGTATAGTTCGAGCCTGGCTGCTTTAAAAAGTATATCCGTCACCGTGCATTATTCCCTTTACGACGGTTTACCACTGATCAGCAAATGGGTAACAATTGAAAATGGAAAAGAAGGTACTGTTCTGATTGATCAGGTTGTCAATGAGGTACTTGCAGTTGTTGAGGAAGAAAGTGCGGTAGTAGGAAGTCCTCAGAAAATGGCCAAACTCAACGGTTTGTATCTCGAGAGCAATTATGCTTTTAATAATTCGATGCGCTATAATCTGAGCGATCAGACGACGCACTGGAATGTTGATCCACCCTATACTTCACAGGTCAATTATGATTATCAGACACCGTGTTTGCTTGAAATTTATCCTGAAAAGGAGATGGGCATTACCTTAAAAAAGGGTGAGACGCTGGAATCTATCCGAACATACGAGTTACTACAGGATAGTTATGACCGTGAACGCAAGGGGCTGGCCATCAGGAAAATGTACCGTACCATTGCACCATGGACTACCAGCAACCCTATTTTTATGCACCTGGTCAGTAAAAACGATGAAGAGGTGAAAACGGCTGTGGACCAGTGTGCGGCAACGGGTTATGAAGCGCTGATCCTTAGTTTTGGCAGCCATTGTAACATGGAGGATACCAGCCCGGATAACCTCAAAAAATGGAAGGCACTAGCGGATTATGCACATAGCAAAAACATACAGATCGGCAGTTATTCCTTATTCAGTTCAAGGAAAATCAGCCCGGAAGATGATGTGATCGACCCGAAAACAGGCAAACCGGGTGGTGCGTTGTTCGGGAATGCGCCTTGTCTGGGAAGTAAGTGGGGCCTTGCTTACCTGGAAACGCTCAAAACATTTATGACCGCTACCGGATTTAATATTTTCGAAAACGACGGACCGTACCCTGGAGACGTTTGCGCTTCCACAACGCACCCGGGTCATTCGGGGCTCCACGATTCGCAATGGAGGCAGATGCAACTACAGAAAGGACTTTACCAATGGTGTAACCAGAACGGCGTGTATGTAAATGCTCCCGACTGGTATTTTCTGGATGGTACCCATAAAATTGCCCTTGGATATCGTGAAGTTAACTTTTCATTGTCCAGGGAGCAGCAGAAAATCCTGAACAGGCAAAATATTTATGACGCCATGTGGAACGAACTCCCTTCGATGGTCTGGGGGTTTGTACCGCTTACAAAATACCAGGGCGGTGGGCCGGAGGCAATTCTGGAACCTCTTTCCGAGCACCTTGACGCCTACGAACAATTGATGATGCAGTATTACGGTGCCGGTATCCAGGCCTGCTACCGTGGGCCGAGGTTATATGATACTGATGTTACGAAACAGAAAGTCACAGAAGTGATCAACTGGTATAAACAGTACCGGTATATCCTGAATTCTGATATCTTACACCTTCGCCGCGCAGACGGTCGTGACTGGGACGGTATCATGCATGTTAATCCGGCTTTGAAGGAAAAAGGACTGGTAATGCTCTACAATCCTTTGAACCAAAACATTACCCGTACCATAAAACTGCCGGTCTATTACACAGGCAAACATACCTCGGTAGCGATCAGGGAAAAGACGGGAAGCCCCAAGGTTTATAAAGTAGATCGTGATTTTACGGTTTCAGTACAAGCAGAAATTCCCGCACAGAGTTACACCTGGCTGGTGGTGGAATAGGAGTTTCCAGTCTTTAGTTAAAAGTTTTCAGTTCACAGCGCTACGGATTAGGCCCACTGCCCACTGTGAACTGCTTACTTAAAACTGAATACCTGCAAGCAAGAGCCGTGGCACGGCTGATTCACCCGGCCCACATGTGCCAGCCGTTACAACCGTGCCACGGCTCACAATACTACCGACGCTGCCTACCGCCCACTGTGAACTGCCTACTACTCAAGACTAAAAACTAATCCTCAACTTTAGCGTCTTTACCGAATAATACCTCACGGAGGAAGTTGCTATCCCACGAATGGTCTTCCACTGAGAATTGCGTAACCAGGTCATTCTGCAAAAGTTTTTCCTGTATCTCAATCTCGTGGCGTACATTGATGGCGTGTTCACGCTTATCGTGCCTGGAAGCCAGCAATTTTGCCATGGCGTTTTCATCGTACTGGATAAATTTTTGCCCCTGGCGCGTGGCAGTATGTTTTCTGAATCCCACTTCGTTCAAGGCTTCAACAGCCAGATGCACAGCGGTATAGAGTGTTTCCCGGTAAATATTCTTAACACCCATTTCCATTAATTCATAGGCGTCGAAGCGGTTGCGTGCCCGGGCGAATATTTTGATATGCGGAAAATGCTTTCGAACGGTATGTGCCAGGTCATTATTTGTTTCAGGGGAGTCAATGGCGGCGATTAACAACGTTGCAGTTTCAATTCCGGCCGATTTAAGCAGATCCAGCCGCGTAGCATCTCCGTAGTATACCTTGAAACCCATACGGCGAAGCAGTTCCACCTGGTCAGAATTGTTATCAAGAATGGTAGCTTCAATGCCATTTGCACGTAACAGTCGCCCGATGGTACTTCCGAAATGTCCGAATCCGGCAATGATCACACTGTGCTGTTCTTCAATCGTGTCGGCAGGTTTTTCATCCGGGTTTTGTTTGATACCAAAACGAGGTTCAATCACTTTTTCGTTGAACAACAGAAGCAGGGGAGTCGTCATCATGCTGATGGCCGTTACGGCAGTCAGCTTTCCAAGCCATTCTTCATCGATAATCTGAAGCAGCCCGCTGAAAGACAGCAGCACAAATGCAAATTCACCTACCTGACTAAGGCCAAATGCAAACATAAAATTCTGGTCATTCGCCAGTTTGAATTTTCTTCCAATGGCAAACAGCACCGCAAATTTGATGATGATCACAGCGAAAACCATGGTTGCTATCTGTGCAGGCGCGTCCATTAGCAGCTGGAAATTGATAGATGCTCCCACACCCATAAAAAATAAGCCCAGCAAAAGTCCTTTGAAGGGTTCAATATCACTTTCCAGCTCATGCCTGAATTCACTGTTTGCCAGTACCACACCGGCTACAAATGTGCCGAGCGCAGGGCTTAGTCCTACCATCTCCATCAGATAAGCTACGGCAACCACGAGGAGGAGAGAGGAAGCTGTGAACATTTCACGCAGACCTGTTTTGGCTATCACCCGCAGCAGCGGTACGACAACGTATCTTCCCAATCCATAAATGGATGCTACCGCGCCAATGACTATAATGGTTTGTAACCAGGCAGGCAATGAACCCAGCAGGGAAGGATGGGCAGCGTCTGGGGCAATGTCTGTTGTAGCCAGCAGGGGTAAAATAGCGAGGATTGGAATAACAGCAATATCCTGAAACAACAATACAGAAAAAGATGCCTCTCCCGCCTGTGTTTTAGATAGTCCTTTTTCTTTCAGCGTCTGAAGAACAATGGCTGTGGACGACATAGTCAGTGCCAGGCCGATGGAAACCGCCATGGTCCAGCCCCAGCCCATGGACAGGAATAGCAGAAAAAGCAATGCAGTTGTACCCAGCAGCTGGGATAACCCAAAACCAGCGATGGCTTTGCGCATTTGCCAGAAGGCCTGTGGCTCCAGTTCAAGACCAATGAGAAAGAGCATCATCACCACACCGAATTCTGCTACGTGCATAATTCCTTCACCCTCATGCCCGATAAAACCCAGCACGAAAGGTCCGATGACAATACCTGAAATCAGATAACCCAGCACCGAACTCATTCCTATTCTTTTGGCTATCGGCACGCAGAGAACCGCTGCCGACAGATAAACCAATGCTTGTGCAAGAAAACCGCTGCTCATGAATTTATTATTTCAGTGACCCAATCGTTCAGATATTTATATTGCCCCAAGGCCCGATAATCAAGCTTGTTATTGCTCATATAATCCAGCAGATAACCATAATCCCGGGCCAGTGCTCCAATGTCGTCTTTGGCCAGGCGGTGTGTGCCATGTACCACGAAAGGAGGCAGATACAACATCCTGCACAATTCCACCGTGCGGTCGAAGGGTGCGAGGAATTCACCGATTGTATAGCGGTTATAACCTTCGTGCTGATAGGCTACCGACGGCCCTCCGGCGGAAATCACCTGAAATACGGCCTTGCCGGTAAGTGCATCACCACCGGGGCCGTAAGCCCAGCCGGCTTCCAGCACCAGGTCAATCCACTGCTTGAGGATCGCCGGGCAACTGTACCAGTATATCGGATGTTGCCAGATGATGATATCGTGATCAAGCAGCAGCTGTTTTTCTGCTTCTATGTCAATATTGAATTCGGGGTATATTTCGTACAGGTCACGAAAAGTTACATTGCCAGGAATCTGGCTGACCAGTTTGCGGTGAATCCTTGATTTTTCATAGATAGGATGAGCAAACAATACGAGTATTCGGTTTTGCATGTATCAGGGTTATCGCTGACAAATAATCTAAGATAGCTAAAAATACAGATCTTTTATCTTTTTTTTGCTCACAATATCCCATTCTTCAAACCGGCGTAGTTCCAGAAATGAGCCATGCCGCCAGTCCGTATTGATGATAATTGCCCCAATTACAAAGAGATACCTTCCCGTAAAGCTTGTTTTTTGGATCAGATTATCGATCATTTTACCCGATTGTTCGAAGATGATTTCTGTTGCTTCCTTAATGGGCGACTCTGCTGTGAGTACACGTTCTTTCTCGTTGTAGAGGAATTCCTGTAAGGCGTGCTGCTGGTAGTCGTCAAATGGCTTTTGTCCGGGATCAATCTCGTCATTTTGTAATCTGCCGAGGGCAAGTATAGCGGCGCCGCAGCAGCTGGACTCCGATTCCTGGCCGACCCTGAGGATTTTACCCGGTGCCCCGCTGTCGCTGATGCCGATATGCGGCGCATAAAAAATCATCGCGGCACCGTCGTTAGGTATATGATGCGAAAACGCCGCCATCCCGGTCAGTCCGGTGAAGGGAAATCCGTTCAGGCCTCCCAGGTTAAAAGGGCCCAGCATCTGGCGACCTTCCTCCGGATACTCGATCGCATTGACGTCATCGGAACAGATGGAATGGGCCAGCATTATTTTTTCGGGCGGGAGATTATACTGGGACACGGCGCTGTAAGTACCGAGTATAAAATCATTCGAACGGATGGCCTGGGGGTAGTGCTGACGAATTTTTTCTAACATATCAATTGAAAAAGTTGAGTAGTGATCTTTTTTGTTTAACAGAACAGCCTCTCTTATAGAGACAACGGACCGTATTGGATTGTTACATCAAAATATTGTTGACCGCCTGAATAGGTGCCGGTATATTCTCTTCTTCCAGCATTTCGCGCAGATCAATCTCAATTGTACGACAGATGGCGGTCATCGGAACATCGTTGATGGCATTTTCAAACGGGTTTTCACTTGTATCTCCCACCACTTCCATGGTTGTGAATACCCAGGAAATAACAATGTGACAGGGGATTGCAAGCCACACCAGATTTCCTCCCAGTTTGGCGAATTCGTTGATCAGCCCAAAGGGTAATACCAGAATCAGTAACTGAACAAAAACCTTGCTGAAATAGGCATACTGTCTGGGGAAAGGGAAATTCTTGATACGTTCGGCCGCTCCCTGCTGGTTATAAAACTCCTGAACCAGATTCATGAGCTGAAAATAGAAAAGCTCGTGGATGGCGTTATTTTTGTAAAGTTCGTCCAGATGTTTGGCCTGCATTTTCATAATCTGGGTGGCAGGGTTTTTTCTTGCTAAAACGTAGTTGACTTCCACTTCCGGCATGAAATGAAGCAGGTCGTCTTTAAGCGGTGAATTATCACTGGGATTGTGCTGCTTCACCACTTCGCGCGCAATATTACTGTCCTCGTTCCAAACGGCTTTTTGGCGTAGCTGTATCCGCATGGCATTCACGTAGGCAATGTGCCTGTGGATGAGCTTTGACTGCTGTTCCTTGCTTGCTTCATCCGCTACAAGGCCCGTAGATTTTACATTGGCGATTACAAAAGCCCCCCAGGTACGGCTGGCATTGACAACACTACCCCAGATTCTGCGGGCTTCCCAGAGCCTTTCGTAGGACGAGTTATTTTTGAAACCTACGTAAAAGGCCACTGCTGTACCAATGAGGCCGATCGGAACGAAGGATATGCCTATGGGAACCTTACCAATAAAACTGATGCTGCACAATACCGTGGCATAAATGAAATTGGCCAAAATGGCTCGCCAGGCGAATGAAAGAATAATACCTGCTTTGATTTCCCGGGCTGTATACATTTCCTGACAAAATGGGGTTAAGAGTTTTCGAAATCTAATTTCCTGATTTTAGCTAAAAAATACGGGTCTCAGACAGTGAACCGGAAAATATCGGAGACTAAACTGAAAAATTGATCGGTTAAAGTACTTAGTCCGTTTCTTCAAACCATTTTTTAAAAACGGGTACCCTTTCCTTGCTGATAAGTATCTGAATGGGGGAAATCGGGAATGTACGTACCAGCAGCCTGCCATTAAAATAAAGCTCAATTTCACGGATACAGTCCCTGGCAATGATAAACTGGCGGTTGGCACGGAAAAAATTGGATGGGTCCAGCTGGTTTTCCAGCTCTTCAAGGGATTTGTCTACCACCAGGTTCCGTTCGTCATGCAGCATGGCAACCACCACACTGTTCCGGATGGTGAGCCACGCAAAATCCACATCTTTGATGGGTATCAGCTTATCACGATAGGGGACCAGAAAGCTGCGGCGCGGACTTTTCCTGTTCAGTATCTGGCTGTGCATCATTTCTTCAAGGTGCCTTACTTTACTGATGGCATTTTCGGAATTCAGCTGGTAATATTTTTCAAGACTGAACCTGAGGGCCTCCAGCCGGATCGGTTTAAGGAGGTAATCAACACTGTTAAGTTTGAAAGCCCTTATTGCGTATTCATCGTGGGCGGTGGTGAATATGACCGGGCAAGTGATCGATATCTGCTCAAAAATCTGAAAACAAGTTCCGTCTCCCAGCTGCACATCGAGGAAAATAAGATCAGGCATTTTGTTGTGGCCAAGCCAGTTGACGGCCATTTCCACACTTTCCAGAACGTCCAGGATTTCAGCCTTTGTGTCTATTTTCCGGATCAGCTGGGTGAGGTATTCGCCTGCGGGTTGCTCGTCTTCAATAATTAGAATTTTAGTCATGGAACTTCAATCAAGGGTACTTGTACGGTAAATAACTGCTCGTCTTCGAGCAAAAGAGGCTTTTCGCCTGTTTGGATTTTATATCTTTTATCAAGGTTTTTCAGGCCAATTCCTGTTCCCGGAACCTGCTGTTTTTTATTTACCGAATTGATAACCGTCAGTTTTTTATCTGTTTCAGAAAGTTTTACCTCAATAGAAAGAACCTGATGCGAGGTAATCACATTATGCTTTATGGCGTTTTCAATTAGTATCTGCAACGATAGCGGAATGATATACCACTGCTTGGTCATCTCGATGTTGGCGAAATAGAAAACCAGTTTTTCTCCGAAACGAGCCTTATAAAGGTCCAGATATGACCTTGCCGCGTCCAGTTCATCCTGAAGGAGCACCAGGTTCTGATTCTGTACCTTCAGGTTGTAGCGAAGTATATCGGACAGATCCAGTACAATGCGCTGCGCCAGATCAGGATTGGTAACAATGGATATATTCAGTATGTTCAGTGCGTTAAACAAAAAATGAGGATTAAGCTGGTTTCTGAGTGCTTCAAGCTGGGCTTTTAGCTGTTCCCGTTTCAGCTGTTCGTTTTCAAGGCCTATCTTATAGTTGGCCTGGGTGGTCAGCAGAAAGTACCTGAACGCGATAATCGTGAGCACTACCAAAAAATGGTATAGATAATAGACCAGCCGAAAAAGAATGACGTCAGAATCGTCCTGGTCCAGTAATATTTTAAGACCAACCAGAATTTCGTTGAGGCTTACGAAAATTCCCGTGAGAGAAATCAATTTAACCCAGTTCTTTTGACGGTTAAACCAGTTGATTCTCTGGTACGTATAGTTAAGACAGATATGCAGGAAGACCCAGGCAAACAAAAAACTAAAAACGAACTGGATCAGCATATCCCGTATTCCGGTTCCAAGGATGGAACCGGAATAATAAGGACTCCATACAAATATCAGACGGGGTATGGATGCAAAAAGGCTAACGATCAGACACAGCCGCCAGCCTAAGGACATCCCTTTCTGGTAGCGGGAGTCTACGGTCATACCTGAGCGCTCACCATGTTGCCTTCAAAAAAATAAGGCGTTGGAGTTTGTTGGAAATGTTTGTCTTTAATGAGTTCTGCTACTGATTCAATCAGATTGATCTCTTCCGTGGACCATTCGCGCGCGTTGAATGAATCCTCAAGACCGATAAATCCTTCCCAGTTGTCATCTGATAAAATAGGTACCGCCAATAACGACTGGCTGTCGCGATAGTTGAGCCATTGCTGCTCACCTGGGGGAAGGGTTGTTAAAGTACCTGTTACCGGCTGTTTGGCACTGAAAATGGTGTTCCAGCGGTTGAAGTAGGGAACCGAAACCGAGGCATCTTTATAGGTTACTTTTTTTACACCCGGCGCCACTATTTCAGTTTTGCCTAGCAGTGTTGGTTCTCCTTCCGAGGGAGATTGTTTGGCACAAAGGTATATCCGACTCAGATCCAGTACCTCCAGAAGAAGGGTAAGTACGGATGAAATTTTGGAGTCCGAATGTTCGTATTCTTCTTCCGAAGATAGTTCCTCCTCCACGCGGGTGAGCACTTTTTTATGCAAAGTGGAGTGTTTCAGACGTTGTTCCCGCAGGTTTTGCTGGGCATTCTTTTTCCACTGCGACAACGCATTTTCCACCGCTGAAATCCAGGAACTCTGTTCAGAGCTTGTAATATAAAAGTCTGTGGCCAGCAGAGACAGTGCTTTTTCCGAGTTAACCGGACACTTTCCTTCTGCCATTACCAGGCATGGAAAGAGCTTACCTATGACCGATACCAAGTCTGCAACGTCACCGTCTGGTAGCCGGCAATTGGAAATAACGAGGTCATACCTTGAGTAATTACATGCTTCCAAAGCTTCTTGTTTGGAGCTTACATGGGTTTCGGTAAAAGTGTAGCCAGCCTTTTGGAGGGAATCCGAGATAAGAAACTTCCACTCTGTACGAATAGCTACGATAAGTAAATTTAACGGTTCCATTGAAGTAATTTTTAAGTTGAGCAGACTGAATTTTGATGAACACACAGACAAAATCCTTTGGGAAGGTATTTTTGAAAGCTTGCATGCTTCTGAGGTTCTGATAAAAGGGTTTTTTCAATACATACTACTCGAAAAATTGGAATTAGTACTACGAGAAACTCGAATTTTATTAGCTAAATAATATCCGTTATTTACGATTTCGTAGTAATTTGCGAGTCTCCGGAATCTTTCCTGGTCCAGATACACGAATGTAGCAAGATTTCCCGAAAACAGTATTAAATTGCCATTATTAATCGAAAAACGGTGGTTTTATTGTATTTTGTCCGTTTGCACAGGGAAACTCAAATGCACTTTGTAAGGCTTGGTTTCTATGACTTCGGTTTGAAGTACGGAATCAACGGGTTCAGCCCGCTATTTTTCAGGTTCGGTAATGAAATGCGTGTTGACCAAATATTGCTTTACGAAATTTATTGCAGCAAATTGGGCGGAGGATGAAATTTTCCTCAACCTTTTCTGATTTTAACGTTATAAAACTTCCTATCAAATGTCAAAGAAAATCTTAGCGGTTCTCTCCGAATACGGCTATTGGGGAATCGAGCTTGTAGGCCCTCTTGAAAAACTCGAAGAAGCAGGTTATGAAGTTGAATTTATAACACCCACCGGCAAAAAAGCTGAGGCCCTTCCTCCTAGTTACGATACCACCTATGTAGATCCTCCGCTGGGAACCTGTGTTACCACTCCGCTTGCAGCCGAAAAGGTGAAAGCGTTTGAGGCTACCAACCGTCTGGAAACCCGGCAGAACCTGTCTGAATTAATTCCTGAAAGACCTTATTTTTCAACTCCTGATTTTCTTAGGGTTTTTGAGAAATATTTCAGCGATCTTAAAATTGCTTCTGAAAAAGTGACCGAAGAATATGCGGCCCTGCTTCTGGTAGGGGGCAGCGGACCTATTATTGACATGGTCAATAATCAGCGTGTTCATGATCTTATCCTGGCTTTCTACAAAAAGAACATGCCGGTTGCCGGAATTTGCTACGGTGTGGCACCACTGGTTTTTGCACGTGATTTCAACGAAAGAAAATCAATCCTGAAAGGTAAACATGTAACCGGCCACTGTATTGAATACGATTACCACGACGGTACCGGCTTCCTGCACACCGACCTGAACATGGGACCCCCACCGTATGTGCTGGAATATATTCTTTCCGATGCTGTAGGTCCTGAGGGGCAATATCACGGAAACTTCGGTAAGGAAACTTCCGTAATCGTTGATTACCCGTTCATTACTGCCCGCTCACTGCAGTGTTCTTTTGAGTTTGGAGAGCAATTTGTCAACGTATTAGATAAAGGCCTCAAGCGCTATGGCTGGTAAAACCGGGAATCAGAAAATAATTGAGCAGTTCCTGGCCGATGGGATGGATCACATGTTTGGTAATCCGGGAACGGTGGAACAGGGTTTCCTGGACGCCGTTGAGGAGTATCCTGACATGAAGTACATCCTTACCTTGCAGGAAAGTATAGCTGTAATGACGGCCGATGGCTATGCCAGGGCCACCCAAAAACCAACCCTGGTGCAGCTGCATAGTTCGCCGGGTATTGGTAATGCGGTTGGAGCGTTGTATCAGGCGAAGCGCGGGCATGCCCCTCTGGTGGTGATTGGTTCAGACGCTGGTACGCAGTACATGAACATGGATTCGCAGATGGCCAATGATCTGGTCGGCATGATGGAACCCGTTACGAAGTTTTCTACTGTAGTACTTTCGTCCAAATCCCTGCTGAGGACTATCAGACGTGCCATTAAGATCGCAGCCACTCCACCGATGGGTCCTGTTTATGTGTGTCTGCCAATGGACGTACTGGATGAGATCAATGAAGAGGAAGTGATGCCCACGCTCATCCCTTCCACCCGGGTGCTTCCTGTACCTGAGGTGATCTCAGAAATTGCAGATAATCTGCTGGCTGCGGAAAAGCCCATGATCTTCGTGGGTGACGGCGTAGCATATTCTGATGCCATTCCGGAACTGACCCAAGTGGCCGAACTTCTGGGTGCAGAGGTATATGGAGTGGAATTTGGAGATGTGGTAATGGACAATAGCCATCCGCTTTACCAGGGAACTACCGGACACATGTTTGGTACTTACAGCAAGCCGATTACTTCCAAAGGTGATGTGAACCTGGTGGTGGGCACCTACATGGTTCCTGAGGTTTTTCCAAACCTGGATGATATTTACGCTCCCGGTGCAAAGGTAATTCACATAGACCTGAACGCTTATGAAATCGGTAAAAACCATAGGGTGGATATCGGTGTGGTGAGTGACCCCAAGTCTTCACTGGAAGCCCTTCTGAAAGAGCTTAATGCCAGGATTTCAGCGGAGCAGAAGGAAAAGGCTGCCCGGCGGGTAGCTGAAATCGGTAATGCCAAAAGCGAAAAACATGCCAATGAACTGGCGGCGGATGAACAACAGAAGGGCAAAAGCCCGCTTCAGATGTCGCAGTTTGCAAGTGTCCTGGCTGAAAAATTGCCGGCCGATGCCATTATTTTCGATGAAGCCTTAACCAGCTCACCTGCAGTAACCCGGTATATCCCACCCACTACGGCGGGTAATTACTTCGTTACGCGCGGCGGATCTCTGGGGGTAGGATTTCCCGGAGCAATAGGAGCGAAGCTTTTCAGGCCAGACAAAACCGTCATCGGATTTTCGGGTGATGGGGGCAGCATGTACACCATCCAGGCGCTGTGGTCGGCGGTGAGGCATAACGCAGGTGCCAAGTTTGTCGTTTGCAACAACGGATCCTATAAGCTTCTCCAGCTTAATATAGATGTGTACTGGACAGAACGTGAAATCGCAAAACACGATCACCCGCTTTCTTTTGATCTTTCATATCCTGCCATTCGGTTTGACATTCTGGCCCAGTCTATGGGTGTAGATGCCGTGCGGGTGGAGAAGGAGGAGGACATCGCTCCGGCCATTGAAAGAATGCTGGCCGATGACAAGCCATTTCTGATCGACCTCGTTTTGCAGGGTGATCACAAGGCCGACTGGGTGAAGACCAACTGCTCTCAGTAATCTGGGTGGTTCAACGAATAAAATCCGGAGCCCTAAGACTTTCAAAAAACAGATATCTAAAATTTTAAAAAAATAAAACAATGCTTACTCAGGAATCAATTGAAAAACTGGCAGCTGTATGGTACAGGAAGCTGGATGTGCATGCACCACAGGTTGAATTACTGCCTTTAATCATCGACGAAGGCCTTGAAATGGTTTTTCCCGAAGCTACGGTATATGGCTGGGCAGGCTTTGAAGGGTGGTTTCAACGGGTAATCCGCATTTTCTTTGACGAAGTACACACCGTTAAAACGGTTGAATCCACCATCACGGGCGATACTGCTACTGTAAAAGTGGTTGTGCAATGGGAAGCCAGCGTATGGAATGCGCCGGAAGCGTACAGCAAGCGTATCTCTTGCGACGCTTTTCAAACCTGGGAGGTGAAATCTGACGGAAACGGAGGAGCATTGATCACCAAATATGTGGTAGACGGTATCGAATACCACGAAGGCTCAGCCACCCTCTAAGATCTGCCGATTGCAGAAAACGAGTAAGAAACCAAGAATTGTGTAAACTCTTAACGCTTTCCCTTAGCCCTCGTTATGTCTACCTTTAAATACATAAGTGTCAAAAGAGTTGAACTGGATACTGTTACAGTCCATTGTGTGCAGGCGCCCGAAGATGGTGAGCTGACCAATGCCCAGATCATCGAGACACCAGGAAAACTGATTCTGGTGGATACGCTCCAGTTAAAAACGCATGCCGACGAGCTCAAAACTTACATCGATTCCCTGGGCAAGCCTCTGGACCGCGTAATTATAACCCATTACCATCCTGATCATTGGATGGGGTCTGCTTCTTTTACGGGCTATCCGGTTTACGCACTACCCGAAGTGATTGGTGCAATTGGAGGAATGGCCGATTATTTTATCGGTTACCACACCAGCCTGCATCCTGAAAATGCAGCGGAGGTTATCCATCAGACCAAATATCTGCCAACCGAACCACTTGAGGAAGGTATTCTTGAGATTGACGGTGTTAAACTTAACCTGGTAAAGGTGGTTGATACCGAATGTCCGGTTAATCTTTTAATTGAACTGCCCGAAGAAAAGGTTTTGCTGGCCCAGGATCTGATTTACCATAAGGTTTACGGTTATTTTGGAGACAGGACATCGGACGGACAGTATAGCTTTGATAACTGGATAGCTGCTCTGGAAGATCTGAAGACCAAAGGCTATCTGCATGTATTTCCCGGACACGGTGATCCTACGGACAGTACTGTTTTCGACGAGCAGATCGGATATCTTAAGTATGTCAGGAAACTGGTATACGATGGTTTGCAGGGCGAAGAATTGATAGGCAAAATCATTGCCCAGTATCCGGACTACCGGCTTTTGCTCACGCTGAGCATGTCCAATTACATGCTGTTCGTGTTCCAGGTTCAATAAATAAAAGCTATTCATTAAATCCTATTTCGAAATTATGAAAAATGTACCCGATACCAAGCTTGGTCAAATGTACAAAGAGCATATTCAGCATATTCTGGATAAAAATATAGAAGCACTTCTTGATCAATATACAGACGATGCATTGCTGATCAGCAGTTTTTCCAAACAACCGGTGGTTTATCAGGGCCGTGAGCAGGTGAAAGAGCACATGCAGGGAATCCTTGGAATTGATGGTCTTGAAACGGACATTGTGTTCTGGGCGGAAACTGAAAACCCGGAAACATTGATGATTACCGAACAAATCACCATGACGGTGGGTGGTGAAAAGAGCGAAATGCGCTTTGCTGACAGCTGGGTTCTGAAGGATGGCAAGATTGCTATTCACTTTGCCGGCATGGTACAGCATCCTGACGGAACACTTGCTTAAACCGATAACCTCCTCTGACAATGATAGTAACCAATAGCGTAAACGGAAAGACGTGCAGCTCCGAAGTTGAACCGCGTACTTTACTTGTGGATTTCCTTCGGGAAGAACTGGGACTTACCGGTACCAAAGTCGGCTGTAATTCTGGCGCCTGTGGGGTATGTTCTGTTTTGGTTGACGGTAAAACCACTAAAAGTTGTCAGATACTGGCGGTGGAAACTGAAGGACAGAAAATCACAACCATTGAAGGCTTGGTTTCGTCGGGAGAACTTCATCCTTTACAAAGTTCGTTCTGGGAAAATTTCGCGGTTCAGAACGGTTTCTCAACACCGGGCACCATCATCGCCCTCACAGAACTGCTGAATAACAACCCGGAGCCCTCTGAGATAGAAATTAAAGATTGGCTGAGGGGGAACCTTACCCGCGAAACAGGTTATGAGCAGGTAGTGGCCTCTGTACTTTCTGCCGCTTCCAAAATGGCTGGGAAAGAAGCAGAGGGCACACAGCAATCTAACGGAAGTTATATTGGCAGTTCGGTAAAAACCAGAGATACCGGTAAGCTGGTAACGGGGGAGGGCGAGTTCATCGCCGACATGGAATTGCCTGGTATGCTGCATGCAGCCATTCTGCAAAGTCCGGTAGCGCATGCCGTTATCCATGGGATAGATACCTCCGAAGCGGAGGCTATGCCGGGTGTCGTCAGAGTATTTACAGCCAAAGATACCGGAAACGTGATGCCGATGCCGGTCATCTGGATTCCGCCTTTTACAGAAAGCCACTTCTTACCGCACCCTTCGGGGATCGTACCGGGCTCTCACACCGTTTTTGCAACGGACAGGGTTCGTTTTGCCGGTGATCAGCTGGCTGCCGTTGTGGCGGAGACCCGCCAGCAGGCTTACGATGCTTTGGCAAAAATAAAAGTAGACTACGAAGCATTGCCATTAATTCTGGATGCGGAAGAAGCAACGCTTCCCGGTGCTCCGCAGCTGCACGAAACAGCTCCCAACAACATCATGATCCATACCATTTTTGGTGACAAAGACGCTACGGATCAGGCTATAGACGAGTCGGAGGTGGTAGTAGAGCAGCGGATATACAACCAGCGCATGATGCACAACACCCTGGAAGTGAGAGGGGTAATAGGAAGGTATGATGCGGCAACCCAGGATTATACCCTTTGGGCAAATACACAGATACCTTTCCCGCACCGTTTGCTGATATCCCTTTATGTACTGGGCATACCGTATAACAAGCTGCGGGTGATTGTGCCTTTTATGGGTGAAAGTAACGGTTGCAAGGGGAATTTATATCCTGATACCCCACTGGTGCTTTGGATGGCAAAAGAGCTTGGAAGGCCTGTGAAATGGGTAGATACCCGTGCGGGTTTTGCCAGAAATACCGCCCAGTCCAGAGACCAGATACAACATATTAAAATTGCCGGTACCGCAGAAGGCAAACTCACCGCCCTGAGTTGCCTGGCATATAGTAATGTAGGAGCCTATCCGGTGATCAACGCTCCTGGGCAGCCGCTGGCGCTGATTGGCCGTAGCATTACAGGTGCTTACGTCATTCCACATTCCTCCTATGAGGTGAATGTGGTGTATACCAACAAAGTACCTACTGCGCCGATGCGTGGCTCCGGCAGGGCGGAGGCGATCTTCCTCATTGAAAGGGCAATAGAAATGTTTGCCCGGAAAATCGGAAAAGATCCTGCGGAGGTGCGGCGTATGAACATGGTACAGCCTGACCAGTTTCCATTCGAAAACGGACTCGGCTGGACCTATGATTCCGGCGAATACGCCACTGCGCTGGACATGGCTTTGGATAAGGCTGGTTATGCCACTCTTGAAGCCCAAAAACAGGAAGCCCGAAGCCGTGGCAAATTACTGGGCCTTGGTATAGGTTCCTATGTTGCTGTTGCAGGGGTAGGAAATTCCGGTAAAATGGGAGGCGAGGGACTCATGAGCGGTACCTGGGGAAGTGCCTATATTCACGTTGCACCATCCGGTGAAGTGGCCATTACCACGGGGGCCCAGCCACACGGACAGTCGCAGCAGACAACCTTTGCGCAGATAGCGGCTCAGGAATTACAGATCCCGATGGACTATGTAATCATCAAACATTCCGATACTGCCAACCCGTTATACTACGGTCAGGCCAGCTACGGTAGCCGGTCGTTGAGCGTGGAAGGTGTTGCTGTGCAGAAGGCCTGTCAGATGGTTATCAAAAAAGCAAAGGAATTTGCTGCCTATCTGTTCAAAATGCCGATCGAAATGATTGAGTACAAAGAGGGGAAGGTAATTGGTATTCCCGCTCCCGATCAGGCCGTTATGACTCTCCAACAGGTAGCGTTAATGCTTTGGTTTGGCTGGGATCTGCCGGAAGGTATGGATCCGGGCCTGGAGGGTTCTGCCTACTTTGACCCCAAAAACTTTAATTTCCCATTTGGAACCCACGTCGCTATTGTAGAGATAGACGAGGAAACCTGTGAGGTGGATCTGGTAAAATACATTGCTGTTGATGACTTTGGTGTGGTGATTAACCCCGAGGTGGTGAAAGGCCAAACGTACGGTAACATCGTTTTAGGTATCGGTCAGGCTTTGGCGGAAGAAGCGAAGTATTCACCCGAAACGGGCCAGGTATTAAGTGACGATCTTGATACTTACACCATACCCCGCGCCGACTGGCTCCCTAAAATCGAATTGTATCGCACCGAAACACCGTCACCTTCCAATCCGCTTGGCGTAAAAGGTGCAGGAGACGTAAGTAACCCGCCCGTTGCACCTGCGATGGTAAACGCGATCTGCGATGCGCTCTCAGACTTTGGTGTGACGCACATCGACATGCCTGTAACACCTGAAAAGATTTGGGAAATACTTCGTACAGAAACTGTAACCGCCTAAGCCATGATCAGAAATAATTTTACTTATTCCGCACCCTCGACTTTGGCAGATGCGATATCCTTGCTAAGCGATTCTGATTCCGAAGTAATGACCGGCGACCAGGCGTTTGTGGCAAATGTGAACAAAGGTATTTGTAAACCGGCGGCAGTGATAAGTCTCAGTAAAATAGCTGATCTCAAACTGATTTCGGTGAAAGGCGCTGACATCGAACTGGGCTCCGGGGTTTCATTTGCTACATTGCTTGCGGATAAATCCGTAACATCCAGTGCGGTGTTATCTGAGGCACTACGGGCCGTATCCGATCCCCATCTGCGTAACCATAGTACCATTGGCGGAGCCTTGTACCAGCAGGCCGCCGTTCATGCTCCGGTACTGGCCGCGTTGCTGGCATTGGATGCCACTGTAACACTGGTGGGTAATGAAGGAGAGGCATCACTATCCTTGGCTGATTTCTTGTCCAGAGATGATACTGCCAAAGGCAAGGTGGTAAAGAGCATTACTTTCAAGTCTGACGAGTCGGCATCCGGAACTTTTCGTTATACCGATTACCTGAAATCAGGAAAAATAGTGAGTGGGGCGGCTGTTGTTTATCAAACAGAAAATAACCGGATATCCGATATCCGTATTGCTGTTTCGGGTTGTATGTCCGTTCCGGTGCGTCTTTTGGAGCTGGAAAAATATTTAACAGGGAAAGAAATTTCGGCTGCCACCGTGAGCGATGCACTGCTGAGCCTTACGCCAGAGGTACTGCCTGTTTCAAATCCCAATATTTCGAATGCAGGTTATCTGCTTCATCTGACGAAAGTACTTATCAAAAGAGCTATCCTAAAAAGCTAATATCCAAATCATGACAAATCAAGAATTTTACGAAAATCACCTTCTCCTGCTGGAGAAAAATGACGTCAATGAGCTCGTTGAACACGACTATCATGACGATGCTGTAATGATTCTCCTGGTTGCAGAGGAACCCATTTATGTGGTAGGCAAAGAAGCGCTGAAAGTACAGTTGGGAGATTACCTCACCAATATCTACCGTGGTTTTGTATCGACAGAGAAACTGGCGATCACCGAAGACAGTATCCACCTGGAAGCTACGATCAACACCGCCTGGGGGCCATCACGTGTTTATGATGCACTCTTTATGAAAGACGGTAAAATATTCCGCCACTATTCGGGCCTCAAAGGCTGAAAATACCCTTTCCTATCCTAAAATGTTAACGTACTATTTTTCTTAAAAAATTATGGGCAAAAAAGTTTTAATACTGGCATCTAATGTTGGCTTGTGGGGTGAAGAATTACAGGCACCCTGGGATGCTTTGAAAAATGCAGGTTTCGACCTTACCCTTGCTACGCCAAAAGGTATTACGCCGCTTCCGATGGAGCTCAGTATGGACAAAGATTTCATTGATCCGATGCAGAACTACAACGTTAACCCTGGTTTTGTGGTGGATCGTATCAATGAAATCCTTGATTCAGGTGAATGGGACTCTCCGATCAAGATAGAAGACGCTGACATGTCCGACTACGAGGCATTGGTACTGGTTGGCGGTCCTGGCTCGGCATTGGATATTGTTGGAAATCCGTTCGTTCATCAGCTTTGTGTGAAGGCTTATGAACAAGGTAAAATATTGGGCGCACTGTGTTATGCAGTGGGTGCCTTTGTTTGGGCAAGAGAGAGTGACACGCTTCACAGAAGTATCATTTATGGCAAAAAGGTAATTGCTCACCCGCGCGAATGGGATTTTACTGGCCCGATGGCCTATACACTGGTGAGAGCTACACCTGAAAACCCGGGAACCAACCTGGTAAGCCAGGGTTTTGCTTTCCCGCTGCTGGTGATCGTTGAAGATGCCGTTGGTCCTAATGGACGGGTTTATTCTGATCCTACTGCCAACCGTAACAAGCCGCAGGCTTTGTTTGATTTCCCGTTTGTGACGGCACTTTCGGTTGAATCGTCCATTGCATTTGGTGAAAAACTGGTTGAAGTGTTAAGCTGATAACAACAGTGCTGCACCATTTGAATTACGGAGTACTCATCGTTCCATCTTCTATCTACTTCCCGAATAATGAAGTTAAAGGGCAAAAAAATCGGTATTCTTTTTGAAGCCGACTATTACGAAAACGAAATATTTTATTACAAATACCGCTTTCCGGAAGAAGGCGCAGAAATCCATTTTTTGTCAAGATTATGGGGGCAGGATAAGATCACCTTTACCGGTCATGAATATAAAGTCCCCATGGATTGCTGGGAATCTTTCGAAAACATGAGCGACGAGGAACTCCGTACCTATGATGCGATCATAGTGCCCTCAGGAATGGTATCCGACCGTCTGAGATATACAGAAGATGTGGAAAAAATTCCGCCGGCTACTGAATTTCTTAAGCGTGTATTTGCAGAACCAGGTATTTTAAAAGGTATTATCTGCCACGGCCTCTGGCTGGTTGCTCCGGCAACCGAACTCGTGAGGGGACGTAAGCTGGTATGTCACAACAACCTCATCCACGACGCCAAGGCGTATGGTGCAATTTATACCAACGAGGATGTGGTTGTGGATGGAGACCTGATCACGGGGCGTTCAGGCGGACACGCTCACTTGTTTGCTAAAAAGATTATTGAAACTCTGTCATCCGCGGAATAGCTATGAAGGCAACTTTTTTTCACCTCGCTCTTACGGTTAAAAACCTGGAAAAATTCGAATCTTTCTATGCAAAGTATTTCGGGTTCAGACGTGCTCGCGTCATTGACCTTGGCGATGATGCCAAGCTGGTTTTTTTGAAAAATGATGACAATTTTTATTTCGAGGTATTTCCCGTTGAAGAAGAAAGACCCTATCCGATGGCAGAAGCTGACGGCCCGCATTATGCCGGGTTGAGGCACATGGCTTTTTCTGTTGACGATGTGGATGCCAAAGTGCAGGAAATGGGAGAGGACGCAGTGATTACGCTGGGTCCGCTGCATTTTGATGAAGTGATCGAAGGTTGGAAAACGGTATGGCTCAAAGATCCGGAAGGCAACATTATTGAGATTACGCAGGGATACAAAGATCAGGAAGGCCTGGGGTAACCTGTTTTAAATATTAATCTGTTTCAGAAGCGTTTCATTAGGTTCATTTAAAAACCCTTTTTAATACTCAAAGTATGAATATAAACTTCACTTTCTCAGATACCATAGCCGGTTATGTAACGGGTTATAATCCTGATGAACAATGGTTTACCGTAGAGACTTCCGATAAAAGAAGTTTCAAAATAAACCTGATACCTTCTTCTTATGCCAGAAGCGTGCGGAATCTTACCGAGGGCTGGCAGGATCCGGGTAACATCGGTACTTTCCTGTCGACCAACGGACAGTTTGTTTTTGCATACGGAACGTTTTATCCAAATGATGGCGCTGAAACTGCAACATTTGAGGCGCAGCAGCTGATTTTTCCGGGAAAGGCTCCCAAAGCTTACCGTCACGAAGAACAAAACTGGTGGATTAACCAGATCGACTCCATCGCGACCAGCTATCTGAAATGGCAGTTTGATTATCCCAAGGAAGAGATCAATTACAAGAACTACCGTACCATGCTTCACCTGGGTGGTTCCAAAAAAGGAGACTATCTTCAGGAAACAGATACGATATCCCGTATGGTTTACGGATTTGCCTCGGCTTACCTGTTGACCGGAAAAGACGAATTCCTGGAAGGTGCTGAGCTGGGAACTGAATACCTGCGCGACCACATGCGTTTCTTCGATCAGGACGATGACCTGGTTTACTGGTATCACGGTCTTAAAGTAGAAGGACAGAAAGAAACCAAATTGCTTACTTCTGAATTTGGTGACGACCTGGACTCAATCCCGATGTACGAGCAGATCTATGCTTTGGCAGGACCTACTCAGACATACCGGATCACAGGTGACCAACGTATCCGCAGTGATATCGACAAGACCATGGATCTTTTCGAGAAATACTACAAGGACAACGAAGGCGGTGGCTACTGGTCACACATTGACCCGATTTCACTCGACGGACGTGAAGAATCGCTGGCGCACAACCGTGCCCGCAAAAACTGGAACTCAGTGGGTGACCACGCGCCTGCATACCTGATCAACCTGTGGCTTGCTACCGGTGAGAAGGCACACGCAGACTTCCTTGAGTATACATTTGATACAATCACAAAATATTTCCCTGACTACGAAAACAGCCCGTTTGTTCAGGAGAAATTCTTTGAAGACTGGAGCAAAGATCAAACCTGGGGCTGGCAGCAAAACCGTGCGGTAGTGGGCCACAACCTGAAAATCGCATGGAACCTGATGCGTCAGCAATCCCTTACACCAAAGGATGAGTATCTTGAGTTTGCTAAAAAAATCGCTGAACTGATGCCGGCAGCCGGCTCTGACCAGCAACGTGGCGGCTGGTATGACGTGGTGGAACGTGTGGTTAAAACCGGAGGAAAACACCAGTTTGTATGGCACGACCGCAAAGCATGGTGGCAACAGGAGCAGGCCATCCTTGCTTACCTCATCCTTTACGGTATTCTGGGTGACGAAGAGTACGAAAAACAGGCACGCGAAGCAGCTGCATTCTATAACGCATTCTTCCTGGATAATGACGATGGTGGTGTGTACTTCAACGTATTGTCCAACGGGATGCCGTATCTGTTAGGTACTGAGCGCTTTAAAGGCAGCCACTCCATGAGTGCATATCACAGCACAGAGTTATGTTACCTGTCTGCGGTATACATCAACCTGTTGATTACCAAGCAGCCAACGTATTTTTACTTCAAACCTTATCCGAACGGATTTAAGGATAATATCCTGAGGGTTTCACCTGATATCCTTCCTCAGGGCAGCATTTACATCAGCGAAGTATTTATCAACGATGAGCCGTATAGCAATTTTGACGCAGCAGCCTTAACTGTAACACTTCCTGAAACGGAGGAGCGAGTGCGGGTAAAAGTGCAGATCAGTTCGACTAAGTAATCAGTCACGTTAAGAAAACTTCACATGAAAGTATCAATAACTGCGCAGGATGATATTTCTATCATCGAAGTATCAGGAGATATCGATAGTAAAACTGCACCGGAATTTGAGAAAAGCGCCAAGGAGGCGGCTGCTCAGAGTACCAAAATTGCCATAGATCTAACAGCGGTAGAATATATGTCAAGTGCAGGATTGCGGGTATTGCTGATGGTTTATAGAAACATTAAATCGCAAAACGGCAAAGTGGTGCTGGTGGGTGTTTCTGAGGATATTCAGGATGTAATGTCAACAACCGGCTTTATAAACTTTTTCAGTATCGTTCCGACACTGGATGAAGGGGTGGCCATTCTAAAACAGGGATAGCCCATGGCAACAGACATACGTATCGATTATTATCCCACCCATGAGCAGCAGGGGATAAAATTCAGAAGAGGACATGTGCTGCCGTTTGGTGCCACTATGGTACCCAATGGTATCAATTTCAGCATATATTCCAGCGAAGCTATCGATTGTACCCTCGTTCTTTTTGAACGGGGGGAAGCAGAACCCTTTGTTGAAATCCGTTTCCCGGAGGAGTTTCGGACAGGGAACGTGTACTCCATGATCGTTTTTGACCTGGACTATGAAAGGCTGGAATATGGATACCGCATGGACGGACCTTTCCAACCGGAACAGGGGCATCGTTTCGACAAAAGTATCATCCTCAGCGACCCTTATGCCAAGGCCATCGGCGGACGCGATACCTGGCTCGCCAAACCGAACTGGGATAATATCTACCCGTACCGGTCGCGCCTGGTTTTTGAGGATTTCGACTGGGAAAATGATCACCCGCTGGAAACACCCATCGAAGATCTGCTGATCTACGAAATGCACGTGCGCGGTTTCACGCAGCATCCTTCTGCCAATGTAAAAAATCCGGGAACCTTCGCAGCGATCAAAAGTAAGATAGCGTACCTGAAAGAGCTGGGGATTAATTGCGTGGAGTTGATGCCGATCTACGAATTTGATGAATGGGAAAACAGCAGGGAAAACCCTGTTACTGGTGGGCTCATTGTTAATTTCTGGGGATATAGCACTGTTAACTTCTTCTCACCCAAGGCGGGTTATGCTGCCACGGGTAAATTCGGGATGCAGGTGGATGAGCTCAAAACCCTCGTGAAAGAACTTCACAAAAATGGTATCGAGGTAATGCTGGATGTAGTATTTAACCATACTGCCGAAGGCGATCACCGCGGTCATACCATTTCTTTCAGAGGAATTGATAACAAAACCTATTATATGCTGACGCCGGAAGGTTACTATTTTAACTTTTCGGGAACGGGTAATACACTAAACTGTAACAACCCGGTGGTGAGGAACATGGTTTTGGATTGCCTTCGTTACTGGGCTGCCGATTACCATATCGATGGTTTTCGATTTGACCTTGCGGCTATCTTGGGCCGTGACCAGAACGGAGCACCGTTGAGCAATCCGCCTCTGTTAGAATCGCTTGCCTATGACCCCATCCTGGCTAAATGTAAGTTGGTTGCCGAAGCATGGGATGCAGGTGGATTGTATCAGGTAGGGTCTTTCCCTGCCTACGGACGCTGGGCTGAATGGAACGGTAAGTACCGCGACTCCATCCGTAAATTCCTGAAGGGGGATGAGGGGATGATCGGCGAAATCGCTCAGTGTGTGCAGGGCTGGCCGGATCTTTACTATTACCGTGGCCCTACCGCCAGTATCAATTTCATTTCCTGCCACGATGGGTTTACCCTGTATGATCTTTTTGCATATAACCACAAGCACAATGATGCGAACGGGGAAAATAACAATGACGGCGGAAACGACAACCACTCATGGAACTGCGGTGTAGAAGGCGAAACCGATGATGAAAATATCAACAGACTTCGCCACAAGCAGATTAAGAATGCTCTGGCGATACTGATGGTGAGCCAGGGTGTGCCCATGATCCTTTCGGGCGATGAAATGGGTGTTACCAAAAACGGTAACAATAACACTTATTGCCACGACAACGAACTGAACTGGGTGGACTGGGGGTTACTTGAAAAGAACTCGGACCTTCATAATTTTGCCAAACACATTTTCAGGTTCAGAAAGGCACACCCGGTACTCAGAAGCCGTACGCATTTCCAGCACCGCGACTACGTGAACAGCGGATATCCTGACATCAGCTTCCATGGCACACAGGCATGGCATGCAGATTTCTCAAGTACCAGCCGCTGTCTGGCATTTATGCTCGATGGCTCTCATGCCAAAGGCGGAACCATCAAGGATGATATGGTATATGTGGCCATGAACAGCTATTGGGACGCACTTTATTATGAACTGCCAGCCCTGCCGGTCGGCCGAGAGTGGTATATTGCAGCCAATACGGACATGCCGGAAGGAGAGGACATCTTTGATATTGGTAAGGAACACCGGCTGGCAGACCAGACCAGGTTTCTCGTGGGAGGCCGTTCAACCGTCATTTTGATTGGCAAATAATAAAATGCAGGTCAACGGCGGAATGCCGCAGGTATCCTCCGTTGACCTGTAATAAAAGAAATAAGGTTTAAAATCTTTAAAAATATCAGATCATGGCTTTTACAATTGATTCAGTTATCAGCAGTCCGCTTGCCACCCTTACCTTAACGGGGGAGTTGGATTCATTATCAGCACGGGTTTTTCAGACAGAAATTGAAAAAATAGCAAACCAGTCAATCGATACTTTGGTACTTGACATGGAGAACCTTAACTTTATGTCTTCAGCCGGACTACGGGTACTTATTTTTTCAAAGCAAAAAATTGGTCCGCAACTTTCGATCTATATCGTTAAGCCGCAGGAACTGATTGTGGATACACTGGAAAAAACCGGTCTTCACCACAGTGTTACCATAGTTGATCAGTATCCAGCTTAATTTGTTCCAGAATGGAAACAAGAAGTTATCCCGGGGAGGTCGATTCTTTGGATCCTCTTCGGGATTACATCGGTGAGTTGGCTGAAAAGGCAGGCCTGGCAAAGAAAGCTACGTACAGTCTGAAGCTGGCTATTGATGAAATCGCGACGAATATAATTTTATATGGGTATCAGCGGGCCGGTATCAAAGCCGACTATCTCCTGCACAGTGAGATCACCGATGAAGCGCTGACGGTGATTCTGGAAGACGAGGCTCCTCAGTTTGATCCTTTATCCAGAGAACTTCCGGACATGGACGACTTATCCCGTCCGCTGGAAGAAAGGGAAATCGGAGGGTTAGGTATTTACCTGACTGTCAACGGGGTTGACGAATTCTCTTACGAGTATGTGAATGGAAAGAACCGGAATATTTTTAAAATGAAAAGAGCATAATCCTGATCATCAGGATTTGCTCTTTTTCTTATTGTATGTGTGGGTGGGAGTTGGAAAACAGGAACTCCGAAAGTTTTACGTAATATATGGTCGATACAACTACATTTTCTAATCCCTTTCCGGGCCTGAGGAGCTATGAGTACGAAGACCATTCTTTATTTTTTGGTAGAGATTCGCACATCACAGAGCTGAAAAACAAGCTGCTGGATGGACGGTTTCTGGCATTGATAGGGTCTTCCGGAAGTGGGAAGTCATCACTAATTAAAGCAGGGTTGATACCCTCTCTGGAGCGAAGCGGGGAGGATTTAGAGCGGTGGGCTGTGATGGTTTTCCGGCCAGGAGCAAGTCCTGTCCGGAATTTTGTTGCGGCCATGAAGGCTTATCTGAGAAGAGAAGATCATAGCTGGGAATCAAAAGACCTGGCTGCTGTGGAAAGGGATATTATAGCCAATCCCGAGTACATTTTTGAGCTTTTTTCAGTGGTGAAGGACAAAAATATACTTTTGGTAATAGACCAGTTTGAAGAAATATTCAGATATGATTTTTCGAAAAGCTTTGATTTTAAACGTAATACAGAGAATCCTGCCTTTATCAATTTGCTGCTGAGCCTGATCAACCAGCGCAACATGCCGGTTCATGCGGTGATCACGATGCGGTCCGACTACCTCGATCACTGCACCGAGTTTAAAGGACTCACCGAGGCCATCAACAAAGGATACTACCTGCTTCCCAAAATGAACCAGGAGGAAATCATGGAGGTGATCACCAGGCCTGTTGAAACCCTTGGTGCCACTATTGCCCCGGATGTGGTGAGTATGCTGCAGCGGAAAATTGTGGACAACCCCGATTTCTTACCCATTCTTCAGCATGTCCTGATGCGGATGTGGGAGCGGTGGAAAACGACTAAATCATTGGCCACACCCATCAGTCTGGTGGAATATGAGGCGGTGGGTACCATGGATAACTCCATTACAGTACATGCTGAGGAAATATTCACACAAAAGCTTGATGAAAAAAGAAGGCAGGGAGCCGAGAAATTATTCAAAACATTAATTGTTCTGGGGGCCAATGATACCCCGGCGCTTCATCCGACAACATTAAGAGAAATTGTAAAAATTACCGGTATCCCGGATTATTTGCTGATTGACGTGGTACTCGTTTTCCGTGAAAACGGCGTATCCTTTCTCACACCGAGGCCGGGCATTAAGATTGAACCTGAATCCATCATTGATGTATCTGTTGAAAAGATACTAACGCTGTGGAGCCGTTGCCGTTTGTGGATTGAGCAGGAATTGGAATCGGCAAAACTTTACAAACAATTAAGCTATTCGGCCTTTCTGTATCAGGATGGCCGTACCGGTTTATGGGTCAACCCCGAGCTTCAGATGGGCCTTAAATGGCTTAAGGAAAATGAACCTACCCTGGAGTGGGCGCAACGTTATGACCCTTATTTTGAAAGAGCACTTAATTTCCTTGACTATAGCAAAAAACAATACGACCTAGAAGTAAGGCAGAAGGAGGACCGCCAGAAAAGAGAACTCAGGAAAGCACGTACCTTTGCTACCATCCTGGGAGCCAGTTCTTTAATTTCGCTGCTGTTTCTGATTGTGGCACTGGTGCTGCGGACACAGGCACAGCAGAGTGAAAAAAATGCCCAGGAAAAAGCCAACCAGGCTCTTGAGCAAAGAGGACGGGCGGAAGACCAGACTAAAGAAGCAATTTCTCAGCAGAAGATAGCGGAGCAGCAGGGTGTGATTGCTATGCTCCAGAGGGTACTAACGGACAGGCAACGGGAAAAGGCAGAGCTGGCTGAAAAGGATGCGCTGCTTCAGAAAGCACAGGCTGACATTGCCAAAGGAATTGCGGAAAGGCAGAAACTTAAGGCAGACACGGCAACTATACTGGCCAACCAGGCGGCTGCATCTGCACTTGCGGCCAGGAATGACGCCATTGTTCAAAAAAATGAGGCTAACAAGGCACGTACTGAGGCTGAAATTTCGCGAAACGATGCTTTCAGGCAGCGTGCAAAAGCGGTAGCACGTTTTATCGCAATCCAGTCGTTTCAGATGCCTGCCACCGAGGAACTCGCCTCACTGCTGGCGTTACGCGCTTATCAGTTTAATGTAAATAATGGGGGAGAAGCCGAGAATCCCGATGTGTTTAACGCACTTTCCAAAGCAGCGGGTGCCAAGTCTACCTACATCGGACACAATGACATTGTCCGTATTATAACCGAGACAAAGGATAATGCCAATATTCTAGCTACTGCAGGGGACGACGGTGTTGTTAATTTATGGAATTATCTGGTGCCGGGGTCCAGGGCAACTCCGTTACGATACCCAAAACAAACCTTCAAGAGTATCAGGTCTCTGACGTTCATGCCCAATAACAATACGTTGTTTGTAGGTACTTCCAATGGGCAGATTATTCGCTGGGATAAACCTTCCATGGGAAGCTTGCCCACCAAAACGCTGATTGCGCATGACGGTATGGTGCTGCGGCTGCACGTAAGAATGGACCCGGCGGGTCCGAGGCTGATATCCATAAGCTCTGTGGGACAGATCAGGATTTGGGATATTTCCGACAACCGTATGCAGGTGCTGCATAACATTGATCTGGGAATTGATGTGGTGGCGTCAGCGATTTCACCCGATCTTAAATTTATCTACCTGGGGTCAGGAGCAGGGAAAATTGTAGGCCTTGAACTGGATAAACTTACAGGAAAAGCAAAAGAATATGACTTCAACCGGCTCCGTGGAAGGCTTTCAGCGCTGGCTATCTCACCGGACGGCAAAAAGATTTACATGGGTACAAGCTCTGGTACCCTCTATTTTACGGGGATAAAGGATAACTCCGAAATTGTAATAAACGGGCTTTCCGGGATTCAGGGAGGCCATACATCGGGTATCACCAAAATCGCTTTTACCCCCGATGGCAGCCGGATGGCCACTTCTTGTTACGACTGGAAGATCAGGATATGGAATAATACGGAAGACCTTTCCAAACAGCAGCCTGTGGTACTGAACGACTTTGATAACTGGGTCATGGACGTTCGGTTCAGTAACGATGGAAAAAAATTGTTTGCCTGCGGGGCGGATAAAACAGTGCGGATATGGGATATTAATTCCAGGGCATTGTTTGATGAGATCTCTAAAAAAGTGAATCGTGACCTGACCAGCGAGGAGTGGGACAAATACATAGGAAAGGATATTCCTCATGATAAATTATCAATAACAGTACGATGAAAAATACAGGAAAAAGCAGGGGCTGGATGTTCTTCGTATTAGGCTCTTTACTTACCTTTTTTTATGTTCCGGCATTTAGCCAAAACGATTGTGATCCGGCGGTAATCATACCGGAGGCTGACCGCAGGTATCGGTCAGGTAATTTTGATGAGGTATTCGAAATACTCACCCCTTGCCTTAAAACAAGGTTTTCGGTGAATAACCAGGTGCAGGCTTACCGAATTATTGCCCAGACTTACCTTGCCATGGATTCCCTTCCGCAGGCTGCAAAGGCGGTAAGAAGTCTGCTGTCGGCCAACCAGAATTACGAACCCGAATTTTCGACTCTTCCTCAGTTTAAAGATCTGGTAGCGCAGCAAAAGGATCTCATGGACCGTATCATTCAAATCACATCGGTATCTAAAAAGGCTGAAAACCTGTTGCAGGTTCCTGCAACGGTGACCATTCTGACCCATAGCGACATCGTTAAAAGAGGATACAAGGATTTAACCCAAATGCTGAGCGACTTGCCGGGATTTGACGTGATCAGGGGAAACGGACCTTCCTATGTTACCTTTTACCAGCGCGGATACCGGTCTACTTCCAACGACAGGACGATCCTGCTGGTGGACGGAGTGGAAGAAAATGACCTTAACTCAGATAACATCCCGATTTCCCGCCAGTACTCGCTTTCGGATATTGACCGTGTGGAGGTGATCTATGGTCCGGCTTCCACCATGTATGGTGCTAATGCCTTCATGGGGGTTATTAACGTCATTACTAAAAAGCATATGGAAAAGGATATGCCGGAGGGTAAAAAGATAGCGGTTTCTGGAACGGGCCAGCTGAAATACGGTTCGCTGAATACCAAAATCCTGGATGGCGCGCTGACGGTCCGGTCTAAAGACGTGGCGGTCACCTTATCCACCCGCTGGTTTAAGTCAGATGAAATGGATCTTTCAAAATACAGCTCCCTGAACTTTGACTCGAGAACCGTGGCCGATTATCCCAACCAGCAGAACGTTACGGGGGCAACCAACGCGCAAAATTATATCAACACCAACAAGCTTACCACCTTGTTTCCCAACAGCAGCCTGTATCAGATCCAAACCGATGCCAATGGTGCCGCAACAGGTATCAGCCTCACCGATGCCGGAAAACAAAAGGCTGCGGAGCTGGACAACCAGTATCTTTTTGACGCTGAGATCAATGGCCAGAAGGTGGGATATAATGATGTGTCCAAAAATAACATGTTTCGGGTAAAGATAGAATTCAAGGATTTTACGATTTCTCTCATGAACTGGAAAACCGACGAGGGAGCCACGCCCTGGTATACCAATAAGTCAAGAATTGTGACCGAGGATCTTTCCCGCTGGGTCGCCAATAACAAGGCCTTCTCGTTTACCTACAATAAATTTCTGGGTGAAAAGGTGCAGATCGTGAATCTGACATCCTACCGCCTCCATGAGCTGAAAGGTGCTACCAATCTGCCCACGTACCGGGGGTATTACAACGGAAGCTATGGGATTATCGATCTGCTTAACCAGCGAAAACCAACTTATTCGGTACCTTACTGGTACAGGGTTTCCAATCAGCTTCGCAACGAATTCAGGGTACTGTGGACGCCGCTCCCTAAAATGGATATCAACAGCGGTGTGGAGATCAGGAACAGTATTATCCAGGCCAATTACATCACGGCTGGGGTAGAAGATGCAGATGAATTTGGCCGTCCCGATTCAACACTCGCAGGCGGAGATAATTTCCGGGTGTTCGACCTCGGTATTTTCAGCCAGGGAACTTACAACTGGACGGAAAGCCTTAAAATGGTACTGGCGTCGAGGCTCGATTACAACCAGATTCGTACGCACGGAGGTTATGGATTTGTATTCAATCCCCGGCTCAGCCTTGTTTATTCCAAAGGGAAGTTTGTTTTTAAAGGTATTTATGCGGAGGCGTTCAAGGATGCATCCTACCTGCAGAAATATGCCACCACCCGTGAGAGGTTACTCAATAATCCCAATTTACAGCCTGAGCGCGTGAAAAACCTGGAGGGAAGCGTATATGTGAAGCTCTCAAAAAGTTTGTCTTTTAACGTTGCTGGGTATATAGCCAATTACAATAATGCGGTAGGACTTGCTACTGCGGTCACGCCCAATAATGTAACCACCACACAGTTCCAGGCACTTGGCAAACAGCGGATTATCGGTTTGCAGGCGGAGGGGAAATATAATATTAAAAAACTGGATGTTTGGGGTAATTTTACCTATTCCAACCCGCGCGATCTCAGTAAGGTGGAAGGAGAAAAGGTTCCGGTGAGTGACATTGCCCGGTACTCTGCCAATCTTGGTGCTATTTACGAGGTTGTCAAAAACCTTTCGATCAGTGTTACCAATAATTACATAAGCAAGAGAAAGTCGGGTGCGGGAACTTCCGGCAGCAGCAATCCTATAACCAGTTTTGCACCAGTATACCTTCTGAATTCGGCGATAACCTATCAAAACATCTGGAACAAGTTTAGTCTGCAACTTCAGGTATCCAACTTACTGAACAAGGAATATTTTGTACCCGGCATCAGGGCGGCCGAGGGGGTTACCTCTGCCTCCCGTTATCCTCAGGAAAGAAGAGTTTTTTCCTTCGGAATCCTCATCGATACAAATTAGGCATACATCAGTTATGATCAAGACTTTTAAAAACCCTTCGGGAATCAAGAATGGAGAAATGGATCAACGTATTATTATTAACAATCAGGAGTTCTTACTCACAAAATTAGATCATCCTGAAAGGATTGATGAAATGGGCGCTTTGCGCGTGCAGGCCTGGAAAGAAGAAAACGGTATCAGCAAATCGTTCTTTGCAAATGCTACCTGGATTGACGACGACGATGTGAGAGCGCATCACTGGATTATTACGCTGGACGGAATGATTGTGGCGGCTGCCCGCATGAGCTTCCATGATTGTTATGCCACGGTACCCCACTCCGATCTTTTCGATGAAGCTGAGCTTGGCGCTCACAACACGCCTCCTTTTGCATCTTTGAACCGCCTGGTGGTAGCGCCTGAACATAGAGGTAAGGGGTTTTCAGGTTTACTGGACAACGCCAGGATTGCTTTTGCGAAGGAAAGTGGTATCAAGGTCATCATTGCGCAACCCATCGCCTCCCGTATCGAACCACTGGAAAAGTTGGGTTTCAGTTACATAGGTAAAATCAGGCCATTGTATCAGATGCCCGACAGGCAAATTTATTTTATGATAATGGAACTCAGGTAATAGACCCATGGAGAGGCTGGAAAAGATATGGAAATGGCTTAATGTAAAGCACGAAGAACGGGAACTCGTTTTTCTGCTCATTGCCTACTCGTTTTTTATGGGTGGTGCAACGGCTATTTTCTATACAGTGGTTGCCTCCTCATTTCTGGTCAGCTTTGATCGCAGTGTACTCCCCAACGTATACATAGTCGGCGGGGTTTTCCTGTATGCACTGGGGATGTCCGTGGGCAGATTGCAAAAAGTGGTTCCTTACGACCGCCTCGCTGAGTACATGCTGGCTTTCCTGGTAATTACCATTCTGCTGATGCTGGGGGTGTATCACCTCACGGGCAGTATCTGGGTATTTTATGTGCTTTTTATCTGGAACCGTGTTTTTGTACTGGTAAACGGGGTGACTTTCTGGGCGGTTGTTGCAAAGTTGTTCAATATGCAGCAGTCTAAGAGGCTTTCGGGGCTTATCAACAGCGGCGACGTAATTTCTTCGGTGATAGCTTACCTGGCCATTCCAATCGCCATTCACCTGATCGGCACGGAAGCATTGCTTGTTGTAACCGTTGGTTTTCTGATGGTATGCGGAGCCATTATCCGCAGGATACATAACCGGTATATTGTCAAAGGAGAAAATGAAGAAGTTCAGGTGGAAGAGATAAAGCCTATCAGAACCGATCAGCAGCTCAATCCTTCCTATTACCGGAATATATTTCTGCTAGCACTGCTGCCGGTTTTTGCCTTATTTTATGTAGAATATATCTTCTTTACGGAATCGAGGCTTATCTTTCCCGACAAACAGTTACTGGCCAGTTTCCTTGGTTTGTTTTTTGGGATATGTGCCATTTTCGAGCTACTGATCAAGACATTCCTTTACAATTATATTGTACGGAAGTACGGTCTTACGGCTGGTATCCTGATACTCCCCGTCAGTCTGGTCTTTGGTTTTGGGCTGGCAGCTGTTTATGGGCTAACGTATGACACCGCTGCCATATTCTTTGCCTGTATAGCTCTGTCGCGGTTTTTCATGAGTGCCATCCGGAAAGCCATCAGTGACCCGGTGTATCAGGTTTTGTATCAGCCCATTCATTCTTCCATCAGGCTGCAGATTCAGGGCAGGATAGAAGGCCGTGCCAAATCCATAGGTGGATTGGCGGCCGGAATCATTCTGATGATATTTACCTACTGGGTGAAGCTGGACGTCCTCTGGCTCTCCCTGATATTTTTGTTTACGGCACTGGTGTGGACCGTAATTGCTTTTAATGGTCAGGTATCGTACCGGCAGGTGATCCGGGATAAGATTTTTCCGGATAAAAAAAACAAGACTATTACGTCGGGTATTACCAAGTATTTGCCCAGTGTAAAAACATACGATGAGCTGATCGCGCTGGCTGTGTCGTCAAAGGATTCGGATCGGTTAGAAGCCGCTACCGGCTTGGGCAGCTCACTCAGGTTTTTGTCTTTCAGGTATCTCATCCCGCTGATGCAGGATCCCAAACCTCAGGTGCGGGAAGCGGCCATCCACGCTGCCGGTGAAATGAAGCGGCCTGAATTGTGGCCATATCTCTTTGAACAGCTTGATTTTGACAGGTATTCGTCAATAGCGGCCAGCGCATTGGAAAAATCAGGAGCACCTCTCATCAAACAGATCGAAAAATTTTTCCTGAGTGGTACGGAAAGTAAGCTCAGGCAGATACGGCTGCTGAACATTGTTGAAGGGATCGGAGGAGAGGAGGCCATCCGCTTTCTGCGCAGAAACATATTTAATCCCGACCGTTTTATCCGTGAAAAAGTGGTCGACAGTTTGCGGAATCTTGGCTATATGTGTACCCTATCGGAGCAGACTTATCTGGTACAGGAGCTTGACGACCACCTCCGTACCCTGGCCTGGCTGTTGGCAGCTCAGGAGGATTTGTCGGCGGAGTATGACTACGATAGCCAGCTGATTATTAACATAGAAAGGGAGAAAAAGAGGATCGTGCTGAAAGCGTTCACCATTCTCGAAGTCGTTTTCAGTCCTAAATTTAAAGTCATCACATTGCTGAATGATGATGAAGAGGATGATGTAAGGGACTATCTGATCGAGATCTGCGGCCTGATGCTGCCGGAGGATGTGAAGAACAAGCTTCTGCCCGTTCTGGAAAGTGATAACCCAGGAGAGATGCTCGAAAGTTTTCAGGAGATATATCCGCAGGATACACTTTCCGTAGAGGAGCGTCTGAAAGATGTGGTGAACAAAGATTACACCCGGATATCCAGGTGGACCAAATCTGTTGCTATTAAGGAACTTAAGCAATATGACGCTACCAGCACCACTCCCATTCTGGTTGCCAATGCAATGTCGTCGTCCAAAGTAATATCCGAAACATCATTTTATGTGCTCAGGATAGTGAACTATGAACGCTTTAGTTCTTTATATAAAGTAATTGAGAACCAGAAGGATACTTTTCACAAAAAAATAATGGAGCCGCTCGACTGGCTCTCAAGTGAAGAAGATTTGTTGATCTGCAAATTACGAAGGTTGAGAACCATGCCGCAGCTGCAAGACTTGTCCAATGAGGACCTCCAGCGGATTTTGCTCAACTCCAGGTACTTTAAAGTGGAACAGGATGATGTCATTGATCTGAGAAAATCTTGTTCGGGAGAAAATGTGTCGATGCTTGTTACCTATGGCAAACTGGCTTTCTCTAAGAATATTGAGGTAAATGAAGGGCAGATCTGGAATGTGACAGAGCATGTGAGCCTGGGCGTGGTGCTGATACCCAATGTAATACAGGACACTGAATTTTATATTCTTGAATCCTATATTCTTGACGACCTGGGCATCGAAATGTCAGGAAAAGAACTGGTTCTGAGCCAGCAATAAGAAGGGTGTCGACTTTTTAAGTAATTGAATGGCAAAGCTGCTGTGATGATTGATAGTATAAATACAATGAATGAAATGAAAAAGTACGGCCGAAGGATAGGGTACTTCATGCTTTTGCAGTGGTTGCTGCCAAGCCTGACAGCCATGTCACAGGCTATCGTTTATCCCTACCCCGAAGTTGGACACCCACTTTCCCGCGTGTATGAACCATCGGAATATCATGGGCACGGACAGAATTTTTCTGTGGCCCAGGACAAATCCGGGCTGATGTATTTTGCCAATTTTAAAGGAGTGTTGGAGTATGACGGAGTAGATTGGAAGACCATACCTACCAAAAATATCAGGTACGTTTCTTCTCTTCTGCTTGATAAAAAGGGACGTATTCTCGTGGGGGCCAACGGAGAATTCGGGTATCTTAAAGACACCTTGGGAGCAAGGGAATTCATTAGCTTGTCGGCGAAGATCAAGGAAGAGATAAGTCCGATCATTCAGATCATTGAAACCAGCCAAGGGGTATATTTTATTTCCAATACGGCCTATTTTCATTGGGACGGTCGAACTGTAAAAGTGATCCGGAATAAATCAACCACGCAGTCGGCATTTGCCTATAAAGATAAGTTGCTGATAATGAGGGAAAAGTCGGTTACGCTTTGGGACGGCAAAACTTCAAAGCCCGTTCAGCGAGGGCCAGACGTTCCAGACCTGACGAATGTGGTTTCTGTTGTAAAGGTGAATGAAAGTCGCTCGCTGATCGTAACCAGTTTTCAGGGACTGTTTTGGATCGAGAATGAGCGGATTACCAGGGCCGGCGGTAATGCAAGCCAGGTATTCATGGCTCAAAAGGCTACCTACGCCACTTCGTTGAGGGACAACTCTATAGCAGTAGGTATCTCGGACGGAGGTATTATTGTGATATCCAACACCGGGAATTTACTGTATCCTATAGTGTCAGGTGGGGCAATCCGCGACAGCCAGGCGAGTTTTCTATTTACCGACCGGGAGGGAAATTTATGGATGGCGCTTAATGACGGCATCGGAAAAATAAGTATCCCGTCACCAATTTCCCGTTATGACAATGCAAACGGCCTCAAGGGTGAAGTCACTTCTATAGAGCGGTTTCAGGGAAAACTTTACGTAGGAACCCTTTACGGCCTTTTTTACGTGGAGAACAACCGTGTAACACAGGTGAAGGAATTTGTAGGAGGATGCCTCGGGCTTGATACTTCCGGAGACGCACTTGTGGCAGCAACCAACAGCGGGGTTTTCTATTGGACTGGAAAAGGCAGTCCACAGCAGATTACTTCCGACTTTGCACTGAGTATAAAATCATCCAGGATCAGTCCGGGTACCATCTATGTAGGTTTGCAGGATGGCCTCGGCATTGTCAAAAGAAACGGCGGCGGCTGGTCTATTTCCAAGTTGCATACCATTGAACCAGCGGATGAGCGCCCGATACCGATTGTAGGTATCGAGGAAAATGAGGACGGATATGTGTGGCTGGAAACATTTTCTAACGGGATCTTGCGGGTTGATAAAAGCTTCACGTCCTATCGCCAGTATAGCAGGAAAGAGGGGTTGGCCAATCCTTACTATAACAAACTGAGTTTTTATAATGGTAATTTGCTGGTAACCAACAAAGATGGATTGTTTACATACCGGAGCGCGCAGGACAGGTTTGAGCCCTATAACTTTCTGGTGAAAGAGAAGGTATGGTTTGACAGGATCATGCCCGACAGCCGGGGGGATATATGGGCCACGCGGGGGGATAAAAAAATGCTGACTTTCTACCGCAAAAATGGTACGGATAAAAATGGTTTTGATAAAATTGAAACGCCGTTGATGCCCATTTCGCAGCTTTCCTTTGAAACCATCCTTCCTGAAAATGATCAGGTTACCTGGGTGGGGGGGGAGCAGGGGCTCTACCGGATTGACCTAAAGGTTAGCAGCCAGATCTCGAGCCAATATCCAGTTCTGTTGCGAGAGGTGAGTACTACAAGCGGCAAAATTTCTGAAACCAACAGTGCCGCTTCTGACACAACGTTTAATGGCTATGGGAAGATCATGCTCCGGCCCGATGAAAACAGTATTTCCGTTGTGTATGCGCTACCCAGTTTTTTTCTGAATCAGGAAATTCAGTATCAGGTATATCTTGAGAATTATGACAAAAAATGGTCCGATTGGTCCAGTGTTACCAGAAGGGATTACAGCGGCTTACCACCTGGTAATTATAATTTCAGGGTAAGGGCAAAAGACGTTTACAACCAACTTTCCAAAGAGGCCAACCTGAGCTTCACGATCCTGACGCCCTGGTATCTGAAATGGTACATGTATGTGCTTTATGCCGTGGTGTTGGCGTTAGCCGTTTATTATTCGGTAAAGTGGAGGCTGGGTGTGATCTTAAAAGAAAAACAGGGCCTTGAAAGAATGATCCGGGAGCGTACGGAGGAGGTGGTGAGCCAGAAAGAGGAGCTTGAAAAGCAGTCTGAGGAGCTTGCCTCCACGAACGACCAGCTGGAGAGAATTGATGAATTTGTGAAGTCGATCAATAGCGAGGTCAATACCAAACGACTGTTTCAGCTGGTACTGGACCGGTTATGTCAGTTTCAGAATGTGGACAGTGCCTCTGCTCTGACGTACAATAAGGCCACGGATAATTATCAGTTCATTGCTTTGTCGGGCCGTGTTAGTATTGAAGATGTAGAACATGTAAGCTTCACGTACGAACAAGCCGAACAGCGTTATATGGATGGAGGCCGCGAGGTGTATGAAGATATCTTTCTGAAAAACAAGTTCAGGCATGAAAACATAAACAATCTGATCGATGATTTTTTTGCACCCAAATCCCTGATAACCATTCTGATCAGGGTAGAAGGAAGTGTGAAAAGTTTTATCACACTGGAAAATGCCGATCATGAAAATGCATTTGGGCAACGTGATTTTAACATTGTAAAAAACCTTAAGGAGCACCTCATCGGGGCTTACATCAAGACAAACATTCTTGAAAACCTGGAATTTACACTCACTAACCTTAAGTCAACACAGGAAGAACTCATCCGGCAGGAACGTCTGGCCTCCGTGGGCCAGCTTACCAAGGGTATTGTGGACCGGATACTTAATCCGCTGAACTATATCAATAATTTCTCTCAGTCGTCGGTATCGCTGGTGGACGAAATTGACGAAGTTACCCAGAAGAATATAGAAGGATACAGTGAGGACGACCGGGACGATGTAGAAAGCGGGATGAGTATGCTCAAGAAAAATCTTGAGAAGATTTTTGAACATGGAAACAGTACCACGCGTATCGTAAAAGATATGCAGAAATTGCTGAAAGGTAAATCGACCGAATTTTTTGCGACCGATCTGAATCCATTCCTGGAGAGCAAGGTAAAGTCGGCATTACAAGAGGTGCAGGCAGAAAATAAAAGCACCGAAACCATCCGGCTGAAGTTTGAAATAGGCGATTCTGTTAAGGTAAATTTGCTGCCCTACGAATTTTCTCAGGTGATTACCAACCTGATCAGCAACGCTTGTTACACGGTGCTTGAAAAGAAAAAATTAATAAAAGATTTCGTACCGGAAATAAAAATAGGTACGGAAATGGTAGACGGTGGAATAAAAATAACCGTGCGCGACAACGGAAAGGGGATACCTCTGAAAGAAACTGAGCAATTGTTCAATCCGTTTTTTACGACCAAGCCAACTTCCAAAGGGACAGGCCTGGGGCTTTTTATGAGCAAGGATATAATTGAATATCACAAAGGAAGGATGACCGCTAATTCAAAGGAAAATGAATATACCGAAATTGAGATTTTCCTGCCAACTATTAGTCAATAGATATAACTCACGAACAAACGGAACCTTAATAAACACATGGATTTAGAAATACATACACAACCCGATGCCCAGGACGACGGTGTTCCCGTCCAAAGGAGTATGGAACAGCTCCACGATGAATTGGATGCCTACCAGCAGAAAGTACAGGGCCTCAGCAAGCTTGCCGACATAGGGCAGTTGAGTGCCGGAATTCTGCATGAAATTAAGAACCCGGTTAGTTTTGTCAATAATTTTTCTAGGCTGTCGCAGGGGCTGATAGAAGAATTGGAGGAAATCATGGAAAAACCAACGGCAGAACTCACTGAGGACGACATGGCCGACGGCAAGGATCTCGTGAAAATGATCTCTGAAAATCTGAAAAAGATCAACGATAACGGAAAGAGAATTGAGCGTATCATCCAGGGAATGCTGGCGCAAACCCGGAATGACGGACCCTATTTTGAGCCAACGGACCTGAACCAGATGCTGGAAGAATTCAGCAAGCTCGCATACCAGGGTGTGCGTGGTGACGACAAGGAGTTCAACGTGAGCCTGCGCTACCACTTGGATCCTGAGGTAAAGGATGTGGTTTTGTCCCGTGGCGAATTTAGTCGTGTGATTCTGAACCTGGTGAATAACGCCTGTTATGCAGTGAACGAAAAAAGAAAACAGGACATAGCCGGTTATGACCCGCTGATTGAGATATTCAGCAAAAAAGTGGGTGACAGCTTCGAAATACGGATACGCGACAATGGCATTGGTATCCGGGAGGAGGTGGTATCCAAGTTGTTTGAACCTTTTTTTACCACCAAACCTCAGGGAAAGGGAACTGGCCTTGGACTGGCTCTTACGTACAGCAGCATTGTGGATACCCACAAAGGAACTATTCAGGTAAGCTCTACATTAGGGGAGGTCACAGAATTTGTGATTGTGATCCCGGCAATTAATAAATAATCAGAAAACTCAAACTTTTGTAAAAACTTCAAAATAATGGCTATCAGGATATTAAGCGTGGACGATGAACAGGATATGGAAATGTTGATCCTACAACTATTCAGAAAACAGATCCGCGAGAAAAAATATGAATTTGTATTTGCGAATAATGGCAACGAAGCGCTGGAAAAGTTGGAGGAGACCAAGGACATTGCCCTTATTTTGTCGGATATAAATATGCCGGGCATGGATGGTCTGACGTTTCTTGCCAAAATTAATGAGAAGCAAAATCCTCTGCTGAAAGCGATTATGGTGTCGGCTTACGGTGATATGGACAACATCCGTACAGCTATGAACCGGGGAGCATTTGATTTTGTGACAAAACCAGTAAATTTTGAGGATCTTGAAATTACGATTTCCAAAACGGTTGAGCATATCGAAATGCTTGCCAACCTGGAAAAAGGCAGAGAACAGCTCATTGCGATCCAGAACGACCTGAGTGTGGCGAAGGAAATACAGCTTTCCATGCTTCCAAAAATAGTGCCTGCCAACATAGGTCAGGCGGGTGTAGACTTGCATGCATTCATTAAACCAGCCAAAATGGTGGGAGGTGATTTGTATGATTATTTCATGATGGACTCCGAAAGACTTTTCTTTATGATCGGCGATGTTTCGGACAAAGGTATCCCGGCGTCGCTTTTCATGGCCATCACTAAGGCGATTTTCAAAAGCCAGTTTTCCAACCGGAATGGAGATAGTATAGTGGAAAAGGTCAAAATCGTGAATGAATTTTTGAGTGAAGATAACTCTTCATTTATGTTTGTTACGGCCTTTGTCTGCATATTGAATGTTAAAACAGGGGAAGTGGAGTACGTGGATGCAGGTCATGAACCACCGCTGATTATCCGTGCCAACGGAGAAACGGAGCTGGTCAAAAAGCAGGGAGGGATGGCATTGTGCTTCGATGCTACCTTCGAATTTGAATCACATACCCTGCAGTTAAATCCGGGAGATAAATTTGTACTATATACAGATGGTGTAACTGATGCAGACAACCTCACCGGACAGCGTTTCGGGCTGCACGGTCTTCAGGATTTCTTTACAACGGGCGAGGGGGCAAAAAAGGAAACTGCCAAAGAAATGAACGATGCAACACTCGATGCGCTGGTCACATTCATCGGTGCAGCCAGCCAGTTTGATGATATCACCATGTTGTCTTTGAGATATAAGGCGAATTGATAACGGGAAATATCGGATTAAAAGCAAAATGCCATTTCTTTACGGGAATGGCATTTTGCTTTTAATAGAGGTGTGTTTCGGGCTGTCGCCGGAGGAGCGCCTGACGAAAGCTGTCGTTATAACGTTTATTCATAAACAGGCTGCTGAAACTTCCCTGCAGGGTCGACGATACGTCGGTACGAGGAACGAACTGGTCGTGGGCATACTGCATCACAAATCCCAGCAGTTTTTCCGTCAGCTCATCCACGGCCTGTGCGTGTTTGGTATGTTTTCTTTGCATGAAATGAACTTCACGTTTCCAGGGCTCTTTAATGGTTTCTTTAATGAAATGGCCAAACCCGGAAGCGTCACTAAGTATGGCAGGCGTGCCCGACATCACCGTTTCCATGGGCGTATATCCCCAGGGCTGATAAAGATCCGGGAAAATCCCCAGGTGACATCCGGCCACAAATTCCTTAAAATCCATACCCAGCGGAGAACGGGTGCGCTCCAAAAAATCAGGATGGTAAACAACCTTTACCGGATTATCCTCCCGGTTGTCCAGTCCTTCTCGTTGAAGAAAATCGGTTATCTCATCGTTCCACACCAGTTCATGCGTGGTTACTGCCGGAAGTTTATGGGTCCTGAAATTGAGAAGTGCCTGGCGCCAGGTGAGCAGTAGTTCTGCGTCGAGCATTTCGTTCAGGTTGGGCAGGAGGCCATTTCTGTGGCTGGCAACGCTGGTATAGAGCTGAGGACCCAGTCCTTTGCTGATCTTCTGACAAATTTTTTGCAGTTCCAGAAAACGTGCCTTTGCCTCCAGTACCTCCGGTTTGATATAATGAAACGGCCGTTTGGAAATCACAAAGAGTACGATGTTAATGTCAAGTCTGCGTTCCCGGAGCTGCTGGTTCAGGCGGGCAGCTGCTTCCAGGGTTACATCAAACCCCTTGTTTTTATATTCATAGCGCCCGGCCGTAAAGAGATAAAGTGTCCTGTCGGTATTAAGCTGATAGGAAGGTGAAAAATGCCCTTTGATAAATGCATCAATTACCGTTTTGTTTTTTTTATGGAGCTCAAAAGTTTCATGATGCGTGCGGGTCCTGAGGTTAAGAGACCCGGGAATGACGTTATCCGGTGAACGTTCGAAGAAAATCTCGCATTCCCGTGCCGTCTGGACGTTGTTTGTCGTAAGCACTTGCGCCTTTTGAGCAGCGGCGCGTTCAATGCCTGCCGGAGCTTCTATATTGTACTGCCGGATACGCTGGCCCCAGTCATAACGTGTAAAGTCGGAATAGTAATCGGCCTCATTGGAAGCCATGTACCGGCCAGGAATAGTGGCATTGGTTGAAAAAACGGTTGCGATCCTGGTCTGGTCAGAAGAAACGTCTGGTAAACCGGATGCGGACATCCATTCATGGAAATGCCCGACAATATCCTTTTCGGCTGGGATTCGGTGTGCAAATTCTGTCAGAAATATTCTGACCAACTCGCCGAAACCGATTACCTGATCGGTCAGTTCATCCGTATTGAGGCAAGATATGCCGCGCTGCTGCCATAACCGGGCCTTAATTTCGTTCAGGTGATCAGTGGATAAAACGGGATTAATCAGTATTACTTTGGGGCGGGCACCTTCCATGAGCCAGTGACCCTGCATTACCTCAAAACCCAGGCTTCGCAGATAAGCCACTGTTCCGTTGAGCGGTGTATTGTCCCGCTCCGCAGAAGGGCGGAAATGTAAAGCAGAAATTTCGCGGAAGTAAGGGCCTATCAGGACATAATTATCCGCCCAGGTATCCACCATTTCGGGCGCCTTGGTTTTCAATGACGTAAAAATTCCTCCGATTGGATTGCAAACTTCCCATGCAATTTCAATCAGAATGGTATCTGGTTTCAAGGTTCTGGGTGACGGGAGGAAAGGAAAAGTTTCATATCGTTGATCATCTTATAACACCTCAGTTGATATTGAGAATGTTATATTTATGTTTAAATTAATTACACTGGTAATTATGCTTCATCCATTTTTACATTAAGCCGGAAAAATGAACTTTGAAGCGTCTTAAAACCGGGTTGAATTATTAACCATTTTCGGTCTCGCTTCCGAACGGGCGGAATGCCAGGGGAAGGTGCCAGGAGGAGGGAGAAAAATTGTAAAATCATTTTTACACGGAAGGGCCCGTTTATTTATTTACTTTTAGGATCAACTTCTAAATTTTATCAAAAGTCAGGTATGAACAGGTCAGTATCAGTACTTTTATTCATTTTGATGTTACGGTTTTCGGTGTATGGGCAGCCAGCGAATTTTAAAACCGAAACCAGTATCCATTATTATTCCGATGCTGAAAACAAGGCAGACCCCTACAAGAAGGAAAGGGGAGTGCTGGATGTTTTTTATCCTCCCAATGGAGGTAACCTGCCGGTAATTATCTGGTTTCATGGAGGTGGTTTAACAGGCGGAGAGAAATTTATCCCGGAGCAACTTAAAAACGGGAAGTATGTGGTGGTTGCCGCCAACTATAGGTTTTATCCAAAAGTAAAATGCCCTGCGTATATTGAAGATGCCGCTGCTGCCACCGCCTGGGTATTTAACAATATCAAAAAGTACGGAGGTAATCCGTCACTTATATTTATTTCAGGACATTCGGCCGGAGGGTACCTGGCCAGTATGATTGGGCTGGATAAAAAATGGCTCTCAAAACACCAGATTGACGCCAATAAAATTGCGGGCCTCGCTCCTTTCAGCGGTCATGGCATCACGCACATGACTGTAAGGGAGGAAAGAGGGATACCAAAGACACAGGCGGTGATCGATGAATTTGCTCCAATTTTCTGGGCAAGGGCCGATGCGCCTCCTTTGCTGCTGATCACCGGCGATCGTGAATTGGAGATGCTGGGCAGGTATGAAGAAAATGCATACCTCCTGCGTATGATGAAGCTAACGGGACATACCCAAACGACACTTTATGAAATGGACGGATACGGGCACGATATGACCATACCCGGATATCCGCTGCTCATGAATTTTATCGATAGAATTGCAATGGGAACAGGAAAGTAACTTGCTGGATATCAACTTTAACAACTGCTCTACGTATGTGCATGAGGGTTTAATGATGCTTTTGTTGTCCTGTATTTATTGAAACAGGTTACGGTAAACCTCTTTCAACTGTGAACAGAATCCTTAACCTCAGCTATGACAAATACTTCTCCGCTCGCCTCACGCCTTGATTCCATTGATATTTTCAGGGCGTTTACTATGTTTCTGATGATTTTTGTGAATGACCTTTGGACACTAGAGCAGATACCCGAATGGCTGAAACACAGCGCTGCTGCTGACGACGCCATGGGTTTGTCGGATGTGGTTTTTCCCGGGTTTCTTTTTATAGTTGGTTTGTCCATACCCTTTGCCATTGCTAACAGAAAAACCAAAGGAGATCACCTGAAAACAATTCTGTGGCATATACTGGAACGAACGTTTGCCTTGTTGCTGATGGGTATCTACATCGTAAATCTGGAAAACGCAGTAAGCGAGGGCATGGTGGTGAGTAAATATGTGTGGGAAATTCTGATGGTGATTGCCTTTCTGCTTATTTGGAACGTATACCCCAAAAAAGATTCGGGAAAAACCTTATACATTATCTTAAAACTCTTTGGTTACACCATTCTGGTCGTCCTGGCGGTGATCTACAAAGGAGGCGACGCGTCCAATCCGTCGTGGATGGGTACGCACTGGTATGGGATACTCGGGCTGATCGGCTGGTCGTACCTTTTATGTGCCCTTGGGTATCTTTTAGCAGGCGACCGCGTGGTAGGTGTCATTGGAGTCTGGTTGTTCTTTGTCCTTTTCAATCTGGCGCAGTTTTCGGGAGTACTGTCGTTTTTGGATGATGTCAGGCGATATGTCTGGATTGTGGGCGGTGGATCTATGCCGGCGTTTACGATGGGTGGCGTGGTAGCTTCGGTAATTTACAGGAGCCGTTCAGGGAATTTCAAAGCATCCTGGTTTGTTGCCATTCTGTTGTTGCTGAGTTTCTTATCTCTTGTTTATGGTTTTGGTACACGGCCGTTCTGGGGAATTTCCAAGATCCGCGCCACACCTGCCTGGGTTGGAATCTGCAGCGGGATCAGCTTTGCGGCTTTTGCATTTTTCTTCTGGCTGGTAGATATCCAAAAGAAAAAGCAGTGGGCGGCTATCATCAGGCCCGCTGGCACCGCCACCCTCACCTGTTATCTGATACCTTACCTCTGGTATGCAGCCGGTGCGCTGCTGGGCATAGGACTTCCGCTGTTTTTGAGGACCGGCATGACGGGTCTTGTGAAATCCATGCTGTTTTCCATACTGATCATCGTCCTTACAGGCTTCGTTAACAGGCTGGGCATCAGGCTTAAAATTTGATATCCACAGGCTTGGTTTATGTGATCAGCGTCAGAGGACCGGGATGGGAATAGGGTAAATCTGAAACAAATCGTCTTGTTAGAATCAATGATACTAAATGTAAATTTCCAATCATGAATTCAAGAAGAAATTTCGTAAAAAGCGGAATAGCCAGTCTGGCATTCGGTACCGTTTCCTTTAAAGATCAACCGGTGGCAGTACCCCAGCCGCCCAGGGAGGATACTTTCAAGTTAGGGATTGCAGGTTACAGTTTTGTTAATTTCAAACTGGATGAATCCCTGGCAATGATGCGTAAGACCGACGTTCATTATTTATGCATCAAGGACTTCCACCTTCCCTATAAAAGCACTGCTGAGGAAATTGCTGCTTTTCATGCCAAGCTCAAGGAATCCGGTGTGACTGGCTATGCCGTGGGACCAATTTATACCAAAACCCATGAGGACATTGACAATGCCTTTGACTATGCCAAAAGGGTAGGGGTGAATCTGATTGTGGGTATACCGAACCATGAAGATTTGGAATATCTGGCAACAAAGGTAAAAGAGTATGATATCCGCTATGCCATACATAACCATGGCCCCGAGGATAAATTATACCCGAATGCCGCTTCGGTATATGAAAAAATTAAAGACCTTGATAGCAGAATAGGCCTTTGCTTTGACATGGGACACAACCGGCGTGACAACCAGGATTCTGTTGCAGATCTGGGAAAATACGGTAAACGGATTTTTGATATACACCTCAAAAACGTGACTGCGGCAACCAAAGATGGTAAAACCTGCGAACTGGGCCGGGGAATAATTGATATACCCGCTTTTGTGAACATGCTGCGTAAAGTAAAGTATTCAGGCAGCTGCAGTCTTGAATACGAGAAGGATATGAAAGACCCGCTCGCCGGAATTGCAGAGTCTGTGGGGTATTTCAGAGGAGTTTGTGAGGCAAGTAAATAAGATAATATGGTGTTAAGTGATCCAAAATTCTATTTTTGCATAATAGAAGCGGCAATTGCATTTTTAATTTGCTGTTCGTTTGATTTTCCTTACTTAACACCATATCACTTATGCTAGCATCTACCCCGTTTGATAAGACTGCTGCTTACAAAAAGCTGAAGACTCACCATAAGACTATAAGCCAGAAACATCTCAGGGAATTATTTGAGGAAGATCCCGAACGTCACCGGAAATTTTCGATACGACTGGGAGATATCCTGCTCGATTATTCCAAAAACCGGATTACAACCCGCACACGGGCATATCTGGTCCAGCTGGCGGAGGAGTCGGGGCTGAAAGATGCCATTGAAAAAATGTTTACCGGCGAAAAGATCAATAGCACGGAGGGACGCTCGGTGTTACATATTGCACTCAGAAACCGGGCGAATACTCCTGTTTTGGTGGACGGGAAAGATGTGATGCCAGACGTGAACGAAGTGCTGGCCAAAATGAAAGAATTTTCGGGGCAGGTCAGGTCAGGTGCCTGGAAGGGGTATACTAACAAGGAAATTACGGACATTGTAAACATTGGGATAGGCGGCAGCGACCTGGGTCCTGTGATGGTAACCGAGGCGCTTAAAGCTTATGGCAAAAAGGGCCTCAAGGTTCATTTTGTGTCTAATGTTGATGGAACGCATATTGCGGAGACGCTCAGGGGGCTCAACTCCGAAACAACCCTTTTCATGATTGCCTCCAAAACCTTTACCACCCAGGAGACCATGGCCAACGCACACAGCGCGCGGGATTGGTTTCTGGAGACGGCAACGGATCAGGAGCATGTTAAAAAACATTTCGTAGCAATATCCACAAACCGGAGCGAGGTTGAAAAATTCGGTATTGATCCTGCCAATATGTTTGGTTTCTGGGATTGGGTGGGAGGCCGTTATTCGTTGTGGTCTGCCATTGGTCTTTCCATAGCATGTTTTATCGGTTTCCAGAATTTTGAACAGTTGCTTTCCGGAGCCCATGATATGGATAACCATTTCAGAAATACCAGGTTTGATAAAAATATTCCGGTAATTCTGGCGCTTTTGGGAATCTGGTACAATAACTTTTTCGATGCCCAATCACAGGCTATTTTGCCGTACGATCAGTATATGCATCGTTTTGCTGCGTATTTTCAGCAGGGTGATATGGAGAGCAACGGCAAATATGTGGGAAGAGACGGCCAGCCTGTTGACTATCAGACGGGGCCGGTGATATGGGGAGAGCCCGGAACAAACGGTCAGCATGCTTTTTATCAGCTCATTCACCAGGGCACCAAGCTGATCCCCTGCGACTTTATTGCCCCGGCCGTGAGCCATAATCCGCTTGGGGATCATCACAAAATGCTGCTTTCCAACTTTTTTGCCCAGACAGAAGCATTAATGAATGGCAAAACTTACGACGAAGCGGCGGCCGAACTAGTGGCTGCGGGTAAGAACCAGGAAGAGATAGCGGCGCTTGCGCCGTACAAGGCTTTTACAGGCAACCGGCCTACCAACTCAATACTCGTAAAGAAAATAACCCCCAAGGTACTGGGCAGTTTGATTGCCATGTACGAACACAAAATATTTGTTCAGGGAATTATCTGGAACATTTACAGCTTTGACCAATGGGGTGTAGAATTGGGTAAACAACTTGCCAATAAAATATATCCCGAATTGCAAAGCGACTGGCCGGTTAACAATCATGACAGTTCCACCAACGGGCTCATCAATCAGTATAAGCGCTGGAGATAGGGGCTCATGATAAATTTAAAAAAGAGATAACCTGTAAGTACACCAACAGCGTCTGCCACGGCGTCCCACCAGTCGAAGGTGCGGTCAAAAGGCAGGAGCTGTTGGTAAAATTCCAAAGCCAGGCCATAGCCCATCCCGATAACGATGAGCCTGTTGGCATTTCCTTTGCTTTGTAAAAGCCATAAATTAATCCACACTATAAATAATCCGGCATGTACCAGTTTGTCAAAACCAACTACAGGTGCGGCAGGAATATCTTTTCCGGGCCAGGTACAGGCCAGTAAAATCAGGAATGTCCAGAACCAGGATGCGATTGGGGACTGTGTGAAGAAACGAAGGATTGTCGGGAGCATCGGTAGGTAATGAATAGTTGTTTTTTCGCTGCAAAGTTAGAACTGTGACGAGATAATTGACTTTCCTAACCGTTAAATCAATTTATTTTTGAATGAATTGAGAATACAGAAAATAATCTAATATTGCCAGATAAGGATTTTGAACCGTTTGCCCACTGATTATGAATTTAAGCAAAGCACGAATAGCATTAGTTGATGACCATCAGATCGTGCTGGACAGCCTGTCATTACTGCTGTCATCATTTGAGCATATTGAAATTGCCGGTACTTTTACCAATGGCGGTGACGCCGTTACCTTTCTGCAGAACAACGAGGTGGATCTGATGGTTACTGACCTGCGGATGCCGGTAATGAACGGGGTGGAGTTGTGTGTAGAAGCCAGAAAAATTGTTCCGGATATCAAAGTGCTGATGCTGACCATGGTAGAAGATGCCAGGCAGATCAAAGCGGCGGTGAAAATTGGCGTGAATGGTTATGTTCTTAAAATGGCAGATGCAGACGAACTGCTGCTGGCTATCAGGACTATACTGGATGGAAGAAAGTATTTTAGTGACGAAGTGGTGGTAGAACTGGCGGTGGGTAAGGACGAGACGGTCACCACTAAGCCCGGTACCTTTGCCAAACTTACTTTGAGGGAGCTGGAAATCCTCCGACTGGTTGGGAAAGAGCTCTCTACCAATGAAATAGCAGAGTTGCTATGTATCAGTGTGGCTACTGTGGAAACGCACAGGAGGAATCTCATGCAGAAGGTAGGCGCAAAAAGTGTAGTCGGATTGGTGCTGTTTGCCGTCAGAAATGAGCTCCTGGACTAATCCGCAAACGGAATTTCCAGAATGGCGGCGCTTTCATGCTGACTGACGCTGCCGTTCAGCTTACTCAGCGAGGCAGATAAATCACAGTCCAGTATGTCGGGGCCGGGATTTTTAATGATGATTAACAGATTTGTCCGGTATGTCCTGAGCTCCAGTACATACGCCTGGCTGCTGGCCGCAATCATTTTCATAAAGAGCAGCTTGTGAAAATCAAGTATTTCATGTCTTCTTTCTCCTGACACAAGATCTGACGAATGGCCGTTCAGGGTCTGAAACCAGTAGGGAATGTTGGCCGGTTTGAGCAGCATGGCCGCATTTTTTTGTATGTAAGTCCATAAGCTTTCCAGCGTATCCTGGCTTGCATCAGTAAGCCAGATGACCTCACTGATCTTTTCGGAAATATTCCTGGAAGTGTCAACGATCTTCTGCAGGTAGGTGTCTGAGTCCGTCCGGTTTGGCCTAGACAGCGCTACCTGTCCCAATAATTTAAGCCCGAAAAGCTCGGAACCAAGGCTGTCGTTCATATCCCTGGCAATACGTGACCTTTCCTTCTCCATGGAAATCTTTTTGTCGGCGTTGGTTTTTTGGTTAAGGAGCCGGGAATGAAGAAGGTAGCGGATGCCGCCCCAAACCAGTATAGCCAGCAAGGTGAGAATTAAAAGTATGAACCACCATGTTAGCCAGAATGGAGGTAAAATATGAATATTCAGCTTTTTAACCGGCGAAATCCAGTTACCTCCCAGATCCGATGCCTGGACATTGAATGTATAGATCCCCGCCGGCAAATTGGCATATCTTACCTGATCCATTGTGCCGGCATAGATTGTATCCGTGTCATAATTTTTCAGAAAATACCGAAAACGGTTTAATCCCCGGTTTCGGTAGTCGGTAGCAGTAAATTTCAGAGATATAGTATTTTGCTCGTAGGGCAATTCCAGAGATGAAACTTCCCCTATGTATGTATCCGTATCTTTCGGACCTTTGGTATCAACGGAGAGTTCGGTTAAACTGATCCCGATTTCCTGATTTTCGCTGGTCAACTGGTCGGGTGAAATCTGATCCAGGCCAGTGGTACTGCCAAAATAGAGCATACCCTTGCGTGTAACCAGGGCAGCACGTGAATTATACTCGCGCAGAGGTATTTCTATTACCAGTTCAAATCTCTCGTTCACAGGCTCAAAGCGGGTAAGGCCCCGGTTGGTACTCAACCAGAAGTCCCCTTTGGCGTCTGGCAGCAGCGCGTATAAGTATTCGTGGTGAAGACCATCGCGGATCCGGTAGTTCTTTTCAATTTCCTTTTTCTCCATGTTCCATTTTACCAGGCCTCTGTCGGTACACATCCAGAGGAATGGGGTACCCGGTTCCTGATAGAACTGTAAAACATGGAAATCTTTTAAAACCCGGCTTTTCAAAACCAGATGAATGCCTCGAAGCCCGAAAATGCTGACACCCTGGTATCTTTCTGCAACATATATCTGTTCCGTCAGGGTATCTTGATAACTCGCATAACCGCTCGCTATTTGCCGGTTGGAGAAGCTAACAACCGACTTTGTTTTAGTATCAAGCGCCATTAAGCCTGCGCTGGTGGTAATTAAAACAAGGTTATCCGTAATTTGCAGTAGCGTCAGAACTTCGCAACTGACAGGCAGCGGAATGGCCCGAAAGGTATTCTGCACCGGCATAAAAAGAGCAATACCGGAGGAAGTACCGACCCAGATATTGTTTTGCCGGTCGTACAGAATGTGCCGGATGGTATTGCCTGGCAGGCCATCAGCACTGGTATAATGTTTAATGGAGCCTTTGGAAGGAGTCAGCCGGTTAATTCCTCCCAATTCCGTTCCAATCCAGATGTCTCCCTGCGCATCCTCTGCAAGCCCTCTAACGGAGTAATCACCCAGATTATCCATCGGGTTTTTGCCATAACTATAAAATTTGAACGCGTTGGAAACTGGCGAGATTATGTCCAATCCCTGGGTACCGATATTCGCAAAAACGTCATTGTTCTGGTCTATGAACAGATTCCCGACCTCATCATACTTAAGGCTGTTAGGGACATCGTCCCGGTGTTGAATCTGCTGGCTGAACTTCATTCTGATGCGATCAAAAATGAGGATACCATTTCCTTCTGTTGCGAGCCATAACTTTGCATAACGGTCTTCGATAATCGCGACCGGGTTATGCCGGGTGAAATTGTAATTACCTTTAAAATCATCTTTCCGTTTTTGCTCATAGTCAAATCTGGTCAGGCCATCGGGGCCGCCAAGCCATAAGAAACCGATGCGGTCAAATGCGATGCACTTAAATTTCCGGGGATTTCCGAACAGATTATTTTTATCATTACTAAAGTAATGATAAACCTTTCCGGCTGATACCGAATAGCGGATGAGCCCTCCTGAAACATGGATGAACCAAAGGTCCCCTTCCGGAGATTCGGCCAGGAAGTTATTGTTAAGTAAATTATTGTATCGGAGCTCCGGAGTAATCAGCCGTGCTTCATTATCCACGATGGTGTATAACCCTTTGTCAGACAGCAGGTATATCTGTTTTCGGTAATTGAATGCATATACTGATCCGTTCTCAATACATGCGTTGGTGCCAGTCGGGATTTTAATAGCCGGTCGTATAAACCTGTTGGTTTTCCTGTTGTACTTAAACAGGCCCTCGCGCGAACCGGCCCAGAGATTTCCCTGGTTGTCTTCGGCAATTCCCTGGATATGGGTAGACTCGCCCGTGGCACCAGACAGATAAGTAATAATATTTTTTCCGTCGAAACGATTCACACCATCCTGCGTCCCCAGCCACATGAATCCTCTTGAATCCTGATACATATGGTTTACCGATCCCTGGGACAAACCATCTTCTACTCCGATATGCCTGAACAAATAGGAACTTTGGCTTCTCGCAGGTGTTGCGATCAGAATCATAAATGACAATATGGAGAGGAAGGTTATTTGCATAAGTGCCCTTGCCAGGAGGCAGGAATGTGTGTAAAACATAGTATGTCTGGTATAAATATCCCGGACAGATTGTTTTCTTCCAAATTTCTACACTAAAATCATGGTTATCCTTAGTCATATATCATGGTTTTCCATGATTGGCTCGGAGAATTTATTTTCGGAACTTTGAAGTGCCAAAGCACACTACGAAACGACATTATGCACACCCACTTCAGATACTAAGCAAAACCTTTTCAACCCTCCTCTCACTCGCTCCCTTATTTGTGAAATATTCAAATGAGGGGGCCGGGTGTTCAGTGCCACAGGTCTGGTGTTACTTCAGGCTGCACATAGCACCAGCTACGTCCTTCGACCCATAAATTCCGGTTTTTGATCCCAATAAAGTATTGCGTTGTTGTCGCAGCTATGACCTGAATTTTAGACAGCGGAGTATTTTTTAATAAAATGTAAATTATCGGTCTTTATATTAAAATATTTTATAAATATAAGTTATTGATTTACAGTAATTTATATAGGTATGTTATCGTGGGAATATTAATGTCATTTCTGAAAGTGAGGGTTTTAAGCTATTTTCGTTGTATTCCTGGTTATGCCGTATTTCGGAATTATCCGAAAACTTTGCGGAGGGAAAGTAAATGATTCTATTACTAAACTTGAATTATGAAGAATTTTGTTCTTACAATTCTGATGGCCTGTGTGGTTCATTATTTTGCGGTCGGGCAATCCACTTATATCTTTTCGGAAGGGCTTGCGGCCGGCTCTTTCCATCAGTATGGGAGGGAGGCAATCTACAAAGATGAGCTTGCTTTGATGTTATACAAGGGAAAAATGGTTTCCCCGCAGGCCGGAGCCGTTATCAAAAAGGACCCAAAGGGAAACGATATCAGATGGAATGCCGTGAAGGCAGATACCTCCGGACGTTTCAGGGGTGACGCTTTTTCTAACGGTTATATTTATATCACTTATGACTGTAAAAAGGAACGAACCGCTCTGCTGAATGTAACAGGCAATGATATGGTTTTTGTTAACGGTACGCCACGTGGAGGAGATATTTACCGGTATGGATGGATGAACTTGCCGGTTCGTTTGAAAAAGGGCAAAAACGAATTTTATATACGTGTGGCACGTTTTGGACGATTTGGTGGGATAGCTGCAAAACTTGTGTTCCCCGAAAAGCCTGTATATCTGAGTACGGATGATCTCACTGCTCCTAATGCAGTACCAGGTTTGAGAAATGATTCGCTGTGGCTTGGTTTGGTAGTCGTGAATACTTCTACAAAACCGCTGACAGGTCTTAGTCTCAAGTCTGTAATAAACGGAAATTCAGTAAGTACTGCTGTTCCATCTATCCCCGCGTTAAGTACAAGAAAAGTTGGTGTGCTGGTCAATGGTGAAAAGGCAGTCACTCCGGGAAAATCTACCGTTTCTCTGGTGCTAATCCAGAATAATAAAAATGTTGATACAAAATCCGTGGAGCTGGAAACAGTTGGTGCGGATAAGCAATACAGCAGAACTTTTGTGAGCGAAATTGACGGAAGCATACAGTATTATGCCGTTTCGCCGCAGCTCAACCCGCAACCGGGAGTTGCTCCTGCTTTGTTTTTCTCGGTTCATGGTGCGGAAGTACAAGCTATCAGCCAGGCTCGTGCCTATAAGCCTAAAGATTGGGGTGTACTGGTAGCGCCTACTAACCGCCGTCCACGTGGTTTTAACTGGGAAGATTGGGGAAGACTGGATGCGCTGGAAGTGTTGGATATTGCTAAAAAAGAATTTAATCCTGACCCACGCCGTATTTATCTTACCGGCCACTCTATGGGCGGTCACGGAACCTGGTTTCTCGGTGCAACTTATCCTGATAAATGGGCTGCCATTGCACCTTCTGCCGGTTATCCAACACTGTCGTCCTATGGTTCGCATGACGGTATGATTCCTAATGGCGCAGGCTCACCGATAGAGACAATACTGTTGCGGGCAAGTAACCCAAGTAATGTAATAGCGTTGTCACAAAACTATAAGGCGGTGGGTGTATATATCGCGCATGGAGACGCGGATAAGACGGTTTCGGTAGAATATGCCCGGCAAATGAAAAAGCTGCTGTCTGGTTTTCATACCGATTTTAGCTATTACGAATATCCTGGAGGCGGACACTGGTATGGTGATATCAGCGTGGACTGGCCTCCAATCTTCAACTTTTTCAGCTGGCACAGTATTGCAAAAGACACGGCAACGGCTCATATCGATTTCACGACGGCAAATCCTGGTGTTTCGGGAAAAATGCGGTGGGCTACTATTCAGCAGCAGTTGGTCCCGCTCAAATACAGTCGCATGATTTTGGATCTTGATAAATCAAAGAACATCATCTCAGGTAATACTGAAAATGTGGCCTTGCTGTCTTTAAATCTGAATGCTTTTCCCAAAGGGGCCGCCGTAAAGATCGTTTTGGACAGTTTATCGGAAATGGAATATTCGGTAAAAGATACCAACGAGACTATTTTCCTGGCTAAAACCGACCGCTGGGCTCTCGCATCGGAGCCGGTTGCAACCCAGAAAAACCCCAACCGCAGTGGTACGCTAAAAGAACCTTTCCGTAACCGGATGGTACTTGTTTATGCTACCCAAGGTACCCAGGAGGAGAATATCTGGGCTTTTGAGAAAGCGCGTTACGATGCAGAAACGTGGTATTACAGGGGAAATGGTTCTGTTGATATTGTTTCGGATAAAGATTTTGACCCTGCTTCTTTTAAGGACAGAGGTATTGTGTTATATGGAAATGCTTCGGGTAATACAGCCTGGAATAAGTTATTGGCAAAATGTCCGGTTAAGGTTTTGAAAGGAAAGATTGTTGCCGGACAGAATGAATTTTCCGGAGATGACCTGGCGGCTTACTTTGTGTGGCCTCGAGACGACAGTAAAACGGCGTCTGTTGCCGTTATCAGCGGGACCGGTATGCTGGGCATGCAGATTGCCAATGCCAATCAGTATTTTAGTGGGGGAAGTGGATTTCCGGATCTGATGATATTTTCGGCGGATATGCTTCAGGAAGGTTTTAAAGGAGTCAAAATGGCCGGGTTTTTCGGGAACGACTGGTCACTGGAAAAAGGTGAATTTGTAATCAATAAATGATTTGTATTGATATGGAGATTATAAAAAATGCGTTGGGATAACCCCGACGCATTTTTTATAATTGGATTTTAGTTTCTATTGTACTCGTTACCCGTTATCCGCAAATTCGGGATATAGGGTCATCCCACCGTCGATATACAGTGTTTCACCATTTACGTAATCAGATTCGTCAGATGCCAGCCAGGCAACGGCTTTGGCAACATCCTCAGGTGTTCCTATTCTCCGGTAAGGGATCAATGTCAGCAGGCTTTCATATTTATCAGGATCCGACCAGACTTCCTTATTGATGGTGGTTTTAATGGCGCCCGGGCTTACAGAGTTTACACGGATTTTATGAGGAGCCAATTCCTGGGAGATAGATTTCATGAACATCATGATACCGCCCTTGGAAGCAGCATAGTTCACATGCCCTGCCCATGGAATAATATCATGAACGGAACTCATCAGAATGATTTTACCAATGGCATACTGGCTTTCTTCTTTGTTATCAGAGGCTTGCTGGCTCTGCTGTTTCACAAACTGGCGGGCCGCCTGACGGCAAGCCAGAAACTGACCCGTAAGGTTTACATCAATGACTCTCTGCCATTGCTCCAGGGACATATCCAGAAATGAAGCATCTTTCTGCAGACCAGCATTGCTCACCAGAATATCCAGTTTGCCATAGGTTGCTATGGTTTCATCAAACATGCTGATGATATCGGCTTCCTTACTGACATCCGCTTTTACCAGTATGCCTTTTCCACCCTTGCTCAGGATTTCGTCCAGTGTTTTCCGGCCCTCTTCTTCGTTAGAACTGTAATTGACTACCACACTCACACCCAGGCCTGCCAGATAAATGGCACATGCACGTCCGATACCGGAGCTGGAACCGGTGACAATGGCAACCTGACCTTCAAATTTCCGATCGCTCATATCGATTCCTTATCATTTGATTTCAGTTTCTTCCAAACCCGCCGGTTTACATTTTTTACAGCCCAGTTTTTAGCAATCAGTACGGCTTTTGAAATGGCCTCTTTGGGAGAAATATTTCCGGCGCGCAATAAGTCCTGAGCAATCATAACGGCTTTTTCTCTTGTGGTGGGAGAGAGGTACATAAGTTCTGGTAGTGCCATTGTAGTGTCCATAATCGACGCTTGGTTTTTGTTGGGTTTGAGAATCATGAAAGTGTACGGTTGTCTCTAAAATCCGATGCCAAAGTATTTAGTAACAATTTTCTAATTTCAAATACGCATAAATTACACAGTTCGATTCAGATCGAGTAAAAAAAATCCCCATCTGTGGGATGGGGATTTTTGAGGAAGTCATTCTTATTTAACTTCTTCGAAATTAACATCAGTCACATCTTCGGTTCCTGCATTGGCACCCGCACCTGGGTTACCTTGTGCGCCGCTGGCGTCAGGTTGTCCGGGGTCACCGCTTTGTGCATACATTTCCTGAGAAGCAGCCTGCCACGCAGTATTCAACTTTTCCATTGCGGCATTGATACCTTCTATGTTCTGGCTTCCGTGCGCTGTTTTCAGTTCAGATAAAGCACCATCAATCGCAGATTTGTTACCAGCAGAAAGCTTATCTCCAAATTCTTTCAGCTGTTTTTCGGTAGAGAAAATCAGGCTGTCAGCTTCATTGATCTTATCCACTTTCTCACGTTCTACCTTATCAGCTGCCTCGTTAGCTTTTGCTTCCTCACGCATACGGGTAATTTCGGCATCAGTTAATCCACTGGAAGCTTCAATACGTATTTTCTGCTCTTTACCTGTTCCTTTATCTTTTGCCGACACGCTCAGAATACCGTTGGCGTCAACGTCAAACGTTACTGCTATCTGCGGCGTACCACGTTGTGCTGGCGGTATGTCCGACAGGTGGAAGCGGCCAAGTGTCCGGTTCTGAGCAGCCATGGGGCGCTCACCCTGCAATACATGGATTTCAACAGATGGCTGGTTGTCAGCAGCAGTTGAGAAAGTTTCAGTTTTTGTGGTCGGTATGGTCGTGTTTGCTTCGATCAGCCTGGTTGAAACTCCACCCAATGTTTCGATACCCAAAGAAAGAGGAATTACGTCAAGTAAAAGCACATCCGTTACATCTCCACTCAACACACCACCCTGAATAGCAGCGCCCAAGGCAACAGCTTCGTCGGGGTTAACATTTTTAGATGGTTTTCTGCCAAAGAACTTTTCCACTTCTTCCTGAACACGAGGAATACGTGTTGAACCACCCACCAAAATTACCTCATTGATGTCACTATTGGTGTAACCAGCGTTTTTCATCGCCCTTTTGCAAGGCTCCATCATTCTCTGGAATAATGAGTCAGCAAGCTGCTCAAACTTCGCTTTCGTAAGCGTACGAACAAGGTGCTTTGGAATTCCGTCAACGGGGAATATGTAAGGCAAATTGATTTCAGTCTGTGAAGAGCTTGACAATTCAACCTTCGCTTTCTCCGCTGCTTCCTTCAAACGTTGCAGCGCCATGGGATCTCTCCGCAGGTCTACGTTTTCATCTTTAAGGAATTCTTCTGCAAGCCAGTTGATGATCACCTGGTCAAAGTCATCACCACCCAGGTGTGTATCTCCGTCAGTTGATTTTACTTCAAATACACCACCACCCAACTCAAGGATAGATACGTCAAAAGTACCACCACCAAGGTCAAACACCGCGATACTCATGTCATGATGTTGTTTGTCAAGGCCATAAGCTAGAGCAGCAGCGGTTGGTTCATTGATGATACGTTTCACATCAAGACCTGCGATTTGTCCGGCTTCTTTGGTTGCCTGGCGTTCTGCATCATTAAAATAAGCAGGGACGGTAATAACTGCCTCAGTAACTTCCTGTCCAAGATAATCCTCGGCAGTTTGCTTCATTTTCTGAAGGATAAATGCCGACACTTCCTGCGGGGTATACAACCTGTCTCCGATAGGAACGCGCGGTGTATTATTAGGGCCTTTATCAACGCTGTATGCGACGGTCTTTATCTCTCCGGCAACATCGTCATATTTTTTACCCATGAAACGTTTGATCGAACTAACGGTATGTTTGGGATTAGTGATTGCCTGACGCTTGGCAGGCGCACCGATCTTACGCTCACCATTATCCATGAATGCAACCACAGACGGGGTTGTGCGAGCACCTTCGCTATTTGCTATGACGACTGGCTCATTACCTTCCATGACAGCCACACAGGAGTTAGTAGTTCCTAAGTCTATGCCAATTATTTTTCCCATTTTTATTGATTATAAGTTATATATTGATTTTAGTCTTTTCTTGCTTCCCAGAAAACCGGGCTTTTTTCATTCGAATAACAAGCTTGCTAAAAAGCCCGTACCAGCAGGTATCGTTATCAGAGATGGTGACAAAGTGTCAGTTTAAATTTCAGGTATGGGGGAATAAAAAAAGGTTTGAATACAGTTCAAAGCGCTGTATTCAAACCTTTTTATAAGAGCGATCAGAAACTTCAGATCACTTGTCCCATCAAAGGATCGCTCTGGCTTTCCCGCCCGGTTTCAACGTGTCCGGCATACCGCTGGAAAAACCGTGTGTTGCCTTCCATACGCACCGTGAAGTCGTACCAGTTATGACTCTTGTCCAAGGTAAGGATCACCGTTTCCCCATTGGATGTGCCTGTGCCGCCTTGTATCGTTCTGCTCTGATTTTTAGCTTTATAGGCATTGTCTTTAATGGTAACGGTAGCCTTGCCGGCCACAGCGGGCAATGAAATATGTAATTCTATTTTACCGGTTGGTTTCTTGTTTTTATCCAGCTGGTATCTGCAGGAAATAACCGGTACCGTTGTATTGCCATCTCCTGAAAATTCCCGGAAAAAGCCGTTAGGCCCATATACTTTCAGGTGATACTGCTGGTTATCAAAGTCGTTTAACGGCCAGGAGTCTTCCAGTTGATCACCTGCTTTTACCGCATAATTCCGGATACGCACATCGGCATCGTCATATTTCCCGTTACTGTAAACTACAAATGGCGAGCCTGCCGACTGTTTGCCAAATATGTCATTTCCGGCATTGAATTTTATTTCAAATGCTTTTTTGTCAGTATTCAGGCTGCCTTCGGCGTACAGTTCATAGGGCAGGGGAAGGGAAGGGCGCGTTCCTTTTTCCTGTTTGGGCATAAGCGGGGCAAGCAAAGGGTTGCGGTTCACCTGCTCAATTTCTTCTTTGGAAAGCACTTTAAAGCCTGACGGCAGTTTTCTGTACTGCGCGTTATGTATGCTTTCCATGAACTCTTTTCTTTCCAGAAACTTGGGAAGCGGGAAAGTACCGCCATCGTAAGGTTTGAAAGTAGAGGTAAGATCACCGCATATTGTTCTGCGCCATTCGCTGATGTTCGTTTCCTTAATTTCTTTGCCTGTTTTATGGCTGACAAATTTCTCGAGAAACTGAAGAATGGAGGTATGGTCAAAAACCTCTGAACAAACGTTTCCTCCCCGGTTCCACGGTGAAGCAAGTACCAGCGGAACTCTGAAACCCAGCCCAATGGGGCTTTCCCGGCTTTCCTTCCTCTCCTTTTTAATCATATCGTGCTCCAGCTTCACAAATTCTTCTTTAGTATCTATTCCCTGTGATACCTTGCCTGTATTTTCTTTGTAGGGATGGGGTACTACGAAAGGAGGGACATGATCAAAATAACCGTCATTTTCGTCATAGCAAAGAATGAAAACCGTTTTCTTCCATACTTCCGGGTTCTGCGTTAATATATCCAGTACCTCAGACACGTACCAGGCTCCAAACCAGGGTGCACCTGGGTGATCTGAGAAGTTCTCGGGGGCCACAAGCCAGGAGACAGTGGGCAACTGACCACCTTTTACATCCGACCTGAACTGGTGCAGTACATCTCCCTGTGGTGCTTTGGCTTCGTGTTCAATATCCCCATCCAGGTATTTCACTGTTGTGATCGACCGGTAATCGGGATCGTTGGAATTGATGGTATATGCTTTCTGATGGATGTTTTTCTGGCGTTGGGATAGCTTGCTGAAGTTTTCAGGGCTCCATTCTTTTAGTTCGGCTTTCAGAAATTCGTAGAGCAATCCTTTTTCGTCAAGCAGATTCTGTAGATTCTTAATTTCCTCTGAACCCGCCGGAAGGCTGCGCAATTTGGCCTGCAACTCACGGGCTTCTTTTGGTATTGCTTCTAATTTTTTTGCAAGATATTTTTGATATCCGGTATGAAACCTGATGTTGTATTGTTTAAACCATTCAATGGGGTTATCAGTAAAGTTGGCAAGCCATGAATCTTCTTCACCGGTAAATCCTGTATTGATACTTAGCTCATTCTGGTAGATTTTCCAGGATACCCCATGGTCTTCCAGACGCTCAGGGAAGGTTGTCCATGATGCTTCATTGTCATCGGTGACGTTTTCATTACGAATGTTGGCATAGGACTCAGGTTCAGGCTTTTCTCTTACCGTCCCGGTCCAGAGGTACAGTCGGTTGGGTGTGGTACCTGTCAGAGAAGAGCAGAAATTCTGGTCGCAAACGGTGAATGCGTCCGCAAGGGCATAATAGAACGGAATATCGTCCCTGTTATAATATCCCTGTGTCAACGGCATTTTCTGGTAATCTTTATGGCCGGGTTGTTTCGCAATTAGCCATTTATCATACATTCCTTTGTTGCGCGCATCTACCTGGTTTGGCCAGGAATGTGGAAGGGATCCCATCCAGGTAGCTTTTGACTCCTTCATGTTCAGCCGGAAGGGAACATAGGTCTCTCCAAAAGCATTGGTTTGCAGCCAGACCACATTGTCGTTGGGTAGCTTTATAGCTCTGGGGTCATTGAAACCACGCACTCCGCGAAGCATTCCGTAGGAGTGATCGAAGGAACGGTTTTCCTGCATCAGGATCACTACATGTTCGGCATCAAGATAGGTAGTCCCCGGAGCGGGGTCAATCGCGAGCGCTTTCTGAATCGAGTCGGGCAGAACTCCCAGAAAACCGGCTGCGCCCGATAGGAAGGTTGCTTTTTTAATAAATTCTCTTCTTGAGTCCATGGTGAGTTAATATGGGTTCGGCATCATTTGCATAAATGAATTACGTATTTTTTTGCAAAAGTACCATGTCTTTCACACGATGTTTTTCAATAAGTGTTACTAAATCGTAAATGTTTACAATTTGTACGAAAGGTACAGTTCATAAAAAAGAAATCCGCCGATACCTGATTTCCCAGATACCGGCGGACTATAAAAAAACGTAATGTCCTGTTACTTTCCTCCTAATAAACCTCCCAACAGCCCACCCAAGTCCATTCCTCCGCCTTGCTGAGGAGCAGGTGAGGTGTTGTTTCCTCCGCCCATCATACTACCGCCTACCCGCATCAGATCACTCATATCCAGTTTCCCGTCTGCAAGGGCATAGCCGATCTGGTTGAAATCCAGTCCAGAACCTTGCGACTGGGCGGAGTTTCCGCCGGTTAGCCCACCCAACAAATCATTAAAATCAAGGCTGGAATCATTGGGGTTACTGACTTTGCTCACCAGCCCGCTCAGTACCCCAGGAAGTACCGAACCCACAATACCCGAAGCTGCATCGTTGCTCAATCCGAAACGCTGCATCATGGAACTGATCGCATTGCCAGCAATGGAAGCAACAATGGGGTTGTTCATCATACCGTTTCCAGAACCATGGCCTGACAAAAGCCCCATGACCCCCTGCATATTTCCGTTCTGCGCATGATCCTGCAGGCCTCCGGTAATGGCGCCCAGCAGTGTTTGCATTACATCATTATTATTTTCGTTTGGTATGGCGGGGTTCTGGACAATTGCTGCCTGAGAATTCTGTTGAATGAGGCCTAGTATTTGCTCTAACATGGAAGTTTTATTTAGTTTTAGAGCCTTTAGACGAGATGAAGCGCAGGAGGTAACAGTGTTTAAGTAAAAGGCAAAAAAAATCCCGCCGTTTGGCGGGATGCTGTTTTATTTTACCTGATCAACGATTGCTTTAAATGCATCCGGATGATTCATTGCCAGGTCGGCAAGTACTTTCCTGTTGAGCTCGATGCCTTTTGCACCAAGCTTGCCCATCAGAGCAGAATATGAAAGTCCGTGAAGACGTGCACCCGCGTTGATACGCTGAATCCACAGAGCACGGAAGTGACGTTTCTTTTGTTTACGACCTTCGTAAGCGTAAGCCAATGCACGATCTACGGCATTTTTTGCTACGGTCCAAACATTTTTGCGACGGCCATAATAGCCTTTCGCTAATTTCATTACTTTTTTACGTCTTGCACGCGACGCAACGTGGTTCACTGAACGTGGCATAATTTTAACTGTTTTTGACGGTCGGCGCTCACATGGAGTCTTTAAAGCCTTCTATCGGGTTGAACAAAAAACCGAAATGGTATTTGAAATGGGTACTGGCAATTGGGAGATTATTTTCCCAGCATAGCTAGCACCTGCTTGTGGTTGCTTTCATCAATCAAAGTTGACTTCACCAGGTTGCGCTTGCGCTTCGTGGATTTTTTTGTCAAAATGTGGCTGTGAAAAGCATGTTTGCGTTTGATTTTCCCGGTTCCGGTAAGCGCAAAACGCTTTTTGGCACCAGAAATGGTTTTCATTTTAGGCATAATACAATTAAATAATAGTTGATAAAATATAAAACAGCGCGCAAAATTAAGAAAATTGTTCTTAAACAAAAAATCGGGTTGACAACAGATCGTCATCAACCCGATTTTTTATGAAATGCAGTGTAATATATTGAAGGCAAACTCTTATTTTTTCGCCGGGGCAGGAGCCAGAATGATCGTCATCCTTTTCCCTTCCAGTTTCGGTTCCATTTCAAGTTTGCCATAATCTGCGAGTGCTTCGGAAAACTTCTTCAAGAGATTGGTACCTCTTTCCTTAAATACAATGGTCCTGCCTACAAAATGAACATAGGCTTTTACCTTTGATCCTTCCTTAAGGAAATTGATAGCGTGCTTAAGTTTAAAGTCAAAATCATGATCATCCGTATTAGGACCAAATCTGATTTCTTTAATTACGACCTTTTGCGCTTTAGCCTTAATCTCCTTTTGCTTCTTTTTCTGCTCGTACTTGAATTTTGAATAATCCACCACTTTACATACCGGAGGTACTGCAGTGGGCGCAATTTCAACTAAATCAAGGCTTTGAGCTTTTGCCATCGCTCTTGCGGTATTGATATCCACAATACCTGGTTCTATATTTTCGCCGACCAGACGGACTTCTTTAGCTGTAATTCGTTCATTAATTTTATAGGGTTCTTCGGGAACTCTGAACCGGCCACTAGGGGGTCTTAATGCCATATGTATTGGGATTGGGTGATTTTTGGTTTAAGTGAAAATCAAAATTTTAACATTACCGACACAAAAATAGTGCCTTATTAGCTGATTTATAGCAAGAATTTCTAAATAGATCAAATTTTAGCTTCTTTTTTGAAAAAACTTGCAAATTCTTCAGCAGTCATGCTACCCAAATCACCTTCACCTTTCCTTCTGACAGAAATTTTTCCTTCGGCCATTTCTTTCTCTCCCACAATCAGCATAAATGGTACTTTGGTTACTTCCGCATCCCTGATCTTTCTGCCAATTTTTTCATCCCGATGATCCACAAAACCCCGGATGTCGCTGTCCTGTAACTGGAAGAACACTTCTTCGGCGTAATCCGCAAATTTCTCTGATATTGGAAGTATCGCAATCTGATCTGGCGAAAGCCACAATGGAAACTGGCCCGCAGAGTTCTCAATCAGGATAGCAATAAACCTTTCCATGGAGCCAAACGGAGCACGGTGGATCATCACCGGAGTATGTTTCTGGTTGTCGGATCCTGTATACTCAAGGTTAAAACGCTGCGGCAGCTGATAGTCAACCTGAATGGTCCCTAGCTGCCATTTCCTGCCCAGGGCATCCCGCACCATGAAATCCAGTTTCGGGCCGTAGAATGCGGCCTCACCTAATTCCGTTACTGTTTCAAGTCCGGTTTCAGCCGCGGCTTCTATGATTGCGTTTCCAGCTTTTTCCCACTCTTCATCTTTTCCAAGATATTTCTGTTTATTGGCAGGATCGGGCAAAGATACCTGAGCGCTGTAATCTGTGAAACCGAGTGAGCGGAACACATAAAGCACCAGCTCTATAACCCTGACAAATTCCTCTTTCACCTGGTCGGGGCGGCAGAATATGTGTGCGTCGTCCTGCGTAAAGCCACGTACGCGGGTCAAACCATGTAATTCTCCGCTTTGCTCATAACGGTATACAGTACCGAATTCCGAAAAACGCAATGGAAGATCCTTATAAGAACGGGGAGAGGTCTTATAGATCTCGCAGTGATGCGGACAGTTCATTGGTTTTAGGAGGTACTCTTCTCCGGGATTCGGGGTTGTGATAGGCTGAAATGAATCTTTGCCATACTTCTCCCAGTGCCCCGAGGTAACATAAAGGTCCTTGCTTCCTATGTGTGGTGTCACAACCGGAAGATAGCCGGCCCTGGATTGTGCCTTGCTTAGAAAAGCCTGCAGACGTTCCCTTAGCATGGCTCCCTTGGGCAACCACAGCGGTAATCCCTGACCTACTTTTTCAGAAAACGCAAAAAGTTCCAGTTCTTTTCCCAGACGGCGGTGGTCCCGTTTTTTTGCTTCCTCAATCAGGGTCACGTACTCCTCCAGCTCCTTTTGTTTGGGAAACGTAATACCATAAATGCGGGTGAGCATTTTATTCTCCTGGTTGTTACGCCAGTAGGCACCTGCAATATTGGTAAGTTTTACGGCTTTTATAAAACTGGTATTCGGGATATGAGGCCCGCGGCAAAGGTCAGTGAAACCGCCTTGTTCATAGAGCGTGATAGAACCGTCAGACAGGCCGTCTATGAGTTCCAGTTTATACTGATCTCCTTTTTTTGTAAAGAAATCCAAAGCTTCAGCCTTGCTCACCGGTATCCTGACATATTCGTTTTTCTGGCGGGCCAGCTCCAGCATTTTAGCTTCGATCTTGGGAAAGTCGTCCTGTGAGAGGGTATTTTCTCCCAAATCCACGTCGTAGTAAAAGCCTCTTTCAATAGAAGGCCCCGTACCAAACTTAATACCCGGATATAAAGCCTCCAGTGCTTCTGCCAGCAAGTGGGCAGAAGAGTGCCAGAATGTCGATTTCCCATCTTCGTCATTCCACGTCAGAAGTTTCACGTGAGCATCTTCAGTGATCTCGCGCGTGGGATCCCACACTTCGTCATTTACCTTGGCGGCAATTACATTTCTGGCCAGGCCTTCACTGATACTCAGTGCAATAGCCAGGGCGGTTACACCTTTGGGATAGTTACGTTCACTTCCGTCGGGCAGGGTAATTTTTACTTGGGACTCGTCTTTCATTAAAAAAGGGATTCTATTTAATCGTTCACTTTAACGGCTGATCCGCATGTTTGTAACATGATTTCCGATCGATTGCGTTCAGTTAAATCTTTTTCGGATAGCCACTACTTTACAAATCTATTCAATTTTAGCCTTTCGCGAAGAATCTACTTTTATATTTGTGGTTCCCCGTGGCTGAAGCAAATTAATTTTTACCCTGGTTGTATCCAGGTCCTTATATCCCGACTGGTCGTCTTCGGCAGGAAAGTAGGAATCAGTCAGATAGGCGTTTTCCTTTTGCCTGATGCGCCACATGCCATATCTGGCATCCTGATCGGTGGGTGTTTTGGCAAGAATGATACCGTAATACTCCTTGGCCTTTTCAAAGTTTCCAAGTTTTTCAAAACAATAACCGAGCATCGTAATAGTTCGTTTGTCACCCGGGGAAAGTCTCTGCAACTGTTCCAAGGCCGGTAGTGATTCATGATAAGCCTGTATGCTAATGCCGGTTTCGGCCAAAAGTTTCAATGCCTCCGTATACTTTGGATTGATGGAAATAGCCTTTTTATAGAAAATGATGGCCGTATCGGGTTTGGATAAATACCGGTAAATCTCCGCCCTTTCAAAATAGAGCTCCGACCGCGCAGGAAAACGGGCAATGGCTCTGTTATTGTAAGCCAATGCCTGCCCATAGTTGTTGAGCTTGCCGTGGATGATGGTGCTTTGTTCGTATGCTCTTAAAAGTCTCGGATTCATATTAATGGCCTCGTTCAGACTAGCCAGGCTTCCCAGGCTGTCTCCTTGGTGAGCCAGAAGCATACCCTTCACATAATAAACAGAGCCATCATAGGGAGCCATTTTTTGTGCCTGATTAAGATATGCCGTCGCTTTGTTAAAGCTCTTGCGGGTCTGGTATATGTCCGCCAGGAGTATATAGAGCTCTGGACTGGTTTGCTGTAATGCCTCGGCACGTTCGGCATCTTCCAGTGCATTGTCTATCTGGTCCAGCTCTAGATTGATTTTGCTCCGAAGTAAAAAGTACTCCCCTGCATTAGCCTGTTCATAAATAGCTTCATTAATATCACTGAGTGCCTCCTGATATTGTTCCTGATCCAGAAAAATCCTTGCTCTTTTGTAATAATTTACGTCGGTATCAATACTTCGGCTGATGAGGTCGGTAAGTGATTCGAGGGCGTCGTTTTGCCACTGGGTTTTTGATTTTTTGACCACGGGGGGAATACGGGTATTATGCCGCGCGTCGTTCTGGCACGAAGCCATCACCACCACCATAAAAATGGCGGGTAAAAGAAATGAACCACAGGATAGAAAATTCGTTTTCGGCATACCTTCGCGGCGGTTGTACCTGTCAGCAGGTATAACGTTTGACAAAGTTGTACAAACTTCCCGTATTTTAATTAACAATATCTGAAAAACGGGAAAATACACCGAGCGGAAGTCTTTTCCCGAAGGTATCTGCTATGAACAGTTCGCCATACTCATGATGGATATCCTGTCCGAAATGTGCCTTGATCAGGTTATCGACGATCAGTGCGGAGAAGCCAAGCGAATAGAGATTGATAATGAAAAAATAGTTTTCCTTTTTTAGCAGCAGCGCGCACAGGCGCAGTATCTCGTTGAGGTTTTCTTCCAGCAGCCATTTTTCGCCATCCGGCCCGCGGCCATAGGCCGGCGGATCCAATATGATACCGTTATACTGGTTTCCCCGGCGAACTTCTCTTTGTACAAATTTCAGCGCATCTTCCACCACCCAGCGGATGTTCTGAAGCCCGCTAAGTTCCATGTTCTCACGCGACCAGCTGATAACCTGCTTTACGGCATCCACATGGGTAACGTCTGCACCGGCGGCCTTGGCCGCAAGCGAAGCCAGTCCGGTGTAAGCGAAAAGATTCAGAACAGAGGGCTTTTCAGATTTAATACCTGAAAGCTTTTTCGAAATAAAATCCCAGTTGGTCGCTTGTTCAGGGAAGATACCTACGTGCTTGAAAGATGAAAGCGCCAGTTTGGCCCTAAGATGAAGGCTGCCCGATCTGTATTGGGTAATCCACCTTTCGGGCATATCACCTTTAGCAACCCATTGGCCTTTTTCCTGAGAATTTTTGTCTCGCTTGAAAACCGCGTTACTCCTTTGCTCCCATTCAGCATCGGAGAGGGATTTGTCCCAGATGGCCTGCGGTTCGGGGCGTGAAAGGATATACGGGCCGAATCTTTCCAGTTTTTCAAAACCTCCGGTATCTATCAGTTGGTAATCGGTTTGCTGTTCAGGTGAAAGTAAAAGCATGTAGTTGGTTTAAAATTGTTGGTGCGCTGCTGGCAGACAGCTCTTTTTGCAAATGATTGGTTATGGCTCAGAATGATATTTTGTTCAGATAGTAAACGTTTCGCCGGCCACGCGTCTGCGGGTCGCCAGCTGCATTTACGATCCTTTGTTCGCCCCAGGCCAGGTAAAAGTTGCCATACCAGTAGTCAATATCATCTGTACTGGTTTTGCGGACTTTATCACCTTCAATATTTGTTCCATTAGGTATGACACGGTCGGCATCGACTACCTTTCCTTCTTTGATGATTTTACTTCGGATTGCCCCGTTGTGGCTGTATATCAGCTTGGTGTTGCCGTTGGCTTCGGGTTGCAATCTTATTTTTTCCCGCAGTTCCATACTTTTCACGTTGTCAAAACTGATACTGTTGTCCCACACCAGTTTTCCATTCTGATCAATGTCCGCAACGATTGCATGGGTATACGTAAATCCGTCAAAAATTTGTTGATTATAACCGCGGCCTCCATACATCGGATTCCAAAGATAGGGATTGTAAAGCCCCATTCCGAAGGGGTATCCCATCATATAGCCATATCCCAAACCACCCATCATGCCGGGATTCTGGTAACGGTATTCGGGGTAAAATACTTCTGCTACCAAAAGGAAATTTTCATTTTTAGGGACAAGATCATGTACCAGCAAACGGTAATTAAGTTTCAGATCGTCACCTGCTTCTTTCTTTTTCCTGATCTTCCGCTCCATTTTTTCCTGCTGGCGGTCGCTCATGTAATCGAAGAAGTTTTCAAAATCGGTGAAGCTGTGATAACGGGTAAAAACCAGTTCGTCGTTGACAATTTTGGAAATATACAGACCCTGCGAGGCGGCATTGGTACTGCTTTGCATGTTGCGATAGCCATAGGTACCAATCACGAGCCTTACGGAATCGTTCAGGATCTGAAGACGGCCGTTCAGCAGGGAGAAGTCATCTTCAGGCTCGACACCCACCTCGGTGTACAACTCTCCGTTTTCCTGATAAGACCGCGCCACGATCTTGGTCTGCCGTCCTTTTTTTACAGCAAAACACACATTAACCAGCCGATGCAGGGTATCTACCTCTACGGTCTGGATCGCATTGGAGCCTTTGATAGCTGAGGGAAGGATTTTTGTCTGTGAACTCGTCAGGTCGGTATGAATAAGGACCGGTTCATTCCGGACAGTACCAGCCATATAAACAGAATACCCCAGCGTTTTAAAATCAGTAATTTCAAAACGGTCGATGGTATTGATTGTAAAAGTTTCCACGAAGCCGGGGCCAACGTTCACCTTAACGATCTGGTACAACGAACTCCGGTACTTACTGAAAAGCAGAAATACAGCCTGCCCGTCGTAGGAAGAAGCAATATAGTCCAGGTTTGATTCTACCGGCCCATCAATCGACCAAAGTTTTTCGAGATTTGTATCAAACTTCTGGACATTAAAGGATCCTCTGTCTGGCTTTGAAACCAGCAGTACTCCTTTTTCGCCGAGGAGGATGGTCTGATAAGCCACATCGCTACCGGAAAGCGGCAGTTCAATCCGCTTCACCCCTTGTGCATGCGTTAACCGGGCTATCAGGCATAGCGTGATAAGCAACGGAAACCACTTCTGTTTATTCATGTGCGAGTGCAACAATTAGGTCGAATTCTTCTGCTTTTAACGGAATTACAGATAACCTGGATTGTTTGATCAGGGCCATATCTTTAAGCCTTTCATCACTTTTCATATAAGCCAGCGTTACCGTTTTGGGGAATTTTTCTACCGGTACCAGGTTCACCACTACCCAGCGCGGATCGTCCGTGGTAGGATCGGGATAATGTTCTTTAGCCACTTTTGCAAGGCCCACTACCTCTTTGCCTTCGTTGCTGTGATAGAACAACACCAGGTCGCCTGCTTTCATGGCCATCATGTTATTACGCGCCTGATAGTTACGGACGCCATCCCACATCGATTTCCCTTCCGCTACAAAATGATCCCAGGAATATTTAAATGGTTCGGATTTTACCAGCCAGTAATTCATTTTTCTAAAATTCTTATTATACAGTTAGCTTACCGTGGACGGTTCATGACACCAAAACAAAGGATGAAATGCCGAATCAGGGAAACTTGGGGAATTTACTAAAATCAGGGGTTCGTTTTTCCAGGAACGAATTAAAACCTTCTTTTGCTTCATCACTAAGATAATAAAGCAAGGTTGCATTTCCCGCAAGTTCTTGAATTCCTGCCTGTCCGTCCAATTCCGCATTGAAAGCACTTTTGAGCATCCGGATGGAAAGCGGGCTCTTCTGCTGAATTTTCTTACACCATTCAATGGTAGTACTTTCCAGGTCTTCCAGCGGAACCACCTTGTTGACCAAGCCCATATTCAACGCTTCTGCGGCGTCATACTGGTCGCAGAGAAACCAGATTTCCCTCGCCTTTTTCTGGCCCACCACACGTGCCAGGTAAGAAGCCCCGAAACCACCATCAAAACTGCCGACCTTCGGGCCGGTTTGTCCGAAACGTGCATTTTCTGCTGCAATGGACATATCACATATCACATGCAGCACGTGGCCTCCGCCGATAGCCCAGCCCGCAACCATCGCAATCACCACCTTGGGGATGGACCGGATCATCCGCTGAAGATCAAGGACGTTCAAACGCGGAACGTGGTCATCGCCTACATACCCGCCATGTCCTCTTACAGACTGATCTCCGCCGGAGCAAAATGCTTTCCCGCCTTCGCCCGAAAGAATAATGACCTCTATACGAGGATCTTCGCGGCAAATATGCATTGCATCGATCATCTCAGTGACGGTCTGAGGTGTAAAGGCATTATGTTTGTGCGGACGATTGATACTAATTTTAGCAATACCTTCGTGAAGAAGGAAAAGTATATCCTGATATTCCTTAATGGTTTCCCATTGAACTGAAGCAGCCATAAAAGCAATTATAATTTTAAGTAACGGAATGAAAAGCACTCCTTAATCAGATTTGCGAAATTAAAGATTGTTTGTCGTACCATCAAAAACAAATGTCCAACTAATTCATAAATCACATGTGGCAAACCAGCCGGGAAACATTGTTAAGTCAGCCTCCTCCCGAAAATCCATATGAACTGAAATGTTATGATTTCCTGAAAGAGTGGATCAACGGAACCGAAGTAATTACACTGTTTACCTCCGGCTCGACCGGAACTCCCAAACCGATAGATCTTTACAGGAATCAGTTGATAAGCAGCGCGCTCATGACCGGGGAGGCTCTGAAACTGAGCGCGGGCTCTCGTGCGCTGGTTTGTCTGAATGTGAATTACATTGCCGGCATGATGATGCTCATCCGCGGCATGGAGCTGGGGTGGGAGCTGACCATTACGGAACCATCGGCTAATCCGTTATTACATCTGAACCATGCGCTGCGTTTTGATTTCACATCCATGGTTCCGATGCAACTGGCGGCATGTCTGCATGATACCGCCACCAGGGAGGCCGTAACACGTTTTGATAAAATATTGCTGGGCGGGGCACCGGTGTCTCCGGTTTTACAGCATGAAATTTCATTACTCACAAACCAGGTATACCACAGCTATGGCATGACGGAAACCGTTTCGCATGTCGCTTTGAAACAGCTGTCGCCAATGAAAGAAGACGATTATAATGTTCTCCCAGGTATACGTTTTGGGGTGGACGAACGCGGATGTTTGTATATCAGTGGAGCAGTAACAAATTCTCAGATAGTTCAAACAAACGATCTGGTAGAAATTACTTCAAAAAATACATTTAAATGGATTGGCCGGGCAGACAATATCATTAATTCGGGAGGGGTAAAAATTGTGCTTGACAGGATAGATGAAATCGTTTCGGATGTGTTTTTCAGGTTAAATTATACACATGTTTTTTTTACATGGTTTGAAGAAGACAATCTTTTGGGGCAGAAACTCATACTGATGGTGGAAGCCCGACCGGATCAAATGGCCTCGGAACAGGTGCTGGTAGAAATAAGAAAGCAGGTTTCAGCCTATGAAACACCAAAACATGTTTACTTTGCAGAACAGTTTTTTAGAACTGCAACGGATAAAATCGATAAGCGCCGGACAGCACAAACCATACTGAAATTGCCAAATGAATAAAGAAATTCTCATTCCAGGATATTATATCATCCGTTTCCAGACAGCACCGGCCATTCCGGCGCCGTTTTCGCATTACGATACCCTGAAGCTGGATATCACTTCTGCTACGGAACTGCATGTGGACTTTGCCATTTCATATCTGGATAGGGATGAGCTGACTGAAGAAGAAATTCTGGATGAAGGTTTCACCATGGATGATGATTTTAAATGGAAGGGCGCTTTTTCTCCCATCTGGATTAAGGAATTTGAGAAGATTTTTACTTCATCCAAAATCATCAGGCAGAGAGAAGAAAAGGAATACGAGGATTTTGTAGAAATTGAGCTGCAAGAAGAAGAAAAGCGGGTCACCGTTTATCCGGTAGACAGAGAACGCTGGGCGTATTTTATCCAGGAATTTATGCAGGCAATACTGGAAATTGCCGGTAGAGAAAAGCCTTTTGAACTGACCTACCTCCAGATTGGTGACAATCCTGTACAACTGGACCTTAAGGCGTCTTTTGCAGACAAATCCTTCGTTATTTCTAAGAATAGCGGCAGGCCGGCTCAGCTGGATTGGCAGCAATTGCAGAAAATACTTGATACGGTTTACAAGGCGGAATTTATTCCAGATGAAGCAGCCACTTCGAAGCCCAAAAAAGACGGGAAGTATATTTCCGCGGGTGACGGGCTGTGGTATCAGCTGGGTGTGGCTGTGGTGGAAGTATCCGGAAAGAGTAAAGACCTGCCTAAAATTGAATCACTTTTTAATAACCTGGCCAAATGATAATACGGGGGTAGAAGGTATTAATAAAGCTGACCGATCTCTTTCTGCATTTCATCCAATAGTTCCGAAATCCGGCCCAGTGACGGCTGAGGTGCAGGCAGTTGCATGCTTACGAATGCCTTGATATCCCATACCTCAAGTACCTCATGCAGCGGAATTTCGGAAGGGGCAATGGCTGGATTCTCAGATGATAATAACAGGATACCCCGCTCTTTCACCTGGTTGTAGGCGCGGCGGAATACAAAGCCGTGATGGCGAAGTACAAAAATATACTGTATGCCATCCCGAATATCAAACCAGTTCCTTACAAAGGTACCTACCAGTAAGGATCCCGGCAGTGGGAAATCCTCACCGCTTTCAAAAGCACGGTAATAGCCCGCAGGGAGATTCGGTAACTGAAAAGCAGGCAGCTGGGTAAGGTAAGCGGGATTTTGGTAGTTGGCTAAGTACTCACTCTGGTACTTGCGGGCAACCCATTGAATCACAGGATACTCCTGCTCTTTTTCCTTTGCTGGTACTTGTTCATGAGCAGTATACTGGTTATTAAAAACCGGCAACTGATTCATTTGATGACTTTCAGCCGAGGGAGATGCCGCCGGGCGACGACTATCAGCAGGTACCTGAGGAACCGGCTGAGGTGTTGCAGTCCGAGGGTGCTCTGCTGGCTGATAGGTACCTCCGTTCACTGGTTTTAGGTTTACCTGCCGCGAAACCGTTCTGATCTCTGGTGGTATGGCCTGAAATTTGTCGATTATTTTGGACAAAGGCTGTGGCTCGGACATCGCCGGAACCCGTTGCACCGGAGGAGCAGCAGGGGTCTGCCCAGAGTGCGAAACAGTCATTTGCCGGGAAGCACTCAGAGGCAGTGAAAGATCTGGCGTTTCTCTTAATTTCCGAAGATCGTTTTTTAGTAAATTGTCCACGCTGATGCCAAAAGCAGCTGCCATATTCTTCAGATTAGTAAGGTTGGGATTGGCGCGTGCTTCTTCATAAGCCCCTAAAAGTGACCTTTTAATGGCTATTTTTCTCGCAAACTGCTCCTGTGTCAAGCCGTTAAGCCTGCGGAGGTATTTGATATTATTGCTTACGATACTCATGGGAAAACCTTTTGGGAAAGATAAATACTAAAAGGCAAATTTTTTAGTAAAAATTAAGATGCGCAATATTATTTCAGTTTTTTTATCATTATTCGTATGGATTTCAGGGTTTAGGCGGGAAAGAGCGGAACCCGCATTCATTTATTAATAACGAACCTCGATATGTCTCCATCTGAATTAGTACAGATTTTCCAGAAGCAAAAGGCTAACAAAATGGTTATTGCGAGGTCCACCACCGAGCAGCGCAAGGAAAAACTGCTTCGTTTAAAGCAGTACCTGCTCACTCACACCGACGAAATTTGCGAAGCCACCATGGAGGATTTTAGTAAACCCATGGCTGAAACGGTTATCGGGGAACTGTTGGTCCTGGTAAATGAAATAAGTTATACCTGCAAAAATCTGAAACGCTGGATGAAACCGCAGCGGCTGGTGACGCCGCTTGCTGCAATGGGTACTTCGTCATTTATTCAGTATGAGGCCAAAGGCAATGTTTTAATTATGGCGCCTTGGAATTATCCGGTAGGCCTGGCCGTAAAACCTTTGATATCTGCCATTGCAGCAGGCTGTGTGGCGATCGTTAAGCCGTCAGAAATGACACCAAAATCGGCAAGGTTTGTCAGAAAAATGGTGGAGCGTATTTTTCCTGCGGATGAAGTAATGGTGGTGGAGGGAGATGCGGAGGTAGCCCGGGAGCTATTAAAACTGCCTTTTGATCATATATTTTTCACGGGCAGTCCTGCTACTGCAAAGGAAGTGATGAAAGCAGCCGCCGAGCATCTGACATCCGTAACGCTGGAGCTTGGGGGAAAATCTCCTTCGGTGGTGGATGAAACTGCAGACGTTGCCAAAACTGCGGAAAGCATTGTCTGGGCTAAGTTTTTCAACAACGGGCAAACCTGCATAGCGCCGGATTATGTGCTGGTGCAGGAATCTGTCAGGGAGGATTTTATGAAAGCGATGAAAGCAAGTATTCAAAAAATGTATGATCCGGACGGGCAGGGGACGGAACGGTCATCATCCTATGCGCGTATCGTGAACCTGAAACACTTTAACAGGATTGCAGGATACCTGGACGAAGCGGTTTCTCTGGGTGCGCAAATCGTGTCGGGTGGAAGCCGGAGCGAAGAAAGCCGTTTTATTTCACCCACCTTACTTACCGGAGTATCCGATCAGATGAAGGTGATGCAGGAAGAGATATTCGGGCCGGTACTGCCAGTGATGTCGTACCGGAAGTTGGACGAGGCGATTACCTGCATTAATTCCAAACCAAAACCTCTGGCTTTATACTTACATTCCCGGAATAGGGCAAATACTGATTATGTGCTGCAAAATACCAGTTCGGGTAATGCACTGGTCAACGAGTTGTTAACGCAGTTTGGTAATCCCGAACTGCCTTTTGGTGGGGTAGGTAACAGCGGATCGGGGAAGGCCAACGGCGTGTACGGTTTTCGTGAGTTCAGCAATGCAAAGGGAATTATGAAAAGGCGTTTCGGTACACTGAAATTTCTGTACCCTCCTTATTCTGAGAAACTTGTGGGGTGGCTGAAAAAGGGATTAAGGTATTTGTAAAGGGGGAGGAGGGTATATTGGGAGGAGGGAGGAAGGGGAGGAGGGAGCATTGGGAGAAAAGGAGGATGGGGGACGAACTTGAATTTGACTTTATTTATATGGCATCAATACAAGAAGGGCAGATTGATTTATTTGGTGGCACTGCGGCGCGTTGTGAATACTATCCCGTACTGATACCCGATGAAGGAACGCTTAGGGAAATTCACGCGCTGAACGAGGTTTTGGTAACACAACTTGGACTTAAACCTTCCCAGCTGGTGAAAATGCCGCATATTTCGATAGACGGAATTATTTGTCCTGAAAATGACTTGAAAGTGACAGCTTCCATCACTGAATTTCTGTTGCAGCAATCACCGTTATCCGTATCGTTCTCGGAGGTAGGATACTTCCCTGGAAGAGGTGGCGTTACGGTTAAACTGGGTATCCGGAATCCTGACCCTATTCTGGCATTTAACCGGCAGTTTATGACAGCTGTTCAGGGTAAAATCACAAAATTAAACCTTCACCTGACTCTGGCAAGGTATGTCAATCGCGAGCTTTTTGATCTGATGAACCAACACAACATTATCTATCCTAAAAGCTGTATCTGCCGGAGCGTGGCTATTTTAAAAAAAAGGGATAAAGAAAAAGGACCTTATGTAAATATCGGGACGGTTGATTTTGGTTTGTAGCAGGTCGGGCAAACGATGCGGATATAAGGGACATCAAAGTTGATCTGGTATCCTAGAGTTACCTATAATCGGTATAGTCTTTTCTTTCAATACCAGATCATTGCTTCAATAATATTCTACGAATAAATCTCTTTCCTTGCTGCTTTCAGGGTGTTGGTTAGCAAACCGCAGATTGTCATAAGGCCCACTCCACCGGGTACAGGCGTGATATAACTACTTTTTGGGGCTACATCAGCAAAGTTCACATCTCCTTTGATGGCAAAGCCGCTCTTTTTGGTTGCATCCTCCACCCGGCTGATACCCACATCAATTACCACAGCTCCCTCTTTTACGTAATCGGCGGTCACAAATTCCGGACGGCCCAGCGCTACAATGAGTATGTCGGCTGTCTGGCAGATCTCCTTTAGATTGCGTGTTTTGCTATGGGTAATGGTTACGGTACAATTGCCAGGATATTCGTTCCGTTGCATAAGAATGCTCATAGGCAGGCCCACGATCTGGCTGCGGCCGATCACCACACAATGTTTGCCCGCAGTTTCAATTCCAGCTCGGATCAGCATTTCCAGAATCCCAAACGGTGTTGCGGAAATGTAGGCCGGTAACCCTTTGCACATTCTTCCTACGTTGATCGGGTGGAAGCCATCCACATCTTTTTTGGGATCAACAGCTTCCATGATCGTATTTTCCGATATATGATTTGGAAGTGGCAGCTGCACGATGAACCCGTCGATCTCAGGATCATTGTTCAACGATGCCACAGCATCGAGCAGCGTTTGTTCCGAAATATCAGATGCAAATCGGAGCAGGGTAGAGGTAAAACCAATTTCCTCGCAGCTCCTTATTTTTGAAGCGACGTAAGTTTGGCTGGCGCCATCTTCACCCACCAGTATAGCTGCTAAATGGGGTTTTTTTCCACCTGAAGCAACCCAGTTTTCTACCTCTGTTTTGATCTCTGATTTTATCTGGGAGGATATCGCCTTCCCATCAAGTAACTGCATTGTGATGTTCTGTTAAAAGTTTGATGAATTTTCGTAGGCCTTAAAGGCCGGGAAATAGTCAGAAACTGGTCAGGGGCAGGAGGGTATCTCTGTTCCTGCGCAAGGGAATTTATTCCAGTTTTTCCAGCTCCTTTGTAAAGAGTGTTATCCCTATGGTCGCTTTTTCCTGAATGAAAGTCATATTTGGTTTCAGAATAATATCCGGCCTGGCAGGATCCACAATATAAATAGGTTTTCCGGCGTCGACATAATGAACAAGTCCTGCTGCGGGATACACGGCAAGTGATGTTCCGATCACCAGAAAGATGTCGGCCCCGGCAGTGATATCAATCGCCTCGTCCATAAGAGGTACTCCTTCGCCAAACCACACGATGTGCGGACGCAGCTGGCTGCCCAGTTCACAAAGGTCACCGGTTTTCAGTTCCCAGCCGTCCAGGTCATACACAAGGTCCGCATTTTTAGTACTTCTTACTTTAAACAACTCGCCATGCAGATGTATCACACGGGAGGAGCCGGCGCGTTCATGCAGATTATCTACATTTTGGGTAATGATAGTGACGTCGTAGTCTTTTTCCAGTTCCGCCAGCGCCAGATGTGCTGCATTCGGAGATACGTTCAGTGCCTGCTTCCTGCGCTGATTATAAAAGTCAAGCACCAGTTCCTGATTTTTACGCCAGGCTTCGGGAGTTGCCACATCTTCTATCCGATAATTATCCCACAATCCACCATTATCCCGAAAGGTACTTACACCGCTTTCGGCACTTATTCCTGCTCCGGAAAGGACAACAAGTTTTTTCATTTGGGCTATTGGCTGTTAGCAGTGGAAGTTATGCATGTAGGTCATATCGTTTAAAAAATTCTGATGGCTCAGCTCTTTTTGGAAGCCTTTTTCGCCGCCGGTTTTTTCGCTGCTTCCTTTTTCGGCGCTGTTTCTTTTTTTACGGCCGCTGCTTTGGCTGCTGGCTTCTTAAATCCTCTTCCGGCAGGTTTGTCCGGGGTTTCGGCAGCCAGTTTTACAACCTCCTCGTAGGTAAGCCCTGCAGGATCGGTTCCTTTCGGGATTTTCACATTCTTCTTACCAAAAGCGATGTAAGGACCATATCTCCCATTAAGCACTTTGACGTCCGCATCTTCGCTGAATTCCTTGATGGTACGGTTACTTTCTGCGATGCGTTTTTCAGTGATGATCTCGGCCAGCCGCTCTTCGGTAACGGCCATGGGGTCATCTGTTTTGGCGAGAGAGTAATACTTTCCATCGTGTTTGACGTAGGGCCCGAATTTGCCTATGTTCACGACCAGCTCACTGTCCTCAAAAAGACCGACCGTTCGGGGCAGCTTGAATAGTTCCAGGGCCTCTTCCAGTTTGATCGTTTCCATCAGCTGGCCTTTCAGTAAGCTGGCGAATTTCGGTTTCTCTTCATCTTCCGCATCTCCGATCTGCACATAGGGACCGTACTTCCCGATCCGGACGGATACTTTTTTGCCCGACACAGGATCCTCTCCGATGTCTCTGGACGTAAGGCTCCGGTCAATCGCTTCCTCCTTTACCTCATTCAGTTTTTTATGGAAAGGCGTGTAAAAGTTTTTGATCATTTGCTGCCAGGGAAGTGACCCTTCGGCAATGTGGTCAAAGTCTTTTTCTACGCTTGCAGTAAAGGAATAGTCAACAATATCCTCAAAATGACTTACCAGATAGTCGTTAACGATCATCCCGGCGCTGGTCGGGAACAGTTTGGCTTTTTCGGTTCCGTATGTTTCCTTGGCAACGCGAGTTCGGATCTGGTCATTGGCCAGGGTCATTTCCTTAAATTCCCGTTCGGTTCCGGCCCGGTCTTCTTTCACCACGTATTCTCTTCTGATGATGGTAGAGATCGTTGGCGCATAGGTCGACGGTCGGCCGATACCCATTTCTTCCAGTTTCTTGACCAGGCTGGCCTCTGTATATCTTGGCGGATACCTTGTAAATCTTTCAGTTGCCTTTAAATCAGAAAGTTTTAATAACTGATTGATATTCAATGGTGGAAGCATGCCTTTCTGTTCCTCATCCTCATCGTCGCTCGATTCGAGATATACCTTCAGGAAACCTTCAAATTTGATCACCTCACCCTGCGCCACCAGTTCTTCGGAAGTCGTGGAGATACCAATCGTTGCGGTTGTCCTTTCCAGCTGCGCATCTGACATCTGAGAAGCAATGGCTCTTTTCCATATCAGCTCGTACAAACGCTGCTCGTTTCGGTCGCTGCTTCCCTGGGTTGTGGAGAAATCGGTGGGCCGTATGGCTTCGTGTGCTTCCTGAGCAGATTCCGATTTGGTCTTAAAAACCCTTCTGTTGAAATATTCCTGACCATATTCCGTGGTGATCTGCTGACGAGCTTTTTCCAGTGCCTCTTCCGACAGATTGGTGGAGTCGGTACGCATATAGGAAATTTTCCCGGCTTCATACAACCGTTGTGCAATGGTCATAGTCTGGGCTACCGAAAAACTCAATTTCCGGGAAGCCTCCTGTTGTAAAGTAGAAGTTGTGAAAGGGGGGGCAGGTGTTTTTTTTGCAGGTTTTGTTTCAAGATTTTTAATAGTAAAAGCCGCGCCAATGCATTTTTCCAGGAATTTTAATGCATCCGCTTCCGCCGCAAAGTTTTTGGGTAGTTCAGCATTGAGAACTTTTCCGTTGCCCAAGTCAAAACGGGCGGTTACTTTGAAACTTCCTTTACTGTTAAAAGCTTCAATTTCCCGCTCACGTTCCACCACAATCCGCACCGCTACCGACTGTACCCTGCCTGCAGAAAGGTTGGTTTTTCCAATTCTTATCTTTTTCCAAAGTACCGGAGATAGTTCGTATCCAACGAGCCGGTCCAGTATACGCCTGGCTTGCTGGGCATCCACGAGGTCCACATCAATGGTACGGGGCTTTTGGATAGCGTTCTGAAGTGCCGTTTTGGTAATCTCCCTGAACACGATCCTTTTGGTCGCATCCGGTAGGCCCAGAGCCTCTTTTAAATGCCAGGAAATGGCTTCTCCTTCGCGGTCATCATCCGTTGCCAGCCACACTTCTGCATCCTTGGCAAGTTTTTTAAGCTCACTGATGACCTTTACTTTATCTGCTGAAATTTCATACGATGGCTGAAAACCATTTTCAACATCCACACCCATATCATGCTCGGGGAGGTCACGTACGTGCCCGAAACTCGACTTGACGGTGAAGTCATCTCCTAAATAATTTTCAATGGTTTTGGCCTTCGCCGGTGACTCCACGATCACCAGATTTTTTGACATAATTTTGAATTTAATATTCTGGGTGGCACTTTGGATGCTCAAATATAGGTTAGAAACGTTCAAAAAATCAAAGTACTTGTCAAAAGGAGTTTGATAAAAGTATTTGTGAAGGTCATTTTTTAATCACCTTTTGTCAATAAAAAAGCAATTTATAACGCCTTTTAAGAACAAAAAAACAAGGTGCATGGTTGTTAAAATGATACATTAGTATATAATGATGCTAAATAGCATCGAAATGAGGGAAGAACTCCCTTGGTATCGGGTAAATTCGTACTTTCGCGTGTTTAATGACAACAGATAATCCCAATATTGATTAATTACTATGGCTTTTGACTTAGACATGATTAGGGGTGTATGTGCCCGCATGCAGGAGCAAGTTGCTCGTAAAGTAGTTGGCAAACCTTTAACATTGAAAAGATTTTTATTATGAATATTTATAAGGATTACCTTCAGGAGATTGAAGAAAGAAAAGCCCTTGGACTGCATCCAAAACCCATTGATGGGGCTGAATTAACAAGTGAGATCATTGCGCAGATTAAAGATCCTGCCAATGAGCATCGGGACGATTCTCTTAAATTCTTTATTTACAATACATTACCGGGTACTACCAGTGCGGCGGGGGTAAAAGCAAGGTTTTTGAAAGAGATCGTGTTGGGCGAGTCGGTTGTTGCAGAAATAACACCTGTATATGCCCTTGAACTGTTGTCGCACATGAAAGGCGGGCCTTCCATTGAGGTATTGCTTGATCTGGCCCTGGGTGAGAATAGCTCCATTGCTGAGCAGGCAGCAGAGGTACTTAAAACGCAGGTTTTTCTCTATGATGCTGATATTGATCGTCTGAGGGAGGCGTTTAAAAGCAATAACCCGATCGCCAGAGATATTCTTGAAAGTTATGCACGGGCCGAATTCTTCACGAAGTTACCCGAGGTACCCGAAGAAATTGATATTGTTACATTCATTGCCGGTGAGGGCGACATATCTACGGATCTATTGTCTCCTGGAAACCAGGCACACTCACGTTCAGACCGCGAATTGCATGGGCAATGCATGATCACTCCCCAGGCGCAGCAGCAGATCAAAGCGTTGCAGGCGGAGCACCCCGGTAAAAGCGTAATGCTCATTGCAGAAAAAGGTACCATGGGGGTTGGATCATCAAGGATGTCTGGGGTAAATAATGTGGCGCTTTGGACAGGAAGGCCAGCCAGCCAGTATGTTCCCTTTGTGAACATCGCGCCGATTGTAGGTGGAACGAACGGTATCTCTCCGATTTTCCTTACCACTGTAGATGTTACGGGTGGTATTGGTATTGACCTGAAAAACTGGGTGAAGAAGGTGGACGCCGATGGTAACGTCGTCCGCAATGAAAATGGTGATCCCGTGCTTGAAGAAGTATATTCTGTGGCAACAGGTACTGTTCTTACCATTAATACAAAGACAAAAAAGCTGTATAATGGTGAGCAGGAACTGATAGACATTTCAAAAGCGCTCACCCCTCAGAAAAAGGAATTTATGAGAGCCGGTGGATCGTATGCGATCGTATTCGGTAAAAAAATACAGACTGTTGCAGCAAAAATTTTAGGAATTGAACCCACGCCTGTGTTTGCACCGTCCAAGGAGATTTCCAACGAGGGACAAGGACTCACAGCGGTCGAGAAAATTTTTAACAGAAATGCTGTGGGAACTACTCCCGGTAAAGTGTTACACGCCGGCTCGGATGTTCGTGTTGAAGTCAATATTGTAGGATCCCAGGATACAACGGGTTTGATGACAGCCCAGGAGTTGGAATCAATGGCTGCTACGGTGATTTCACCGATTGTCGATGGCGCCTACCAGTCGGGCTGTCATACGGCGTCGGTTTGGGATAAAAAAGCCCAGGCAAACATTCCGAAACTCATGAAATTCATGAACGATTTCGGTCTGATCACGGCGCGTGACCCCAAAGGCGAGTATCACTCCATGACGGACGTTATTCATAAGGTGCTGAACGATATCACGGTGGACGAGTGGGCGATCATCATTGGTGGAGACTCCCATACCAGAATGTCCAAAGGGGTTGCCTTCGGAGCGGATTCCGGAACGGTTGCGCTTGCACTGGCCACAGGTGAGGCTTCCATGCCTATTCCTGAGTCTGTGAAGGTAACTTTCAAGGGAGATATGAAGGATCACATGGATTTCCGTGATGTGGTACATGCCACACAGGCGCAGATGCTTCAGCAGTTTGGCGGTGAGAATGTATTTCAGGGAAGGATTATTGAAGTACACATAGGTACACTCCCTGCTGACCAGGCTTTCACATTTACAGACTGGACCGCAGAAATGAAGGCGAAGGCCTCCATCTGTATCTCTGAAGATGACACGCTGATCAAATCACTGGAAATAGCCAAAAGCAGAATCCAGATAATGATCGACAAAGGCATGGATAACCACAAGCAGGTTCTTCAGGGGTTGATCAACAAAGCAGATAAGAGAATTGCAGAAATCAAATCAGGAGAGAAACCCGCACTGGTACCGGATGCAAATGCGAAGTACTATGCGGAAGTTGTGATTGACCTTGACGCAATTGTGGAACCGATGATTGCCGATCCTGATGTCAATAACAAAGATGTATCCAAGCGTTATACCCATGACGCCATCCGGACGCTCTCGTATTACGGAGGAGATAAAAAAGTAGATCTTGGCTTTGTGGGTTCCTGTATGGTGCATAAGGGAGACCTGAAAATTGTTTCTCAGATGCTTAAAAATCTGGAAGAGCAGCAAGGTAAGGTAGAGTTTCAGGCACCGCTCGTGGTAGCTGCACCTACTTACAACATCATTGAAGAACTCAAGAAAGAGGGAGACTGGGATGTACTGCAGAAATACTCCGGTTTCGAGTTCGATGACAAGGCTCCGAAAGTAGCAGCACGTACCGAATACGAAAATATGATGTACCTGGAACGCCCGGGTTGTAACCTTTGTATGGGTAATCAGGAAAAGGCTGCCAAGGGTGATACCGTTCTGGCCACTTCTACACGTCTTTTCCAGGGAAGGGTTGTTGAAGATTCGGAACGTAAAAAAGGGGAATCACTGCTGGCGTCCACACCTGTTGTGGTGCTGTCGGCAATTCTTGGCCGGATTCCGGATATGGATGAATATAAAGCCGCGGTGGTAGGTATCGACCTGACCAAGTTCGCGCCTCCTGTTAAATTGTTAAGCAGATAGTGACTGGCGTTTCTGTTGTTGACAAGTGTGAATGTATAAGCATATAATTTAGACGATATGGCATTTGACTTAGATATGATTAAGGGTGTTTATACCCGTATGCAAGAGCGAGTGGAAGTGGCCCGTAAAGTAGTGGGTCGCCCATTAACCCTGTCGGAAAAAATTCTGTATTCCCATTTGTGGGAAGGCACCCCAAGCCAGGTGTTTGAGCGTGGGAAGTCTTATGTGGATTTTGCTCCTGACCGCGTAGCGATGCAGGATGCAACTGCACAAATGGCCCTTCTGCAATTTATGCAGGCTGGAAGGCCTCAGGTTGCAGTTCCCTCCACGGTGCATTGCGATCACTTGATCCAGGCGGAGGTCGGTGCGGTTCAGGATTTGAAAAATGCAGAGGATAAGAATAAAGAGGTTTATGATTTTCTTTCTTCCGTATCCGATAAATATGGTTTAGGTTTCTGGAAAGCCGGAGCCGGGATCATTCATCAGGTTGTACTGGAAAATTATGCCTTCCCGGGTGGGATGATGATCGGTACCGACTCCCATACTCCCAATGCGGGTGGTTTGGGGATGATTGCGATTGGTGTAGGCGGAGCCGACGCCAGTGATGTGATGTCGGGCCTGGCCTGGGAGCTGAAAATGCCGCGTTTGATCGGTGTAAAACTTACAGGTAAACTAAGCGGATGGACAGCCGCAAAAGATGTTATCCTCTGGGTAGCTGGGCAGCTTACCGTTAAAGGTGGTACCGGTTATGTAGTTGAATATTTTGGTGAAGGAGCTGAAAGTCTATCCGCAACCGGGAAAGGTACTATTTGCAACATGGGTGCTGAAATAGGGGCAACAACCTCCATCTTCGCTTATGATGCTAAAAGTGCTGCTTACCTGCGGGCGACGGATCGTAAAGACGTTGCAGATGCTGCAGATGCAGTTGCAGGTTATCTTCGTGCGGATGATGAGGTTTATGCTGACCCGTCTACGTATTACGACCAGGTAATCGAACTTGATCTTTCGACGCTGGAACCTCATGTAAACGGTCCTTTTACACCGGATCTGGCATGGCCGCTGTCCAAGTTCGCTACCGCAGTGAAAGAAAACGGATGGCCCGAAGTACTATCCGTTGGTCTGATTGGATCCTGTACGAACTCCTCTTACGAAGATGTGAGCCGTGCGGCTTCTCTGGCAAAACAGGCGGTTGATAAAAAATTAAAAGTGACATCGGAATATACCATCACGCCGGGTTCTGAGCAGGTACGTTATACGGTTGAGCGCGATGGGTTCCTGGATACTTTTGCCCAAATTGGCGGAGTGGTACTTGCCAATGCCTGTGGGCCCTGTATTGGTCAATGGGCAAGGCATGGTGCGGAAAAAGGAGAGAAGAACTCCATCATTACCTCCTTCAACCGTAACTTTTCCAAACGGGCCGATGGTAATCCCAATACCCATTCCTTTGTTGCCTCTCCCGAAATTGTAACGGCTCTTGCTATTGCCGGACGCCTTACTTTTGATCCCCGGGTAGACAAGCTGGTTAATACGGATGGCGTAGAAGTCATGCTGGATGAACCAACCGGTATGGAACTGCCGACCAGAGGTTTTGCTGTGGAAGATGCGGGTTATCAGGCTCCCGCGGAAGATGGAAGCAAGGTGCAGGTACTGGTAAGTCCTACCTCTGACCGTCTTCAGCTTCTTGAGCCGTTTGCAGAGTGGGAGGGTACTGACCTGAAGGGCCTCAAATTACTGATCAAAGCAAAAGGAAAGTGTACAACTGACCATATTTCCATGGCGGGTCCCTGGCTAAAATATCGTGGCCATCTGGACAACATTTCTAACAACATGCTGATTGGGGCGCTGAACTTCTATAATGAAAAAACAAATTCAGTAAAGAATCAGCTGACAAATCAATATGCCGAAGTTCCTGCGGTGCAGCGTGACTATAAGGCGCATGGGATAGGAACCATTGTGGTGGGAGATGAAAATTACGGTGAGGGTTCTTCCCGTGAGCATGCAGCAATGGAGCCACGTTTCCTGGGCGTCCGGGCTATTCTGGTGAAATCGTTTGCCCGGATTCACGAAACGAACTTGAAAAAGCAGGGCATGCTTGCACTTACCTTTTCTAATCCTGGTGATTACGATAAAATTCAGGAAGATGATTCCATCGATATCACAGGTCTGGAAACTTTTACAGAAGGGGTACCTCTCACTGTGGTTCTGAATCACAATGACGGGACAACAGATACATTTCCTGTAAACCATACCTACAATGCGCAGCAAATTGAATGGTTTAAGGCAGGCTCTGCTTTGAACATCATCCGAAAATCTGTTGGTGCCTGAGGTATAGATACTGATACATTATGTTATTAAAAAAGCCCCAAACGCAGGGGCTTTTTTAATAATTGCTTTTATTGGGCCGGTTCCTTCACAAATGCAGCAGTTTACCGCTCCTCGCATCCTGGTAAATGGTACTCAGGATATTATAATCATCTCTGACCCAGTTGCCTGTGGCATTACCTTTATAAGGCCTGGTGAACAGATAATCCTCAAATAGCTTACGGGTTTGCTGCGCTTCTTCCTGGGAAAAGTAGGTATTGGCCCAGGACAGGGGGATTTCATCATGCTTTACCACCCCAATGCCACTGTTGTAAATTTTGATTATTCCCTGAGAAAATTCCCATGAAATGGTTTCCTGTTTTCTGATTTCAGCTGACTTTAATACATACAGATTATGTGCGATGTAGTTGGTAAGCCTGTTGAGGCGTTCCTGCTCATTCTCCGGTTTCAAAGGTTTTTTGCGCCATAAATTGTTCCTGGCATAAAATGGATCCTCTTGATAGTTTTGCAGGTTTTTGCCTGTTTCGATCACGGATACGGCATTGTTTTCGGTTAATTTCAGGGTAAGGAGTCTGGCTCCGTTTCCGGCGTAATCATATACTACTTTTACCTTTTCAGTTTTGTCGGGATAAAATATAGTAAGAGAGTCAGAAACATCATCGTATTCCCATTTTCCGGTTTGGTAGTCTCCGTTTTTTTTAAATTCTGCAAATGTGCTGTCAGGAAAGAAGGATAATAGTAAACCGCGAGCTGCCTGGTTTTCAAGAGCCATGTTCATGAAACTGTTTACTGTATTGTCATCCGCAAGTGAATCACCCTGAATGACTCCCGTAAGCTGCCAGGTTCCATTCATTCCTTTCACCATAGGCTTGGACTCAACGTAAAGAGGCTCCGTGGTCCTGGAAATGAGGTGGCACTTCTCCATCATCATCAGGATTACAAGCAGGACGATTTTGATGTAGGTCATGGTTCGTCGGGTTTAATAAATCATAGCGAAGGATGATAACATATTTTCAAACGGTACGGAAAATCACCTCCATCCTGAAATCAGGATGGTATTGTACGTCAGGGTTTTGTAAGTCAATAAATTGTGCCAATGATTTAAAATTTCCAACTGGATATGCTTAACGTAACCGGGATGTTATAACTTTTTTGTTGATCAGCGATTGAACGAAAAACAATAACATACCAACCATGATGGACACGTCTGCCATGTTAAAGATGCCTGTCTGTAAAGGCCCAAGGTTGATATGCAGAAAATCAGTAACCGAACCGTGCACCACACGGTCATAGATATTCCCGATCCCGCCGCCAATGGCAAAGCTTAGTGCCAGTGAACTCACCCAGGTAAGATTTTTCCGGCGCAATAAGTAGACAATGCCGAAGCTCAGTGCAAGCAGCGGCACGATGGATAACAGGAAAAACTTAATGGAATCGGGCAGGGTACTTCCTACGCTGAGAAACGCTCCGGTGTTTTCTACTTTGGTCAGGGTAAGATGATCTTTCACCAGGCTGATCGTTTCATATTCTCCGATTTCGTCCCGCACGATCCTTTTAGAGATCTGGTCGCATCCGATATTGGCAATGAGAATGAATACGATCAATATGTTTCTGATAATCCGGTCGGTTGTCATGGTTTTAATGTTAAAGACATCAATAGGGCTGTGGGCGAAAAAGGTTGGCCGCCTATTTTGATATGGCCGTCGCGGCTGACCTTGAAACCCGATTTAAAGTAACAACGCAAGGCTGCCATATTATTTTCCAGTACGAACAAATAAACGGTGTCAGGATTATAAACCTGTTCACATTCCGCAACAAGCAATTTGATGAGCTGCACGCCCAAGCCTTTGCCCCGGTTTGTTCCCGGGCCTATCAGGAGCCTGCCCAGCCGGGGCGAGGGGTTGCTGTCATTTATGATTTCCCCAAAACCAACCGGATGGCCATCTTCTCCAATGGCCATGTAGGACTGGCGATCCGAATATTCAAAATAGTCAACCAGATCCTGTCTCTTGAGAGGAAACGTCCAGGAAAGTCCGGCAAACTGAAACAGCAGTTCAGGATTATCAACCCACGTCATGAGGGTATCAATATCTGGATTTGTGAATTTTCTGATAAACACGGTTGAGCCAATTAAAATATTATCCTTGGAAATGAGTTATACTATCGGTTTTCCGATTGGCTGACGTTTAAGGCGCCGGAAGCTCTGCTAAATATAATACTATCAACTCATTTCGAATGAAAATTATCAAAAACAGGATGTTTTTTCTTGTTTTTTCTGCTTTTCTTGTTCAGGCCGCTATGGCCCAAGTGAAGCGTTATGAAGGGAAAGTGAGCCAGCAGCTGACAGTGAACAGCAGTACTGTTATCATAGACCGCTCCACACGAAAGCAGATCAGTTATCGTTCTTATGAACAACTCATTCAATCGGCTCCTGGGAAATACAAGCTGGAACCTGTCTTCGATAAATATGGCAAGGCGTCTTCCTTCATGCTCACCAGAAGGACATCGGCCGAGGCTCCTCAGGTGATCGGTTTCGATGAGGACCTGAGGCCCGAAGTGGGTGAGCCGTTGCCGCCTTTTGTCATGCAGGGGTTGGATGGCGTCACTTATGACTCTGAGAAACTGAAAGGTAGTTATGTGTTGCTTGGCTTCTGGATCCGATATGAAAAACCTTTGTATACCCTGGCCAGTACAAAGGTAATATCCGCTTTTGTAGACGCACACCGTCGGCGGGGAATTGAAATCGTATCGCTAGGTACCACACTGGATACCCGGGAAGAGTGCCTGGTGAATATTCCAAAACGTAACTGCGGGTTTGTACCGATTCCTGAAAGTTTTGGTTTTAATCATCGCTATCACATTGCGGAAACTCCTTTTTTTATTCTGCTCGACAAGCAGGGCAACGTGATGGCCATGGCACCTCATACCGAATTCTCCCTGATAGGGGACCTGCTGTTGAGATAAAAAGGCCAGCCGGAAAAGTCATGATTTTCTTTTCCGGCTGACCTTGAATTATGCAGCTGTTCTTAATATCCTTTTGCCTTCATCTTTTCCTGAAATTCCTGCCCAATTTTCATACCCCATTGCTGGCCTATCTGCATGGACTCTTGCATGATGAAAGGAGTTTTTTCTGCAAACTTTTTACCGGTCGGTGTGTCATAAAACTCAATTATCTTCTGAAGTTCATCTATAGTCAGGTGTTTCTGATACACGGGTTCCAGCATTGTCACAAGGTCTTTTATAGAAGTTTTCAGGAATTCCCCTTCAAACTCGGTCCAGACGTTTTCCGGGACATTGGCTTTCTGCTGTTTAAACATCTGGAACATTTGTTGAATAGCAACTTTGTAAGTTTGTTCAGAACCGGATACTTCAAACATTTTTTGTAGTTTTTTCTGATATGCCGGGTCAGACTGCCCGAAACTGATTGAACTTGTTAATAAACAAATAAGAACGGTGACAATGAATTTTTGCATAAGGAACAATTGTTTAGTTTCTTGATTTTCAAAAGTAATGGGTTTCACGCAAATCAGGTCAGCCATTTATCACCTCTGGTCCTTCGCAGAAGCTGGGGAGCGCTTACCACCTGAGATATTGGTATATTTAGGTCTTTATTGAATAAAATCCAGGATGTTCTGTAAAATGATCTGCTGTTGTTTGTCTCTGGAGATCATAGCCGCATGGTCACCCAGCTGAAACCCATAATAGCCAAATTGTGAGTGATTTGCTCCGGGAATAGGGACATAACGCGTAGTTGCCGGCAATAACGTTTTATTGGTGACTACATCTTCCGGGCTGGCAACACCATCGTTAAGGCCATAAATTTTCATCACTGGAATAGCAATAGCGGACATATCCGTTTCTTTGGGATGGGTAGTGCCCATCAGTACCAGTTTATCCACCATTCCCGGATTTTCGTAAACAAAGCGGGCGGCCATTTTTGCTCCCTGCGAATGTCCCGACAAGATATATTCCTTCTCCGGGTCGGCTAGGAGGCCGAGCTCTTTTGGCAAGAGATAACCCCGGTTTGCGAGTCGTAAGGGCATTTTAACAATGATACTCTGGATACCTGTCTCAGCTATTTTCCTGCAAAGCGGAACGTAGGCATAGGGATCGACCAGGGCTCCCGGGTAGAAAATAAAAACTTTTTTAAAAGAGGTTTTCGGGCTGAAAGATAGGAGGTTTTTAGACTGTTCCACCTTTATTCCCGAATCTGAATTCAGGAGCTTGCTGTCAACGTCATGGACTTGCATGCTGTATACAAGCCAGCAGATGAATAGCAGCCCAGCGGATACCCAGGCAAACCGCAGGTACCGGATTAGAATATGTTTTTTCATGGCTATTTTAAAAACGGATTCGTTTTGGTGACAAAATACATCTTTTGTATTTGAAGTCAAATCCGGTTTTTGCAAAGATAGGCGGTATCGTGAACATAAACATTTAAAAAATGGTGTACTGATTAGGTGGTAAAAAATCCGATGAAGTGCCTTTGGTCAGTAATTACCAATAAACATTGATATTAAATGAACCGTCGCGAAGCAGTTTCTTCGGTCCTGGCTGTAACAGGAACCACCGCTTTTTTGCCAGAAGTCACAACAAAAAAAATGGATCCTTTTATTTACTCTCTCAATATGAGTACATTAAGAGGCCATAAGCTGGGATTTAGAAAGGAGCTGGAGGTAGCTTCAAAGGCTGGGTATAAATCAGTGGAGATATGGATTAATAGTCTGCAGGACTATTTAAAGGAAGGTCATTCGTTGTCGGAAACAAAGAGGATGATCGATGATCTGGGGATTAAAATTGAAGACGCCATTGGTTTCGCAGCCTGGATTGTAGATGATGAAACCACCCGAAGCAAAGCCCTGGAACAACTGAAAGGCGAAATGGACCAATTGGCAGGCATAGGATGTCCGAGGGTAGCGGCTCCACCCATGGGGGCAACTACAGGTGCCTCGCTGGATTTGAAAAGGGTGGCAGAGCGATATAGAACAATTCTGGAACTTGGGGATAAAACGGGAGTGGTACCCCACCTTGAACTGTGGGGATTTTCCAAAAATCTTAGTCGGGTAGGGGAGATCCTGTATGTCGCAGCCGAGGCTTCACACCCCTCTGCACGTCTCTTGATGGACGTTTATCATCTTCACAAGGGTGGTTCGGGAATGGACAGCGTTAAGCTGGTAGGGAAGCCGCTTATTGAGATTTTCCACATGAACGATTATCCCGAAACTCCTCGGCGCGAGACCATTACGGATGCGGATCGTATTTATGCCGGAGACGGAATTGCTCCGTTGGCAGGCTTGCTGAAAACACTCAGAAATCCTGAAAGACCGGTCATACTTTCGTTTGAGGTATTTAATAAAGGATATTACGAGCAAGATCCCCTGCTTGTTGCCAAAACAGGTTTGGAGAAAATGAAAAAGGTAGCTTTAGAGAGTTTTTAGTTTCAAGTAAGCAGTTCACAGGGGGCGGTTTTACCGAGTTGGTAGCGCTTTGAAACAGAGTCGATTTTAAGTAAGCAGTTCAAAGAAAGCAGTTTGCAGTAAGCAGTTTGCAGTGGGCGATATTCAGTGTTGATGGCTCTTGCCTAGTAGCTAAGCAGTTCATACTGGGCTGTGCCGACGCTGTGAACTGCTTACTAAAAACTGTTAACTCCACCGCCCACCACCTACCGCCCACCGCCAATAGGCGTCAGTGCAATATCTTTGAATTCTACTTCGGAGCCTTCGGCTTGCAGTGCTATTTGGCCTTTGGAGGCGGTACAGTTATAGCCATAATTGACCATCACGCCGTTAAGCCAAACCCGGATCGTATTTTTTATACATTCAATACGGTAGGTATTCCACTCTCCCAGCGGTTTCTCGGTACCGTCGGTCAGGTTGGGAATTCGTCGTAGTTTATCTCCGTTTACGCCCCATTTTTCTTTGGGGCCGCGCCTTTTTTCCATGTCCGGCACAGTAATATCTTCCTGTATACACCAGAAATCTCCTGCATTTTCATGCATCATCTGTACTTCGATGGATTTGGGGAACATATCATAGAGCGCCCTCGGCGTTGATGCAAAGACCAGCACGCCGCAATTCCCAGGTTTGCCAGCAAAACGGTACTGGAAAGTAAGCCTGAAATTTTCATACTGTTTATCGGTGATCAGATGGCCGCCAGGTGTTCCCATACTTACCAGCAACCCATTTCTAACCAGGAACGGACTTTTTAGATCCGGATTCTTATCCATTTCAGGAACATCGGCATGCCAGCCTTTGAGGTCTTTTCCGTTAAAAAGAGAGATTGTTTTTTGTCCGAAGCCAGATTGGCAAAACAATAATGCAGCTAATAAAACAGGTAAAAATTGTTTTTTGAACATATTCCTAAAAAAGCCAGGTTGTTTTTTATAGAAAAGGCAGACGGCATTATCCTATACTCAGATGCATGGTGATTACCGGAAACCAATATACTTCACCACCTTATCGGAGCAAACTCACTTCGATATCCTTAGCCAAGTATCCTGGTTTCTGTGCCATCAAAACTTCTGGTATTTTTTTCTTCCCAATAGCGCTGGATACCCTCATCGCCTTTCTTCTCGGCCCATCTCGTAAGCTCTTCTCTTTCGTGATTATAATCCATAAACGGTACTGCCATTCCGCAGGAAGTCTGTACTGTCTCCACCGCTATGTCAAAAATCTGCCTTGCTCCGGGAAGGGGCTGAAATAATGGGAAGTATGTATCCCATTCCGGGTCGTAGTGGTGATATGCTTTGCCACGCCCGTATAAGCGAAGGATAAGAGGCTTCCCATCAAAGGCGCAGAACATAATTGTAATCCGTTCGTTTTCAAGTAAATGTGCGGCTGTTTCGTTTCCGCTGCCGGTGACATTAAGCCACATCACCCGGTTGGGGGTTAGGATACGGAAACTGTCCATACCTTTCGGTGACAGATTTACAGTACCATGGCTCATGGCCGTAGCAACGAAGTATATCTTTTGTTTTTCAATAAAAGCGGTTAATTCAGGAGTAATGAGGTCTAGTCTTTTTCCCATGGCATGCGATTGTTTATTTCACTCATTACAAATTTAATGGATTGAACATAAGATGCCGTGTCAATCAATTGGAAAAGATTTATTGCTGTTGACATTAAAAAAATATCTTTGATGTCCGGATTTCCCGATGTCGCTTGCCTTTATAAGAAAGTAGTGGTTTAACATTAAGGAATAATGAAAACACAGGAGTTTGAAATACGCGAAGATATCCGGGTAATGTGTGTTTCGGCAGATTCGTTTCCGGGTGGTATTGCAGATGCTTACAGCGGGCTGGAGAAAGTTCTGACAGGAAAGATGTCACTCCCGGCAGACGGCTGGAGGGAGCATCTGGAGGCATACGAGGTATACGGTATGGCAAAGATGGAGCAGGGCAAAATGGTATATAAGGCCTGTGCAGGAGAGCGTTTCCCGGGAGAAGGGCAAAGTACTCGACTACCCATGGATGTGATACCCGCTGGAAAGTATCTCTGTGTTTCGCTGCTGAATTGGCAGGAGAAAAAGGCGAGTATCGCTGCTATCTTTGATCAGCTGTTTGCCTCACCGGAAGCAAGCAAAACTGTGGGTATTTGTGTAGAATACTACAAGAGCCCTGAGGAAGTATTACTGATGGTTCGGCAGGGTTGATACTGGCTAAGCGCTTATTTTTATTAATATAACCGTTACCTATTTTTTTTACTATGGAAAAGTTTTTATTGTTGATCCGTGAAGACATGGAGCAACTGAAGCAGATGCCTCAGCAGGAGTTTGATGAATGCATCCGTGTGATGACCATTTGGGTGGAAGAACTCGCACAAACGGATAACTATGTTGCCGCTGAGCCACTGATGACGGAAGGAAGATACGTAAGCAGGGATAACATTATCTCGGACGGGCCATTTATTGAAGCAAAAGAAGCGATAAGCGGATATTTTATCATCAGGGCCGAAAACCTGGACCAGGCCGCGTCCATAGCGCAGAGTTGTCCGCAGATCATTGCAAACAAATGTTTTATTGAGGTAAGACCAATTATGGAAACAGGAGAATGACCGACGCAGTTGAAAACATTGAGCGTGAAGTGGATCATCTTTATCGTCACAGTTTCGGTAAGATGGTCGCTTCTCTCATGTATTTCAGTAAAGACATTGACCTGGAAACCGCCGAAGATCTGGTACAGGATTCCTTTGCTACGGCCTTTTATGCCTGGCAGAACGACGGTATCCCGACGAATCCGGGAGGCTGGATTTTTACCGTATGCCGGAACAAGGCGATCAACAAGATTAAAGCCAGCCGGAGAACCAGGGGCTTTTATGATCATGAAGATTTTGAAACGGAGGCCAGGGTACTGTCGGAATCGGTACTGGAGGACCAGCAGCTGAAGATGCTTTTTGCCTGCGCCAATGACGAACTTGCGCCCAAAGTGCAGGTGGTGATTACGCTTAAGTATGTCGTTAATCTGAAGGTGGAAGCGATTTCAAAAATTCTGGGAATGAGTATCGACGGAGTGGACAAACTGCTGCTGAGGGCCCGGCAAAAGATCAGAAATGAAAAAATACTGCTCACCGAACCAGACCCTTCCACACTAGCCGGGCGCTTGCCCATCGTCCATAAAATGATATATCTCCTTTTTAATGAAGGATATAAGTCGTCGTGGGGGAAGGAGATTTTGCGGGAAGAACTTTGTGAAGAAGCCCTGATACTCAACAAATCGTTGCTGGACAGTGGCATTGGAAACAAGGAAACTGCGGCGCTTCATTCACTGATGTTGTTTAATGCGGCCCGTTTTAAAGCCAGGTTCGGGTCTAGGGGCGAACTGCTGGACCTGGAAGAGCAGGATCGGTCACTTTGGAACCGCGACCTGATCATGTATGGTGCAAAATTTATGGCCCAATCCCGGGGAGGTAGGATTTCACAATATCAGTATGAGGCAACGATTGCCTATTTGCACTGCATAGCGAAGGATTTTCAGACAACGGACTGGTCGGCTATCAGTGATATTTACAAGCAGTTGCTGCAATTGTACCCCAATCCGTTTGTGGAACTGAGTTATGCCATTTCGCTATATTATGCAGGACAAAAGGGAAAAGCACGCCGGATCCTGCACGACCTGAAGCAGCAGCCTTTCCTGAATCAATATTATCTGTTGAATGCAACCCTGGGGAAAATAAGCCTGATGGATGGCAACCTGGCCGCGGCAAAAGATTATTTTGAGAAAACCATCCGCCAAACCGACTTCCAGGTGGAAAAGGATTATGTCCAAAGATTACTGTCCCGTATTGCGCTGATTTCGAGCTGACGGATCACAGCATCAGCCGATAGAAGTTCTTAATTATTTCAAGAGAATATTTGCTGGAAACATTTTTGATAAAGGCGGGGAAGTCGGATACGGAATTTTCGTCGGCAGTATCAGAAATTGTTCTTAGGATGGTGTAGGGAATCAAATGTTCATAGCAAACCTGTGCCACCGCGGCTCCTTCCATTTCCACGCATAAAATTGCCGGAAGGTTTCGGGACAACGACTGCTTATCATATTCCGTGGAAAAAAACTTATCTCCGCTGGCAATATCACCCATAAACAATCGGGGATGTTCTATCCCAAAATGATGTAGTTCGTCCTGGCTGATTGCCTCATGGAGCTGGCGGGTTTCCAGTAGTGAACGGATGGCAGATATTCCTTCTTCAATTTTGTAGGCAGGTGCTTCCAGATATGTCAGTCCATGTAAGGGGAGTTCATACTGGGCAATGATCGGGCGGGCGTCCATATCATGCTGTATAAACCGGGTTCCCAGGACAATATCTCCGATTCTTAAATCCGGGCTAATTCCGCCTGCTACACCTGTGAAAATGAGGTCGGTAATGCCAAATTTCAGGATCAGCGTGGTTACGGTTGTTGCAGCGGCTACTTTCCCCCATCTCGAAAATACAAGTATCGTCCGTATACCGCTGATCCTTCCGCTGAAATAGGTCCGCATGCCCAGTGTCACCTCTTCCAGATCATCCATGAGCATTTCCAGGCCCAGGATTTCCTCCTGCATGGCGCTCATAATCCCTATAATTTTTTCCGACATCATCTAAAGTATTTTACATCCAGCCCTCAGGTACTTCTGAGGCAAGGTGACCGAATCGTAACAGGATCAGATTACTTTATATTTTCCTGCCCTGAATTCGGTACGCGTTTAAAATTGCCAGCAAAGCTACACCAACATCCGCAAAAACCGCTTCCCATAAGGTAGCTATCCCTCCTGCGCCCAGTATCATCACCAGGATTTTGACGCCCATAGCCAGCGATATGTTCTGAAAAACAATGCCTTTTGTAATTCTGCCGACTTTAATAGCGGATACAATTTTTGATGGCTGATCATTCTGTATGACGATATCCGCCGTTTCAATGGCAGCGTCTGAGCCCAGCCCGCCCATGGCAATACCCACATCCGACAAAGCAATGACAGGGGCATCATTTATGCCATCACCCACAAACGCGATTTTTTTGCCATGCTCTTTTAATTCTTCCACCAGTTTTACCTTTCCTTCCGGAAGCAGATCGCCATAACTTTTGGCGATAGCAAGCTGATCAGCAACGGCACTCACCACCGCCTGCTTGTCTCCCGACAGCATTATCGTTTCAATACCCATTGCTTTAAGCTCTCGGACGGTACCTGCGGCATCCTCCTTCACCTCGTCAGCAATGGTAAGGTATCCCCGATAAATGGCGTCAATAGCAACGACAACGATCGTTTCTGCTATGTTCTCAAGTTCCGAAGGATAGTCGATCCCGTATTTCTGCATGAGCTTCAGATTTCCTGCTAACACCTCCTTGTTACCTACCTTGCCCTTTAAGCCATGTCCCGAAATTTCCTCTACCTCGACTGGTGCGGTAAGGTTTTCTTCTTTGGCATAGGCAACAACCGCTTTGGCAACGGGGTGTGTAGAATAGCTTTCCAGCGAGGCGGTGAGCCGGATAAATTCATCCGGGTTTAATAAGGTTTTTACCTCTTGTACTTTGAAAACGCCCTTTGTAAGTGTTCCCGTTTTGTCTGATACCAGCGTGTTTATTTTAGTAATAACATCCAGGAAACCGGCGCCCTTTACCAGTATGCCGTTTCTGGAAGCAAGGCCAATGCCGCCAAAATAGCCAAGCGGAATAGAAATGGTAAGCGCACAAGGGCAGGCGATTACAAGAAACACCATGCCTCTGTATAACCACTGATTAAAATCATAGACAGGTACGAAAAGAGAAGGTACTATTATGATCAGCAGGGCGAGGCCAAATACAATGGGGGTATATATTTTTGCCAATCGGCTGATAAGCAGCTGTGTAGGTGCTTTGCGGGCAGTAGCCTGCTGTACCATTTCCAGTATCCTTGAAAGCTTGGAATCTTTGAAAAGTGCTTTTACCTCGATCTCCACCGTTTTGTCGGTATTAATCATTCCGGCCAGTACCGGTTCATTCGTAGTTTTGACGTCGCGTCTTGACTCGCCTGTAAGAGCAGAAGTATTAAACGTGCCCGCAGGAGAGAGCAGCACACCGTCCAATGCCACACGTTCCCCTGCTTTTACAAGCATCACATCACCGACTGCCACCTTGTCGGGAAGCATCTGCAGCTGTTGAGCGTTCTTAAGAATGATTACATTTTCTGGGCGTATATCCAGCAGTGCCTTGATAGACCGTTTGGACTTACTGACGGCGAGGTCCTGAAATAACTCTCCAATTTCGTAAAATATCATGACGGCTACGCCCTCGCTAAACTCTCCAATGTAAAATGCACCAAGCGTGGCAATCGTCATCAGCGTAAATTCATTAAAAAGATCACCCCTCTTGATTCTTCTCCATGCAATACCGATCGTTTTATATCCAGCCAGCAAATAGGCGGTAACCATTGCACCGATTTCAACAGCAATGTTAATTTTAACATGCGGTAAAAAACTAAAAATCAGGAATATAGCTAATATGACAAGGCTCAGCCAAAGGGGCCAGCGGGAGAGAAACAGACTTTCATCACCTTCATGATCGTGTCCGTCATGTTGATGTCCGTCATGATCATGCCCTTCGTGGCTGTGTCCCGAATGATTGGTTTGATGGCCGGGAGGAGCGGTAACTTCGTCATGTGCGCAACACTCCTTGTGATGCCCCTCTTGAATTTCATTTTTCATAATCTTTATACTTATTGCCTGGAAGGCTTTCCTACCTGTATCTGAAACATCTCAGAAAACATGCTTCTGAGCTGGTGGCAAATGTAAGACATTAAGGCGTGCAACAGGGTTTCATGTCTTGAAAATCAATGAGTTGCAATATTGTTGCAGGAAAATATGACCGTAAAAAGGTGGTTTTATCCATGGGAAACCGAAGCCCCGGTTTGTGCAAACTGCTGATTGTTAGTGGCGAAGAAGTACGCTGTTCTTATACCGACATCTCTCTGACCAGACGGCCCAGTTTTTTCAGACTGTCATCAATTTTACTGGTAAAAGGAGCGCCAAAGCTGATTCGTGCATAGTTGGAAAAACGGCCGTCAGTACTGAAAATCTGGCCAGGGGCAAAGGTGACTTTTTCTAGAATGGCTTTTTCAAACAATTCGAAAGCATTGACTTTCATGTTCAGTTCTATCCACAAGACATAACCTCCCTGCGGGCGGCTTATTTTGGTGTCTTCCGGGAAATGTTCGGAGATGGCCTGGATATAACGCAGAGACTGGGTATGCAGTGCTTTCCGCAGTTTGCGCGTGTGCAGATCATACCTTCCGGTTTCAAAAAAATTGGCAATAGCAGCTTGGGTGGGTGTTGCAGCTGAAACAGTGTGACTCAGTTTTAAATGAATCACTTTCTCAATGAACCTGCCCGGAATACACCAGCCAACCCGGTAGCCGGGTGCAAGGGTTTTGGAAACCGAAGAGCATAACATCACCAGGCCCTTTTTATCATAACTTTTGCAGGTACGCGGGCGTTTTTTTCCAAAATACATTTCACCATAGATATCATCCTCGATCAACGGAATATTTTTTTCGGCAAGTAACTCCACCAATTGTTTTTTACGTTCATCCGAAAGAAGTGCTCCTGCCGGATTGCAAAAGGTGGGTACAAAAAGGCAAGCTTTAACCGGTTCGGTCTGCAGCACCTGTTCCAGGTATTCCAGGTCGGTACCGTTGGTGGAGTGCACCGGGATCTCGATCACCTTCAGGCCAAGGCTTTTCATGATGGTAAAAATTCCGAAGTAGGCCGGGCTTTCAATGGCAACGGTATCTCCCGGCTCTGTTACCGCCCTGAGGCAGAAAACGAGCGCCTCCATGCATCCCTGTGTGGTGACCACTTCGTCCTCGGTTATATTTCCGTTCCAGTTAAATGCATGTTTAGCAATCTGTTTCCGCAGTTTTACATTGCCTTGTATTTCCTCATACTGTGTACAGCTGGCCATGTCTTGCCGGAGCGCTTCCATCATGGCCTTGTTAAGTTTGGCTTCCGGGATAAGCTCCGCCGAGGGGGAGGCGAGTGAAAGCCTTACAACACCTTCGGCCTTGAGTGTTTTATAAACGATGCTGATCATTTCTTCGACATCGGTTTTCTGGGCGCGGGATACCAGCTTTGGCGTTACCGGCTCCATAGGTGCCTGCCCTTTGCTGAATTTCACAAAATACCCGGATTTTGGCCGGGCCTCTATGTATCCCTTATTTTCAAGTTCGATATAGGCTTTAAAGGCGGTACTCAGACTTACTCCCTGTTCTTTGCTAAGCGCTCGCAGGGAGATCAGCTTATCACCTGCTTTCAGAATACCGGCATGCATTTGTTTTTCGAAACGCTCGGCAATCCGGGAGTAAAGAAATTCATCTTCTGAAATTAATTCGGCGGGCTGCATATGGTAAAACAAATCTGTTATGCTTGTAAAATAAAAAAGTGAATCTGTTTTGATTTTCCGAAAGTTAGGAGTTTTGCATGATCAAAAGCAAATGATGCAGCAATATGGAGTCAAAAACAAAAGCCTATGTGGCACTTGGGATGGTATGTTTGGTATGGGGAACAACCTATCTCGCCGTTCGTATCGGAGTGGCGGGTTTTCCGGCACTGCTGTTTATGTCTGTCCGAAATCTGATAGCGGGTACCTTACTGCTGACTGTGCTTGCTGTTTTGCGAAAGGAGAAAACATGGAGCTGGGATAACATAAAATTACAGATCATTCCAGGGCTCTGTATGATCACTTTTGGAATAGGCATTGTGGGGTGGTCCGTAAAGTACATTCCCAGCGGCCTTGCAGCTTTGATCTGTTCCATGATCCCTATTTTTACCATGATCGTTAATCTTCTTTTTAACAAAGCTGAACGTATTAACTGGCAGATAGCGACAGGAATTATGCTCGGTATGTGTGGTGTGCTTCTGGTTTTCAGAGATAACCTCGCTTTTATCAGCAATACCAATTCCTTACTGGGTATCCTGGTGACCATGGTTTCCTGCCTCTTCTGGGCTTTGGGAGGATTGTATACGCAGAAATTCAAATCTGGCTCGGGCCCTTTTTTTAATGCGGGCGTTCAAATGCTGGCAGGCGGACTGGGCCTGCTGGTATTAAGTGGGTTGAGTGAAGACTGGCGGCAATTGCCTGTGCCCACTACTTCATCGCTGTTCGCACTGCTCTATCTGATCGTTTTTGGATCTATCCTTGCCTTTTGTTCTTATCTCTATGCCATGTCCAGGCTTCCGGCCGGTCTGGTTTCCATCTATGCCTATATCAACCCTCTGGTAGCCATTGTATTGGGTTATATCATTCTGAATGAGAAAATCACCTGGCTCACGATGTTATCTTTTATAATCACAATGAGCGGGGTATACATGGTGAATGTGGGATACAAGCTCAAAAAGGCACAAGCGCTGCGCCTGGCAACTGACTGACACTTGGAGGAGCGTTCGTGTATCGGTCTGCTGAGATATTTTTCTTTTTTTGACTTACATCAAAGTTTTAGGCAGGTGACAGCTGCACCTTTGCAGTATCATTAATTTTTAAAACTTTCAAAAATGAAAAAGAAATATTTTAAGTATGTCAACACGCTGTTTGTTGTTTTACCAATGACCTTGATTATGGCTTTTGTCGGACTGATGCGTAACTATGGTTTTGGCGAAGACTGGTTTCTGAAGTTCCTGAAAGCCTGGAGTGTGATGTTGCCTGTTGCCTATGCCGCAGCTTTTATCATCATACCTAACGCACGGAAGCTGGCAGAAAGAGTCTCGGCAAAACCGTAATTTTGTGGCCGCAGAACAATAGGAGAGTATTCGTTATGAACCAACAATTATCGCATTATATCAACCAGCAGTTGAAGGTCAGTGAGGAGGAGCTGAAAGTTATCCTCTCTTACTTTAAACCGATGAAGCTTAGAAAAAATGAATTTTTGGTTACTTCCGGACAAACCAGCCAGCGGACATTCTTCGTTGGCAAAGGTTGTTTGCGGATATTTTTCATCAATGAAGAAGGGCAGGAGGCTACCCGTTATTTTGCTTTCGAAAACCAGTTCGCTACTGCACTGGTCAGTTTTATTACAGACGAGCCTTCCGAAGAGTTTATACAAGCGGCAGAGCCCACCGAATTGTTATCCATTACTCACACGGATTTCTATCATTTACTTGACGTAATCCCTCCCTGGGAAAAGTTTTACCGGTACTACTTAGAGAAAGCGTATGTCAACAATACCAAAAGGCTGATGTCTCTTCTTACGCTGGATGCAACAGAAAAATACCGACAGCTGTTGGCTGACAATCCGATTATAGTGAGGCGTTTGCCAAACAAACTGGTTGCTTCCTATCTCAATGTTTCGCAGGAAACGCTAAGCAGGTTGAAATCAAAGGTGTAGATGGAGGAAACTTTTATCAAAAAAGGAAGGCAGCCTATACCGGCATGGAAATAGGCTCTCGGATTTGGTTAAGAGCAGACTGAATGGGGAATTCAATAAATGGAACCGGATAAATGCATTCCATTTATTGAATTAAGTTTGCCATAGGGTTGTAATCAGGCATTTTTGGGTTTGCGGCCTACTTTCGGGCGCTGCCGTATTTTGTCAGGTCTCGGCCTGATCTCTTTGTCTTCAAAATATAGCCTTAAAGATTCCAGAATGATATCTTTTTGCGTGAGGCCTTCCCAATAACCATAATCCTTCATATTTTCCATCAGGATAAATTCGCAATCAAACGTTACTTTAGTGGGTGGGCCATCCAATACCTCTGCAGGCGCATTTGTTTCCAACTCATCTTTGGTGTCCACTACCAAGGGAAGAGGCGCAAAATCAAATTTCCTTTCTTTAGCCATTTGTCAGTTGTTAATTCGTTCTAAAATTTCTTTAGTGAGTTTGTAATAGTCTTCCGCCCCATTACTGCTGGGAGCATAGTCAAAAATAGTCATCCCGCTTGCCTGCGCCTCAGAGAGCGCGATGTTATCCCGGATGTATGCCTCCATGAATACGTCGCTCAGTTGTTCGCGTGTTGCGCTGATCAATTCATGACTTATCTTCTTTCTTATTTTTGGATTATACCGTGTTGCAAATACCCCTCCGAGGTTTGTACTCGGGCTTATTTTTTTTATTTCAGCCGAGTAAACAAGGAAATTTCTTAAACCTTCATAGCTCAAAAATTCTGCTTGTAAAGGAACATAATACTGATGGCAGGATACCAGCGCAAGCCTTGTATTTCCGTATAAAGCCGGTGGGCAATCTATCACAACAAAATCATAACGATCCTTTACTTTCTCCAGCGCAATCTTAAGATTAAACGGGAAAATAGGTGCTGATTTGATCGTGTCTTCCCGGTGAATCATTTCCGCAGAGCCCGGGAGTATGTCAATGTCTCCTACTTTCTGTACGATTTCATCAAATTCGTATTCGCCTGTGATAAATGAGCCGCTATCTTTTTTCAGACCTGCATGCGTAATTCCAAAACTTTTGGTTAAACTCGCCTGTGCATCCAGATCAATTACCAGCACGCGTGCGTTGGCAAATTTGGTCAGACCGGCTGCTATATTTTGCGCGGAAGTGGTTTTACCAACACCTCCTTTGTTGTTAACAATACTTAAGATCTTCATGTAAAAGTATTATATGTATAAAAAGTTGATAGTTTATCACATGTCTGATATGTAAATAAACGTAAAATATTTTTATCACTAATCTATTTAAATGAAAAGTGTCAAAAGTTTTTGTTAGGTGTAAAAGTAAGGAACATATAATAATAAATAAAAGTATTTAAATTTAAAATTTGCTGTTTTCTTTTAGCCGGTTGATAGTTAATACTTTAGGTTCTAAAATAAAAAGCGGGCTCCTGAGGAAAGAACCCGCTTTTTGACGATTTAAATACGGTTTATCCGAAAAGGGCAGTTTACACCGAGGCCGCCGAAGGATTGGAAGCCCGTGTCTTTGCATCCACATACCGATGAATCTGATACATCAGCAGAACCGTGACGACGACAGCTCCAACTACTACATTCCCCAGCAATGGATAATTGTCAAGTGAACCTGTGGCGGTTTCCGTTACGATCATTCCTGCGATCAAGGACGCAATTCCTCCTGCAATTTGCTGCACCGAAGCGTTTACACCCATAAATCCACCCCGATCCCGTGGGTCCGGAACAGCTGTCATCAGTGCCGATGCGGAGATCATTCGGCCTGTAATGCCTACAAAAAGTAAAATATTAAGAATGATGATAATCCATAAAGGCGTAATGCCGAGGTTACAGTATATCAGCGTCATGAGGCAGGTAACCGCTGACCCGGCGATAAACATTTTATATTTACCGATTTTGTCGCTCAGTGATCCGATTAACGGACTGAATATCAGCATGCAAATCCCGGTGATCATATAAAGAAGGGGGAGCTTCTCCAGCGGAATTCCGAGATTATGGACACCGTAAGCGCTTCCGAACGGCATAAGCATAAAACCTCCCGTTGCCAGTAGGGTAGTAGCGGCAAACCCTCGCAGATACGCAGGTGTCGCGATAATTGCCCGGAGGTGCTGAAAGGCACTTCCTTCCTTCTGTATCAGCAGGTGCGCGGTGATCGGCTTCATTTTGAAAAATATAATTATTCCTACAATGGTGCTTAGCCCAACGATCATCTGGAACGGAGAATGCCAGCCCCAGATATTGGCAAGGTACAGCCCTATGGGTATGCCAATCACCTGGCTTAATGCAAACGCCATCTGTACAAATCCCATTACTCTTCCCCGCTTTTCGATCGGGAAAAGATCCGTCACGATGGCATAACTGATGGAGCCGATCACCCCTCCGAAAATGCCCGTAACGATTCGGGCCATCAGTAAAAAGTTGTAATCCGGTGCCAGAGCGCAGAGTAGTGTACCGAACACAAAGCCGGTATAGAAGAAGATCAGCAGTTTTTTACGGTCGAATTTGTCGGCAAATCCGGCAGCAAGTAACCCTGCGGCTCCGGCACTGAATGCATAGGCGGAAACTACCAGCCCAAACTGGACTGTGGAGATGGAAAGCTCTTTGAGCAGAATAGCGCCCAAGGGAGACAGTACCATAAAATCCAGCACTACCGTAAATTGCAGGAAGGCTAAAATGCTGATGATGAAGATCTGGTAACCGGTGAAAGTTTTTTGTGTTTCTGTTGACATATATGAAAGGTTTAATCTTTTAATTTTCGCAGAGTATCTCTATCCTTGTACACTGTCCGACGGCAAAATTATCCCATTCCGTTATCAGGGCTTTAAGGCCTTGATCACCAGTTGCAGTGTCAGGTTAATCTTTTCTTCGTCGAATATAAACGGAGGCCTTCCGGGCATACTGGTTTTGGAAACGTGAAATTTAACCAATTGGTATAACGGCGCAAACGCCACGGACCAATAAATTTCCACAGGTAAAGGGATCAATTCTTTCCGTTGGATGGCATTATGGACAAAGGTGGACATGGCTTCCAGAAACCGCATATCCATCTGAGACCGGTGAACCAGCGGGGAGTTGCGAAGCTGCTCGGTGAACTGCATGCTATACGGATTTTCAAGGCAGTAATTCATCCGGTTGATCCATTGAATTTTAAGGCCTTCATCGAAATGGCTGCCGGGGTCAAAATTTTTTAAGGTGGCTTCAGCCATTTTTTTTGTTTCCTCAGTATACAATTTTTGAATTAAATCTTCCCTGTCTTTGAAATAGATATAGATGGTGGCGGCCGAAACCCCTGCAGCTTTGGCGAGCTTATGCATACTGAGCCCGTCAAAACCCTGCTTTACAATCATTTCGATCGCTTTCTCCCTGATGAGCAATTCCTTATGGATATCTCTTGTTCTCATATTAAACGTAAATATAAATGAACGTTCGTTTATTTATATTTAAAAGATATAAAAATTTTCATATCTCTGCACAGATCGTTCATGTTAGTAGGCAATGATCTGGCGCAGATGGTATTCCATGTGATCGACGTAGTCATCAAAATACCATTTCAATGTATGTTTCTGGCCGTCCCTGCCAATACCTGCGCGGCCAAAGTTTTCGGGAGGAACACGTTTGATGATTGAGATAATATGCAGATTGTAAGCTTTCCAAAAGTTGATTAAATCTTTGGTTTCCAGGTCGTTATAGCCAGTCAGGCTATTCCATTGATCCTGATCGTAAAAGATAACCGGTTCGTTTTCGGACTGTATCCGGATGAATCTTTGATGGTTATTGGTGGCACTGTCGATGAGATGGCCCAGTATCTCTTTTTTACTCCATTTATTGAAAGCCGGTTTGGCAGTTAATTCCTCTTCTGCTATTTCCTGCAGAAGGTCCGGTACCAGTCTTAGCAGAGATGTTAATCTTTCGATGGAAGGTGTCACTGGCATGTTGTCTGAAGGTCTGTTATGACAAAATTTTCAATGATTTTCTTATTGTACCCTTTGTAGCCTCCCTGAAAATCCCTTCCGGCGATGGAAATAAATTCGGCCATACGTTCAGAGTTGAGTTGCGACAGCAAAAACTGATCATCTCCATCGTATTTGATGAAATACCCCGAATAGACCGTGCAGTCGGGATTTTCATATAACACAAAATTGGGGGTATTGTTCATGGGGGAGAAGATTATTTTCTTGCCAAAAGAAGAATCAAGCCCTTGTGCCCGGCCAAAGGCATACCACGCGACGGCGTTTGGTTTGCCGTTATCCCTTTTCTCAAGATGCGGACGAATGCTTATGAAATAGTTGTAAGCATTTGGGAAGGTATTTTTCAGCCGCTCTTCGGGGATAATTTTGTGCTTACCTGTTTCGTCCTTTTCATAAGGGAAAAGGATATATTCTACCACCGGATCAGCGGAAGTCTTTAATTTTGAGCCTTTTACAATGGGTTTTAAAAGCGCTGATTCTATCCTTACTTCTTCCCCCTTTTTGTTGGTAACCACGTGTATGTCATCCAGGTTTTCAATGATCCGGAACAGGTAATATGGATCGGCCAAGGTGGTAATTCCTACGGAAATCCTGCAGACTTCCCCCAGCCTGATACCATCCGTTTTTTCCTGGGTCTTGACAGAAAGTTCCCAGGGCCTTCCGCTTTTAATTTCGTTGAAAGGGATACGGCGCTGCTGATAATGGAAAAGGGAATCACAGGTTTCGAAAGTAAACGTTTCATGCGGTTCAGGGCCAAATGCCGTAATAGCGGCATAGGTTCCGGTATTTCCAAACACACGGACGGTACCATAATTGGTGATGTGCAGCAGATTTTGATTCTGCTCAAAATAGGAGCGAAGCGGTTGTCCGGTTTCCGAATTGAGATAGGAATTGGGTGTTATAAAGGCGCATATGCCGCTGTTAGTCAATAGTTTGGTGGCCAGTTCGAAGAAAGCGATGTAGGCATCGGTCGAGCCGGATTTGCAAAATGAATAGGTTTCCCGGATATATCTGCGTTGGGCTAATGGCAAATGCTGAATGCGGATGTAAGGTGGATTTCCAATAATCACGTCAAAACGGTCGCTTATATCGTTTTGGCGTAGCGCATCCTGAGAATAAAGTTTCCAGGCTACCGTAATACCCAGTGGTACCAGGAGTTTATCCAGGTTCTTTCGGCAAGCTTCAATAGCCAGAGGGTCAATATCCCAGCCATAAATTGTTAACAGATTTTCAGCCACATGCTCTTTATCCGAATCTCTGATAATCCGTTCGGCAATGGGTACCAGAAACCGTCCGTCGCCGCATGCAGGATCAAGGATTTTCATTCCCTGAGGTTGATCCGTTTTTAATTGGGTAATTACCAGTATCTTTTCGACAATGTGACCCGGTGTGTATATCTGGCCCAGTAACTTTTTTTTACTGTAAGTACGTGTATGGGAGGCCATTGTAAAGTAAGCAGTATTTAGTTAACAGTTGGCGGTCCGGGTACATTTGGGATACGGAGCGGTTCGCTGTGGATTAAAAAAGTCAGCGCACTAAGTTTGGGCTTAACCGACTCTGGTATAGCCAGACTTCCGAGCAAAGCCATTCTATCGAGTCTGATTGAGGTTTAAACTTACACATATAACCTCAATCTTTAAAATAGCACTCTTTAAATCCTTTCAAACCCCGGATGTATTCCGTTACGATGGGTGGGGCCATATCCGAAAACAAAACCTCATAGGTATCTTCAAGGAACGTGAAGGATGTGTTGTCGTGGCGTAGGCGGGGGGTACCAGCGCGGTAGAGCCTGCCTGTATTGCCATTGATGAGTGCCTCCTTGTCCACAAAACCCAGCAGGGAGGCTATCGTGCCTTCAATGCCCTGATGGAATGAGATGCAGAAATAATGGGTGGTGCGGGAATTTTTCTTCTGTAATTGTGATGCGGGTATGTTTAAAACATACTTGCCTGATAAAGTGCCGGGACGTCGTTTCATGGACTTGATATCCAGCGAAAAAGTATGGCCTGGCGATGTTATCCGAAAATCCTGGCCCAGGTCCTGTCCGTCCTGTGCGCCAAAAGATAGGGTAGGGCGCGGCAAATGATAGCAGTCGGCAAAGACTACTTCTCCCAGGGTACCGGTAAAACGGAACATCCGGGTTCGCGACAGGTCTACACCGGATTTGTCCCAAATATTGAAAATGTGGTGGTGTAAAAGTGAATGCTCGACGAGCCGACGGGCAAAAAGCTTCTGTTCGTCGTTCACGGAGATTTGTATATACCGGCCCCTATTCAAAATAATTTGCTCCACGCAAACCTGATTGCGAGTAAAGTAAGCACAAACCCGATCAAAATCGCTGAGAACGGGACGTAAGTAAATGATACCAAGTGGATTCTGTCCAGTAGCCACATGATCCCGATGAGGGCGGTAATCAGCGTAAGAAAACCCGAAATTTTGCCAAAACCGGGTATCAGAGAGAAAGGAATCTTACTTTTGATAAGCATAAGAGTGATGGCCATCGAAACAACGGGGAGAAACTGTAAAATTATATTGGCTTGCCAGATACTCTGCCTTTCAAACAGGAAAAGATAGACGTTCAGGGTTACTGCAAACACGCCAGGCAGAGAAATGGCATAAATCAGGACAGCATATATGTAACTCCAGAACCTGACGTCGCGGCTCCCGGTTGCAACAATTCCTACCAGCCAGGCTGCCAGAGGTATCGCAACAAAATAAAGTACCAGTGGCCAGGGATTTTCAGAAATCGATAAGAAAAGCTGCGAAAGTGTCATGCTGCTTGCATTTAAAAAATTCAGTGAAAAGAGTAAAGGGAGAACCGGATTGCTCCGTTCTCCCTTTACTGAAATGTTTCCGGTTTACAATCCTAATAGAAAGCCGATGGTAAAATTTGCGTCCCAGTCAAAAACGAACTGGTTGCATTCGGTGCCGTCTGCAACGGCTTTATAAATATTGACGCCGGCTTTGGACTTGGCATTGGTCAGTTTGGAATATGCCAACGGTGGACTTAGCTGGGTGAACCGCTCCTTGCCCTTGCGTACTTCCTTTGCCATTTCAAAAGGTACTCCGCCGATGATGAAGCAGGTTTTTCTGAGTTCTGCAGGTATTTGTTTGGCCTTTGCACTTACTTCCTCATATACCTTGGAGTCGTCTGTTCCATCCTGGAAATATTTGGCACCAAATGATTCAAGTGCTATGATCTTATCTCCTTCTAGCCATGAAATTTTGGTATTGCCGGATCCGATATCTACCACAAATGCTTTACCCGCATACTTAGTAGGAAGTACTGATTTCAGCGCCAGCTGCCCTTCCTGTTCAGGCGTAACCTGGTTTACCACGTATCCAAGAGACTTGAGTACCTTGGTGATTTTCTGGGTTACCTCAGCCTTTGCAGCTCCTGAGCTCACCACAAAGTGAATGTCCTTACTCCCCACACCATAATCCAGCATGGTACCTATGTACTTTTTCAGCCCTATTCTTACATCTTCTTCGGTGGCCATGTTTTCGGTTACCAAGCTATTTCCGAATTCCGATTTTTCCAGCTTCCAGCGTTTTTCTTTGTCAACCTTTATAACGAAAGAGTTAAATCCGCTGGCTCCAAGTTCAACAACACCCTTCAGCTTACCATCTACGGGCTCTGGCGCACTGTATGCGAAAGTTGCTCCCTGGTTATCCGTAGCCACATCTTCCGTCGAAGATGCGGGGCTTTCGGCCTCCACAGAATCTGCTTCGATGGTCTGAGCCTGTTTTTCTGCCAGTTTGTCGATGGCTTGTTTGCCTCCGAAATACTTGTATCCAACAAATATGGCTCCAATGATGAGGGCCGTAATTAAAAGCCTTCCGGCTACTGTAAGTCTTTTCATTGTGATTATTTAGGCTAAATGAATTGATTGAAATTGAAAACTGAATATTAATCCAGCAGGCCTTTGTATCGCGAGTCTGCCGGAGGGTCAATACTACGGGTTTGCGATTGGGGCGCATCAAGCTGGATAAGCTTAAACTCTCCATGGTTATAAGCTTCCAGCATGGCCTGTCCCTTGTCCGAAAGCAAGCCATTCTGCACGTCCACCGCATTAATAAAGTCAAGTGACAGATCCATAGCACGCTTCATTTCACCCAGTTTCTGGCTCATATCGTCCTGGATATATTCCATTGACTCGTCAAAATAAAACTTTTTGTCAGGATTTCCCTTAAAGATACTTACCGCTGTACGCAGGGCGTTGGAGCTTTCTTTTACAATCCGGTACTCTGCCTCTTTCAGTTTAACCTTAATCTCCGTTTCTTTAATAATATAATCCGCGCTTTTGTTTACTTTTTCCATAAACTCCAGCACCGTTTTAATGTTCCGTTGCAATGGAAAAAGCTTCTCGTTCATTTCCTGCAGCCCCGCACCTTCAATGGTAGCCAGTGAAGCGGTTTCCTTCATGCCTGGCCTGTCGGACATCTGGCTGGCTTTATTCGCCTCAGCAAACTTTTGCTTGATCTGCTCGTTGTTTTCCGTGATTTTTTTATTGAGCTTCACCAGTTGCCCGGCCAGCGTATCTATCTGTCCCTGCATTTTCTCACGTTTTTCTTTCAGGTCGTCGACGTATATTTTCATGATCGCGATCGGATCCAGCTTGATCACCAGTCCGGTGATTTTGCGCATCAGCGTTTTGAAAAGGAAAAAAACGGCTGTTCTAACGTCCTTGCTTGTAAAAAGGAAGATCATCAGGGCCAGCAGGGCCATCAATACTCCCAGATAAAGGGTGTTCTGAGTAACTTCTATGAGGAAACCGGCCAGCTTGTTCCAATAATATAACGCGGCCGCTCCCAGGCCTCCCATGAAAAGTAGTGAAGTAATTCCTTCGGGTTTACTCCAGTAGGATCTTTTTGAATTGTCTTCCTGAGAACCGCCGATTTGTGAAAAATCTGGTGTTGCCATGATTGAGCGAATAGGTTATTTTAAGTAAGAGTTAATTTTAGTAAGGTCTGCCAGGATCTGATCTACCACACTTTTATAGGTAATCTCAAAGTTGTCCCTGTTGGCCGTTATCCTGGCACTTTGTTCCGCTATTTCTCCGGAAATCTGTCCAAGGCGATTGTTATTTTCATCCATTTTTTTCTGAAGATCGGCAATTTGCTGCAAATATGCTTTATTGTTCTCTTCAAGTTTTTTTACTTCGTTATTCAGGGCCCCCACACGCTCGTTGAGCGCCTTTTCTACGTCTTTCAGGAAAGCGGTGCGGTCTTTGTCCAGAACCCCTAGATACTGATCCGCAGAAGTTCTCAACACTGCCGTTTCCGTTACACCACCCATGGCTTTGAAGCTGGCCCATGCCGCCTGAAACTGTTTTTCTTCGCTCAGGTCCAGTCCTTCCATACTTCTTAATGCCTGCTTGTATTCAAAATAATCAGGACCGGGAAGGTTGGATTTTTCAAGAAGTTCTGCAAAATGCTCTGCAAATTTTCTGTCGATCTGCGCTGTTCCGGCCTTGTTAATGATGGTTGGAGCCGGTAGGGAAACGGTTTTCTGTTTCTCATCCGGTTTCGCGGGGGCCGGGCTGGGAGAAGTTTCGGTTTCCGCATTTTCCTTGATAAAGAAACCCAGTATCTTCTTGCCAATACCCTGTTCTGAATCTGCCATGGAAGTTTTTGATTAAGTTCGTTGGTACTTATTTGTAGTGATTACGCATCAATATTACTAAAATTCAAAGGATTAACTGATGTGGTTTAGTTACAAATGGCTGCGGGGATGGATGAAGTCCGGTAAATAATTGATGAAATTTTTAACCCTGTCTTCATATTATTATTTTCACGGATCGTTAAGGAAGCATTCCGCTTGGATACGAAGGTCTATAACTTTAAAAATATGCTCAAATTAGGATTTGTAAGTGCTATACTGGCTGATTTTGGCCTGGAACATGTAATTCAGTTTGCGGGTAACCACGGTTTTTCCTGTATCGAGGTGATGTGCTGGCCGGCAGATAATTCGGATAGTCGCAGGTATGCCGGTGTCAGCCATATTGATGTCCATAATCTTACCGACCGGAAGGTTGCCGAGATTAAATATAACCTCAAGCAAGCGAATATTTCCATCTCGGCGCTGGGGTATTATCCCAATCCGCTGGATCCGGATCCCAATAGATCAGAATTTTTTCTGGAACATATCAAACAGGTGATCCGGGCGGCCGCCAAGCTGGGGATACCTGTGGTTACCACTTTCATTGGCCGTGACCAGTTTAAAAGTATCAAGGAGAATCTGGCCCGTTTTGCAGATACATGGCCGGCGGTTATAAAGGTTGCTGAGGAGTGTAACATCAAAATAGGTATCGAAAACTGCCCGATGTTTTTTACCGAAGATGAATGGCCGGGAGGAAAAAATCTGGCGATCAGCCCTGCCGTCTGGGACCGGATGTTCGAGATTATACCCAGTCCTCTTTTTGGTCTTAATTATGATCCTTCGCACATGATATGGCAGATGATGGACGAAATTAAGCCTATTTATGCCTACAAGGACCGTCTGCATCATATCCACTTGAAGGATGCCAAACTGTACAGGGAAAAGCTGGACAGGGTGGGGATCATGGCAAATCCGCTGGAATATCATTCGCCAAAATTGCCAGGCCTGGGTGATGTGAACTGGCGGGGATTTTTTGCGGCTTTAACCGACGTCAGATACCGCGGACCGGTGGTGATTGAAGTAGAAGACAAAGCTTACGAGGGTAATGTAACAGATGTAACCACTGCTATTCTTACCAGTCGTAATTATCTGAAACAGTTCGTGTTGTAAGTGAGATCGGGCAGTAACTCCTGCCCGGTCTTTTATTTCTCCAGAAATTTTATCAGAGGGGCGATGAATTTCTCAAAGTTCTCGATATGAGGCAGGTGTCCTATATTGTCAAGTTCTGCAAGCTCGCTGTTTTTGATTTTGCTTTGGGTCAGTTTTCCCAAAGCGGGATAGTCTCCCAAAGATGACCGGACCGATTCGGGAGCAAGATTTTTGCCTACCGCACTTCTGTCTCTCTGGCCGATAATCAAAAGAGTAGAGGTTCTTATCTTTTCAAATTCATAACAAACAGGCTGCGTGTAAATCATGTCGTATGTCAGTGCGGAATTCCAGGCAATTCTGGGGTAGTCTTTTTTATTCAGTGTCCATCCGGCAAGCAAATTAACCCATTGGTCGTATTCGGGCTTCCATTTATTGTCGTAGTAACTGGTAAGCTGGTATTTTTTGATGGAGTTGAAATCAGCTTTTAATTCGGTCTGATACCATTTATCGACGCTTTGGAAGGGTACCTTCAGTTTATAATCTTCCAGTCCGATCGGATTTTCAAGAATCAGCCTGGATACCATTTCCGGGTACATCAGCGTAAATCTGGCAGCAACCATTCCTCCCATGGAGTGACCCAGCACAATCACTGATTTCAGATTCAGGTGGTCCAGAATGAGCTTTGTATTGGACGCCAGCAGATGAAAGGAATATTGGTAATGTGCCGGTTTGGAAGATTTTCCGAAACCGATTTGATCCGGTATAACGACCCGGAAACCTAATTTGGAAAGGTATTTTGCGGTCTCTTCCCAGTAGGCTCCATTGAAGTTTTTGCCATGCAGTAAAAAAATGATCCGGTCGTTAGGTGCAGCGGGCTGGACATCCATGTAGGCCATACGGATTTTTTGCCCCTGGGACTGGATATCCAGGTAGGAAACAGGAAACGGATAGGGATAATTTTCCAGGTTGATATCCAGGCGTCGCAATGTGTCTTGTTGTGCCAGCACACCTGACACCATTGAAATCAGGATTCCGGATAAAATGATCAGTCGTTTCATTTGAGCTTATTTATAAATGAAAAAAGGATAGCGGTGAGGCTATCCTTTTACTCCTAAAATCTTTACCAGAAAAATTATTGGATCAACCTGGCTTTGGAGGAAAGTACGGCGGTCATGGATGCCAGTATGCCGACGATCGCAAATGACCAGCGCAGATCAGCAAATTGAGCAACGATACCGATCAGCGGTGGGCCAATCAGGAACCCTATGAAACTGATGGATGAAACTGCTGCAAGTGCCATACCGGCCGACATGGTGGTAGATCGTCCCGCAGCACTGTACACCAATGGTACCACAGAGGAAACTCCGAAACCAACCAGTAAGAAACCGAATGTTGCACTAACCAGGTACGGAAAGAAAACTGCTATGGCCAGTCCTGTTGCCATTAATACCCCGCTCAGTTGCAGCATTTTTCTTCTTCCGATGCGGTTGGCAAGCCAGTCACCGGTGAAACGCCCGCCGGTCATAGTAGCCATAAACGCTACATAACCAAGGGTGGTCATGTTGGATGGAACGTGAACTGCCTCCTGAAAATACACACCGCTCCAGTCGAACATGGCACCTTCACAAACCATAGCACAAAAGCCGATAAGTCCAAGGGTAAGCAGGTCACGGTCGGGTTTTACGAACATCGGTTGTTCCTCTCCCTCGCTTTTACTGGAATCGGGCATGGTGTGTTTGTAGGCCATTGTAATAACGGCCAATGCAGCAATTGCTATGAAAATGAAGTGAATTTGCGGCGGAATGCTGATAGAGATGAACAAGGAACCGATCATCGCACTCACAAAACCAGCAAGACTCCACAATCCGTGGAAGGAAGCCATGATCGACTTTCCATAAACCTGTTCAACGGCAACAGCCTGGGTGTTGACTGCAATGTTTGTGAGGTTACCCCAAAGCCCGAATGCAAAGAGTACGATCACAAGTTGTTCGGTGCGGCTTACAAAGCCGATGCAGGTGAGGGTGATAGCATACAGTACCGCTCCGATCAGCACCATTTTTCTGCTTCCGTAATGGGTTACCATCCAGCCGGAAATAGGTAAGCTGGCCATTAAACCCAACGGGAGAGCCAGTAATACAGTACCCAGTCCGCCTTCGGTAAGGTGAAGCATATTTTTAATGTCAGGTATCCGACTAGCCCAGGCCGCAAAGCTCAGTCCTTGTACAAAGAAGAAAGCGGCCACCGCCATGCGGAGGAACTTTCTGGATTGAGATGGGGCTAAAATTGAGTAATTCATAGGAGTGGAAATTTATGTCCGGGAGTTAATCCAAACTTGTGATTCATATTTTATTTTTATGACTATTTTAATAATCGAGTTTGTCGCGTGTTTTACTTTTTGCACTCTTCTTTTTCTTATATCTTAATCTGATGCAAAATTAACGCTTTTTGAAATCAAATAATTTCATTTCGTTGTACTTTTTAAATAATATTAAAATGTACTTGTTGTACAAAATGAAGAAATGTTATTTTTTGTAGAATGGTTTAGATCAGATTTTCGGGTACTCTTCCTATACTTTTGGAAAATGGTCAAATATCCTGCGGCCAAGCGGCCAAGTCCTTTGCTTTTATTATCTTCACACACACAATTTTCTCGCTCCTTATGAAATACTGTTTCTTCACACTGCTTGTTTTCCTCGCACTTCGGGCTCCTGCGCAGCATACTCTCTCTGGCTCGGAACGGAATAAAAGGATAATGGCAGCTATGCCGGTCATCGAAAAGCTTTACAACGAGTATGCGGTAAAAAATCATTTTCCAGGCCTGGCTTATGGTATCGTGGTGGACGGCGTGCTGTTGTATTCGGGTGGTTATGGTTATTCCGAATTGAAAACGGCAGTGCCGGCAACGGGTAAAAGCCTTTTCAGGATAGCATCGATGTCCAAAAGCGTGACGGCCATGGGGATTCTGGCGCTTAGAAATGAAGGAAAACTGAAACTGGATGATCCGGCTTACCTCTACATACCTGAGCTTAAAGATATGCCCGGCATTACCATGGATGCACCTGCCATTACCATCCGGCATTTGCTGACCCATGCTGCCGGTTTTCCGGAAGATAATCCCTGGGGTGACCGTCAGCTGGATTCTCATGACGACGAACTGATTGCACTGATCAAAAAGGGTATATCGTTTTCCAATGCCCCCGGTACAACTTATGAATACAGTAACCTTGGGTTTGCGCTCTTGGGCAGGATCATTACCCAGCTTTCGGGCAGGCCTTATCAGGACTATATCAATGAGAAAATATTTAAGCCGCTTGGCATGACACATACCATCTGGGAGTACAGCAAAGCACCTGTTTCGATGCTTGCGCATGGTTACCGGTTTGAGGACGAGGTATGGAAGGAAGAGGAACTGTTGCATGACGGAACCTATGGAGCGATGGGGGGGCTGATCACGTCCATCGAAGATTATAGTAAGTATGTAGCATTTCATCTGTCTGTATGGCCTCCAAGTTCTGACGCGGAAAAGGGCCCAGTTAAAAGGGCAGACGTACGGGAAATGCAGCATCCATGGAATTTCAATACGCTTAATCTGAACTATAAATTTCCCGATGGCCGGGTATGTCCCATGGTATCAGCTTACGGATATGGTTTAAGATGGAGCAAGGACTGCCGCGACAGGGTCTCTATTGGACATACCGGCGGATTGCCCGGTTTCGGAAGCCAGTGGCAGATATTACCCGAATACGGGATCGGGGTGATTGCCCATGCCAATCGTACCTATGCGGGTATGGCTTCTATTAATAATATGGTACTGGATACACTTATAGCAATGGCCGGGCTCGAACCAAGGCCTGTGGCAGTTTCCACAGTCCTAAATCAGCGCAAAAATGAATTGGTGAAATTACTGCCAACCTGGCGTGGGGCAGAGAACAGCGGAATATTTGCAGAAAACTTTTTCCCGGATAAATCATTGCAGCACAGGAAGAATGTGACGGATAAGATTTTTGCATCCATTGGTGAGATCGTCGATGTTTCCGAAATGACGGCGGAAAACAATCTGCGGGGTACCTTTTTGATGACGGGCAAAATGGGGAAAATGGAGGTCTATTTCACGCTCTCTCCTGAGAATCCGGCTTTGATACAGCAACTGGATTTTTATCAGGTCAAATAATTTAAAAAATAATAGCAACAATAGGGGGGATACGTTTTTGAATTGTCAGAGCACCAAAAAACTCAGATATCATGAAAACTAAATTATCCAAACTCATTTTAGGCTGCGGCCTTTTGATGGCATTTACATCTTACGGACAGGAGAACCAAACCTTGTTTGTGAATAAAGGAATACAGCATTCCGGCGGTTATGCCGCCATATCCAATAAGTTTACAACCATTAACGGCGAGTTTGCCAACATGCCCGGCATCTACGGAGGCTGGTTTATCAACCGCAAATTTATGCTGGGAATTGGGGCGGCTGCCACCACCAACTACATTCCGGTACCCGATCAGGCAATTAATTTCCCGGAAGCTAAGATGACCTACCAGTACGGACAGTTTGGTTTGATGACCGAATACGTGATTGCCTCTACCAAAAAGGTACATTTTACTGTGAATCTGCTCACAGGTTCAGGATTTACAATGCAGTACGACCGCCGTGATGTTGAACACTGGGACGATTGGGATCATTTTGACTGGGATGACCAGGAGGATCCTAAGTTTTTCTTCCTGATGGAACCCGGAGCACAGGTGGAGTTTAATCTTTTTAAATGGATGAGGTTTAGCCCTGGTGTATCGTATCGACGGGCATTTGGTGCAAAAGGTAACGGTTTGTCTGACGCAGATCTCAGCAATATTTCGTACAATGTTACCCTCAAATTTGGGGCGTTCTGACATACAAAGTTGATTTTCAACCGGCGTTAGCTGCCTCTTTGGCTTTTTTTAACCGATAGATAAAAAACAATCCCGTTGGATTTTCTGAGTCTGATAAATATTGAAAGGGAATTCATAACTTCATGGGAACAATAATTGCAGTATAGCAACTGTTGATTATTGTTGTTATGAAAAAATCACGGGACATGAAGTCTGACTTGAGGCAGTTAAGCCGGTTTACTTTTGCTTTATGGGTTGGAATGACAGCCACGATCCATTGTGGATTTGCCCAGACCGATGTTTACAACGTCAGTGTGGCTGGAAAAACTGTTGGTTCCTTAAGGGTATACAGGATACAGCCTAAAAATGATATCCGGGTTCAGCGTGTTGAGTCCGAATTTAAGTTTCTGTTCCACTCAGGAAAATTCAGCAGTCAGAGCTCGTTTGAGGGAGGGAAGCTGGTTTCATCGGTATCCACCCATTATGTCAACGGGGATTTAAAGGAAAAAACGCGTACAGATATCAAGGCGGGTCATGTTTATGAAGTATTGTTTTCGGAAAAGAAAGATCATGTAACGCAAACGAAAAGGCTTAATTATCCAATCCACAACACCGTTTCTACACTTTTTTATCAGGAACCCGGAGAGATGAGGGAGGTATATTCTGAGCGTTTCGGACAAATGTGCAGCGTTAAAAAGTTATCGGAGCAACGTTATCAGGTTACGCTTCCTGACGGTAAACAGAACCTTTATTCTTACCGCAGTGGCCGTTGCACCGAAGTTGAAGCCGATCTGGCCGGCTTCAAGCTACGAATCGTGCTGAACGAAAACCGGGCTAATTAGCCTGTGCTTTTATTTTTACATTAGAACCGTCGCGGATTTCCTCAGCAGATGTTTTAACGATAACGTCCCCTTCCTGTACATCGCCATAAATTTCAGTTTGCTCTTCAGTACTCCGCCCTGTTTTTACTGGTACCCACTGTGCTTTTCCGTTCACTATCTTGATAATAAAAACGCCTTTGGTAGAATTCAGTACGGCTTTTCGAGGTACTGCAATCTTATCAGTCCCATTGTCAAGTGAAATGGAAACTTCGGCAATCATGCCGGGTAGTAATTTTTTATCGGTATTGGAAATATCCATTTCCGTGCGCTGAGAGCGTAAACGGTTGTCAAGCGCCCCGGAGAGCCTGGATACGCTGGCACTGAATTTCTGGTCGGGATATGACTTCACGGAGAAACTTACCTGGCTTTTATTTTTGAGATACCCGGTATATGCCTCGGGTACACTTACCACCAGACGCAGTTTTTTTTGTTCAACCAAAGTAAAAAGTGGAAGTTCGGAGCCTTTGCCGGAAGGGCCAACGTAGGCACCGGTACTTACATTTCGGGCACTGATGGTCCCGCTGAAAGGAGCTCTTATTTCCAGATAGTTCTTGTTGTCGGATACTTCTTTCCGGGCAGATTTCGCCGCTTCGAGCATGGAAAGGTCAGACTGCTGCTTGGCATAAGCCATATCCAGATCGTTCTGAGATACGGTCCCCGGTGTTTTACTCGTTTCGAGTAACCTCTCGTAATTGGCTTTACTGGCGAGGAAAACAGCCTCCTGAGATTTCAGACGTGATTCAGTACCGGCAAGCTGGGCATTCAGCTCGGGAGCTTCCATCGAGGCCAGCAGTTGGCCCTGGCTTACTTCCGAACCTACGTCGACATAAAGTTTCCGTACAAAACTATTGACTTTGGCGTACAGGTCCACCTGTTGAAAAGCAACCAGCTCGCCAGGAATCTTCAGTTCGGAAGTCATTTCTCCCTTTTTAAGGGTATAGGTCTCCAGTTCCATAACGGAGGCTTCCGGTTTTTTCTTTTCCTCCTCCTCGGCCTTGCTGGACCCGCAATTTTGCAGCGTAACACTGACCGTGATGACCAGGCCTACAAATCCTATTGTTTTTATAATGTTCATCTTTAAGGTATTAGATGGTTGGCTGTTTGTGCTTTCGCATCAATTTATATATCATTCAAAGATCTGAGTTCTTCAGCCGAACTCAAATCTCAACATAAAATCTGCTTTCTTTATCCTCAGGATCGAGAGAGATACTCTGCGTACTGGCCTTAGCCTGTCCCCATGCAAATACGAGCGGAAGAATGAACAAGGCTGCAAAAGTGGATGCAACTAATCCGCCAATTACGGCACGGCCAAGCGGAGAAGACTGATCCCCTGCCTCGCCTAATCCGCTGGCCATGGGTACCATCCCCACCACCATAGCCACAGCTGTCATTACGATGGGCCGCAGTCTGAGTGATGCTGATTCTTTTGCAGCTACCACCGCATTACCGCTCAGAACGCGAAGCTGCTCCGCATTGGTGATCAACAAAACGGCGTTGGAAATGGATACCCCCACAGACATTATAATACCCATATAGGACTGAAGATTGAGTGTGGAGCCTGTCAGCATGAGCAGGGACAGTGATCCCAGTATTACAGCGGGAACTGTAGCAAGCACTATGGCCGAAACTTTAAACGACTGAAAGTTAGCAGCAAGCATTAAAAATATGACTACAATAGCCACAATTAAGCCGTTTTGTAAACTGTCCAGCGTATCCGTGAGCGTTTGGCTAAGGCCAATTAACTCCACGTTTAATCCGCGGGGTATCTCTCCCAGAGAAGCTATCGCCTGTTGTACCTCGGCTTTGGCCGTTCCCAGATCTATATTATTGAGATTGGCCGTTACAGACAAAACCGGCAGGGCTCCAAGGTTATCATTTTCGCCATAGGTAGTATCCGGTGTTATGGTTGCCACATCCCTCAGTACCGGCCTGGTAGCATTTTTCAGCAGCGGTATTTCCCCGATGTCATTGATACTGGTCATTTTGTTTTCGGGTACCTGTACCTGCACGCCGTAGCTATATCCGGCTTTTTCATCCACCCAAATGTTTTTATCGGTGTAGCGGGACGAGGAAGTAGAGGTAATCAGAGACCTTGTGACATCTGTCATATCCACTCCCAATTGAGCAGCCCTGATCCGGTCGACTTCAATTTTGATGGCCGGATACTTGTTAGACTGCCCCAGTTGTACGTCTCGGAGGTACGAAATCTCTTTGAGTTTGGCTATAATCTTTGCGGCATATTCTTCATTCAGCTTTTTATTTCTGCCGGACATCCGCACCTCAATCGGCGTGGGTGATCCCTGGCTCAATACTTTGTCGGATAGTTCAATCGGTTCAAAGGATAAGGCAAGATCGGGTATTTCTTCACCTATTTTTTTGCGGATTTTTTCTTTCAGTTCATCCATATTAATATGATAACCCTCGGTAAGAGCCACCTGGATAACGGCTTCCTGAGGACCTGACATCCACAGGTATATGGGGCTGATTGAGAAAAGGCCCGGATGCTGTCCCACATAAGCGGAGGTGACAGATACATGCTCTTTTCCGAGGATCTGTTTGATCACCTCCAGGGTTTTCAGGGTTTTTTGTTCCGTGATTTCTATGCGGGTACCTTCTTCTGCTCTGAGCCGGACCTGAAATTGCCCGCCATTCACTTTCGGAAGTACATCTTTACCAATTTTATTAAGCATAAACCCTGCCAGCAGCGTTGTAACCACCAGATAAAGAACGACGATCGGTTTTCTGAAAGGCATCGTTCTTTCAATAAAGCGGTTAAACCGGGCACGAATCCGTTCAAAAACACTGATCTTCCCGTCGCCGTTACTGTCCATGCGTTCCGCAAGCATTGCTTTTTGTACACTGCTATTGGGACTCAGGTGCGCATTTGCAAACTCCTCCGAGTCTGTCATGTCAGTTCCGTCCGTTTTTTTATGATGTTTTACCTTCATAAGCCAGTTGGCCAGCACAGGAACAAATGTCTGTGCGAGGAAGTAGGAAACGATCATGCTGAAACCAATGGATAAGGCCAGCGGAAGGAAAAGAGAACCAGGGATGCCACCCATTGTGAATGCAGGCGCAAACACTGCCAGGATGCAAAAAAGGATTAGTAATTTGGGAAAGGCAATTTCCTTACAAGCTTCCCAGATGGCCAGCGCTTTGGGTTTTCCCATATCAAAATGCTGGTGTATGTTCTCGATTGTAACAGTACTTTCATCCACAAGTATACCAATGGCCAATGCTAATCCGCTGAGCGTCATGATATTGATTGTTTGGCCGAAGAGACTGAGGAACAAAACTCCGGCAATGACCGAAGTCGGAATCGTCAGGATAACAATCAGTGCGCCACGGGCATCACCCAGAAAAAGTAATACCATAAGGCCCGTAAGAATGGCCCCGATCGCACCTTCTGTCAGAAGGCTTTTGACAGAATTCATTACATAGGTGGACTGGTCAAATTCATAGCTTACTTTCACGTCCTCGGGTAAGTTGCTCTGTATTTTAGGAAGAGCTTTTTTCAGGTTTTGAACTACTTCCCAGGTGGATGCATCGGCACCCTTGGCGATGCTCAGGTAAACAGACCTTTTCCCATTTACGAGGGCATAACCGGCTGTTACATCGGCACCATCCTCAACGGTGGCAACGTCCCTGAGGTACAAGTTCTGAACGCCACCTTTGAACAGGGGGATATTTTCAAAATCCTTGATGTTCCGGATGGTGGTGTTAGTGGGTGTGATGTAATTTTTCTCGCCAATCCGGACGTTTCCTGACGGGGCGGTCTGGTTGTTCAGGCGCAGCGCCTCCACCAGCTGGTCGGGGGTCATATTGTGTGAGCGGAGTAATTCCGGGTCTGCCTTCACTACCACCGTCCTGACGTTTCCTCCAAACGGCGGGGCTGACACAAGCCCCGGAATGGCCGTAAATCCAGAGCGGACATAAACATTAGCCAGGTCCAGCAGTTCGTTATTTGTTCTTTTATCACTTGTCAGTACCAACTGGCCAACGGGTAGCGTGGACGCATCAAAACGGATAATAAACGGTGGGTTGGAGCCTGGCGGAAACACGGCCTGGATCCTGTTGGTGAAAGAGCTCAGCTCGGCAGAAGCCTGGGCCATGTTGGTGCCAGGGTAGAAATTGATCTTCATCAACGTAAGCCCCTGTACATTTTTGGTTTCAATATTTTTAATACCATTTACATACAGCAGAATGTTAATGTACTGTTTGCCAAAAAAGGTTTCCATCTGGGTGGGAGTATATCCTCCAAAAGGGTGTGCAATGTACATCACGGGTAGGTCAAGCTTGGGGAAGATATCTACCTTGATATTCCTGATGGCGTTGATACCAAAAAACAAAAGGCCAGCTACGATTACCATGATGGTAATGGGTTTGCGTAGGGCGAAACGAATCAAATCCATGTGCAGATGGTTTTTTAAATGATACACCAGAACACGCTGTGGCCGGGGCAGATAGCCGGTTGACAAAGTGTTGAGTATCCTGTTATTACGGGATCGGGCGCTTGAAGGGCCCTAGCCGGCACTCATTATAAATTCATAAATAATCCAAAGTCTCCTTCCGCTGCTGCTTTTAATAACAGCGCCTGCCACACGTTGCTATAAGCGATATCCCGGTCTGTTTCAGCGCGGTTGAGCGCATACAGGGCTTGGGTAATATCCACGATGTTACTCAAGCCGTTTTTATATAAAACGCTCTTTTGCAGATAGGCGTCCGAAGCGGCTTTCATCTGCGTGGGTACTTCATTATAATTATCCAGCGCATTTTTTATCTTCTTTTCAGCAAGAGCCGACTGGTTGCTCAGTTGCTGGCTGAGCAGGTCATACTCGTTTTGCAGAGCAGCCGAAATATACTTTTGCGACCGCACCTGTTCCCTCACCCGTAATACGGAGGTCATGTTCCAAACCATTCCGATGCCCAGCAAATAATTGGCCCTTACCGGATTGATACCATCCAGATAGGAGTGATTGTAGGCCGACTGGTCTACTGCATAATTGGAACTGAATCCGGAACCACGTCCCTGAAATACCCCGAAAAGTGAAAGCGTGGGATAACTCAGCGTTTGGAAGTACCTTGCCTGCTGATCGCTCACATGCACCCGATTGGTATAATAATTCAAAAGGGGATGCCCTACAGCTGTTTTTGCAGGGGTTATTGCATCCGGAATCTTCGTGACGAAGGAAGTATCCAGTTGAAAAGCTTTGTCGCCAATGCCCATGAGTGTTGAAAGCCGGTTGCTTTGTTCCTGCTCAAAATCCCGCGCCCTGGTAACCGCGATTCTGGCATTGGATACTTCGGCATTGGCAAGGGAAGAATCCACCCCCGGGATCAGCCCGTTTTTCGCCCTTGTAATCACCACAGTCCGGAGAGAAGTGGCTCGCTCCAGGTTTTTTTCCCACGAATGCGTGAGCCGCTGAGCGGCTATCAGATTGAGATAGGCCCCTGCCACCCGTATTTTATGCTGAAACAATTCCTGTTCCAGATCACTTTCATCCCTTGCAACCGCGGTCTGCGCTACCTTAATGCGTTCCCTGGCCCTGCCAAACGCAAAAAAGTCCCAGTTGACATTAGTAAGATAGAGCGAACCAAACGCCGAATTCCAGTTTTGACTGGGTAAGGGCAGTCCTGAGGACGCTACGGACAAGCCAAGCCCATATAAGGGTCCATTCTGGCCATTAACGGTTCCGTAATCCTGCTGCAAGGATAAGTTAAAATTAGGCAGATACTCCTTATGGCTGTGATTGACAATGGATTGTGAGGATTTGAGCAGATTGTTTTTAGCTTTTATGGTGCCATAATTTGCAAGAGCCGTTTCTATGGCTTCTCGCAGCGGAAGAATTTGTGCGGATGCTCCGTTTGCGCCGGTCAGTATTCCTAGGAATAGCAACAGCCGGAGAGTACCTTTTTTTGACATACTGATGATTCGGTTTTAAAAGCATTCATAATTGGATAGTACCTTATACCAAATGATGAATGAGCGGACTACAAAGGTTTTAATCCAGGACAAAGTTAAACACCGTTTATTTTTGAAACTCTATTGTTTTCAAACAATAAATTATAAAATTCAAACAATCATTGCCTATCCGCATGCCTGAAGTACTTCGGAGTAACTCCAAGTTGCTTCTTAAAAAGGTTGTTGAAGTATGCCGAGTACTCAAAACCCAGACAAAAAGCAATTTCGGACACACTCCAGTTGGAGTGGCGAAGCATCACCTGAGCCTGCACAATCACCCTGTCGATGATATGCTCGGTGGTTGTTTTACCGGTAGCTTCTTTTAATGCACGGTTCAGGTGATTTACATGAATCCCTAGTCTGGTAGCATAATCCCTTGCCGTTTTCAGCTGGAGTTTATGTTCTGGGGAATCAATGGGAAACTGCCTTTCCAAAAGTTCCAGAAACAGGTTGGATATCCGCAGCGAGCCGTTGGTCATGGATTCATAATGAACCGAAGGCTGCATTTTCATAGCTTCGTGGGCAACCACATTTACATAGTTGCGCATGAGGTCATATTTATGGATGTAACTGGATTCGATCTCATGGTGCATTTTTGCAAAAATGGAAAGCAAATGGGTTTCCTGTTCCTTATTAATGAAATAAACAGGAATGGTGTCAGGCCGAAGTATAGGGCAGTCGGTCACCGTTTTGGAGCGCGCCATTCCATTGAGGAACTCATCGGTAAAAAGGCAGAAAAAACCATCCTGATTTTTAGAAACCGATTCCCAGGAATAGGGTACATTCTTGTTGAAGAAGATCAGCGCATTCTGGTTGATATCTATTTCCTGGTTCCCATAGAAAAGCTTACCTTTTCCCAGAATGAGAGAAATCTTGTAGAAGTCGCGTCGGCTGTAGGAATTGTATCGATTACAGAAGACTCTGGAAAACACATTGAAATGACCCTGATCTTTATGAGGATGCTCGGGGACGGTCAAACCTTTGGCCGCTGGATGGGTTCGGTAAAAGTCTTCTATCGTTTCACTGGGTATCATTTTATGAAATTATGAAATTCAAATATCGACGACAAGCAGAACCAATTAAAAATTGGTTAAATCACCAGTCCTAACCGATTTTTTTGTCTCGTTCTGTCTTTAATAATCTTTTTGCATTGGAAAATGCAAAAGCCAGTACCGGGAAGGTACTGGCTTGCTTTTCAATAAGTAATCACTGACTGTACAGCTCGGACGTTTAAGCTGTGCTGCATAACAACTTGTCAGCTAGATGCGATTTTCGTTTGCTGTTCGGATGTACCTGGCGGTTTGGAGCCGTGCCAGTATGACAATATCCTTCTGAAGTGGGTACTTTGGGTAAGCCAGTGCATCAAAAAAGCCGGTACAAAATGTGCCGGCTTTTTTGAATTCATCTACAATCTAGTCAATTGTCGGATAGGTAGTCGAATCCGTGGTACTTCTGTAAGTGGCCAGTTCGGAATTTCCTTTTTTCTCCGCTATATGAGACGTTTTGTAATTACGTACGGAAGTCAAAGGGTTAATATTGAACGGTTCCGGCTCAAACGATTTTGTAACTACAAGCGTACTAGGACGTGGAGCGTATTTGGGCGTTGTACTCACGTACCTGTTATTTTGCTGTTTGCTGTAACGCTCTGCTGTACTGATGCTTGATACTCGTATGGTTGTACCCTCACCCTGTGCTTTTGCCTGAGCAGCTTTGTTCGGGTGCTTATAATTGTGGGTAGAAATACCGGGATCAACTTTTGACTGGGCGGAGGCAGAAATAGCCAGACCAACAGAAAGAAGAATAGCGGATATGAATGCTCGTTTATGCATGATTTTAGATCGTTTATCAGTTAATAAATTAACCTGCGTACCTAGGGGTACTATGCAATAAACAAATATTTTTTTAAGATGTCTAATCGTACAAAATGCCCAAAAAAGGTGATTTTATTGAAAATATGGTTAAATTTTACATGTTTCATGACGTAAAAATGAAAATTTTCAAAAATCAGGATTCATTTTGTATCCTGATTAAATGATAAATTCAGCATTTTTAGAAAGTGAGGTGAAATGCAGGTGTCCGTATTTTTTTAAAAAAAATTATAAGATCAGCGTTTTGGCTGATGAACGGATACCCGCACAGATTCTTTCGATAGGTAAGTCGTTAGAATCTTCTCCGAAAGGATCCTCAATTTCTTCCGCAATGACTTCAAGGCTTGCCAGGATGTAAAACACAAACATTACAAACGGGATCACCAGAAAATGCAGGCTGAACACATAACCAATGGGCAGGGTGAGGCAGTATATGAAGATGAATTTTTTGATGAATGAACTGTAAGACAATGGGATAGGGGTATTTTTGATGCGTTCGCATGCACCGCAGATGTCGGTAAAGGATGCCAGGTCATTGTTTAATACCAACAGATGCTCGGGAAGAAGGATTCCTCTTTTTTGTAATTCAGTGGCGCGCAGATATATGGCGCTGGCGATTTGATTGGGAATGTGTTCCGAAGGTATCAGGGCGCTTTTCTTAAAGAGCGGTGAATCTTCAAATTCTTCTGCTACGTATTTGCCTCTCAGATGATTCTTAAGTGCATAGGCGTAATTAGGAATCATTTTCTTAAAAAAATAGCGTTCTTCTTCATATTCTCCCGCCAGTAGCGCGTTTATTTTAATAGCCAGATTACGGCTTGTATTCATCAGCGCACCCCATTGCTTGCGGCCTTCCCACCAGCGGTCGTAGGCAGTATTGGTACGGAACACCAGCAACATGGATATCACAAAACCGAGCAGCGAATGCATCAGTGAAATATTTTTCAGATCGGTGTTTTCACCGATGCGAAGGTAAATCAGTATCAGGTAAGCAAGTGCCGCCGTATAAATACCTATGGCTACAATAAGCGGCGACAGTTTTCTGACGGTATCTCCTTTCTGAAAATAGAAGATATATTTGATCCAGTCTTTGGGATTATAGTCGATCATACCAGTGTAACCTTGTCGATAAGTTTGAAGAATTCCTTGAAACATCTGGCAGTTAGCTGTGCATCTTCCAGGGCGTTATGGGTTTCGCTTTCTCTCTCAAAACCGAAGTATTGTGCCACTGAACCCAGGCTCAGCGAACGCGGTACTTGTTTACCATTTTTTTCCATGATCTGGAAAAACAGGTAGGAAATCGTGTGCAGGTCGATCATCTTATTGGAAAAGGGCCATTTCATTTTCTCGTTACGGTATGCAAACCTCAGAAAATTGATGTCGTTAATTACACTTTGCCCACAGAGAATAATGTTCGAGAGATTAGGGCGGTTCGCATTCAGCTTTTTCATCCATTTTTCAAACTCCGGAATTACATCATAAATCATGGGTGCATCTTCCAGGTCATCCAGTGAAAGTCCGTGTATTTCTTCGGATTTTACCGAAAAGGCCTCTTCGTTTTCGGGGTAAACATTTTGTAAATAGGTACCCAGGCTGCGCCAGTTGTCATCAAATAGCTCTGCACCGATCTGTATGATTTCATTCCAGCCGGGTTCCGGCCCGGTCATTTCTATATCTAAAACTAAAAAGGCCATACCTGGTGTTGTAAGGAAAATGAATGTAGTGCTAGGCTTTTGGACTTTCAATCGCCTATTTTTGCACGCAAAAATAGAAAACAATACTTTTTAACTGTTTACCAATTTCTGATTTCACGTATAAAATGCCAATAGATTATTCAGATATACCGTCCCCGTGTTTTGTTCTGGAAGAGGAATTACTCCGGAAGAACCTGGAACTGATAGATAGTGTGCAAAAAGCGGCAGGCTGCAAGATCATCCTGGCTTTGAAAGGTTTCTCCATGTACAGTGCTTTTCCTATAGTAAAGGAGTATCTGCATGGTGCCACGGCCAGTTCGCTGAACGAGATCCGCCTGATCAACGATTTTATGGGGTATCAGGCGCATACCTACATCCCGGCATACCTGGAGAATGAGTTTGAGGAGGTACTCAGCAGAAGCAGCCATATTACATTCAATACCCTCAGCCAATGGGAGCGTTTCAAGGATCGGGTGGCAATTTACAGGAAAAGCAACCCTCTGCAGGAATTATCCTGTGGGATAAGGGTTAACCCGCAATATTCGGAAGTGAGTACTGAAATGTACAATCCTTGTGTACCTGGTTCCCGTTTGGGGGTAACCCGCGATAAACTTCCCGACCTGCTTCCGGAGGGTATTGAGGGGATTCACTTTCACACTTTGTGCGAGAATGATTCTTATACCCTGGAAAGAACGCTGGCTGCCGTGGAAGAACGTTTTGGCGATTTGCTTCATCAGGCCAGATGGCTGAATATGGGTGGAGGACACTTGATGACCAGAGAAGGGTACGATACATCGAAGCTAATTGATTTAGTTAGCACGATCCGTGAGAAATACAATCTGGAAGTTATACTTGAACCAGGTTCGGCCATCGCTTGGCGGACAGGCGAACTTGTAACCACCGTACTGGACGTGATGGACAGCCAGGGGATTGAGGTTGCTGTGCTGGATACTTCTTTTGCTGCACACATGCCCGACACGCTGGAAATGCCTTACAAGCCGGTAATTAAGGGTGCTTATCAGGAGCCTGTTGAAGGAAAATATACCTGCCGTATGGGCGGGATGACGTGTCTTGCAGGAGACTTTATGGGGGATTATTCTTTCGATAAGCCTCTTGAGGTGGGTGATAAAATCATATTTGAGGACATGATTCACTATACTATGGTGAAGACTACTACTTTTAACGGCGTTAATTTGCCTTCCATTGGATTGTGGACGAAGGACCAAAAATTCAGGCTGATACGGAGCTTCGGCTACGAGTCTTTCAAAGACAGGTTATCGTAGTTAACCTGATGGCCTTTCAGCTGTTGACCTAAAACAGAGGCCCTTCCGTGGTTAAGATACCTGGAACGGGCCTCTGTTCTGTTTAAAAGAATTGGGGTTATATGGCCGTCAGCGGATCATCGGAAAGAGCCTGCGTACATCCTGCTCCGAAGGCTGTTTGCCGTACTCGCAAATCTCAAAGACTTCCACCTGTTTCACCGTTTCGGCTCTTTGCTTTCCATACCATTTTTCAAGGGAAAGTTTGATTTCCGGATTTACCGCGGATCGTTTTTCCATTGCCGTCAGCAGCCATTTTTTTCTTTCAGCCAGGTCTTTAGGAACATTTTGCAAATCCTGGCTGGTCCAGGGAAGCCACTCATAAAATTGGGAAACGTGTGCATCAAGCCCATCCACTTTTTTAGCAAGTATCTCCGTTATATCAATCGCTATATCCGGACGAAAGGGATTGGGCCGCTGGAAACGGTCTCTGAAATACAAAAAAACAGGGTTTTTTGTGAGCGGAGGAACACTGCTAAGAATATTGGGTACAATCACAAGGTAAGCGGCATCCTGTACAAGCACACCTGTATTACGGTGGTCGGGGTGGTAGTCATTTGTCCGTGGTGCTATTACAATATCCGCATGCCATTCTCTGATAAGCTTAATCACCTTCATCCGGTTTTCGAGCGTTGGCAATAGTTCCCCATCATGATTGTCTAGTACCTCATATTGGATACCCCAGCGTCTGCCTGCCTCTTTCGCTTCGTTGTAACGGCGCCTGGCAAGTTCTCCGCCGCCCATGTCCTGGTGCCCCATATCACCATTGGTAAGGGAGACAAATTTAACCTGATGGCCAAGCTGTGCATACATGTAGGCAATTCCTCCCGCACCCAGGTCGCAGTCGTCAGGATGTGCGCCAAATACAATTACTCTGATCGTATTTTCATTGCACCGGGTACCTGCGCAAAGGGGTAAAATTAGTATTGTAAAGTAAAAGGAAAGCAGTAAATTTCTCATTGCTTATACTGATTTAGCTGTAAAATTGAATAGTAATAATGCATTGTTTAAGCCTGGGTGATTAACGGTGCACTACCCCGGGCTGCTGTTTTTCGGTCCCCTGAAAAGTAAGCTGGGATACTCCGTAAAACAGGCGGCGAGGCGTTTTGGAAGGAGACTTTTGTTTCATGGTCAGGATTTATGAAAAATATTCGTTTAAGATTTGGAAGATTGCGAAAATACCAATTTAGGCTTTATAAAAAAGGATAACCGGTTATAGCCGTTGCTTTTATTGGTATAATATTGTTTTTGCCAAAAGTTTATTCGGCCGGGGTGTTTTTCCCGTGAAAATGAGGTTGTCGTTGCTGCAAAGTTTTTTTACAGATATAACCTGCAAGAATAGCAACAGGTTAGCAACACGGGCTAAATTTTTTGGGCCGGGAGTGAAAGGAAAGACCATATTAATCTGTACCTTTGTATCCCGTAATCCAAGAAAAAAAGCAACGTCTCATGGCTTCCAAAGCACTAAAGACCGCTAAGTACATTTTCGTTACGGGCGGTGTTACATCTTCACTCGGCAAAGGAATCATTGCCTCATCACTAGCTAAATTGCTGCAGGCCAGAGGCCTTTCAGTTACGATCCAAAAATTCGATCCCTACCTCAATATTGATCCGGGTACCATGAATCCTTACGAGCACGGTGAGTGTTACGTAACAGATGATGGTGCAGAAACCGACCTGGATCTTGGGCATTACGAGCGCTTTCTCAACGTCAGGACATCACAGGCTAACAATGTGACAACCGGCAGGATTTACCATAATGTGATCACTGCAGAACGACGCGGAGATTTTCTTGGTAAAACAGTGCAGGTCGTTCCGCATATTACGGACGAACTCAAACGTAACATGCTATTGTTGGGCCAGACCGGCGACTATGATATCGTGATTACTGAAATCGGGGGCTGTGTAGGGGATATCGAATCATTGCCTTTTCTGGAAGCGGTGCGTCAGATCAAGTTTGAACTTGAGGAAAAGGACACGCTGGTGATTCACCTCACGCTGATTCCTTATCTTAACTCGGCTGGTGAGCTCAAAACCAAACCAACCCAGCATTCGGTACGTATGCTTCAGGAGTCGGGAATTCAGCCTGATATCTTGGTGTGCCGCTCTGAACATCCGCTTCCGCACGATCTTCGCCGTAAAATTGCACTTTTTTGTAACGTTCAGGTCAATTCCGTTATAGAGGCCATGGACGCAGATACCATTTACGCCGTGCCGCTCCTGATGCTCAGAGAACGTCTTGACCAGAGGGCGCTTTATATGCTTGATATCTATAATGATAAAGACGTAGACCTGGATACCTGGAAAACGTTTCTGTCAAGATTGAAAAATCCGGTAGATTCTATCCGTATTGGCCTGGTGGGTAAATATGTGGAGCTGCACGATGCTTATAAATCCATTATTGAATCTTTCATACACGCGGGCGCCGCCAATGAATGCAAAGTCAATATTGAGTGGATACACTCCGAAACGCTTACCCCGGAAAACGCGGTTGAAAAACTGGTTGACCTGGATGGTGTGCTGGTAGCTCCAGGGTTTGGCGAAAGAGGTACCGACGGTAAAATTGCTGCTATTCAATACGTTCGTGAGAATAATATACCGTTTTTCGGTATCTGTCTGGGTATGCAGATGGCCGTGATTGAATACGCCAGAAACGTGATTGGCTGGGAGGGTGCACACTCTGTTGAAATGGATCGTACGACCGAGTATCCCGTGATTCACCTGATGGAAGATCAGAAAGATATTTCCAATAAAGGGGGAACCATGCGTCTTGGCGCCTATCCGTGCAAGCTGAAAAAGGATTCGCTCGCCCATAAAATCTATGGAAAAGTAAATATCAGTGAGCGTCACCGTCACCGTTATGAGTTCAACAGCAAATATCTGAAGGATTTTGAAGAAAAAGGTTTGCTGGCCACAGGTATTAATCCTGACAATCAGCTGGTTGAAATGATGGAATTGCCAAATCATCCTTTCTACATCGGCGTTCAGTTTCACCCCGAACTGAAAAGTACCGTCATGAATCCGCATCCGCTTTTTGTCAATTTTGTGAAAGCGGCGCTTACCTATTCACTGGAGAAGAGGGCAGTTGTGTCCTGATTTCTGACCAATCATCATGTTTAAAGACCTAATCGGGAAAAACTTATTACCTTTGCGCTCCCGATGAAGGGTCTGTTATTTCAATAATTAAAGTTTAGAATGGATAAAAATTTTGTAATCGGCTTGGTATTAATCATGCTAATGCTGATAGGCTACCAGATTTTGGTTCCTCAACCGGAAGAACCAGCCAAGGTGGAACAAGTTGTGAAGAGCACCTCCGCAGCAAATGTGAAAAATACCATAAAGTCCGATACAACAGCAGCCTCACAAGCAATGGGCGACAGTACCCGGCAGACGGTTGCAGCAAAGGATGTGGTGATCGAAACGCAGGATGTAAAAGTTGTGTTTTCAAACCAGGGCGGGGTGATCAAGGAGCTGATGTTGAAAAAATACAAGACCTATGACCAGAAACCGCTTTATCTGATTACCGAGGATCACAATAAATTTTCAATTGAATTCCCTACCAAGACTGGTGATGTGAACCTCACAGAGCTGATGTTTACCACGGATGCGGAGAATAAAACGCTGGCGGAGAAGGATTCGGCTGTAATTACTTACAGGGTTAACCTTAAAAATAATCAGTATGTTGAACAAACCTATGTTGTCCACGGCAGCGGGTATGTGATCGACTACGGTATTAAATCCAACGGTGTGGGACTGGATACCAAATCGGTGGAGTTCAGTTGGGCAAACGATCTGCTGAAACTTGAAAATGACATGCAGAAAAACCGGGAGGTAGTGACGCTTAATTACTACACCCAGGATCTTCAGAGCCTGGCAACAAGTGCAACAGCCAACGAACAGGCGCAGACAACCGAACCTGTAAAATGGTTTACCTTAAAACATAAGTACTTCCTGGCCGGTCTTATTTCGGAAAAATATCCATTTACGAGCCTGGATGTACAGGCAGATGTGAATCCTAATGACAGCGTCATCGTGAAGACCATGCGTGCAAAGGCAGCTATCCCTATGCTGGCCGTTCAGAAAGGAGAGGCAGATTATCAATTCTTCCTCGGGCCTAACGATTACCATATCCTGGATAATGTGAAGGCCGAGAATTTTGACCAGAACGTATATCTGGGATATGCTTTCCTTAAGCCGATCAACAAGTTTTTCCTGGTCCCGCTGTTTAATTTTCTTGAAAAGTTTATCTCCAACTATGGTATTCTGATCATTTGCCTGGTACTGATCGTTAAAATCCTGCTGACACCACTTACCTACAGGTCATACATCAGCATGGCTAAAATGAAGCTGCTTGCCCCTGAACTGGAAGAAATCAAACAGAAAAACGGCGACGATATGGCCAAGCAGCAGCAGGATCAGATGAAGCTGTACCAGCAGGTAGGGGTGAGTCCGTTAAGCGGCTGCGTACCGGTTCTGGCAACCATGCCTATTCTGTTTTCGCTGTTTTTCCTCTTTCCGAATCTCATCGAATTGAGGCAGCAATCCTTTTTGTGGGCTGGAGACTTATCAACTTATGATTCGTTCATTAAACTGCCCTTTAAGGTTCCTTTTTACGGCGATCACGTGAGTTTGTTCACCATCATGATGACGGTTTCAAGTATCGGTTATGCTTATTATAACAACCAGATGACACCGACACAACCGGGGCCTGTTAACATGAAATTCCTGAGTTATGTAATGCCGGTGATGTTCATGTTTGTTCTTAATTCGTTCCCTGCTGGTTTGACATTCTATTATTTCGTTTCCAATGTTGTTACCATTGCCCAGCAATTACTGATCAAACGCTTTGTAAATGAGGATAAGATCAGAAATATTCTGGAAGAGAACCGTAAGAAAAATGCCTCCGGCGAAAAGAAACAAACCAAGTTCCAGAAATACCTGGAAAAGTCGCTTCAGGCCGCTGATGAAGCAAAGAAAAAACAGGCAGAATTAGAGAAACGCTCTAAAAAGAAATAATAAATACCGGATTATCGTATAAATAGGGCAATGTTTCCAAAAGAAACATTGCCCGTTTGCTTTCCGTTTTAGTCCTTTTCGTAATTTGACCGCCCAAATTAACCTGTTACTGATGAGATTTTCTTTTGTAATAATTGTTGTTGCTGCCGTCTTCAGCGGTAGCGTTGTTCTTGCTCAAAAAAAGGACCATTACAACAGCATTTACAATGGTGCCATCACAGACTACAAAGCCGGGAGATATCCTGCCGTGATGACCAAACTTGCCCCGCTGACGAATCTGAGTGCTGCTTCGGTTTACTCCGAATATGCCCATTATTACTATGCGCTGGCTGCCTATCATTCCAAAAGATATAAAGAGAGCCGTCAGATGTTGCTTCAGCTTCTGGGGCGTTACCCCGACTGGAACAAACGTAACGAAGTTTATTATCTGCTTGGGGCCGATCATCTGGCTTCCGGACTTTGGAAAGAAGGGTTTCAGTATTTCGATAAAGTTAAGGACACGTCTTTTTTAAAAGATATCCAGGGGATGAAACAATATTACCTCTCGGATGTTAAGGACTTGGCTACTTTGATTAATATCCAGAAGCAATTTCCGGAGGACAGAGATGTGGCCATGGAGGTGGTGCAGTTTATTGAAAAGTCTCCTGCTTCCACCAAGACCGATTTTTTCTATGCTGAGCAGTTGCAGAAGAAATTTAAAATTACGACTGCCGAAAAGGATGAAGATACCGGAAAAGACAAAAACAAGCCCAGACGGGATTCCCAATGGGAGAAGGGTTATTTCAATGTTTCAGTTCTATTACCTTTCCGGCTCGAAGAGTTTAATACTTCCAAACGCAGGACCAACCAGTTTGCCTACGACTATTACCTGGGACTGTTACAGGCCAGGGAGGTACTTAAGGGAGAGGGCGTAACCGTCAACCTGTCTGTATATGACATCAGTACCGACGAAAAACTGATGAAAAGTATCGTTGAAAATCCTGCCTTCCAGGAATCGGATCTGGTGATCGGGCCGCTTTATGCACCCACTTTTGACATTACTGCTAAGTACGTTTCCAATGCCAGTATGATCATGCTGAACCCACTTTCTACGGATGGAAGCCTTACGAAAGCCGGACCGAATGTTTACCTCGCACACCCTTCCATTAATTCCCAGGTACAGAAAGCGGCCCGCTGGATGAAATCGGCAGGCCCGTCTTTCGCTGCGGCAATTTATTATGGTAATACTTCCAAGGATTCGTCCATGGCCTTTGCGTATGCAAATGAGGTCCGCCAGCATGGCGGAAAGGTGCTGAATATGGCTAAAATTACGGGTGAACGGGAGTCTATGGAAACAAATATTCCTGCTTTCGATACCCAGAAACCTTCACATGTGGCGCTTTTCTCCTCCGTCCCCGGGGCTGGTACGAATCTGATCAGCACGCTGAATGGCAGAAAGCTAACGAACATTCCGGTACTGGCAACAGCCAATAGTTTCAATCTCCGGCAATCTCAGCCAGGGAAGCTGGGCGCACGGTTGTATCTGATCGAAACGGATTATATCGATCGTGAAAAGGATAAGGTAAGAGAATTTCAAAAGGCATTCTGGAATGCCAATAATACCTTTCCGTCGGTATATTCGTATCAGGGGTATGACCAGCTCCTGTTTTTCGGCAGAATGCTCAGTAAGTATAAGGACCAGTTCGCACGCGGCATCCAGAGCAGGAAATATGACAGCGAAATGGAGGACGACTACCTGCTGGGTGGTTTTGATTATACCACTTCCCGCGAAAATCAAATATCTCCTTTGTTAAAATACAACGGGTCCAAATGGGTCCAGATTAAATAATCTTGAGTAAATTTTTGAATGAGTATGAATATCTCAGTGAGTGAAAGCCTGTTCCAAAGGGCACAGCAATATATTCCAGGAGGCGTAAATTCTCCGGTCAGGGCCTTTAGGGCGGTAGGAGGCTCTCCAGTTTTCATAAAGTCGGCCAGGGGTGCACATGTATACGATGAAGATGGCAATGAATACATCGAACTGATCAATTCCTGGGGCCCTATGATCCTGGGCCATGGGCACGAATTGATCCAAAAGGCAGTTTCCGATGCCATCCAAAATTCTTTTTCTTTCGGAGCACCCACGCGCAGAGAGGTTGAAATTGCGGAACTGATTGTTTCCATGGTTCCGTCCGTAGAGAAAATCAGGATGGTCAACTCTGGAACAGAAGCCACGATGTCGGCCATAAGGGTTGCCAGAGGGTATACCGGACGGGATAAGATCATTAAGTTTGAAGGCTGTTATCATGGGCATGGTGATAGTTTCCTGATCGCAGCCGGAAGCGGAGCTGTAACCTTCGGAACGCCGGACAGTCCGGGTGTTACCAAAGGAGTAGCAAACGATACCTTAACGGCCCCTTTTAATAACCTTGATGCGGTTCAGCAGCTGGTGGATGCCAATAAAAATCAGATAGCTGCTCTGATCCTCGAACCCGTTGTTGGAAATATGGGGTGTGTGCTTCCGGCAGAAGGGTTTCTGGCCGGTTTGCGTAAAATATGTGATCAGGAAGGTATTGTACTGATTTTTGATGAGGTAATGACTGGCTTCCGTCTGTCAAAAGGCGGTGCACAGGAAAGATTCGGCATCACACCCGACCTGACAACGCTTGGGAAAATAATCGGTGGAGGTATGCCAGTGGGTGCATACGGAGGGAAAGCTGAGATTATGAATTGTGTGTCGCCACTGGGGCCTGTTTATCAGGCAGGTACGCTGTCCGGTAATCCTATTGCCATGGCTGCCGGGTACACCATGCTGACCTATCTGAACGAACATCCGGAGGTATATACACAGCTGGAAAATTCAGGGAATAAACTGATCAGCGGTTTTTCCCGGTCGCTGGCTAAGCTGGGACTTAATTATACGATCAACCATATCGGTTCCATGTACACCCTGTTCTTTACCGACCAGCCGGTGACGGATTTCCCTTCTGCAAAAACGTCGGATCTTCCGTTATTTGGCAAATATTTCCATGCGATGCTGGACAGAGGGATATATCTTGGACCGTCTCAGTTCGAGAGCATGTTTTTGTCAACGGCATTAACAGATACACATATTGAACAGATCATACAAGCAAACGAGGAGTCTGTCATAGTAGCACTCGGGTAAAATCAAGGTGAATGTCATGCGTAAATATTCCATCATTATACCCGTTTACAACCGTCCCGACGAATTGCAGGATTTGCTGGAATGTTTATGCCGACAAACATTTAAGAACTTTGAAGTTGTCGTCGTAGAGGACGGCTCCCGAATTCTTGCTGATAAAGTGGTACAGTCGTTTTCTGCAAGATTGGATATCCGGTATTACTTCAAAGAAAACGGAGGACAGGGATTTGCCAGAAATCACGGTTTTGAACGTGCCCGTGGTGATTATTTCATTCTTTTTGATTCTGATGCTCTCATTGAAGATCATTACCTGCAAATTGTTGAGGACAAACTAAACAGTACCTATCTGGACCTGTATGGCGGCCCGGATACGGATCACCCTTCATTTTCACCAATCCAGAAGGCGATCAGTTATTCAATGACTTCGCTTTTCACGACTGGCGGAATCAGAGGCAAAAAGAATAATATGGGCGGAACTTTCCATCCCCGTAGCTTCAATATGGGCCTTTCCAGACAAGTTTGGGAAAGAACAGGAGGTTTCCTTACAAGCCGGATGGGGGAGGATATCCTCTTCAGTATTTCAGCCATGAAGCTTGGATTTAAATCTGGCCTGATACCGGAGGCTTTTATATACCACAAGCGCCGGACACGTTTTTCACAATTCTTCCGGCAGCTGAAATTTTTCGGAAGAGCCCGCATTAATATCGCAAGGTATTATCCGGAGGAACTCAAACTAGTGCATACTTTCCCCGTCCTATTTACCCTGGGGGTATGCAGCATTCCATTTTGGTTTTTCATTTTCAAACCATTCTTTTTTGCAGGGCTTCTCTTTCTAGGATTATATATCTTTTTGCTTTTTACGGATGCCTTGCTGAAAACCAGCCGTTTGAAGGTGGCCGCACTCAGTGTCATTGCAGCTTTTGTGCAGCTTTTTGGTTACGGAACGGGTTTTTTGCAGGAGGGATGGAAACGTTTATGGGAAAAAAAATCGCACCGGGAAACCGGCGCGACGATCGAATATCCTTCTTGAGAGGCTTTAAAAGCAATATCTATCAGCGTTAGGCTTTCTGACAAAAATAAACGATCTCCTCTGAGGGCAGTGCATAGCGCAAAACTTCCGCTTGTGAAAGCTCATCCATCACAAACCGGTCTTCGGTAACTACGAAGCCACCTTTTTCCAATTCCTGGCCATAGTTTCTGCCAAAAAGCCTCAGGTGATCGTTTTGCAGGAAATGTATCTCTCTTTCCCGCGGATCTGTGATCGTTGGGTCTTCATAGGTCTTTTCATACTTCATATCCTGCGGTGACTGGATCAGGGCCCATCCGCCCGGTTTCAGAACTCTGTGCAGCTCACTCATGGCTCTGATATAGTCGTCTACATGTTCCATCACGTGATTACAGAAAGCAACATCAAAAGTGTTGGCTTCAAAGGGTATGTCGTGGATATCCATTTTTACTTTTGCCAGCGGAGACTCTATGTCCGCAGTAATGTAATCCAGGTTTTTCATTTTCTCGAACCGGTCGATGAAGCAATACTCAGGGGCCACATGCAGTACCTTAAGATTAGCAGTAAAAAAATTGGTCTTGCGTTTCAGGTAAATACCCATCAGGCGATGGCGTTCGAGCGAAAGGCAGCCAGGGCAAAGTGCATTTTCACGGCTGGAAGTATTACGTCCGTAGGGCAGGAATTTGCGGTAATGGCTGTTGCATACAGGGCATTCCACCTTATTACCCATATAGAATATACTTAAAAAACGAGCTGCCCAATGTCCCACCAGCTGCAGATAAGGACGGGGTATAAAACGCAATACTAAACTAATGATAGCCTTCATGAAGCCTTTTGATTAAAAATTAATAATTTTAGGATCATAATGAGGAAACAAAGTAAATAAATGATCCCAAACATTGATCCAAAGCCGCCAGGGAAAAAGCTGATCAAAAGAATGTCCGCGCGAACCAAATGGATGATCCTGGCCCCTGTAGGGCTGATCATTTTCAGTTTCGGCCTCACCGTTCTCAGCGAAGCCGCACACCAGCGTCGTATTGGCGAGCCAGCCCGTGTTTGGGGGTTGTTGGGCGTTTACAGCCTTGCTCTGATCAATGGCGGGCTTTTTTTGTTCGGCGAAGCCCTGCGCTTCCGTATCCTGACGGATGTCCGCAAGGAAGCGAGGCGAAGCATGCGCCAGCTTCATCAGAAACTCGTCTCAAAGTCCCCCCGCAGAAAATCCAAACCCGACAAGAAAACAAAAAGCCCCACCAAAACAGATTGACAGGGACTTGCTGGATAACATTTATCGTTGCGCGGACAGTGATGATTACTGTTTGTTTGCTTCAAATTGTGCTTTAATAGCCTCAACATCCACGTTCCGAACTTCTGGTTTGCGCAAAAGGTTCTTGATTTTAGCGGTACGATTATTTGCTACTGCTTTATTTCTGCGACCTTTACGTTTTAATTCCGTAACTCCCATTTTAATTTATTGTTTTGTGAAAGAGCCGCAAAATTAAGGATTATTATAGAAATAATGTAGCAGATAGTCATAAATATTACACAAGCTACCTAACTTTGGGGGCTTTTAGAGGTATTTCAATATCACTAGGCCCGTAAAAACGGATATTGAATAGGAAAATGAGGTTTTAATGATCGGTTCTTCTGACGCGTATTCAACGGGTTGAGGCTGATAAACTGTTATTTACATATAGTTTTATAATGAGTAAACCATCTCTTGCCAGGGGAACCCGTGATTTCGGTCCGGAACAAATGGCGAAACGTAATTTTATTTTTGACACAATACGCCGTTATTTTCAGCGATATGGCTTTCTTCCGCTAGAAACACCTGCTTTCGAAAATCTGAGTGTTTTAATGGGAAAATATGGTGAGGAAGGAGATCAGCTTCTTTTTAAGATACTGAATTCCGGAGATTTCAGTAGTAAACTTGAAGAGAAGGACTGGAATGAAGGTTACAAACCCCTTACCTCTAAAATTTCAGAAAAGGGTTTAAGGTATGATCTCACGGTTCCCTTTGCACGTCACGTTGTGATGAACCGGGGAACGCTGGCTATGCCTTTTAAAAGGTATCAGATACAGCCTGTCTGGCGTGCAGACCGCCCGCAGAAAGGTCGTTACCGGGAGTTTTACCAGTGTGACGCAGATGTGGTTGGTACGGATTCGCTGCTTTGTGAAGCTGAAATAGTGCTGCTTCTGCACGACATTCTCCCGGAGCTTGGTATTACTGATTTCACGGTAAAAATTAATAACCGCAAAGTACTGACCGGTATTGCGGATCTTATAGGAGCGCAGGGAATGGAAGGCCCGTTGTGTGTGGCCATTGATAAACTGGATAAAATAGGAAAACAGAAGGTTGAAGAAGAACTGACCGACCGCGGTTTCTCTGAAAACAGTATTACATTGCTGGCACCTGTATTTGATTTGTCGGCGGCTAAGGATCCGTTCCTTGCCCTGAAAAACTGGCTCGGTAGTTCCGAAACGGGTATGCAGGGAGTTGCCGAGCTGGAGGAGGTATGGAATCTGGTGGATAAACTGGGCCTTAAGAATCCTAAAATCGAGCTGGATGTAACACTGGCAAGAGGGCTTTCCTATTATACGGGCGCCATTTTTGAAGTAAAGGCAAATGGCGTTCAGATCGGAAGTATTTCAGGAGGAGGACGTTATGATAATCTCACAGGGACTTTTGGAGTGCCCGGCATTTCCGGTGTAGGTATATCACTCGGAGTCGACAGGATTTATGATGTTTTGGAAGAACTTAATCTTTTTCCGCAGAATCAGACAACGAGTACCAAGGTCATGTTATCCAATTTTGACCGGCAGGCTTTTGAATACGGATTATCGGTTTTGCCAAAGTTAAGGCTGGCGGGTATCAACGCTGAGTTATACCCCGATTCGGTAAAACTGAAAAAGCAGCTTGATTATGCAGATCGTAAGAATATTCCCTATGTAGTGCTGATCGGTTCGGATGAAATGGGTTCGGGATTACTCACTTTGAAAAACATGAAGACAGGTGATCAGGAAAAGTTATCAGTAGACGATATCATTGCCAGAATTGCTTAGAACCAGCCCCATAACAGGTATTAAAATCAAAATGCTTAATGCTCAGCTGCTGAGCCACAAGCCCTTAAATAAATGAGTACTATATTACGAATTGCAATTCAAAAGTCGGGCAGGTTGAGTGAAGACTCGCTGAAGCTCATCAAAGAGTGCGGTATCCGTTTTGACAACGGTGCAGGCAAACTTAAAACCTCAGCCACCAATTTCCCGGCCGAGATATTGTTCCTGCGCGACGATGATATTCCCGGATACGTGGAAGATGGTGTTGCTCATATCGGTATTGTAGGTGAAAATGTTTCAGAAGAGACGCACCGCGATGTTGATACGGTTCATAAACTTGGTTTTTCGAAATGTCGTCTCTCCATAGGCGTACTGAGAGAGCATGACTACAAAGGTGTGCAGGACCTGGAAGGCAAAAGCATTGCCACCACTTATCCGCGTCTGCTGGGAGAATATCTGAAAGCCAATAGCGTGCATGCTAATATCCACGAGATCAGCGGATCAGTGGAAATTGCGCCCAGTATTGGCCTTGCCGATGCGGTCTGTGATATTGTGAGCTCTGGAAGTACACTTTTGAGCAATGGTCTGAAAGAAGTAGAGACAATTTTCAGATCCGAAGCTGTGCTGATCGCCAGCAAACATTTGTCGGAAGGACAGAAGGAACTGATGGATCAGCTGCTTTTCAGGATTAAATCGGTTCAGGTGGCCAAAAACAACAAGTATATCCTGTTGAATTGTCCTCAGGATGCTGTTGACAATATCATCAAATTCCTGCCGGGTATGCGTTCTCCAACGATTTTACCGCTTGCCCAGGAAGGGTGGTGCTCGTTGCATTCGGTTATCAATGAAAATGATTTTTGGGAGAATATAGAAAAAATAAGGCAGGCAGGAGCAGAGGGGATTCTGGTGATCCCAATTGAAAAAATGATTTTGTAGAAGCGAGCCGGGAGCATAGTCCGGTTTGGTTTATTTTTGACATAGATACCAATGAAAATTATTGCTTTTCCAGAACGTGGCCAATGGGCAAATTTGCTGGCAAGACCCGTTCAGGATTCCAGGGAGATTGAGGAAAAAGTGGCGCCGATATTGGCCGACGTAAAAAACAAGGGAGACCAGGCGATTCGTGAACTTGCTTTCAAGTTTGATAAGGTTACCCTGGATTCTCTGGCTTTTCCTGCGGAGGCTATGGAGCGAGCCGCCGACCTGCTTGACGATACCCTGAAAGACGCTATACAGCAGGCTTACCGCAATATACGGACCTTCCACAGCAAGCAGCTGCAGGCGGTTGGAAAAATTGAGACTATGCCTGGTGTAACGTGCTGGCGTAAAAGCGTCGGCATTGAGAAGGTGGGAATTTACATCCCGGGTGGTACTGCTCCACTTTTCAGTACAGTTCTCATGCTGGGTGTCCCAGCGCAGCTTGCAGGCTGCAGAGAAGTGATCCTATGTACGCCATCGGACCATCCGGCTATTCTTTACGCTGCTAAGCTGGTTGGCGTTACTAAAGCATTTCGTATTGGGGGAGCGCAGGCAATTGCTGCCATGGCCTATGGAACAGAAACGGTTCCCAAAGTTTACAAAATATTTGGCCCTGGTAATCAATACGTTACGTCGGCAAAAATGCTGGTCAGCAAGGAAGGCGTGGCGATAGACATGCCAGCGGGCCCGTCAGAAGTGGCTGTTTATGCGGATGATACCGCAGTTCCCTCTTTTGTGGCGGCTGACTTATTGTCGCAGGCCGAACATGGTGCCGACAGCCAGGTACTGCTGGTTTCTACCAGTAAAAAGCTGTTAAGCGCTGTTAACCTGGCTTTGGTCGGGCAAATGGATAGGCTGCCCCGCAAGGACCTCGCCGCCAGGGCGATTGAAAACAGCAAGGCCATTTTGGTGGAATCGGAAACAGATGTTATAGACCTACTGAACGAGTATGCGGCAGAGCATCTGATCCTGAGCGTTGCGAATGCCGAAAAAATATCAGAAAAGATCATCAATGCCGGTTCCATTTTCCTGGGTAATTACACGCCCGAGTCTTGTGGGGATTACGCTTCGGGAACCAACCACACGCTGCCTACCAATGGCCATGCCAGGGCTTACAGCGGCGTTTCGGTCGATAGTTTCGTTAAAAAAATTACGGTTCAGTCCATTACGGTTCAGGGGTTGCGTAACCTGGGGCCGGTGGTGGAAGCTATGGCAGAGGCAGAGTCCCTTGACGCGCATAGAAATGCCGTAAGTATCCGGTTAAAGAGTTTGGAATAATATTTGATATTGAAGAAAAATGTCTTAAATTTGAGGACATTTTTCACGATAACGATTGTAGTTATGACAGTACGGATGGTGAATGAGCGGCTGGGAGGATATGGGGTACTTAAGCATGCTGTTAATAACAGTTTTGACCTGGCTCTTCTCGCCGAAAAAGGTATACCCAAGGCTGCTATCCAGCACCTGGCAGATTCTGCCGGGATTGATGCACGCGAAATAATCGCACTGTTGCCTGTCACACCCAGAAATTTGCTCCGCTACGATGAGACAGATTTGCTGAGCAACGTAGTTTCTGATCATCTGATTGCCCTGGCTGATCTTTTTGCAGTAGGTACCAGGGTATTGGGAAATGAATATTTTCTGGATTGGCTTCACCGTGAAATTTTGGCTTTAGGTAACGAAAAGCCTATCCATTACCTAAGAACGCATGCCGGGATTGATCTGGTTAAAACAGAACTCGGCAGAATGGAACACGGAATTTTTGCCTGATGGAATTGTTCAGGATCACAAAAGCGGCTTACCAGGATGATCTCAGCGGAATAGGTGCATATCATTACGGGGGCCGGTGGAACAGCCCGGGTTCTGCAATGCTTTACACCTCTACGCGGCGCTCACTGGCAATGCTGGAAATTCTGGTTCATTGGCAAAAACCTTCTCCTCCTCCTGATTTCGTGGTTGTTGTACTCTATGTTCCTGATCATGTGGGAATAACTGAGAGTGTAAATCTGATTTCTGCCTGGGAACAGGACCAGCAATGGAGCAGAGAAAAGGGAGATACATTTTTGGAGGAAAAGAAAACGTTGCTTTTACGCGTTCCTTCGGCAGTAGTACCCAATGAAAATAATATGCTGATTAACCCGCTTCACCCGGATGCCGAGCTGGTGAAGATCATTGATGTAGCGCCATTTAGTTTTGATGGACGGCTTTTTAACATAAATAAATAATTACCGTGCTGCCATTTGGAAGCACTTATCTGATTGAGAATGAATACTGTATTTGACCTGAATAAAATTCTCCGGCCGCACATACTCTCCCTGGCGCCCTATTCCTCCGCACGTGACGAATACACCGGGCATGTAGGCGTGTTTCTGGATGCCAATGAAAATCCATACGGATCAGTTACAGACGAAAGTTACAACCGATATCCGGATCCTTATCAGGCTGATATCAAAAAGAAGATAGCACCCATTAAAGGGGTTTCCATTGACAGGATCTACCTGGGCAACGGCAGCGACGAACCCATTGATCTGCTCATAAGGGCTACATGCACACCCGGCAGTGACCGTGTAATGATCTTGCCGCCGACCTATGGGATGTATGAAGTAAGCGCCTCTATCCATAACGTGTTCATTGACAAGGTTTCGTTAACATCTGATTTTCAGATAGACACGGCGTCGGTCCTGGAAAATATCAGACCCGAAACCAAGATAATCTGGATATGCACTCCCAATAATCCATCGGGTAATGTCATGGAGACGGGGGCAATAGAAACCATTCTGAAAAATTTTAACGGACTTGTGGTTGTAGATGAAGCCTATATCGATTTCACAGAAACACCATCCTGGACGGCAAGGCTGGAAGAGTACCCTAATCTGGTAGTATTACAAACCTTTTCAAAGGCCTGGGGACTGGCGGGCCTTCGGGCGGGGATGTGTTTTGCCTCTCCTGAACTGATCAAAATACTGAACAAGATCAAACCTCCCTACAATATCAGCCTTCCGGCACAGCAGGCCTTATTGAAAGGGCTGGAATCGGAGGAGAAGAAAAATGCCATGGTGGAAGAAATTCTTAAAGAAAGAGCTCATTTGCGTACGATGTTGGAAAATTTATCGTTGGTGATAAAGGTATTTCCTTCTGATGCCAATTTCCTGCTTGTAAGATTTGAAGATGCCAAAGCGGTTATGTCTTATTTGATTAACGAAACGATTATTGTCAGAGATCGCTCTCGGGTACATCTGTGCGACGGTTGCCTGCGCATTACGGTGGGTACAAAAGAAGAAAACGAAATACTGGTTACTTCCCTAAAGAAATTTCAATCCAAAAACGTTGTTGCTTAAAGTAAATACCCCGACAGAACAATCAACAAATACTTTTAGACCTGATTATGAAGAAATTAGCACTAACCGTTATATGCACACTTTGTTTTAGTATCGTCCATGCCCAATATGATAATTGGGCAGTTGGCTTTAAACTCGGCGAGCCAACCGGCGTTAACTTCAGAAAATACTTTAATAATATCCACGCAATAGACGTAACTGTAGGTACCTACGGAGGGATATTGTCCAATGACAGGAAATACAGAGGGGACGACGGCCGCTATAAAAATGCCGGGCTTTCGGTACAGGTCCATTATTTATGGCATACACCACTTTTTAATTCGGAGTCGGTCCATGTTTATTATGGACTTGGCGCTCAGGTCAACAGCCGCAGATCCTATCCAAAAAGGCTTAACGGAGAGTATGAAAAAAATATCAGCCTCGGTGGTTCGGCCCTGGGCGGATTGGAATATTACATTACCGATAACCGTATCTCGGTCTTTCTTGAAGCGGGGACTTACTTGGAATTACTTCCAAGGCCGTTTTATCTAAGCCCCAATATTTCGGGAGGAGTAAGATTTAATTTGTAAAAAAATCAATTTCAGCAACAACGTATTTTCGGGAGAGCAGGCTTAGGCCTGCTTTTTTGTGTATATTGGTTTGGAGGTTTCTATCTAAAAAATCAGATCGTGTTTAAGGTATATAGTTCTTCGGCGGGTTCGGGTAAAACCTATACGCTTACTAAAGAGTATTTAAAACTTGCGCTGCATTCTGCTTCAGAAACTTACTTCAGGAATATCCTGGCCGTAACATTTACAAATGCCGCGGCCAATGAAATGAAGGAAAGGATATTGCTGATGTTAAGGATATTCTCTCAGCCTCAAAGTGTTACCGGTGAAATACCTCCCATGCTCAGAGATATTATCACCGAATTATATCCGGCAACGCAGGAAGACCAGCAGCTTTTTGAGGAAGTCCGTTGGGTAATAGCAGCCAGGGCAAAACTGGTCTTTACGCAGATACTGCATCGCTACTCTGATTTTTCGGTGATGACCATCGACAAATTTACGCAACGCCTGGTAAGCAGCTTTACCGACGAACTGGGCTTGCCATTCGTTTTTGAAACACAACTGGAGGCCGATCTCCTCGGCGATGCCGTGGACAGGCTGCTGGCTCGCATAGGGCAGGAGGGAGAAGAGGTACTGACGGAAATCGTGGAGAATTATTACCGCGAAAAGGCAGAAGAAGGAAGCAGTTGGGGAAGCCTGCCCGTCCGGATCCGGGAAACCTCCGAAATGCTGCTCAACGAAGAGGCATACCTGAAAATGAAGCGGGTTGCGGATTTTAGTATGGAAGACTGGAACACGATACGCAAGCAGATTCGCCGTTATATCAGGAAAAAGGATGATGAAATTGCGGATCTGGGAAAGGACGCCATGGGTACCATTGCTGCTACCTTTCTGGCAGACAAAGACTTCTATCAGGGAGCGAGAGGTATATTCGGATATTTCAGGTCCAGAAAGGAGGGGCAAAAACTTTGGGAAGAACCTAACGCGTATGTCCGTAAAACGATTGGAGAGGATATGTGGTACGGTGGAAAAACTCCCACGCTTATCAAAGATAAGATTGATGAAATCAAGCCCGTTTTAACAGAAACATTTGAGAAAATTGAAACCATCCGCAGCGAAGATGCTCCCAAAATGTCGCTATACAAGCTGCTGGACCGGCATCTCTATAGCCTTTCCCTGTTGGGAGAAATCCGCAAGGAATTCGATATCCTGCTACGGCTGAATGGGCAGGTCCATATTTCGGATTTTAACAGGCGTATATTAGAAATCGTGTCGTCTGAGCCCATTCCTTTTATTTTTGAAAGACTGGGAGAAAAGTATAACCATATACTGCTGGACGAATTTCAGGATACTTCTAAGCTCCAGTTTGCCAATTTACTTCCACTGATCGAAAATGCATTGGGCGAGGGGTACTTCAATCTGGTAGTGGGAGACGCAAAACAGTCGATATACCGGTTTCGGGGTGGAGACATGGACCTGATATTACATCTCTCCAAAGATCAGATCATGAGCCTGACCGACAAACTGGGTGATAATCATTTTGTTTCTGAGCGCCTGATGGCATTGAGCAGTAATCTGGCGGTAGATCATCTGAAAACCAACAGACGCAGCTATTATGAAATCACTGCTTTTAACAACCAGTTTTTTTCTTTTGTTGCTGATAATCTTGGTGAGCAATACCCTCTGGTACAAGATGTTTTTGATGAAAATTTCCAGCAGGAGATACCTGCCGGTGTAAAACACGGCGGGCACGTGCAAGTTGAATTTTTGAAAAATGAACCTATCGAGGCAGAGTTTGGGGAAAATGGAGATGAGCCAGACGCCATCCTGCTCCGAACCACCGAACTCATAGCTCAACTGAGGGAAGAAGGTTTCAACTGGCGGGATATTGCCATTTTGTGTCGAAAAAAAAAGGATGCCGCCGCCCTGGCCAACGAGCTCAGGCAGCACGGATATCCCCTTATTTCGGACGATGCGCTCACGCTGGCCTATTCCCGTTCGGTACATTTTGTGGTATCGTTTATGAAGGTGCTGCACAGTGCTGACCATAAACTGGCCCGATATGAGGCAGCGTACTTATTTCATCATGAGATCTTGAAGGAAAATCCTAGTGCTTCGGAGTATGAGGCCATTCGCTCCCTAGCCGCTTCTTTGGGATTGGATGCATTTCTAGCCTATTTTTCCAGATGGGGAATTGAACTTACCGCTTTCCGAATGCGGCAGATATCCGTTTTTGAGCTTTCAGAGATGCTGATTCAGCGATTCGGACTGTTTGAAAATGGCTCAGACAATGAGTATCTGTTCAGGTTCCTGGATGTGGTGCTGGATTACGGTAACCGAAAAAGCAATCACCTCGGCGATTTTCTTACTTTCTGGGATACTGCTCGTTACAAAACTTCCATTACTATCCCCGCAGACACCGATGCGCTAAGGATTACCACCATTCATAAGTCCAAAGGGCTTGAGTATCCGGTCGTCATCATCCCCTATGCCGACTGGAAGGTTACTCCCGGCCCTCTGGACCGCCTTTGGGCTGATCTGGACGATGCGCAATATGAAGAACTCCGTTTGTTCAGTGATACCGGTATTGAAAAACGGCTTCTGAGTTCAATGGTTTCTGTAGGGAAAGGTCTTGAAAATTCGGTGCTGGCCGGGCAATATACTGAGCATCAAACACGTACGCTGGTGGAGAACCTGAACCTACTGTATGTAGCGTTCACACGATCCGTACAGCAGCTTTATATTCTTGCCAAAAAGGAAAAAAGCTGGACTTCCGGCCAGCGGGTCAGTCACTGGCTGCACGATTTTCTGTCCCGGCCCGACGCACATCCGGCCTGGTCGGATGAAGAAACCACTTTTGTCCTCAGCCAGGGCTTCGGAAATTGTTTTCACACCCATTCGAAATCGGAAGCGAAACCTTTTATTGTCCATGAAATACTCAGTAATGACAGAAGCCAGTCGTTAAGATTGCGACGTATGGCCGACAGAATATTTGATATCAATACCTTTGAGCCAAAGCATGACAAACTTCAGAAAACGGCCTATCTGCTTACGACATTAAGAATGGTGTCCGAATTACCCAAAACGGTTCAGAGAATTATTTCGGAAGGCATTGTAACCAAGCAGGAGGCCGAGCTCCTATTGGCTTCTGTGCAGGTACTTCTTGCTGAGCCTTCACTCAGGGAGCTCTACGATGACCGGAATTTGGTAAGTATCAATAAGGAGATGCTCATTCCAGGTGGAGGCATGCTGCATGTGGACAGAGCGGTTCAAATGACGGACGGAAGCCTGGTGCTGATGAGGATCGTTGCGGGAAAAGGGAATGAAGAGCCAAGGAGGCACATCAGGAAACTGGTATGTACATTTAATGGTATCGGCCGAGCTTCCAGAGGGGTTATTATAACTTTGGAAAACAATGAGATTGAATGGATTCGGTAGTAATATTTGCGGTAATCATGTCAGCCAGATGGGCCGTTAATCGGGGAGTTGTATGGTGTACAATCAGTTTTTTAGCTATTAAAATATGAATTTATGGAATAATTCCCATTCGGGTGAACGTTAGGCTTCCAACTTCTCCTGAAAATGTGCTCTTTGTAGAAACTTTTATAGATATATTCCAGTAAGATGTAGTAAAATTGCGCTAAAATTAGCGAACTATATTACGGTACGGTTCATCTATCCATAATTTCTGTCAGATTTCCGTTGCCAAATATTATGATGCGATTATCATTTCAGAAGCAGATTTTACTTGGGATTATCTTTTCCATTCTCCTGGTTATCACTGTCGGTACCACTTCTTACCAGGCCCTCCGGCTGCAGCAGGAGAATTCAGCAGTGCTCAACCATACCCGCGAAGTACTCAATACGACCAATGAGGCTGAAAATCTGATACTTTTAGCAGAAACAAACATCAGAGGATTTGGATTATCCAGAAACGTCCTGTTCGAAAACTCATACAGGCAGGCGGTTGACCGGGTTTGGATCAACCATGAAAAACTCAAAGAACTATTTTCTGATAATCCGAAACAGTTGGCCAGGCTTGATTCGCTGGAAAACCTGGTCCAGGTAAGACTGGAACAGATGAATGCCCAACTGGACAGAATCAAGCATGATACCCAGGACCTTACGTGGTTAAAAGCAAATGTACTTAAGGGGAAGTATTTGTCAGACAGGATTGCAGCGAATTTCCGGGAGATACAGCGTGCCGAACAGCAATTACTTGCCATTAGGGAGCGAAATGTGGTAGACAGCTCCCAAACTGCCGAGCGGTTCATCATTTTCGGGAATGGAATATTTCTGATGGTGGTGTTTATAATGACTTATTTGATCCGGAATACCTATCAGGCGCAGGTGGCTTCGGAAAGGGCTACCAATGAAGCCAACTCGAGGCTTGAGATATTGTCGGCTGAGGATCAGGAAAGAAACTGGGTATTAAACGCTGCTATTGAAATAGGTGTGGCCTTGAGAGGTGAACCTACCAAAACGGAACTAGCCAACCGGTTGCTTACAAAGATATCCGAAACCAGTAACGCTATGGTGGCAGTGATGTACCAGATCAGCCAATCGGGCGATTACCTGGACCTGGCCGCCACGTACGGAGTGGACAATACTGCTGATATCCCGAAAGTTGTTAAAAGCGGTGAGGGAATATTAGGGCAGATGCTGGCAGATCAGGTAGATATGAAGAAAATCGACATATCCCCTGGTTATCTCAAAGTCAGGACTGGCGTAGGCAGCACAAGCCCGGGATCTGTTTTTATTAAGTCGTTCACGTTTGATGACAAAGTGGTTGCATTGGTTGAAATAGCCTTTTTGACTGACCCAGGAATGCGCTTTTTAAAGCCGCTTGATATGGCTGGCATTAGTATTTCTGCTGCCATTGTGGCCGCCAGAGCCAGGCAGATTACAATGGAGTTGTTGGAAAAAACTCAGCTTCAGGCGGAGGAGCTGTCCAGCCAGCAGGAAGAAATGCGGGTTATCAATGAAGAACTGACCAACCAGACATCCATGCTTCAGGTTTCGGAGGAGGAACTTCGTGTGCAGCAGGAAGAACTCAAGCAGATCAATACGGAACTTGAGGAAAAGGCATTTATGCTGGAAGAACAGAAGAATATGATAGAAGAGGCGCGCGATCAGATCCAGCTGAAAGCCGACGAACTTGAAAGGGCAGGAAAATTCAAAAGCGAATTTCTTGCCAATATGAGTCACGAACTCCGAACGCCCCTGAACAGCATTCTGATTCTTTCCAGGATTTTGGAAGAGAACAAGGGAACCAGGCTTAGCAGCGAGGAACAGCACTATGCCTCTGTGATTTATAACTCGGGTAATGATCTGTTGACGCTGATCAACGATATCCTGGATTTGGCCAAAGTGGAAGCGGGGAAGGTGGAATTAAACTTTGAGCAGGTCAGAACGGAATCGTTGCTGACCGATATGCGTAACCTCTTCCAGAAAGTTGCTGACAACAAGGGCATCAGTCTGGTGCTGGATAAGTCGGACGATTGTCCGGATTCACTATGGATCGATCCGGTCAGGGTACTTCAGGTCGTGCGAAACTTGCTTTCCAACGCCATTAAATTTACGTCTGCTCCGGGTACCGTTTCATTTAAGATCAGGAAGTGCTCCGATTCCATTCAGTTTGAAATATCTGATACCGGTATCGGGATTCCGATCGACAAGCAAAATACGGTTTTCGAAGCCTTCCAGCAGGCGGATGGTTCTACCAGCCGGAAGTACGGAGGAACCGGGCTTGGACTTTCCATCAGCCGTGAGCTTTCCATTTTGATGGGCGGAAACATCGGGCTTAAAAGTGAGCCGGGCGTAGGCTCTGTTTTTACACTCACGATCCCTTATCTGGCGAATCCCGGAGAGGTGGTTACAGAACCTGTTAAAAATCCCTCGCCAGATGTAATCGAAAGCAGTGCTTACACAGGTTTGGAGGGGCACCGGTTGCTGCTGATCGAAGATGATGCGGTCTTTGCCAATGATATGGCTGCAAAGGCACGTAAAAGTGGATTTGAGGTGGTGATAGCAAGTACGGGTGAAGAAGCGCTGCGGTTAGTCAAAACCTTTAAACCAACGGCAATTACGCTGGATATGCATCTGCCCGACATATCAGGCAAGGAAATTTTGAACCATATCAAAAACGATCCGTTCACCCGGCAGATTCCGGTGCATATTGTTTCGGCGGGGGACAATGAGCAGGCCTTAGACCTGAAGGATAGTATCATCGGTTTTATGCAAAAACCGGTGGACAGGGAGTCGGCCGAAAAGATTTTTGATCTTTTGAAACTGAAAGGCAAGGATCTCTCCAGACAACGGATATTGTTAATTGAAGATGATACTTTTCAGAGCAAGTACCTGGGAGAGTTTCTGGTGGCAAACGGTATTTTCGTTTTATACGCCTATACCGGGAAGGAGGCCATGGATATTCTCAATAATAATATCGTGGACGGTATTATCCTGGACATTCATCTGACAGATATGAACGGTCTGGAGCTCCTTGATGTAATAAAGGCAAATCCCGAATTAAGTAAAATTCCGGTTGTCATTAATACGGCCGAGGATCTTTCTCAGGCTGACCTAGCCAGAATCATGAAATATGCGCACCCTATTGTCATGAAAACCCGCAAGTCTAATGAGCGGTTGCTGGATGAGGTAAAATTGTTTTTAAGAAACATTCAACCTGAGCCCTTGCCAAGTCTGGCAACGCATTCGGGTTCATTCAGTAACCCGGTGGTAAATGCTGACCGTGCCTTTGTAGGCAAGAAGATACTCGTGGCAGATGATGATATGAGGAATATTTTCGCGCTTAGTGCCATTCTTGAGGAGTCCGGTTTTTCACTCGTTATTGCTACAAATGGTGTAGAAGCACTTGCAAAACTGGAGGAGAATGAAGGCATAGAACTGGTACTGATGGACGTTATGATGCCGGAAATGGACGGGATCGAAGCAACCAGGCGGATCAGGCAACACAGCAAATGGGCCAGGCTACCCATTATTGCTGTAACGGCAAAAGCGATGCACGGCGACAGGGAGCAATGTATCGCTGCGGGCGCAAGTGATTATATTTCGAAACCTATTGATATCGATAAATTGCTTTCCTTAATCAAGGTTTGGCTTCATTCAGCTTAGTGAAAATGACTGTTACAGGTATTGAAACCAATGATCTTGAGGTACTGATCAGCCATATCCGTCACATTTCAGGATTTGATTTTTCAGGATATTCCCGTCCTTCGCTGTTACGGAGGGTATCTCGTTATATGACAAAACATGCTGTAGACTTTACGGAATTGTTGGGAGGCTTAAGTGAGGGAGGTTCCGTGGTTTATGATTTTATACAGGAGCTCACTGTGAATTACACCGAGATGTTCCGGGACGTAGATTTTTTCCTAAGGGTGAGAGGTACCATTTTTCCTTACCTGGAATCCTATCCAACGCTAAGAATCTGGACAGCCGGGTGTGCCAGCGGCGAAGAGCCATATTCTGTGGGTATCTTATTGAAGGAAGCGGGGTTGTACGACAGGTCTTTTATTTATGCAACCGATATAAGCAACCGGGTACTGAATACCGGCAGGGAGGGAATTTTCAATATGAACAAAATGAGGGGTTTTTCGGAAAATTACCTCCTCTCGGGCGGCACTCATTCCCTTTCCGATTATTACAGGGTTCTGTATGGTAAAGCAGTGATGATACCTGAACTTAGAAAAAATATTGTATTTTCAATCCATGATCTTACAGGAGATGGTGTTTTTAATGAGTTCCATCTTATATTTTGCCGCAATGTATTAATTTACTTCACCCTTGAACAACGCCGGCAGGTGTTTTTGAACCTTTACAAGAGCCTGGCCATTTTCGGTTTTCTATGTATTGGTAAAAGAGAGAGCTTTAAGAATTCAGGGATTGAAGAACACTTTAAAATAATCGATTCAAAGCTAAATATCTATCAGAAAATAAGTTAGGTAAGGCCAATGTCAAAATGTAACTGATGGTCAATGCTTTAATCCAGAAGATAACCCACTTACGTTTTAATAACGCTCATGAAAAATGGAAAATACGAAAATACTATTGTTGGATGATCGAGAGGAGAATCTGATCTCTCTGCGTGCGATATTAAATCGGGATGATATTCAGATTTATGCCACCACATCAGCCAATGATGCCCTGCGGATTGTCTGGGAAAACGATATCAGTGTTGCACTTGTGGACGTTCAAATGCCTGGGATGGACGGTTTCGAATTTGCCGAAACGCTGGCGTCTAATCCCAAGACCAAGGAGATTCTGATCGTTTTTGTTACGGCAATTTCCAAGGAGACAAGGTATGCAGTTAAAGGACTGAAAACCGGAGCAATAGATTATTTGTATAAACCGCTGGATCCCTATATTACAAGTGCCAAGGTGGATGCGCTTGTGAAGCTGGCCAGGAGCCAGAGAGAAATCCGGGAGAAAAATAGAATGCTTGAAAATTATGCCGCCATTGTCACCAATTCACCGGATATCATTGCGACGGTAGTACCAGAATCGGGCAAAATCCTGTCCGTAAACCCATCCGTAGAAATCGTCCTGGGGCATACTCCGGAAAGTTTACTGAACACATCCATCATTGACCTCCTTGTATCACCTGAAGGTTCCCCCCTTCAGAAAATCCTGATTGAGCGTAGTTATGTATCGGGAGAAACCATTGTACTGGAAGATCAGTTTTTTGGTACGTTCCGTCAGCATGTCTGGCTTGAACTTCATTTGATGTATCGAAACAGGGTGTTGTTTCTCAACCTGCATGATATTGAAAAAAGGAAAGCGCATGAAAGAGAACTGATTAAGGCGCAAAATCAGGCAGAAAAGGCCCGCAGAGCCAAGGAATCCTTTCTGGCTAATATGAGCCATGAGATCCGTACGCCCCTGAATGGCATTATAGGGCTCGGTAATTTGCTTGAAACCACAGCTTTGGATGAATCTCAGAAAGGACTGCTTGAGATGCTGTTACAGTCGTCGTCCTCATTGCTGAATATTTTGAATGATATTCTTGATATATCTAAAATAGACGAGGGCAAGTTTTCCATTATTCCAAGCGCTACTGACCTGAGGAATATCGGCAAAGGAATCGTTGACCTGATGCGTTTTAAAGCCGACGAAAAAGATTTGAAAATAAATCTTACGGTAGACGAAAGCGTACCGGCCTGCGTGATGGTGGATGGTATGAGGCTGAATCAGATACTGCTGAATCTGGTAGGTAATGCTTTGAAATTCACAACAGAGGGTTATGTCAATCTGATTATTAAAAACGAGGGGTCCAAAAATGGCAAATATCTCCTTCGGTTTTCGGTGGAGGACAGTGGTATTGGTATATCCGAGGCCAATGTTGCGAACATATTCTCTGAATACGGGCAGGCTTCCGACGAAATTTCGCATCAGTATGGCGGTACAGGACTAGGGCTTACCATTTCTCAGAAACTGGTTCATCTGCTGGGAGGCGAGTTAAAGGTACAAAGCAAACTGGGAAGCGGAAGCCAGTTTTTCTTTACTTTGGAACTGGAAAATGTGGAGGAGGAAATCAACAAGAAATCTCAGTATATACCTTTTCACCAGTTGCCTCCGTTTCCTGGCAAAAAAATCCTCATTGCAGAGGATAACCGTATTAATGGCCTGCTGCTGGAAAAATATCTGGCTGCCTGGCAAATTGATACCGTATTGGTACTGAACGGCAAAGAAGCGATCAGAGAGCTGCAATCCACCACTTATGATATGGTGGTGATGGATACGCGTATGCCCGAAATGGATGGCTTCCAGGCTGCCCGCTATACCCGTAATGAAATAGGGCTGGACACTCCCATTTTGTCGCTGTCGGCAACGATACTTCCCGAAGAAATTGAGCAAGCCATCCTATCAGGGATGAATGACACCTTATCCAAGCCTTTTGAACCCATGCAGCTTCACGAAAAAATCGGTATCCTGATGAATAAGGAATAGTTAAAAGGAGTGGACTGCAACGTTTTTTGATTGTCCATCGTAATGATTTGTAAGCGATTTTCGTTTATTACGAGGTACAATAAAGTGTATTTGACAACGCCAATGAAAACAAAAAATTCAATAGTACTGCTGCTGTCTCTGGCAGTGGTAACCGCTTGCAGTTCGTCCAAAAGAATGACCTACGAATCAAGATGGAATGCTCCCTTTTCATATGTAGATGAAGTAAAGCCAGATAAGCAGGATGCACGTTCCCGGATTTCCTATGGTATTATCAACGATGATAAATTTTTATACATCACGCTGAAAACCAAAGATCCCAGTACGATTGACAAGATACTGGCTAACGGCCTGCGGATCTCTTTCAGTCCTGAGGGACAAAGGAAAGATGCCTATTATCTTCAGTTTCCGGTTGTAATGAAGGAGGACAGAAAGGCGTTACGCCGCATAGATACCGATATGCCGAACAGCCTTGGCCTGAAGTTTCTGCTGGATTCCTACAACAAAGAGGCACTCTGGAAAGATAGAGACGGGCAGCATTCGATCAACCTGGTGGCGGGAGAAGGAAGTATCAAATCCCGCATTTCCATGGATGAAAACAATGAACTGACCGAGCAGATCATCATTCCTTTTAACCACATGGATCTTAAAATCGGAGACAGGCCCATGCTTGGGATTAACATTAAGGTAGAAGGGCAGTCTTCCCAATCAGGGATTTCGCCGCGTATCGGCATCGGGCTCGGCGGAGGAATTGGCATGGGTGGAGGTATGGGTGTTGGTATCGGTACGGGAAGTGGATATAACTCTCAATATGGTGCCAACGACAGACCGGTTGATATCCGGCTGGACGTTCAGCTTGCACAGGTGGTAAATTAGCAGAACGGGATCGTTCAACTTTTGTAGAAAATTAGGTTAGGCTTGCCAGCTCATCTGGCAGGCCTTTTTTTGTGGCTGAGCTTCCACCGTAACCACCCTTCGGGAATTTCAATTTCAGCAGGTTTACCAGTGCGTCGGTCCGTAACGGCCCAGTTTTTAAAGCAAATTAAAATTGAACAAGCCAGGTACCAAGGCCAATTCCATCCAACAGGTCAGGTGCAGGATGCTTCACGCTCAGGAAGTTAATGTCCTGCATGAGCGCAATATGGTGAAAATGGTTGCGCTAAGATTTTACTACAGCGGTTCAGCCGGGGAGTAGTGCTCCGTTTTTCGATTCTAAGGGAAGACGAACTGTTTCATTTAGAGATTTCAGGCTAAGACAATATCGGTTATTTAATAATGTCAATTAAGATGATTTAATATTTTAAATCATCTTTTCTGATGCTGTATGAGTCAGTAGGGCTCGGTCGACGATCCGATACCAGCCATGCAGGAAAGGGGGCTCCGCCCTAAGTAGCCCTGTACCGTTAAATCCATTAGAAGACCTGGAATATTTCAGTTAGCAGTCTAACGCAGGCGGGGATCAGTAGGGGAAGCGAGAACAGGCGGGTTAGATAATATAGGTTGATTTACTTTTATAAATTCTTTCACTAATTATAGAATTTATAAAAGTAAACATAACTATCGGCTCCGACCTTTGTTAGAAGATACAGCTCCCGGCAATGAGCTCCGTCTTGTGATAGCCAACTTTTTCATTTTTTATTAGTCATCAAACTTCTCCACCTCAATTACAGTACTAGGATAGCTTTTTTAAAATATTGTTTGTCAGTATAATACGGTTTATTATATTTGCATAATACTTGATAAGTCAATTAATACACAAATATTAATCAAATAAATTAACGCGATATGCCTGAGATTTCGGCCTCTTTAAAAATGTTTATGAATCTGAATATTGTTCAGACTCTTATGGTAAAAAAGTTTGATTCTCGTCTTAGTATACAAGGAATCAGCATGACAGACTTTCTGATCCTGTATCAGTTGGGAGAGGCTCCTGACGAAAAGCTTAGGCGTACCGATCTGGCAGATAAAATTGGTTTGACCGCTTCCGGTATCACTAGGGTATTAGCCCCTCTGGAAAAGATAGGTTTGGTCCGCAGAGAAGCCAATAGCCGGGACGCGCGCGTTAGCTATGTGAAGCTGTCGGTTGCTGGGCGACGTGTTTTAACGGAGGCATGCATCATCGCAGAAGAGATAGCGGGAGAGCTATTGACAAATGTAAATAATAAAAGATTGTCTGAATTAACAAAAGCACTGGCAGAGCTGGGCGGGACAATTGGCTAGGGCAAAATTTCTAAATGTTTTTTTCATACAAGTAAATCTGATGCAGACTTCCGCAAACCATTTTGAGCTGTTACCTGACACCATCCGTCGGGCTTTGGAACGTACTCTTATCGCCGTTTTCACTGATAGAGATGCCATACAGAGTGAATTGTTAGGTGAAGGAACGTCCAGAGCCCTGCTGTATAAACTCTCACACCAGGGCAAAACATATTTCTTGCGGATAACGTCCCGCCATGCTGAAATAGCTGATACCAGACGTCATTTTGAAAGTCTTCGGATTGCATCGGCTGGTGATGTGGCTCCTCAAACGATCTATTCAGATTCGGAAACTGGAATTGTGATCTGCGAATGGGTTGAAAGTCATCCTTTATTTGAAAGTTTTACTGACCGCGGATTGCTGGTAAGGAAACTGGCTGATCTGGTAGCAAAAGTACACATTTTGCCCTCTTTTCCAGGATTATTCAACTTTGTTGAAGCTGTGGGACAGCTTATTTTACAGTTCAGATCTTTTGGAATGTTTGATGAGGAGGTTATCCATCCTCTTTTAAAAGACTATCACCTGATTCAGACGAATTATAGGGTTGCGGAGGACGACTGGGTGTCCTGCCATAATGACCTGCATCCAACTAATTTCTTATGTACTGTTCAGCGCAAACTGCTGCTGATAGACTGGGAATGTGCTTTTACCGGCGACAGATACGCAGACCTGGCTCTGCTGGGCCAGTCGTTCGCATTGACCGAAGCGGAAACGGAATGGTTGCTCAGTGATTATTTTGACGGCCCAATCACCCCTGTAAACCGCGCAAAGTTTTTTCTGATGCAGCAGGTATGCCATCTATACCAAGGGTTGCTGATGCTCAAATTTGCTGCTTCATGTAAGCCGTTGGGATATGCGGACAATGCAGATTTTGAAACCGTAAGGCAAAGTGAAGTGACGGGGCTGATAGTGTCAGGTGAGTTGGATCTGGATACTTACGAAGGACGTTTGTATTATGGAAAGGTATGCCTGAACGAAGCCCTGATCAATTTCAAGTCGGACAAGTTTTCATCTGCACTTGAGAGTATAGCCAGCCGGTAGGCTTGCGGGTTGCATGAGGCACGGAGGATGATTAACGCTCGTTGGCAGGATTGTGTGCGTCGTTGGTATGTCACTTGGATTGTAAACTACTCAGGTACGATCATTATTGACAAAACTGATCAATGTTGCTGCCTTCAATTTGGACACAAGAAGGTTGTGAGAAACGAATAACCGTTGCGTACTGGACAATAGGTATACATGAAATCAGGCAAATGATTGGAGGAGAGGTTGGGTGAGTGGCTGTTCCACCATACTAGTATCTCCGAGGTTTGCAATGATGTATTTTGCTTATGTGTCTTATAATCAACAAATTGTATTTGAGTTTTTATTCGCTGTAATGGCCATTCTGTATGTATCAGACTATTTTTAAGTATTGAAAGTAAGATACATCTTATATGTATCCATTTATTAAAAGTTAACGGCGACAGTACTGTTAAATACATTCAATAAATAAACTAAGTTAAATAAGTAATATACTTTTAATACATTATTATAAGTATAATTTGTAAGATAAGATCTGAACTTACCATAATTATTATATGTATCATCATACTGGAAAACAGTTAACGAAAATGGCTTGGAAGGCGGCTTGTTTTCTGGGGATGATATAGAAGGATCGGACTCATTTTTATGCCAGTTCACCCGTTTTTACGCCAAGAATTAAGGTATAGATAAGCCATTTACAAAAGGGGATTATTGAATATTTCCGGGAAGGAGGGATTCAAAACGCCTGACGCTTTTATGTTTCTTTTCTGGGTAGAATGGTGAAAATCTGACCGAGGCGCCGGTACCCCAGCGGTGATCTGTTTTCACACAAGGATATTTCTAGGACTGTTTATTAGTAAACAGAGACCACCGAAGATTTGGACGAAAACAGATAAAATCAAAGTAACATCAATTGGTTATTTGTGGGGAATAATCACCCATTGACCTGGAGGGATCCATGGCCATTTTATAAGTAAAAGTGAATAAATTACACGTTGCAGGAATAAGGAATTATTACTTCCTGTAAATTACGCATGGTTTTTAATGATTACGCGGATTCCAATCACCATAAATCAGCACTTATTGAGATGGGCAAGATAAAATTTATAGCATTTGAAGGAGTTGCCGGGGCAGGGAAATCCACTCAAATAGAAAATGTCAGGAACTATTTGGATTCTCGGGGAAAATCGTGTTTCGTAACGAAGGCTTTTGAAGATGACCGACGGAGGAATACGGAGGCATTTTTTAATACTTTACAATACACGAATGATAATGCTAAAACATTCATATTTCAGGCGCTACATTGTGTTCAATATCAGGAAGTGATTGAAAATTACAACAGGTTTGACTACATCCTGGCTGATAGGTGGAGGGATACTTTTTTTGCGTACCATAAATTTTTCGGTGAGCTATCCACGTTAGAGCCCGCTATTCTGGATGTATTCGACCACTTGGCATTCAGGGATCTTTATGCTGATTTGACGTTCTTTTTTGATATATCTCCAGAAGTCGCTCAGAAACGATACAAACAACGGGAAGATGGCAGGGGGGATATGATCAAAACAGATGATATAGCTTTTTTTGAAACAACCATTAACTTTTATCGGAACCTGACGAAGGAAAAAAAGTGGATCAGGATTGATTGTAATGGAACTGTGGAGTATGTTACCGCTCAGATTATAAAGGAAATGGAACGGATAGAAAGGGATATCTAATTTCTGGAAGTCGAACTTTTTGGCTTGGATAATATCCTTAATTTGACGTTTGGAACGGTGATTTATTCGTTCTAAGGGAGTCACGGACGAAATGATGGGATTTCCTTCCAAGGTTTAGTTCGCCTTGATAAAGCTAAAATCGGATCCCTTCAGTAACGGATGCTCACCGGTAAGCCCGGTGTCTGTAATGGTGAGTTTTACGTTGTCCAGAAATATCTCGGCGAACCATGGCTCAACCTTAAATTCAAAGTAGTTATCTGCTGAATTTATTGGAAAAGAGGAATACCTTTCGGGGCAAAGCGTGAAGAATAGATCAATGCTGTTTACTTTCGACCTTTTCATTTTTAACATTCCTTCAGAATTCGTACTGCCATACTTTTCGCCCTCATCGGTATACAGCGTGACATCGAACAGGGATAGTATCTGTGGGTTACCGCATATTATTTTGATGGTTATAAAATCGCCGGGTACTACTTTGGTCCGCATGGCGTAGTCAGTTTTGGGCTTTCGTCTGCTGTTCAGAATTAATTGGTTATCAATTACTTTCCAGAGGCCTTGTCCCTGCCTGTCAACCGCTCCGTAGGAATAAAAGTATTCAAAAGTACTGTCGGGCTTCAGTAAAATGGCTGTTGCGGTTTCCATGACGCCTTGCAGATAATACTCTCCTGCGAGGGAATCGGTCGGGATCTGGGAGAAACCTTTTATTGCCAGGGTAGTTCCATGTATTGCCAGCAACGCTATTTTGTAAATAGATACCATTTCCTTTGAATTTTGAAGTTTGTAACGATTAAGACTTCCTAAGTCCTTGTGACTTGGGAAGTCTCTCTCAATTTAAAACAAAATTCCGGCCCTTGGAAGTTACTCTTATTTAACGGCTTGATCATTGTAGAAGCTTTCTAAATGGTCCGGTCTAGACTTTCCAAGTCTCGAAGACTTGGAAAGTCTAGACCGGCCGTCAGGAGCTCGAAAGTCTCTCACCGGTTGTGACCTTTTTCCGGTTTCTTTTCGCCCAAAAGTAGAGCGGAGGGAGCAAAACGGGCGCAAAAAGCAGCGTGCTGGTGAGCCCGCCAATGATGACCGTCGCGAGAGGACGTTGTACATCAGAGCCGATACCACTTGATATTGCAGCAGGAACGAGGCCAATAATGGCAACAATCAGAATAGAAAGAAGCGCTCTGAGCTGTTCTCCGGAAGCTTCCAGGATGTTCTCTCTGAGATTATCTGCCCCGTCTGATCCGGTCCTGTTGAGTGCGGAAACAAGTAAGACACCTGCCATAACGGATATCCCGAATATACTCACAAAGCCTACGCCGGCTGAAACGTTAAAATAATAGCCTCGTAATAACAGGGCTGCTATCCCTCCGCCCAATGCGAACAGAATACAACTCATCGTAATGAGCGTGTCCGGCAGATTTTTAAACAGCATGAAAAGGAACAGGAATACCATCACGATGGTCAGCGGTATGGTAAAAGCAAGTTGTTTTCCCGCACGTTCCAGGTTTTCGTATTGTCCGCCGTAAATGATATTATACCCTTTTGGGACATGCACCTGGGCGTTCAGTTTTTTCTGTAATTCGGAGACAAATCCGCCCTGATCGCGGCCACGGATGTTGGTACGCACCGTTACCATCCGTTTGCTGCCATATCTGTAAATGTTTGTCTGTCCTTCAATGAAGTGAATATCAGCTAACTGACTCATGGGTATCAGCGCTCCAGAGAGGGAAGGTACCTGTACATTTTTGATGGCGTCGATTGAATTGCGGTAACTGGGCAGAAACCTGATGACAATATCATAACGTTTGGTACCGTCGTAGAGCGTTGATATGGTTTTGCCGCCAATAGCCGCTTCGATCATGTTCTGGATATCCGCTACATTAATGCCAAAACGCGCTGCGGCTTCCCGGTTTATGTTGATCGCAAGCTGTTCCTGGGGACCTTCCTGCTCTATGTTCACATTATCGGCTCCGGGAGTTGCCTTTACAATTTTTGCAATTGCTTCGGCCTTTTGCCTCATCAGGTGCAGGTCGTCCCCAACGATAGATACCGCAAGATCAGCCGCACTTCCGGTTACGATTTCCATTACCTGGTCAATAATGGGTTGTCCGGATGAGAATGAAACGGCCGGTAACTGTGCCTGAAGATCATTTTTGATTTTTTGAACAAGTTCCTTTTTGGTAATGGTTTTGCTCCAGAGATCGTAATCCTTCAACCCCACCAGTATTTCATTTCTGTTGGCGGGAAAAGGATCCGTGCCATCATCGTTGCGGCCGGTCTGTGTGATCACGAAAGATATCTGAGGATATTTGGAAATGATTTTCCTGATTTTGGGTGCGTAACTGGCGTTCTCCTGTATGGTGATACCTGACGGAAAATTACCTCTCAGAAAGATGGATCCTTCGTCAAGCGTAGGCAAAAATTCGGTACCGAGTTTTAGCCCGAACAGTATGAGAACGGTTACCATGGCAAAGCCGGCGAGTACCGTAGCCTTATAGTTTTTTAAGAAGATGAGCAGCGTTTTGATATATCCTCTTGTCATGAAATCAAGTGCAAAATTGCGATGCTCCTTCATCGGTTTATCCGGATCAGACAACGCTTTTTTGTAGGCAAATGAAATCAGTACCGGAATAAACGTAAGGGCAGCCAGCATGGAACCGATCACCGCAAAAGCCAATGTTAAGGCCATGGGAGAAAATAGTTTTCCCTCCACACGGGTCATCAGCAGTATGGGCATGTAAGCCAGGATAATGATGGTTACGGAAAAGAAGATTTCACGCCCAACCTCCTGTGCAGAAAGTAAGGTGATCTTGACGATACCCTGTTGTTTTTCTTCGGGAGAAGCCGTACGGTATTTGCGTATGAGGTGCTCTGCCATCACACAGGCGCCATCAACAATGATCCCGAAATCTATGGCTCCAAGGGAAAGCAGGTTTGCCGGGATGCCCGTCAGGCGCATCAGGATAAAGGCAAACAGCAAGGAAAAGGGTATTGTTAAGGCCACCACGAGTGCGCTGCGGATACTTCCCAGGAAGAAAATCAATAGGATAATAACAATTGAAATACCTTCGAAGAGCGTGTGCGCAACGGTTTCAAGTGAATGATCTATCAGAAAACTTCTGTCGTACAGCGGGCGCAACTGAACCCCGTCGGGTAACTCGCTGGCCTGCAGGTCGGCCATTTTTTCTTTCAGTGCTTTTAATACCTCGCTTGGGTTTTCATAACGACGGAGCAGAATGATTCCTTCTACGCCGCTGCTCACATCCACCTTTTCCTTGTTGATGGTGTAGCCCATTACGCCACTTGGCGGCGGCGGTGTAATTTCTACCGTGGCAACATCCCTTACAAAAACGGGAACACCGTTTTCGGATTTGAGTACGATATTCTGAATATCCTGTTCATTTTTGATGGCCCCCAAACCCCGGATTGCAAAGCCCTGGCCACCTCTTGAAATCACATTGCCGCCTGTATTCTGATTATTAACGTTGATCGCGTCCATCACATTCTGGAGAGACAAGCCGTATTTGACCAGTTTTTCGGGAGAGGTAAGGATATGGAACTGCTTCAGCGGACCACCAAAGGTGGTAACATCGGCAATGCCGGGTACCTGCAGCAGTGCAGGCTTGATCACCCAATCCTGTAAATCACGCAGCTGGGTGGGGCTGTAGGTTGACGGTGCTTCCACGACGTAACGCAATATTTCACCCACAGCGGTAGACAGGGGAGCCAGTTCGGGTGCAACACCGTCTGGCAGTTCTGCCGATGCCAGCCGTTCGGTAACCTGTTGGCGGGCAAAATAATCGTCTGTGCCGTCTTTAAAAGTAAGCTGCACCACGGCCAGCCCGAAAATCGTCCGGCTTCTCCTGTCCAAAACATTCGGGGTGTTCTGGAGAGCCCTTTCAATAGGGACAGTTACCTGTTGCTCCACTTCCTCGGCTGCCCGGCCTGGATACTGTGCCACTACAATTACATTGGTATCCGCTATGTCGGGATATGCCTCAATCTTGAGCTGGGTAAAACACCAGTACCCAACGCCCATGAGAACTACGCTGATGGCAATGACGATCCATCGGTTGCGCAGGCTAAAAAAAAGCAGGTTCTTGATCATTTCAATTCCACTTGTCTACATGGTTGGTAATTATGAATCCGCTTTTGACCTCGTGCCGGAGTTGTGTCAGGGCAGATTTTACTTTATCTTCTTCGTCTATAAATGTGATAACCATTGGGGTTTCATCGAAGCTGAAGAGATCATTGGGGCGGTTCAGATGTTTACCGTCAAAGCCTGATAAGGCGCGCAGAACCGTTGCACCCTGTACTTTCTGTTTGACCAGAAACTTCAGAATGTATTCGTATAGGGGCTGGTCGCCCTTCCATTGGTCGGTGCCGATGAATATTTGTGCCTGGAGCATATTGGTGACGTTTACAGTGAATTTAAGTGGGCGAGCGCAGCGGATAACTTGCCTCAGTACCCGAATGAAAGTCCTTTGAGTTGCATGGCCCCTTTAATCACCACGCGATCTCCGTCTTTCAGGCCGCTATAGACAATGATACGTTCGCCGATCTGATCTCCCACGTTTACTTCCTTCCTTTCAAAACCTGTATTTCCGGATTTGATAAACACGTAATTTTTGCCCTGGATCGTAATAAGCGCGTCTTTGTCTACGCTCGTATTTTTTCCTTCGCTTATGCCAAAAGCTACCGTTCCGAACATCCCTGCCTTCAGTTCACCGTTGGCATTGTTGATCGTCACACGGAGTTTGATCATCCTTGTGGTCTGATCGACCATATCCGCAACGTCGTCGATTTTACCGTTAAAATCCCGGCCAGGAAATGCCGTAAACTGCAATGTACATTTGCTGCCTTCCTTCACTTTGCTGATCTCGCTCTCGGGTATATCACAAATGATATAAGCGGTCCCGGCCGCCGCCCGGCGCAATACTGACGGTTCAAAACCACCTGCTTTCAGCTTGGTTTCGTGTTCAATGATGGCGGACCGTTCATTTATCAGATTGGTTTCTTCCATAGAGAGTGCCGTCTGCGATTCAAGTAAATCTTTCCCCGTGGCCGCCCCGTGTTCCTGCAGGTCCTGAATTCGGGCAAGTTCCGTTTTCCGCTGGCGGATGTTGATATTCTGTATCTGATTGATCATGGTCAGATGTTGTAACAGCTGCGTGTAATTACCGGAGAGGTCGGGGTTATCAAACAGTACGATATTGCCGGAGGCACCTTCGTTGGACTTCACCACCGTGGCGGATACCTTGGCCGGAGCGGTAATATCGGCAATCAGTGCTGAACTTTTGATTCTTTCGGTTTCAAAAAAATCAGCTGATTGTTTCATCGGAAAAATAATTTTAAGACCGTTCTCTGATACTTCCGGTGTGGTATTGTCGGGTGGTGCCTGGCTGGTTTCTTTCTTGGTACATGCTGCCAGAAACGATGTCAGCAGCCAGCTGTATATGATTAATTTTTTCATTTTTACTGAGCGATTTGATTGATTAGGCCGGACGCATAAAGTAGGTCAATATAACTTTGGCGATATTGCTGTAACACGTCATAATACTGCTGCTGAGTGTCGAGCCAGCTGCGTTGTGCTTCCAGAAAATCAATAATAGTGGTACCTCCACGCAGGTAAGAATATTTAACACTGCTAAGTATTGCTTGAGATTGTGTGAGTAACTGACTGAAATTCTGCAAATTATGCTTTTGAGTCTGATAGGCCAGGTATGCGGTTTGTATTTCGGTCTGGATTTTAGCTTCGGTAGTGAGCAGCTGTTGTTCGGCCTGCTGGCGTATCACCTGCGATTTTCTGATCTCTCCCTGATTCTTTGAAAAAATGGGAATTTCAAGAGTTCCGTAAAATCCAAGGTAATGCGCCTTGTTCTGCGGATTGTAAATCAGCCCAAGTTCAGGGGTAGGCAATGCGCTGGATTTTTGCAGTTTGATGTTCGCATCCGCCACATCCAGATTGGTCCGTATGGCCTGGATATCACTCCTGTTGGCTGTGGCTTCCGTTATGATATCGGTAAGCTGGGGCGGAAAGGTAAACAGGAAATGATCAGCAGTATCCACCCGGATGGAATCTTTGGTACCCAAGAGAAATTTGAGGTTTTGCAGTTCATTGTAGTACACCTGCTGAGCTGACTTCTGCTGGATTTTATACTGGTTTGCAAGTAATTCGGTACGCGCCAGATCAGTTGTCGTGATCACCTGATTCTTCAGCCGGAGTCTGTTAATGGTAGCCAGAGAATCAATGTTATTCTTGGCATTTGACAGGATATCCAGCTGTTTGCCGGCCGCCCATACATCCAGCCATTTCTGAGCAACGGCCTGGTATAAGTTGCGTTCCGTTTCGGCATACTGCTTTTGTGTCAGCTTCAGGTTTTGCTCTGCAAAATTGATCTTGTTCTGACGCTGTACCGGGAGCTGAAAGGGCTTGGTAACCTGCCACCATATCTGCCGGTTGTAGCCGCTGTACCAGGAGGAATTTTCCGGAAACTTGCCGGGTTGCACCAGCTGAAGCGACTGGTTGTTGATTACAGGATTGGGCCTGAGGCCCGCTGTGATGATATCGGACTGAACGATGGTACTGTTAAACTGTTCGTTTTTTAGAACCGGGTTATTGGTTTTGGCCATCTGCAGCGCCTGCTGGAGCGTGTAGGTGGTTTGCGCCGTTACCGGTCTGCCAAGCGCCAGGGCCGTAATGAAAGTCCCGGCTATGATTTCTTTAAATGACATTGTCTTCGAGTAGTTTAGACCTTTAATGTGCGCAAATATTCATTTGCCGGGCTTAAAACGGGGTTAAAACGCTTTTATAATGTGGTTAAAAAATGGTTAGAAAAAAATTAGAGGCTCTCTCAGAAGGCAAGAGGCACCGTTGGACCGCCAGGGAGACCGTAAGAGTATACGAATGAAATTTAATGCTGAAATTGCTTATTTTGGTGATCCAATTGAATACACCGGTTTTCATACTAATATTCAGCCAGAGCTACTTTCATGGAATATTTTCTCGTCATTTTTTTTCTGATCAGGCACATTCGTGTTGCACTCGATACCAAGGAAAAGCTCCCTGTTTGGGATAAAAGGCTGGTGATGGCGAGTTATGTTTCAATAGCACTTGCCGGAGCTTACTATACGGCCAGTGAGGAAGTTGCCCGGTGGCTGTGGCAGGTGTTTATGGTAGCAATGCTATGGACCATATACAAAAGAGATGAGTTCACGGAGATCAGGGGGCTGGCACAAACGATTGTTCTTTTTGCAGCAGTGGGTTTTATCAATGTATTTGTGCTGACCTTTTTTCCAAAATTTCACAATAACTACGCCAGTTACTTTTCAACAGCTGTGGCATTTGCCCTGATCTTGTGTTTTGTGATTTGGTTTTACACACAAAAGCAGCGCAGCGCGCTCATCAAAGAACGCCAGGAGCGGGCCAGAGAAGAAGAAGAAAGCAGGGCTCAGAAATTATCACTCGAATATCTGGTTACTGAAAGGACGCAGGAACTTACCATTCAGAAAGAAGAACTGCAAAAAACAATTGAGGAGCTTAAAGCAACTCAGGATCAGCTGGTACAGAGCGAAAAGATGGCCTCTCTGGGGGAACTTACCGCCGGAATTGCCCATGAAATCCAAAACCCTCTGAACTTTGTGAATAATTTTTCGGAACTCTCCGTAGAGTTATGCCAGGAACTGGAAGAAGAACTGGAGAGGATTGAACTGGCAGCGGAGGAGAAGGATTACATCAGGGGAATTATCGGAGACCTGAGCCAGAATCAGCAAAAAATCATGCACCATGGAAAGCGGGCCGACTCCATTGTAAAGGGAATGCTGCAGCATTCAAGGACCTCGTCTGGCGAGAAAGAACTGACGGATATTAATGCACTGGCCGATGAATACATGCGCCTTGCCTACCATGGTTTACGTGCTAAAAACAAGGAATTCAACGCAGCATTGATATCTGATTTTGATCCGGCCATTGGGAAGGTTGGAGTAATGCCGCAGGACCTGGGCCGGGTTTTTCTCAATTTATTTACCAATGCATTTTACGCAGTGGCGGAAAAAAAGCGAAATCTCGCTGAGCAAAGCGGAACGGATATGATTTACAAACCCGAAGTTAAAATAAGTACCAAAAAGTTTGACAACAGGTTGGATATCAGGGTAGAAGATAATGGTACCGGAATGCCTGAACATGTGAAAGCCAAAATCTTTCAGCCTTTTTTTACAACCAAACCAACCGGCCAGGGAACCGGGCTGGGCCTTTCCATGAGTTACGATATCATCACCAAGCTTCATGGAGGAACTCTGGATGTAGAGACGGTCCAGGGAGAAAAAACGGTGTTTAAGATCTCTCTTCCCATTTGATGTTGTTGGATTGTTCAGGCAGGCCAATAGCAGGAGTCAACCGTAATGGTTTGATTCCAAATTATTTAAGGATGAAGCATGGCTGCATACCGGGTAATGTAAGTGATTAGTTCAAAATGTATCAAACTCATATTATGAAAATACTTGTTGTTGACGACGAAACGGACGTGCAGTCTTTGTTTGAACAAAAATTCAGGCGTGAGATCCGGAGTGGCCTGTTTGAATTTTCATTTAGTTTTTCGGGAGAAGAGGCACTTGATTACCTCGCTGCGCATTCTTCCGAAGTTGTGATGATCTTGTCGGATATAAATATGCCTGGTATGAGCGGGATAGAGCTACTCAAAACCATCCGAACGGAACATCCTTCTGCGCCGCCGCAGGTGATGATGATCACTGCCTATGGTGATTCCGAAACAAAGGTGCTGGCCATTGAGCTGGGTGCCGACGATTTCCTCACCAAGCCGGTGGATTTTAATCAGTTAAAGGAAAAACTCTTATCCCTCCACTGAACTTCCTTATTTTTGTGATCACTCTTGTTACGCGGAAATTAAAAATATTGCGATTATATGAAAGCCAAGATACTGGTTGTTGACGACGAAGCCGACCTGGAACTGCTCATAAAGCAAAAATTCAGGAGGCAGATCCGTGAGCAAAAATATGAATTTGTCTTTGCCGAAAACGGGCAGAAGGCACTTGATCTTCTCCAGCGGCAACCGGATATCGACATGGTACTGAGTGATATCAATATGCCTGAAATGGACGGACTTACCTTGCTGGTGAGGCTGGGGGAGGTGAGCCCGTTACTGAAGTCTGTTATTGTTTCGGCGTATGGGGACATGGCCAATATCAGAACAGCCATGAACCATGGCGCTTTCGATTTCCTGATGAAGCCGATTGATTTCAGAGACCTGGAGGTAACCATGGAAAAAACCCTCCGTTATGTGGATCAGTTGAAGGAAACACTGAAAGCCGTGCGTGAAAACGATATTTTGCGGATGTATGTGGATTCGTCGGTTCTCCAGTTCATGAACAGGGAAGCTTTCGAGGCGTCGCTAACAGCCAGTGAAAACATAGAGGCCACGGTTGTTTTTATGGATGTATGCGGATTTACTTCCATATCTGAAAAAGAACCTGCCGACAGGGTTGTGAGGCTCATCAATAAGTATTTCGATATCATGGTGAAGGAAATCATTGCCCAGGGAGGACATGTGGATAAATTTATGGGAGATGCCGTGATGGCGGTGTTCCGGGGCGAATATCATCTGGACAGAGCTGTCGAAAGCTCTCTGGCGGTTCGAAACCAGATTAACAGCCTTCAGGAAGAGGTATTGGATCAGTCGGATTATTCACCCAAGGTTTCGATCGGGATAAATTGCGGAGAAATGGTATCTGGGAACATAGGCTCCGCTACTTTGAAACGGCTGGATTATACGGTCATCGGCGATGCCGTAAACCTGGCTCAGCGTTTGCAGGCAATTGCCCGGCCCGGCCAGATCGTAATATCGGAAGCGGGCTACGAGCGTATCAGGGAAGCGTTCAAATGCAATCCGGTGGGAGAGGTAAATCTCAAGAATAAAACCAATCCAGTGCATATTTACGAGGTAATTGAGTAAAATGGATAAATCAGGAGCACTCAAATTTATTGAAGATAAGCTGGTGGCGCTGCTCCCGCATGATCTTTATTATCACGGCTTTCATCACGTGAAGGATGTTGCCAATGCTGCACGGGTCCTGGCAAAAGAGGAGAATCTGACGGACCGGCATGCTCTTGAGTTATTGGAAACGGCAGCCTTTTATCATGATACGGGTTTTTTACATACCTACAGCGGTCACGAGGAACAGGGGTGTGTGATTGCAGAAACCGTGCTTCCTTTTTTTGATTACAGCCCCGAAGATATACAGGTGATCTGCGGGATGATCATGGCCACCCGGATACCTCAAAGTCCCACGACCCTGTTGGAAAAAATATTATGCGACGCTGATCTGGATTACCTGGGACGTGCAGATTTTGAACCGATCGCCTCTTCGTTATATGCCGAAATGGCGGCCAGGTCTATGGTAACCGATAAAAAGGATTGGAATCAGATCCAGATCAATTTTCTGAACCAGCATCATTACTGGACCCAGTCTGCACATAACCTGAGAGACAGCGGCAAGCAATTCCAATTGCGGAAACTCATCAGGCTCGCGGAGTCTTTCAAAGATTGAATTTTGGCTTTTTCAGGCCTGTGAGGAAGAAAGTATCCTCATTTTTTCATTCTGTACCCTGATCCGCTGGCACAAAATCCTGAGAACGTTCCGTAGTATCTCGTCTCTTTCTTCCATGAGCTCAAAGAAATCGTCCTGGTCAATCCTGAAAAGATGAATGTCCGTTTCGGCTACCGTTGTGGCGGATCTGGGCTCAGCATCCAGCAAGGCAAGTTCGCCGAAAATTTCTCCCTTCTCAAAACTGGCAAGCTGTTTGTTCCCGTCATAAATTCCTACCTCGCCTGCATAGATAACATACATACTGTCTCCGGGATCTCCTTTGGCAAATATTTCCTGACCCTCCGAGTAAGAAATTTCTTTCATAATCGGAGCAATGGAGCTCAGTACATTTTCAGGTGTTTCGGAAAACAGCCGGGTGTTCTGCAGTACAATTACCCGTTCCATTTCAGAAATCTGTGAGGCAGTATGATCAGTTTTCATGGGATTGTTATCAGGATTTGCTTTGTTATGTTTTTCTAAAATATCCAGTGCAGCTTCCCGTACCAGCGTAACGGTGTGGGAGGTAAATTGCCGCACCAGGCCGGAATCGGTTTCCGGAAGCTTATGCAACGCCAGCGCAAGGGTCCAGGCACTGAAAGTATAATCCTTTTGACTGACAATATATGTCACAATAGGAACTACCTCTGAGCTGGTACCCAGGTACTGCCGGAGTACTTCCTGTTTTCTTTGGATCGGGATATCCTCAAACAGTGCGTGCAGGGATGGATAAAGGTTTCTGGGTAAAAGACTTTCAATCATTTCCAGGGAATTGGCCCTCTTTTCCCGGGAAGCATGTTTGATACCCTTCCATGCGTTCTGAACGGCTTCCTTATCATACAAAATAGAGAAAAGATAAAACAGCCGCTGGCTGACGGATTCCAGTTCGTAGGCCATGGCACGGTTCCATGGGTCTGCCTCTTCGGAAGTAATGCCGTGGAGAATATGGTTGGCTAGTATCAGTTCCTTGTTTACAAGCTCCATTACCCATTCACGATCAGGATGCACTATTTGGCTGTTCGCGAGTGATTTTAACACAGCGTTGCGGACAGCGATACTTACCTGGCTTAAGGCGCTATCTATACTTATTGGGTTGTAAATACTTTTTAAATGCTTTAAAAGGATACTACTGGTTAAATGCCGTGTACTTTTCTCGTTGATTTTCGCAAAAAGGATCAGCTCCTTTTCCGTAGCTTTTGTGGCCATCCACTCTTCAAGGAGCGGTACCGCCAGGTTGCCCGCTTCGGTTAAAGCACCCAGTACCTGCTTTGAAAATTTACCTGCCAGCATAGGTACCAAATGGGCCACAAGAGCGGGATCAGGTACTTTTCCGGCCACGGCAATCGCCTTTTTCAGAACAGCCTCGTTCTGACTTGCCAGGCATTCCGTTATTTTTGAAGAATATCCCTCCAGGTGCAATGCCTCAATGCAATCCAGCGCAAGCAAACGTCTGGAATCGTTTCCGCTTAACAAATGCTGGATCGTTTCCCTGATCGTCAATCTTGAAAAGCCTGAATCATATCCTCCTAGAAGCGCACCTCTGACAATATCTGAATCCGGATGGGCAAGATACTGCTTCACTTTGGCGTCGGGCACTGTGCCTGAGGCACAGGCAATTTTTACGGCCAGGGTTTGGCAAGTAGTATCAGGTTCATTTTCAATGTACTGATAAAATGATTGGGAGATATCCTTAGGTTTTGTTTTCCCGAAAGTATCCAGGGTTTTAAACCGCACCTGAACATCTTTACTGGTTAGTAAAAAGTCCAGATTTTTCAGGAAGGGGCTTATTTTATACCTCGCAAGCCAGTCGATCGCATTAATTACTTCTTCCTTTTTATCGCTTTTCAGATTCTGAACAATAATAGGAAGCGCTTCTACAGGGGAAGCGATTTCCCCCCCACGGATAAAACGTTTGCTGATTGCATTCCTGAGCTCCTCACCATAATGCCGGTAGGCTTTTCTGAAAATTAAAAGTGCAAGCAGGGCAAAGAGGAGAGATAAATCGAGGGTCAGGCTAATATCCGACCATTTCATCGTGTAGATGACATAAAGCAAAACACCTGCCAGGAGCATACCGAATGGTTCGTAGAGGCCCTTGGCAAGGGTATGTCCTTTGAGCCGGTTTTTAGTTGAAAGGGGTTGAAAAAGAACCAGGAAAACAGGGTCAAAAATGGTACGTCTCACGATCTCAAACAGGAGATAGGAAAGGCAGTAATACACCAGCAGTGAGGGCTCGTCCTTTCTGAAATAGGAAGAAGTAAGCAATCCCACCGAGGTAAGTAGTGTAACAACCGGTAACAGATAGAGGGTAAGTCGGATGCCAAATTTCTCTACCGTCCTGCCTGATAGCAGCATTTTTACAAATGTTGAAATGACATAGGTGGCCGTCAGCAATGAACCCACAAATACGATCACATCATGCTGGTTGTGAAATTTGTATTTGACATTGACAAAAAAATGGTACTCAATCCAGGTGGCCGTGGCCGCGATGGCCGCCATACCCAGGCAAAGTGAGGTGAGCAGCTTATTGCCGCTGAAATACTTCTGTATCAGCCTGGATGTGCCCGTTTGCTCCTTGCGCCCACGGGCATGGTGCGGATTAGGGATTTCGGTATACTTAAAGGTCAGAGTCTGCGTATAAAATGCCAGGGCAAAAAAAACGAGTGATATTACCAGCAGTATCATGAGTACCGACGGGGAATGAATAACCACGGCTAAAACAGCACCCAGAGATTTGGCAGGCATATCACCCGATCCAATCACACTAAAGAGCCTTTTGCTTTGCCTTACATTAAATACAAGTGCAGATAAACCCCAGAATTCCAGGTTGATGAGCAGGTAAACGATCCGGTACCCCACCATAATGGCAATGGCGGTGGCAGTACCATGCCCAATCCATAGCAGGCCCATCACCACCAGAACCAGGAACAGTGCCGAGGCCATGGTGCCCAGACTAAGTTTTTCAAGGAGCAGGTGATGCTCGAAGTATTCGTAGATTTTACCTGCCGCCATTACGCCTGCCGCGGCTGCGATGTAAGCGATGGGAAGGGAGGATTCCGGGTGGTTTTCGAGCAGCAGTACATTGGCCGACACATAAACCAGGGTGGTTCCTGCATTGATGAAAAAGTTATGAAAGAAGAATAAAAGTGTCTGCGGATTGATGTTGCTGATGAATCGGTTCTGCCTGATCGCGGGTATCATAGGTATAGAAATGGTAGCGTCATATATGTAAAATAAACACTTATTATTCCTTTAAAAAACAGGCTTTAACATAATAAGGGTAAAATACCATCATTTTCACCCGCGTATAATCAGTACCGACGGAGAGTAAGACAGCCAGATACTGTGCGATTCTACGGCTTTTTTCCAGCTTTCGTTGCTGATCAGCATCAGGTCCTGCTCTTGCAGGAAGTCTTTCTCAAGCGCTTTTTCATTATGCTGGTTTACCCTCTCAGGAGCAGAAGCCTGGAGGGAAGTGATCATCTTTTGTATGGACAGGTACTGCGCGGCAAGGCCTGACGGATCCATGATCGTTATCCTGGTGGGTTGATGAAGGATCAGTTTTTTGGCGAATTCAAGTAAAAACTGATCGCTTTCCGAAAAAATCGGAATAAAAACTTCTTCCATTTTATCCAGTTTCTTTTCAATCAGGATAGCTACCGGGATGGTTACCGATTGGATCACATGGCTGGTGCGCTCGTCAAAAATATCGGTGTTAAATAATTTACCTTTTCCTGTGATGGTATCGATCAGCCGTACGGGGCTGATTATTTTGTTAGTGATACCCAGTACTTTACCAAGAAGTGTTCCTTCAAAAACACTGTGACCAATGCCCATGATGAGCAGGTCATACTCGCCGTCGTTGGCTGTTTCGATGATGTCGTGTTCTATATTTTGCGAGGGCTTGAAGAGCATATTGACGGGAATGTTCAGCTTGTCGGCTTCCTCGTTGATGGGCCTGAACGTTTCGTACTGGTATTCTTCGGTATTCACCTGGTTCAGATAACTGCTCGGGGAAAGATGAAGTGCCGTTACGTTTTGAGGGACTGCCGGTTCAATAAAATGATGCGCCAGGCGAATCATTTTGCGTCCTCCCAAGGGGCTGGCAAAGGCCACCAGAATTGAAAAACGCGATTTTGAGGTTTGGGACTGGTGAAATTCCTCTTTTTTGATGGGCATAAACCTGTCGATCAGATCCAGTGCGGGGCCGGTCATGCATGTTGTAGCAAGTGCCATAATCACCATCATAGCAAATATTTCGGGCGCAAGCACGCCGATGTCGTATCCGATATTGAGTACCACCAGTTCCATCAAACCGCGGGTATTCATCAAGGAACCGATAATGAGGCTGTCGCGCCAGCTTTGTTTTACAAAACGGGCGGCTAATGCACTTCCAATGAACTTCCCGGTAACGGCTGCCGCAATAATGATTCCGGTGACCTTCCACAGATAGGGATCATTTAAAAGGCCGATCTGTGTGCGCAGGCCCGTGAATACGAAAAATAAAGGCAGCAAAAGTACCATAGAGACATCCTCCAGCTTCTCAGTAAAAAGATTACGGAAATTTTGATTGGCCGGCATGATTACACCTGCCATAAAAGCTCCGAAAAGTGCATGTATTCCAATGATTTCGGTACTGTACGCGGAGATCAAGAGTACCAGAAAAAAAACGGCTACTACGGGTTTTGTAAGCCCTTCCTTGTAGCTGTAGTGATTGCCGAGCCTTTGGAGGAACGGTCTTACCACGCGGAGCATGATCAGTACATAGGCTGCCGCAAGTAATATGGTGTAGATCGAACTGAGGAAAGAACCTGCTTTCACGATGGCAATGACGGCAGCAAGAATACACCAGGCGGTGATGTCGTCGGTAGCGGCGCAGGTAATCACCATTGTTCCGAGTTTTGTTCTGGAAAGGCCTCGTTCCTGTACAATACGGGCCAATACGGGAAATGCTGTGATACTCAGAGCAATACCGATAAAAAGGGAAAAAGACAAAAAGCTGATCCCCTCAGGGGCAAACTGCTGGTAGATGTATAACGCCAGCCCGACACCCAGCGCAAAGGGCAGTATGATACTTGCATGGCTGATCACGATGGCCTCTTGTGCTTTTGATTTAAGTACTTTCAGATCCAGCTCCATCCCGATGATAAACATGAAGAGTATGAGTCCTATCTGGCTCAGGAATTGCAGGTTGCTTAATGAAACCTTGGGGAAAAGAAATGCAGAAAATTCTGGAAAGAATATACCCACTACGGAAGGGCCCAGGAAAATACCCGCAGCAATTTCTCCGATAACCGTTGGCTGGCCGATCAGTTTGCAAAACCATCCAAAAATTCTGGCAACAATAATAATGGTAACAATCTGCAGGAGTAAGATAGCCAGAGGGCTGCTAATGTCGTGTAATATCGTGGAAATGAATTGTTCTAAGGAGGAGGAATTCAGCTTTGGAAGCCTGGCTGCTGTTGCGGCAGTTTCCAGCATTTGCCCTTGTTTCAGAAACCAGTAGAGCAGGCCAGAGAATGCACCTATGGTAGTGATATAAAAGAGTATATTCCGGATGTTTTTCATAATATGCATGGAGGTAAGCATGCAAAATACGAAATTAAACCATGAGTGAGCCCTTTTTGGGCTTTATGCTTTGGTTAACTGTTTTAACTTTTTAAGAGCTTCCGGTTCTGAAAACTTCTACTCGGTGCAAGACTTTACCCCGATATGAGGAATTTATCAAATTTCATGCGGAAAGCAGGGTTTTAAGGAATATTGAGGGGCTCATGATTGAGGAGGAGGGGTGGGATAGATTAGACTTTCCAAGTCTTTGATACTTGGAAAGTCTAATCTCCAGGTTCGTCAGCTCCACAAACGGTCATGCGAACGTTTATCATTCCAGTCAGGAGTAGGGGCGAAGTAAGATTTATCCTTTGGATTGAGATGCTTCTTAACCTCCTCATCCACAAGTTCAATACCCAGGCCCGGTGCTTCCAGAGGAACCGGGGCATATCCCTTGTCGATCAGCTTGCGGCCGTCTGTGGTTTTCACCAGGCTTTCCCACCAGGGTACATCCACGGAGTGATGTTCCAGCGCCAGGAAGTTTTGCGTGGCAGCGGCACAATGTACATTCGCCATGAAACTTACCGGAGTACCTGCAAAGTGCATGGCCATGGCAATACCATTGTCTTCTGCATAATCTCCGATCCGCTTGGTTTCCAGCAACCCTCCCGACGACGCAAGGTCCGGATGTACAATATCAACCGCCCTTTTGTCTATCAGCGCTTTGAATCCTTCTTTCAGATAAATATCCTCTCCGGTCAGGCAAGGCGTTTCAAGTGCGTCCGAGATTGTTTTCCACTGGTCGGTATATTCCCAGGGAACGATATCTTCCAGCCACGCGAGCCTGTATTTGTCCAGTGCTTTGCCAAGCCTGATACCATTGTTCAGGTCAAAATGTCCATAATGATCGGTTGACAGGGGAATTTCGTAACCTACCACACTGCGGACATCCTCTACTACCTTGGCCATCTCATCCAGTCCTTTCGGGGTTATCTGAATGGCCGTAAAGGGATGTTTGGTATTGGCGTACGAATGGTAATCCCCGGCCCATTGGGAAAAGCCTCCGCCCCAGAATTTGTTGTTCACCACACTGCCTTCTTTGTTGCGGAGCATTCCGATGGAAACATCCATTTTAAGCCACGTATATCCCTGGTCCTGCGTACGGAATTTTATTTTTTCCTTAAATTCATTGATATCATTTGATTCTGGGGTGTCCGCATAAAGCCTCACTTTGTCGCGATAGCGGCCTCCCAATAGCTGCCAGCAAGGTACTCCGTACGCTTTTCCGCAAAGATCCCAGAGCGCCATTTCAACACCACAGACTCCCCCGGCTTGCCGGCCATGCATACCAAATTGTTTGATAGATTTAAAGAGCTGTTCAACATTGCATGGATTTTGGCCAAGAAGGTGGCTTTTAAGGAAAAGAGCGTAACGCTCGTCGGCGCCGTCACGCACCTCTCCAAGCCCATATATTCCCTGATTGGTATCTATCCGGATGATCGGGGTACGGCCTACATTCTGAACGATACAATAGCGCAGATCCGTAATTTTCAGCTCCGAGGGTTTGGATGCACGGTTTACCTTTGAGGTGGCCTGGGCAATGGTATCCTCCGTGGACATAGACATGAAACCTCCAAGCGCAATACCTCCTATGGCCGATTTCCGGAGAAAATTACGCCGACTGTCCTTGGTAGCCGGGTTATTAATCTCTGCAATACGCGCCTGCTTCTCAGCTTGCTCTACTTGTTTGTTGGAGGCTATGATTTGATTCAGAATACTTTTCATTTTTGCTGATTTTGGATGATAAATAAAAATGAATGCTGGTACCAGGTACCTTTCAGTAATTTCTTTCTTTCAGGTAATCGTCCAGTTCTTTTTTTGTCATCGGCAGTTTCCCAGGGTAGGAGTTCACCCATTGCAGAAAGTCCTTGGAAATAGCCGGTGTCCATTTGGTATCAATTTCACCAGGAGTATACTTTCCCTCGCGCAGACGCTGGTGACCAAACTGATCCCGCAATGCAGTTACCTCCGACGTCAGAACCAGTTCCTCAACCAGATGGGCGGGAATGAATATGGTGCCATATTTTTTAGCCAGAACCACATCGCCGGGTAAGACTGTGGCTCGTCCGATTCTGATCGGATAATTGATCGTGGAAAGCATCATCTGCTGGATGTAAGAAGGATCCTGTCCCTTTGTCCAGGCATTAAATCCATCGATTTTGCTTAATCCCTCCTCATCCCTTACCGAACCATAAAAGATGACCCCTCTTTTGGATTTGGCATAGATAGAATTGCCAAGGTTATCGCCGATCAGTGTACCGTCTGCAATCTTTCCATAACCATCGGCTACATAAACATCCCCTTCCTTCAGTACATCAATGGGCCAGGAATTGGTACCCCCTGCCTGCACCCGTCCTTCCTTTTTACCTGTTTCTTTGACAAGGTCCTGGTAATCGGGGCGAAGCGGAACATATTGAGCCGTCACGACACGGCCCGTCATAACGCTGTCCTGATGGATAAGCCGCCATTCTCCTTCATACTGGTTTTGGTAACCCTTGTTCCTGAGCACACCCCAGGCTTCTTCCATGGAAATGTTTTTCAGACGCGACAGAATGGCGTCGGGAACTTTAGGCCTTCCATCCGGAAAGCGTTCGCCTTTCCAGCCGGCGGTGAGGGCCTTGACCTGATCCGGGGTAGGGGAAATTGACTGAGCCTGTACGGCAAGGGTCAGCAACAGGAATGCCGAGGCAAGAATTGGTTTTTTTAACATATCAATCGGATTTAGGTGAATGAAAAACGCAAAACCGTCCAGCCGAATGGAATATTACCGGAGCGGTTTTGCGTCTTCTTGTATTATTTATCCCAGAAAATAGGGGTACCCAGGTCATCTGCGCCCATGCGTTGTACTGCCTCATTGTAGTTGACAGTGTTTACGGACTTCTCTCTCACGGGATATACCAGTCGGCGGATGAAGTCTTTCACAGAAGGATCTTTACCAGGATAAGGATTTGGTGTCAGCGCCGGAAACCCGCTGCGGCGAAAATTGGCCCAGGCTTCGGATCCGTTCAGGAAGGACGACAACCAGTACTGCGTGTTGATCTGTTCCAGTGCGTTTGCAGGCATAAACGGATTGGCGTTGAGATAGGCGGCTTGCTCGGCTTCCGGGATTGTGGCAAGGACGTCGTACTGCGCCATTTGTGCCAGGTGTGCCTTTACGCCAGTGGTGTAAAGCGCTTTGGCGTCACCGGTGATAAAACCCCGTTGAACGGCTTCGGCAAGCAGGAGCTGGGTTTGCGAAAACGTGATAAAGAACTCCGGAGCGTCAATCTTTCCAACGGTACGACGGTTGATCTGCGAATATTTAAAAGCAGATCCGATTTTACCCGGAAACCCGGGCGCATTTACCACAGTTGATTCGTTATAACCGTATGGCATTCCGTCCTGGTTGGCACGTGTTGTGTCTTCTGCACCGGCGGTAGCTATAGGGTTACCCGGAACGGCGTATTTCACCGCAATCATCCTCAGACGAGGGTCTGCGGTTGTTTTGAGGTAGTCCACAAGTGCTTTACCAAGATAAACGTTTCCGCGCTCAGTTCCCTGAAAGTAGTTGGCAAGCGGGTGATTGAAAGTGCTGTTGAAGGCGATCAGCGCATTGTCTTTGTTGTCGCTCAGTAAGCCACCGTTGGCTGGGTCAGCGGCCTTTGCAACATAAGTTTTGGCTTTTGCGGCGTCCAGTTTGGTGTATCGCATACCTGCACGAAGCAGCAGCGAATTACCCAGCTTTTTCCATTGGGCAATATTTCCCTTGTAAAAAAGATCACCACTTTCGATGGACTTGGAAGCATCCAGGGCTTTTGTACCTTCTTCCAGTTCTTTCAGGATGTCTTCATAAATCAGTTTCTGATCGTCATACTTGGGCAGGTTAATACCGGACAGATATGCTTTCCCGGCTTCGAAGTATGGGACGTCTCCATAGGTATCCACGAGAACCATGAATACGTATGCCTTCCATATCCGCGACATATTGTAAAGATTGCTGCGTGCGGGAAGATCCTTTGTTTGTGCGATCACGGTCGTCAGCAGGTTTACCGGGCCGTTCTGGAGATACAGGGAGTTATAATTGGCATTGGAATTCGGATCGTAATTAACGTTGTGGTTACCGCCTTCCATCACACCAGTATATGGCGAGTTGATCTGCTGAACGATCTGCATCTGGTACATTTGTGTTGCGATCGCACTGCCAAACTGAGCATTGGAAAACAGGTAGACAGGGTCGATACTCGTGGCCAGTACCGGGTTCACGTTTACTTCTTCGAAGCCTTTATCGCAGGACGTACTTCCGGCAATAAGCCCCGCTATGGTCATATATATGAATATTTTTTTCATCTTAGCTTAAAATCGGTTAGAGTTTAATGTTCAAATTGAGACCAAAGCTTCTGGTTGTCGGAAGCGTGTGGGTTTCAATTCCCTGTAAATTGTCGGATGCTGATACCTGTGCTTCGGGATCCAGGTTGTCAATGTGTTTTTTGATCAGCAGCACATTGTAGACCATCGCCGACAGGGTGATTCCTTTCACGAAAGTCCGGTCTCTTACGAATCTTGAGAAATCATAACCGACGGATAAGGTTCTCCAGCGGATAAAGCTGCCGTTGTAAACAAATGGCGTTGCGAGCCCGGTGCTTCTGTAAGAAGTGTAAAACTGTTCAGCTTCAACTTTGGTGGTGTTCGGGCTGCCATCAGCATTAACGCCGTCCAGTAGTACTCCGCCTTCGCGGCCAACGAGGGATGGTTTGGAAAGACCTTCGCGAAGGAAGTTCAGGTTGGAGTTGGAAAGGATCGTATTACCTGATTTGAAATCAACCTGGGTCGAAATTTTGATACGTTTTACGTTGATCGTATTCACCCATGCGCCTACCCACTTTGGAATCGCGCTGCCGAAAGTCTTCAGATTACCTTGCTGTGGCAAACCGCCCGCAGTCAGTATCCTTCCTTGTGCATCCCTTTTGTAATCAAATCCCCGCAGAGAGGCCAGCGGCATATTTACTTCGTGCGAAACGATACCGAAGAATTCGCCCGTTCCTACATCAAATCTTTGTTGTCCGGCCGCCAGTTCAAGCACCTTGCTGATGTTGTAACTTCCGTTGATACCCGTTTCCCAGGTGATATTTTCGTTTTTAACCGGCACAATGGTAAACAGAAACTCAATACCCCGGTTCTGAAGCTTACCCACATTCACTTTGGTCTGGCTGAATCCTGAGGCGTTGGATATGTCTACGTTGAGGATTTCATCAACGGTATTTTTACGGTAGAGCGACATATCCAGATTCAGGCGGCTATCGAATGTTTTTAATTCCAAACCTACCTCTACTTCCTTCACTTTCAATGGTCTCAGATTGGCGTTCGGGCTAACCGCCGATGGAAGGTTTCCAAGTGCTGTGCCATTAAAAGGATTTGCGTTGATGGCGTAATAGAGGTTGTTGGAATATGGGTCAGTATCACCACCCACCTCGGCATACGCAGCACGAATTTTTCCATAGTTCAGCCAATTTGGAACATTTGCAAAAGCCTGGCTAAAAACGAAGCTTCCTGACACCGAAGGATACAGGTAGCTGTTCGATTCCGGATTCAGGGTGGAGAACCAGTCGTTTCTGCCGGTAACGTTTACGAAAAGAAAATTCCTGAAAGAAAATTCAGCAGAACCGTAAATGGAATTCACTTTCTTCTTGCTGTAACTGTAGCCCGGATTTTTCACCTGGCCGTTTCCGATTGTATACAGATCACGGACATAAAAGTTGGTTACGGCCGTGTTGACGTTGTCGTTAATCTGGAGCATTTGGTTACCGCCCACGTTGATGTCGATACCAAAATCCCCGAAGGTTTTGTTGGCACCGATCAGGATGTCAAGATTACGCTCTCTGAATGTCGCGATATCCTGATAGTAATATCCGTTGAAACCCGTTGTGACCGCACCGATGGACCGGGTTCCTGTGGGCCGGTTGTAGTTGTAAGGCCGGGTGTAATAGTCTTGCCCCACACGTCCCTGTACAAAAAGCCATTTGGTGAAATCGTAACGAACTGAGGTATTCCCGAAAATCCGGTCGCGGCGCACGTTTTCAAAACGGTCGTAGGCCACCCAGTAGGGATTGTTACGGTTTGTGAAACGCGAAAGAGGCATTTCGTTTCCATTGGCATCTTTGCGGTTTTTGAGCCAATCGCTGTCGATACTCGTCGCCATGGTATAAATCGTGGTGTTGGCGTTCATATCCTGAAGCCCGATCTGCGGCGGATTGTGGTTGTACTCGTTTGAGTAATTTGCGTTAAGCTGCACGGATAGTTTGTCCGTAAACTTATAATTTAAGCCCAGGTTCATGATTTTTTTGTGGTAATCAGAATTAGGGATGATCGCGTTAGCGTCGGTATTGGCAAATGACAGGCGGAAATTGCCTTTTTCGTTTCCGCCCGATAACGCAACGGAGTTTGTGAAGCTGGTACCGGTTCTGTAAAATTTCTTGATACGGTCCTTATGTGGTGAGTAGGGCTGCATGCTGCCGTCAAACTGTGGTGTCAGCTTGCCGTCCATTTTTTCACCAAATGCAAATACCCCGGAACTCTGAGCCTCAGCAACGCTGGTAGGTCTTTTTCCGAATTCGCCCTGTCCGTATTCGTATTGGAAGTCGGTATAGTCCAGTGCCTGCTGGGCCTGAAAGTTGGAGTTTATTTCCACGCCGATTCCGGTGGTTTTACTTCCGCTTTTGGTTGTAATGATAATGGCGCCGTCTTTCGCACGAAAGCCATACAACGCTGCAGCAGCGGCGCCCTTGAGAACCGTCATGGTTTCAATGTCGTCCTGGTTAATACTCTGAAGCCCATCGCCTGAGTCGGACGAGCCGCCGGTTGGGTTTCCTGTACCGTTCCCGGCCGAACCTCCCGCAGAAATGCTGGTATTGTTAATAGGTATGCCGTTGACAATGATCAGCGGGGAGTTGTTACCACCAAAGGACGACTGGCCACGTATCCGGATCTTGGTTGAACCACCCGGTCCGCTGGCCGGAGGTGATACATTAAGTCCGGCAACTTTGCCCTGCAGGCTATTGCCGAGGTTGGTAGTACGCGTAGTGGTGATTTCTTCGGTGTTTACTGTTGCGGTGGAATAACCGAGTTTTTTGGCGTCACGTTTGATACCTAATGCAGTTACGACTACCATTTCGAGATTTCGCACATCAGGTTTCATGGAAACTTCCAGTACGGAGCGTTTGCCAACCGTAACTTCCTGTGCCATATAGCCCACATACGAAAGAGTTAAAACTGCATTGTCGTCCGGAATGCTCAGTTCGAAATTTCCGTCGATGTTGGTGGAAGTACCTACCTTGGTTCCCTTAAGAACTACACTTACACCGGGTAAGCCGAGGCCGTTTTCGTCTGTAATTTTCCCGGTAATGTTCCGGTCAGTAGAAGACGCCCCGGGCTCGATTACCTGATTGATCACATTGGGTTGTACAGTACTTGCTTTAAGAAGGATAACCTGTTTTCCTTCTATTTTATAGGATATATTAGCCGGTTTGAATAAATCATTCAGGAGATCACTTAAAGGCTGGTCGGCTACATTAATTGATACCTTTTTGGTAGTTTTAAGAAGAGAGGAGCTGTAAGTAAATCTAATCTGTGTCAGCTTGTTAAGTTTTGTAAGGACGGTTTTCATGTCCTGGTTGTTCACCTGGAGGCTTACCTTTTGGTTAAGGATATCCTGGGCACCTACCGTGCCGGCAGATGACACTGTAGCGAACAGAAAGGCAATCACTAATTGGTAAAATGATATTTTCATAACACTACACAGTAGCCGAGGTAATTGTCGGTGTTTTTTCATACTTTTGATTGTTTGGTTCTGTATTTTGGGAAAAATTTGGACAAACAGCTCCCTTGCATCTCGCCAAAGATGTTTGAGGGAAACCATGAGCCGGTGATGGCGCAATCATCACCGGCCTTGTTGTTGTATGCAGATCGTTAAATTATATCATAGGCAAGCTGAATTTTAATTATTTAAATTGGGTTCTGTTTAGATTTTACAATGTTTACCGGCTGCCGCCGGTCTGCTAGCTGCAACCTTTGCTGTTGACGATAATCTGCCCGTCAATCACCTCATAAGTGGCCCCGATGGCCTGGCAAATGGCGTTCATCCGCTGCTTAAGGCTCTCTTCCCTGAACTGGGTGCTTACTGCACAGCTTGCCAGAATGTCCCTGTCGAACAGGATGACAATGCCGTAAGCCTTCTCGAGTGCATGCAGCACATCTGCAACCGGTTTATCGTCAAACACGATTTCCGGGCTTTCAGGCAATTCAGTAAGCAGCTGAGGATCCGATACGATTCCCTTTTCAAGCCTGTTTTCTTTCCTTTTGAAAACCGCCTGCTGGTTGGGGTTTAGTATCACACCGGCTACTTCATGGTGTTGATCGTTGACCAGGGTTTCGTATTCCTTTTGAGGATACACCGACACCTTCCCGGTTTTCACAAGTACCATTACCGTGTTGTCTTTCGCAAATGCTTTCACCCGAAAACTGGTACCTAATACCTTGGTGACGGTTCCGTTAGCAAACACCAGGAAAGGTTTGGCCGGATTTCTGGTAATGTCAAAGAAGGCTTCTCCTGAAAGATTTACAACACGTGTATCGCCTGTAAATTTTCTTGGATAGGTGATCGTACTCCCCATTTTGAGTGTTGCCACACTGTTGTCACTTAAAAAAATAGTTAGGTCTGTTGAGTCAGTATTGCATTTTACCACCATCTGTTCCTCCGGAAGTGTCAGTGCATGCTGGCTTTTTGCAACGGATACCGGAGTCTGGTCGGTATAATAATACCAGCCTATACCTGAGAGAAGTAATAAAGACGCGGCTACGCGGAACATCGGATTTCTCAGCCAAACGCCCGGGCCTGTCCATGCTCTTCGGCTGCGCTCTTCTGCGGCCATTACGAGCGAAGCTATTTCATTGTCTATTTCTGCTTCGTCAATCACGTGGATATACCTTTGGTGGATGGTAAGCACCAGTATTTTGGCCTGGTTAACGGTATCGGTTTTCTCCGGATGTTGAGCAAGCCAATTTTCCCAGAAAGAGGCATGTCTTCCGGTGGGATCAAGTACCCATTCACGGAATACCTCATCGGCAGTAAATTCTTCGAGTGTGTAAAATTGATAATCATTCATTGTTTCTGGTCGGGATAGATTTGCCCGTTATTTAAAGGTTTAGGGGCGTTTGCCGGTGCAAGGTAGGTTGTACTGCCACACAGACTGGGGCCTTTATATATGTATGTCGGATTTGCGGGAGGTTATAACCAAAAAAATGAAAATATTTTTTTGAAATAGTTATATTAATTAATTGCGGTTTGAGAATGATTATGATTATTCGGCGTAATTATTTAAAAATTAGCCGATTGTAAATCAAAAGACAGCTTCCTAAGAAACGGGAAAGTGGTGGTGGAGAAGAGGGGATCAGAGGAAAGGAAACAGGACCAGAGCCCAGAAAAATTCTGCGGGTATCCATATTCCCTTGATTTCTTTGAGGGTTCTGTACAGCAGATTGGCCACGCTTTGTTTGCCCAGGTTCATGATCTGGGAAATATCATCATTTTCAAGATTTTGATAGAATCTCAGGTAAATGATCTCCTGCTGGCGTTTGGAAAGATGGGATATAATGTTGTTAAGACGGTTTTTCTGGTGGTTCAGAATTTCGTCCTCGATGATGTGAGATTCGATGGAGAGGTCAGTATCGTGGTCTAGAAAGGCAAGTTCCTGTGGTTCCTGAAAGCGTTTGAGACGTGCGCTTTCTTTGATAAGTTTGTGACGTAGCGCTTTAAAAAGATAAGATTTTACAAACGCCGTTTCGGAAAGGAAGGCCCGGCGTTCCCACAATTCGAGATACATTTCCTGAAGACAATCCCGTATAAAATCAGGATCATTCGAAAATTTGCTAGCGTAATTGTAAAGTGCACGGTAATGCACCTGCGCTAGCTTTCCCAATGCATTGGCATCTCCGGCTTTAAACTGCCGCCAGAGCTCAATGTTGATGTCGGACGTTTGGTGTAGCTTTTCCAATTTACGCTTATTGTTATAATTTTAATAATTCAGCGAATTGTGATACTCAAAGCAGGGCTGATCTGCTATCTCCTCAGCAATTTTTGATAAAACTTTTTTGGGCGATTCAATCAGGGAAGATAGCAGAGCAGGCTGCCTGGATTCATGGCAACCTGCTCTTAATCATTATTTTGTGACTTTCAGTTTCCCTTGCATGAGGGTATAGTGGCCCGGAAAGGTACAGACGTACTGGTAAGTACCTGCTGTTTTCGGAGCAACAAAATAAATCGATTCGGATTTCTCCGGTTCAACGATGTTACTGTGGAAAAGGACGTCGTTAGACTTGGGAACGTAGCTCATTTCCGAACCTTTTAGTCCCAGGTTCAGGCCCGCTTCACCCACAGCATTTGCCGTACCTGGTCTGGTGATTACTAGGTTATGAAGCATGTCATCATTGTTGTTGAACACCAGTTTAATCCTGCTTCCGGCCTTTACCTGAATTTCGGATATATCAAATTTTAATCCCGGAACGGTACCAATTGTGATCACCTGGTCGGGTCCGTTGGTCCAGCTGGCGGGCATTTCTACGACCCTCTTTGCCGAAGCCGATGTGGTTACCGGTACGTCCGCAGCATGGTCCTGGTGGCTCATAGCGGAGCTTTTAACGGTGGTAGTAAATTGGTTGCTGTTAACCATATCACCTCCGGCAATTTCATTTAGAGTATAATAGGCAGTAGGATGTAGAATGGAGGCTCCCTCCGGGGTACGGATACCTTCGGTTTTCAACTCATGAACGTAACCCTTTTTCAGAGACGAGGGATCCACCACCAGTCTTACTTTCAGCCCGTCTTCCGATACTACGATCCCTTTCAGGGGTACTTCGCTGGTGTTAACTATGGGGCTGCCGTAAGTATGGTGGTATTTGTACGTAAAGCTGTTCATTTTGTAAGAAGCAGGATCTGCGGCGGTTTTCTTATCAACCGGCATTGTAAATGTGATTTCAAATCCGTCTGGCCTTGATCTCATATTTTTCATTTCAAAGGGCATTTTACCAGTCCATACCACGCGCTGTACACCAAATTCTTCTTTGCCGGTTGCAGCCCAGCCACGGCTGGTCTGGCCTACAAAGAGAGAGCCGTCCAGGCCCCATGCAAGCCGCAATACCCCGGACATGAAGCCTTCACGGAATGGAAAAACCGCACCTTGCCAAACACCATTTACCTTCTCCATGTCGGCGCGGGTAATAATACTATGCCCCTGATCTCCGACGAACATCTGCCCTTCAAACGGTCCGAATGCTCCTTTAGTAACGTCCTCTTTAAAATCCGATGTAGAGATACCTACAATAGTATGGGGAAACCATACAGCCGGTGGTTTAATGCCAGGTACCTTTTTAGAAGCATCGTAGATCGGCTCCCCAGTGTCGGGGATATCTTCCGGTTTCAGTTTTACCGGCGAATCCGGCTCGCTGCTCCATCTCAGTCCGGCGGGGTTCCCGGCAAAATCTCCTTTGGCCAGGTGCGTCATCCTTCCAGAACCTACCCAGTCGCCCTGGTTTTCGGTATAGAAAATATCACCCTGGTATGAACCGAAACCCGACGGTGAGCGAAGACCTGTGGCCCAGGGGGTCAGTTTTCCGTCCTCACCAAGTTTGAGCATCCAGCCTCTCCATTTAGACTGGCTGGCACCACGGCCTACCCAGTCCAGGTTTAATGTAATCAGCATCTCGCCGTTTGGCATGGCAACCGGACCGTAAGAGTATTGGTGGTAGTTACCTGATAGCGGCCACCGGACGAAGGAATCATACACATCCGCAACGCCGTCGTTGTCGGTGTCTGCCAGGCGGGTTACCTCACCACGCTGGGTGACAAGAAAATCTTTGCCTCTGTAAAGAATGCCCAGGGGTTCGTGCAGGCCGGAAGCAAATCTGTTAAAACTGGGCTTGCCATCTCCCTTCAGATAAGGATTGCTGATCATCCATACCTCGCCCCGACGGGTAGACGCTGCCAGACGGCCGTCCGGCAGCACTGCCAGGCCTCCGATTTCCAGTTTGATATTTTCAGGAACGGGGATCGTTATGATGCGGTAATAATCATCTTCGCTTTTGGGGCCTGATTGTGCCTGTGCGGCCAGGCATCCCAATGAAATAAGCGTGGTTGCTAATATTTTTTTCATTTTAGAATTAATTCTTTGTTGGATTGACGGGTTTTGAGATGATAAATGCCGGGCGATCACCAAAACAAGGTGTAACTGGTTTTGTCGGCTACCGGAAGTATCAGCTCCTGGCCTGCGGCTGATGGGCGCACTACTGCTTTTGCATTTTTGTCAAGTTGAAGATAGTAATTGTCGTCAACCTGGTATAAACCTTTCTCCACCTCAGTTATCTTCTTTCCAGCGCCCAATAAAGCATATAGCGGACCTTTGAGCGCCCCTTCTATCCCAAACGTTCTGGTGATCCCGCCAGTGCCTGAAACCAGCTGATCTGTCACCGTTGCAGCGCCCATCGCATAACGGTAGGCAGGATATCCTGCGGCATCAACTTTGTAACCCAGATAATTGATATCCGAGGAATCGGGCCATGCGGAGTTGGGGGCTGACAGAACAGCAAAACTGCTCTTCCCTGAAACCGGAACCGTAAGTCCGTTTGGGAACAAGAGCTGGGGTTCTCCGCGTTCGTACCACATTTCGGTTACATTTGCAAAATGGCCCCGCCACGCCTGTAATAAAGCCCCGCGGTTCAGGTCCATGGTATAGTTCCATCCGGTGGGGCTGCCAACGGATATGCAATGAGTCCTTTTGTATTTTTCTCCCTCCAGCTGGATGAAGGAACGGATCATGTCGGGCTTTTTGTCGGGTGTATCGGTGATATTAGGCTTTGGAGCTGGCTCGGGAAGGGACGACAGCACATGAAGGTCGTAAGCCCGGATACCTGCTTTTTCGACCCTTAAACCTAAGGCAGAGGGTCTCCAGGGAAATCTTGAATAATGAATTTTAAACTTGTGTGTACCCTGGCTGAGGTTGACCGAGCCGGTATGGGATTCCTGGGAGGTACTTTCTCCGCTGGCCAAAACACTTTTCCCGTCTATATCCAGCGTTAAGACAGGACCGGAATAGATACTTGTAAAAATATAGTTTCCGGCTTCGCTGACTTCGAAATTCCCTTCATAAACCAAATGAAATTCCCGCATTCCATTGGTAACTTCCTGGGTTATTACCTCCGACTTTCCTTCGTGGTCCAGTTGTGAATATTGCTTGGCATCCCATTTGTCGCTGTAAACCTTGTACGTCAGATTTGACAAGCTAAGCGGCTTCCTGCTTTCCAGCAGCTGATACCCTGGATTTCGGAAAGCGATGGTGCCTTTTGTTACCTCAAATGAAAGGCTCTGGGCATCTTTATCCTGGTTTTTTACGGGCAGGTAAACAGCTTCCAGAACAATCACTTTATTTAGGGCAAGTGTGTTCAAACGGGCGGTGCCGGCGAGGCCGGGAACGGAGGCGTCGTAGGCCAGTTCAAGGGTCTGCCACAGGCCGGGTGCTTTTGCTGCATTCTGAGAAGGAAACTGTCCTATGAAGCCAGAAGTACCGGAATTAGGTTCCAGTTGCTTATAACTATCGGAGATGAGGACTTTTGATCCGCCAGGGAGAATGATTGCACCCTCGGCACCGGGAGATACCATGAACTCCACTGACAGCCGCAGATCCCTGGCTTTTAACCTGGTAACGAGTGTTTCGCCGGCATTCCCGACAAGAATGCCAGTTCCCGACTGTAATTTGGCCTTGGTGCCTGTTTTTGGGAGTATGGAAATACCGCCTTGCAATGACCAGTTGGACGCCGGTTTTTCAAACGAACTAAAATCTGAAAGAGGCAGGCGGGAATAACTTTGGCTATCGTCCTGGCCCATGACCATCAGCGGGTAAGCCAGAAAAACGTAGGAGAATTTTTGAAAGAAGGAATGCATTGGGTCTATTAAGTGTAATGTTTACATTTAAAAAGCTAATTACGTGATTTTTTCTACTAATATATCGCGAATTATTATGATTTATTTTGAAATTAGTGCAGCGGGTATGGCACGACTGGCAGAATTCTCCGGACAAATCGGACCAGATAAACGCCAAAAGCCCCGGCGGATGTAAATCTGCCGGGGCTTTTCTTAACCTTGCCGGAATAAATCGGCAGGGATTTTTACAGATCCCACCAAACCTTGGTATTGTAGTTATCAGCGCCCTGGCGCGAAACTGCGTTGGCAAGGCTAGCAGGGTTCAGGGTTTGCTCGCTGCGCGGATAGGCAAAGCGGACAGGTACCCTGTTACTGTTGACATTGTCAAGGCCAGGGGTAATCACCGGGATGTTCGTTCTGCGCCAGTCAAACCAGGCTTCCAGACCAGTGAAGAACAAGGATATCCATTTTTGTGTCCCGATCAGTGTAAGTGCATTGGCTTCGTCGTAGGCTATGCCGGTGCGGGTAAGATAATCGGCCGGAATGGTAGTATCCACAAATCCAAATGCCGCTTTAACACCCTCTTCGTAATAATCCTTCGTTGTTTTTGCCGAAGTGATCATTCCTTTTTTGGACGCCTCGGCCAGGATGAACTGAAGCTCGGGATAACCCATGATATAACCTTTGGCTACTTTTAAGCCGCGCTCTGTGATAGAACCTTTGTAGTACAAGGCGCCTACACGGGAAATATTACTTGCACCGCCGTTGTAGGCTAGTGCTGCCACTTCGTTAAGCCCGTTGGGAACACCTGAATAAACGGGCTTTCCTGCGGTAACCGATGCATCTGTAGGCTGGGCGAAGGCGGTTATACGCGGGTCATTGAAGCCGGTAAGTTTGTCTCCAAGGTTTTTGCTGAGCCTGAACTCATCAAAGGAACCTGAGCGCGAAGTATACATCGGAAACTGGTTAGGAGCGCCGGTAAGGTACTCCATGGTTCCGTTGTCGTCATTGCTGGTAAAAATCGGTGTCGCAGCAGTATTGCTGATAATGGCCTGCATCTCCGCTTTTACGTCTTTTTTATCCGAGATACGCATCAGATAACGCAGGCGCAATGAATTGGCCAGCTTTTTCCATTTGCTCACATCTCCACCGTAAATCAGGTCACCTACCACGGTTTCTCCTGCTCCGAGCAAGTCGTTCGCCGTTTTTAAGTCGTTCAGAATGCCCGTATACACTGCCTCCTGGGTATCATATTTTGGCTGCAGAATTCCCGAAACACCACTTGTAGCTTCTGAATAGGGGATATCTCCGTAAGCATCTGTCAGCAGGGAATACATCCAGGCACGCATGATAAGCGTTACACCTTTGTAGTTATTGGCGTTGTTCTTGTTGCTTAAGTCAAGCAGCAGCTGCACGTTACGCAAGTTATTGTACATATTCTGCCACAGACCATCTCTGTCACCCCAGGTATACCGGTCTTCCGAAACGAACTGGATCTTGGCAGTATGTTGGATAACAATGTTACCGATTCCCCAGCTTTGGTTTACCATTTCATTTACAGAAGTTCGGATGATACCCGGTAGTAACAAGTCGGCAGTAACATCGGTGATCGCATTCGGATCGGTATTTTTCTCTACATAATCCTGGGTACAAGAGGGCAGGAAGAACAGCCCGGTAGCCAGAATTCCAATATATATATTTATCTTTTTCATAAGATATTCGAATTTAAATTAGAAATTAAAACCAACGTTAAAGCCCCAGCTGCGGGTAGTAGGCATACCTACGGATTCGATACCCGGTACAATTGTTCCGCCGCTCAGGGAAGAGGTTTCAGGATCAATGTGTGGTACTTTGCTCCATACAGCGAGGTTACGTCCTACAATCGATACGTTCAGACCTTTAATTTTGGCTTTGTTAAGGAACTTGCCCGGAACGGTATAGGAAAGTCTCATTTCGCGCAATTTGGCATAGGAAGCGTCAAAAATTCCACCGCCGGCATAATCCCTGTTACCAGTTCTCGACTGGTGATACTCACGTGCCGTAAGTTTTACGTCGTTCACACGGTAAGATCCGTCTGAGTTCTGGATCACACCTTTTCCGATCACCCCGTTACCTGGCTGGCTAATGTCATATCCGTTTGCACGGCCTTCCAACGTTTCTATCACCTGACCTGCTTCCAGTCCGACTACAAATGTTTCAGAGAAAACCTGTCCGCCGTGACGTATATCCAGTAGCCCGCTCAACGCAAAGTTTTTGTAGGTAAATGTGTTACGGATACCTGCCATCCAGTTGGCATTGTAATTTCCCACTTTCACCAGGTTGTCTGTTCCGACAAACCTGCCCGACTCGTTGAAAATCTGCTGACCATAGTATGGGCTGTTTTTGTCTTCTACCTTTTTCAGGTCTATCGCATACATATCACCCATTCTCTCTCCTACACGTGCCTGGATAGATACCCCGTGCCGCTCCACCATCTGGTAATTTTCAACGTCACCGTCAAACTTCACCACTTTGCTGCGGTTGGCAGACCAGTTCACATTGATATCCCATTTGAAATCTCCCACGATTACCGGTGTTCCGTGCAGCATTAATTCATATCCGTAGTTCCTGATCTCACCTGCGTTTACGATACGGTTGCTATATCCTGATGTGATCGAAACAGGTACCGAAGGCAAAATCTGGTTTCTTGTATTGATGTTATAAAAAGTGAAGTCGAGGCCTGCGCGGTTTTTCAGGAAACGCCATTCGGTTCCAATTTCAAAGGAGGTACTGATCTCCGGTTTCAGGTTATAGTTAACAAGAGAGGCCGAAGAAGAGTAAACAGGGTATTCTCCCCAAGGATCAGAACGGCCGTAGCCAGCTGTAAAACGATAAGGATCGGTATCATTACCCACCTGGGCAACGCTGGTGCGGACTTTACCAAAAGATACCCATTCTGGCATCCGGACCATATCAGATACCACGGCACTTAAAGACGCAGAAGGGTAGAAATAGGAGTTTACCGTTTTACCAAGCGTATCAACCGCTGCGGGTAAAGTAAGCGCGGTAGACCAGTCGTTACGTGCCGTTACGTCAAGAAAAAGGTAATTGTTGTAACCAAGCTGAACGGAACCATACAAGCTGTTGATTACCTTGTTGCCATCGTAGATAGAACTTACCAGGGCAACTTTGGTATTGTTAAAGCTGTAAATGCCAGGGATCAGAAGCTGAGGAGCAGTTACCTCAAAATTGTTCATTTTGCTGCTTTGGCGGTTACCCCCGAAGTTGGCACCGAAAGAGAATTTCTCGCTGATATCCTTGTTTACACTAAACAGGAAGTCAAAGTTGGACTCACCATTACGAACCCTTTCTTCACGGTAACTACCAAAAGGAAAACGCTGTGTACTGAAGGCTCTTTTCCGTTTTCTGAGATCGTTATTGAAATCGGTTCCGCCGCGTACCTGCAGGCTCAGCCAGTCGTTGAAAGTATAACGAACGGAGATATTTCCAAAAATACGGTTTGCCGACTGGCTGTTGGTATTTTCGTAAAGGTTGAAGTAAGGGTTATCGTGATAGTTATAATTGAAGTTGAATTGCTGGCGATCTTCCATACCAGGCATCCAGTATTGTTTCAGGCTGTTCAGGTCCACGTGCTGGCCCATCCAGCAATGCAGCAGGTAAATGATGCTTTCCGTTCCGTAGGTAAGGCTGGGACGGTTATCACTGACACTGTTGATGTAGTTACCTGCCACCCGTACAGTCAGTTTGGGAGAAAGGTTGTAACCCGCGTTGATGGCGAAGGTATTCCTTTTCAGATCGGTATTAGGAATAATCCCTTTCTGGTCGAGCAGGGTATAGGAAAGCCGGAAATCTCCTTTTTCATTGGAACCTGTAACCGATACGTTGGTATTGTTGGTGATCCCTGTTTCGTAGAATTCTTTCAGGTTATTGCCTGGCCGAAAGGGTGTTGGGGTGATGGTGCCGCGTGCATTCATATCTGTTGCGGTTCCAAGGCTACCATCGTCAACCAGCGAGATATCCCCGCCGCGGAAGCCTTTGGAAGTAGGAGAGTTATGCTGTGCAATCAGCGTACCGTCCATTTTGGGTCCCCAGCTTTCGTCCACACCATCAGCAATACCACCGCCGTTTCCATCCACAAAACTGAATACTCCGTTGTTACCCTGGCCGTATACTTTTTGGAATTCAGGTAATACAAGCGGGTTTTCAAATGTGAGGCCTGCATTAACACTTACACCAAGTCCTTTGCTGTTTTTACCCGATTTCGTGGTGATTACAATCACCCCGTTGGCAGCTCTAGAACCATAAAGTGCCGCAGCATTGGCACCTTTCAGAATGGTCATGGATTCTACATCATCCGGGTTGATCTGCGAAGCACCGTTTCCATAATCAATTTCCTGGTAAGATCTTCCGCTTGATCCTGTCAGTTCATTGGTGATAGGTACCCCGTCGATCACAAATAGTGGCTGGTTTTTGTTGATATCCAACGATTTATCGCCACGTATGGTCACCCGGGCAGATCCACCGACGCCGCTTGGGCTGCTCATCACCTGCACACCAGCCGCTTTCCCAGCCAATCCGCTCACGAAGTTGGTTTCGCGTGCCTTGTCAAGGTCCCCGCCTTTCAATTCCTGAACGGCATAACCCAGCCTTTTTGATTCCTTTTTGATACCCAAAGCGGTAACTACCACCTCGTTGAGGTTGCGTACATCGGGTTCCATCACTACATCAATGTTGGACGCCGTGGTTACGTTGATTTCTTTGGAAAGGTAACCTACATAGGAGTATATCAGTATGGCACCGTTATTGGGCAGCGAAATGGTATACTTGCCTTCTGAGTCAGAAATGGTTCCTGTTGTGCTGCCCTTCATTATCACACTTACACCGGGCAGGCCCACCCCGTTCTCATCGGAAATTTTTCCGGTAATGGTTTTGTCAATTTTGGAAGCTACTACCACAGGCATCGCATGAACGGCGGGCAGGCTCACGGCTGCACAGGTTAGGATACTGTGGCAGAAAATAATGCGGGAAAACTTCCGCAAGGTTTTTCTGGGTAAAACAGTTTCAGACATGATAATTGAATTAGGTGATCAAAAGAAAAATTAACTTGGTAATAAAAGTGGTAATGGGGTACTGCTATTTTTGCTAACAAGGACATCGGGGCATATAAACAGGTAATGAGACTGTATATGTCCTGACGGGTATTGATGTGGGTACTGAGACTATATTAAAAACACGCTGCTGTTTTTTGCCGACACATACCGGCACCATGTTGTGACTGGCCGGACGGCTAAGTCAGCGGGAATACTGGTGGGACGGTAACGGATATTTATTAAAAAGTAGGAGTTTATCATAAGCATCTGTTGAGTGAAAAAGCCTGAATTTAGTGTTAATATATACTTAACAAAAACGCCATGTTAAATGCGCTCACACGTGAATACTTACCTGTACTTTATTTGGACTATTGTAAGTAACTGATTGCTGTATTGAAAATTAATTATTAAATTCTTCAAAATCAATTTTTTGATTAAAAATGCACTTTTATCTGTAAACAATATAGTTTTTAAACCGCCCGGTTTTTATGACTTTTTTGTCCCGGATCACTAATCCAGCTGCAAATTTCACACATCGCCGCTACTATGGCCCATTTTTGCTTGTAAAGTAATTGTTAAATTGTGATTATAAAATGAAAAAACCTCAGCTTCCGGGAAACTGAGGTTGTACAAAAAATGCTGTTGATATCAGTGTGCTTCGAGCCAGTTGGCGCCTATCCCGATCCCTGTTTCCATCCTGACGGGTAGTGAAATGGCGGTGCGCATTAATTCATCTACTTTTTCCCGGAGTAAAGGAATTTCGTCTTTATGCGCCTCAAACACGAGTTCATCATGAACCTGCAGGATCATACGCGACCGGAGGTTTTCCGATTTCATAAAATCATGGATATTGATCATCGCCACTTTAATCATATCCGCTGCGGATCCCTGGATCGGTGCGTTTATAGCATTTCGTTCCGCATATCCCCGGTTGGTCTGGTTGCGAGAATTGATGTCTGCCAGGTACCTCCTGCGGCCCAGAATGGTTTCCACAAAATGATGCTCCCGCGCATCGTTGACCACCCGGTCCATATAAGCTTTGATAGCCGGAAATTCTTCGAAATAGGCTCTGATAATTTCGGCAGCTTCACCACGGGGTATTGCCAGCCGCTGAGCCAGCCCGAAAGCCGATATGCCATAGATAATTCCAAAATTTACCATTTTGGCCTTCCTCCGCATGTCAGAGGTAACGGCGTCCAGATCTACCTTAAACACCTTACTGGCAGTGGTGGCATGGATATCCCGTCCCTGGTTAAATGCCTCAATCATACTCGTATCTTCACTGAATGCTGCCATGATCCGAAGTTCAATCTGCGAATAATCCGCCGAAAGGATTTGGAATGCGTCGGAAGAGGGAATAAAAGCCCTTCTGATTTCCTTCCCGCGCGGTGTGCGGATGGGGATATTCTGTAGATTGGGATTGGTAGAGCTCAGCCGCCCGGTGGCCGCAACTGCCTGGTTGTACGAGGTATGTATACGTCCGGTTCTGGGGCTTACCAGGGTTGGCAAGGCATCTACATAGGTTGATTTTAATTTTTGTAATTCTCTAAAATCCAGTATTTTACGTGCAATTTCATGGTCGTTTTCCAGTTCCGAAAGAATATCTTCACCCGTCGCGTATTGTCCTGTTTTGGTCTTTTTGGGCTTGGCAATCAGTTTCATTTTATCGAACAGAACTTCACCAAGCTGCTTGGGAGAACTGATATTGAAGGAAGTACCGGCCGCCTCAAAAATCTGAGATTCGGTCACCCGCATGTCATTTTCCAGTAATCTGGACATTTCTGCAAGGGCGTTGCTGTCGATCCTCACCCCCGTGCTTTCCATGTCCGACAGTACCTGCACGAGCGGCATTTCTACTGTTTCAAATAGCTTTTGTGCGTTATACTTGGGCAGTTCCTTTGTAAAAATGGTATTGAGCCGGAACGTAATATCGGCGTCCTCACCGGCGTACTGGGTAATTTCGGGGATGGGTACGTCCCGCATATTTCCCTGGCGGACGCCTTTTTTACCGATCAGTTCGGTGATCGAAACCGGAGTGTAATTCAGGTAACTTTCTGAAAGCAGATCCATTCCGTGCCGTTTGTCCGGTTCGAGCAGGTAATGGGCCAGCATGGTATCGCTGAGCTTACCTCTTACGTCAACGCCATAATTCTTCAGTACCAGCAGGTCGTATTTGATATTCTGACCTATCTTCCCAATCTTTTCATTTTCGAATACTTCTTTGAAAACATCTACGATTTGCTGCGCTTCAGCCTGGTTTGCAGGAACCGGGATGTAAAAGGCTTCACCCGCCAGATAAGCAAACGACATACCTACCAGCTCTGCATTGACGGCATCCAGCGAATTGGTTTCGGTGTCAAAACAAAAGGACTCCTGCTGGCTCAGGTAATAGGCCAGGCTTTGCATCAGCTCGGGGGTATCAACGGTATGGTAACGGTGAAACGAATTGTCGATAGTCCTTTTGGGGAGTAATGCCTGTGTTTCTCCGGTATCAGGCTGGTCCGGGTCCGCAAAGTTTTCACTGATCACGGCCGGCTGGCTCCCAAGTTCTTCCGTCGGGTTGCCAAAAAGATCCAACTGCCCTTTCTTATCTGCCGTTTTTTGCTTTGGTGTAGGAAGAAGGGCGGCCGCTGCTGGCATGGCCGTTCCCAGCACGCGCTGGCGTAAGGTTTTAAATTCCAGTTCGTCAAAGAGCGCTATGATTTTCTCCGTATCCGGGCTGCATACGGTGAGATCCTCGGCGTCAAACGGTACCGGAACTTTGATATCAATCGTAGCGAGCTGTTTGCTAAGCAACGCTTTGTCGAAATTTTCTCTGATTTTTTCACCCAGTTTTCCTTTGATTTCCCCAGCATGCGCAATCAGGTTTTCAATGGTATCGTATTCCTCTATGAGCTTTTGTGCGGTTTTTTCGCCCACCCCGGGGATGCCGGGAATATTGTCCACGGCGTCACCCATTAAGCCAAGGATATCCACTACCTGGTCAATGCGCTTGATCTGCCAGCGGTCAAGTACTTCCTGAACGCCGAGAATTTCCGCCCCTTTGCCCATAAAAGCGGGCTTGTAAATGTGCACGTATTGTTCCACCAGCTGGCCATAGTCCTTGTCGGGTGTCATCATGTATACCTCAAATCCCTCTTTGGAGGCTTCTTTGGCAATGGTACCAATGATATCGTCGGCCTCGAAGCCGTCCAGTACCAGCACCGGGATACACATCGCTTCCAGCAGTTTTTTGACCAGCGGAATGGCCACCGTAATATCTTCGGGTTGTTCCTGGCGCTGTGCTTTATAAGCCTCAAATTGTATATGACGGAAAGTTGGAGCGGCAGTATCAAAAGCGACGCCGATATGGGTCGGTTTCTCTTTTTGTAAAACCTCGAGCAATGTATTGGTAAAGCCGAAAACAGCGCTGGTATTTAAGCCTTTGGAGGTAATGCGCGGTGCCTTGATGAATGCAAAGTGTGCGCGGTAGATCAACGCCATGGCGTCGAGAAGAAAAAGCTTGTGAACGGGTTTGTCCATGAGTCAGTATTTAACGAAACTCAAATATAAGATTTTGACGGAGATGAATTGATGCCCGCTAGTATTTCTGGTATGGTACCGGCGTCTTCTCTACATGATATTCGTTAAAGTATTAAAAGTTATATAAGTATTAAAAGATTAATTTTAATTCAGTATACTAAAAGTATGAATAGCTAATTTAGTATGAAAAGTACCTGGTGGTCTCATCAGGTAGGAAAGTATTAATCTAATGATAAGTAAAAATCATTTCACCCGTGGTAAAAGTATTATAGAATTGAGCTTTTTTAAAGATTTATATATTTAGTATATATTAAAAGTATTGAATATATTATATTTTTAAAATTTATTTATTAATATAATATATAAATAATGTAATTAAAGTATATTATGATAAATAAGTGTTGTATGTTTATTAGATAGCGTATGAATGATGCGTACTATTCGGATCGTACTTTTTATTCATGCTATACAGTTCAAAAGTATCTGACTATTAGCACAAATTACTAGTTTGTGAATTAATTATATGTATTAATAGTTTATTTCTTTTAAATAGTTTAAAATGTATTAATTTATATAATTCTTTTAAAACTTAATATGATTAGGACAGATTTTAATGATCTGTTTATGAGATGGTTACATATAGAAAATATTAAAAGTAAAATATATATGATAATTAAATGAAATATTAAAAGTAAAGTACTTTAATTATGTTTTTGAGGTTTTATGTCCAATCTGTGAATGAGGTTGTAACGTTGTTTTCTTTTGTTTGTATTAAATAGGATTTATTTCTTTATCATTGAATTTAAGAATCATGAGAATCATTTTGGTGGTTTTGTCTGTTATTGTTTTTTCGTGTAACCAAAAAAATAAAGTGAAGGATACGTATCAATGGCCGGGGCTGACTCCTCCCGTAGCAGAAAAAAAGGATCATGAAACAGGAATGCATGGCGACAAACGCAATGACGAATATTACTGGATGGCCGATTTTTTCACGCAGGGGCCCGACAGCGCGGAGGTTGTAAAGTACCTGAATGAGGAAAATGCCTATACCGATGCCATGATGGCAGGTACCGATGCTTTCCAAAAGTCACTTTTCGATGAAATGAAGGTGCGCATTAAGGAGAAAGATGAGTCGGTGCCGGTGTTTCATAATGGATATTTTTACTATACAAGAAGTGAGGAAGGGGAGCAATATTATAAATATTGTCGTAAAAAGGGCTCGCTGGGAGCCCCGGAGGAAATTCTGCTGGATGTAGATCAACTCGCTATTGGGCATGCCTACTATTCGGTGGCCGGGTTTAATATCAGTCCTGACAATAACCTGCTCGCATTTGGTGTGGATACGGTTTCCAGAAGACAGTATACGATTTATGTTAAAAATCTGGCGACGGGCGAACTGCTCACAGACGCTATTTTCCCTACCAGCGGTGGTTCGGTTTGGGGAAATGATAATAAAACACTGTTTTATACTGCTACAAATTCGAAAACGCTGCTCAGCGAGAAAATAAAGAGACACAAGCTGGGTACGGAAGCGAAAAAAGATGTGGTTGTTTACCATGAAAAGGACAAGAGCAACTACATTGGCGTAGGCAAAACGAAGTCGGAAAAGTACATTCTGATCAGTTCCTCGGCCACCATGTCTTCTGAGGTACGTATATTGGATGCGGATCGGCCAGAAGGAAATTTTGAGCTGTTTCAACCCCGTTTGAAGGACGTATTGTACGACGTGGATCACCAGAATGACAGGTTTTTGATTGTGACGAACAAGGATGCCTTGAATTTCAGGTTGATGGAAACGGCTTTGTCTCGGACGGGCGTGGAAAACTGGAAGGAAGTGATCCCTCACAGGCCTGATGTACTGCTGGAGGAAATCGATGTTTTTAAGGATTTTCTGGTTGTTACCGAAAGAAAAAACGGCTTGCTGCAACTGCGCATCAGGAATGAAAAGAACGGGACGGAACATTATGTGGATTTCGGAGAACCCGCATATACCGCCTACGCTGGCTCCAATCCGGAGTTCAATACTGCTAACCTGAGATATATTTATACGTCGCTTACCACGCCGAATTCTGTGTACGATTACAACATGGAAACAAGGGATAAGGAGCTTAAAAAGCGTCAGGAAGTTGTGGGCGGCTATTCGCCGGAGGAGTATGTCACGGAACGACTGTATGCCACCGCAGCGGATGGCGTGAAGGTACCCATTTCGCTTGTGTACAAAAAAGGGACCAGGAAGGATGGGAACGCGCCGCTGCTGCTGTATGGATATGGCTCTTACGGCAATAGTATGGATGCAGGTTTTAGTTCCGGCAGGCTGAGCCTGTTGAACCGCGGCTTTATTTTTGCTCTTGCGCACATCAGGGGAGGGCAGGAAATGGGCAGGCAGTGGTATGAGGATGGTAAATTGTTTAAGAAGAAAAACACTTTTACCGATTTTATTGCCTGTGCCGAGTATCTCATCAGCCAGCAGTATACCTCAAAACAACATTTGTATGCCGAAGGTGGAAGTGCAGGCGGCTTGCTGATGGGTGCTGTCGTGAACCTTCGTCCGGACCTATGGCATGGGGTTATCGCGGATGTTCCGTTTGTGGATGTGGTAACAACCATGCTGGATGAGAGTATCCCCTTGACTACCAATGAGTTTGACGAGTGGGGGAATCCAAAAGAGAAGGAAGCGTACTTTTATATGAAATCATACTCTCCCTATGACAACGTGGCTAAAAAGGCATATCCCAATATGTTGGTAACCACGGGATTACACGACAGTCAGGTGCAGTATTTTGAGCCTGCCAAATGGGTGGCCCGTTTGAGAACGCATAAAACGGATCAGAATATTCTGTTGCTTAAAACCAATATGGAAGCAGGACATGGCGGTGCTTCCGGGCGCTTTGATTTTCTGAAAGAAGTGGCATTACAGTACGCCTTTTTGTTCGCTTTGGAAGGAATAATGGATTGATTATTAAGTTGTTATATAATTCGGTTTTTCATCTTGTAATGGGCCGTCCGGGATTTCGGGTCGGCCCATTATTTTTTCGTTTTTTTTTCAGATTTCCAGCAACGGATATAAAAATATATGTGTCTACTGAAATATACTTAATCCCTGACACAAATGAAGAGAATAGGAAAATATGTAAACGGCCTGCTGGCTTTATCGGTTTTATCAATGTTTTCGTGTCAGAAAAAGGAGGCAACCCCGGCATGCGGATGCGGAGATGTGGTGATACGTAAAGTGGAGAAGGTGGAGGCGGTCCATTACGGAAGGGGTATCTTTGGGATCAGGGAAAAGGGGACAAACGGGAATACCTACCAAATTGTTGAAGCTTGTGAGGTAGATAGCTCATGGGCTATAACCGGCGATGTACAACAACCTGATTTTATAATTACGGGGAATTTGAAACGATCCTGTGGGCGTCCTGACGGTATTAATACCATGTTATGGATTGGCAATCAGCCGATTGAGATAAACGAGATAAAATTTAAAGGAAAGGAAGCGGTTATCTGAAAGCCCGGTTACGACTGTACGGTTGCCCCGTTAAACGGGATATATGCTGCAAAGAAATAATAAAGAGGACCGCCAGGCCAATATGAGCCATCCTGTCCTCTTTAGTTTATTTCAATAATCAATCCTATCAGTTACTAAATTTTGCTTATCGCTGCTTCGATGTCCGCTATAATGTCATCGATATGTTCGATACCTAACGAAATGCGTATACCTGAAGGGTGAACACCTGCTGTGAGCTGTTCGGCTTCCGATAGCTGAGAGTGAGTGGTGGACGCCGGGTGGATAACCAGTGTTTTGGAGTCTCCTACGTTGGCCAGGTTACTGATCAGCTGAAGGTTGTCAACAAAAGCTTCGGCTCTTTTCTTATCGCCTTTCAGCACAAAGGATAGTACTCCTCCGAACCCTCTGGTAAGGTATTTTTTGGCCAGGCCGTGATACTGGTTGGAAGGCAGGCCTGGATAATTTACACTTTCTATTTCATCATGTGCTTCCAGCCATTCCGCAAGTTTCAGCGCATTTTCACAGGTACGCTCAATACGGAGCGAGAGTGTTTCCAGGCCCTGAAGGAATAAAAAGGAATTAAAAGGTGATAACGAAGGTCCCCAGTCGCGCAGGCCTTCCACACGGGCTCTGATAATGAACTGAATGTTTCCAAATGGCCCGCCAATACCAAACACATCGTTATAAATCAGGCCGTGATAGGACGGCGAAGGGGAAGTGAATTGTGCGAATTTTCCATTTCCCCAATTATAGGTACCTGCATCCACAATAACTCCGCCAATGGAGGTTCCATGGCCGCCTATCCATTTGGTGGCCGACTGTACCACTACGTGGGCACCGTGTTTGATGGGCTGGGCAATGGCCCCGGCTGCACCAAAGGTATTGTCGACGATCAATGGAAGGTCATACTTGGCAGCCAAAGCGGCAAATGCTTCGAAATCTGGCACGTTGAAACCTGGGTTTCCAATTGTTTCCAGGTATAGTAACTTGGTTTTTTCGTCAATCAGCTTTTCGAAACTTTCCACGTTGTCGCCGTCGGCAAAGCGAGCTTCCACACCAATTGCCTTGAAGGAGTTCTTGAACTGATTATACGTGCCTCCGTATAAAAAGGAAGTCGTTACAAAATTATCTCCGACGGTGGTGATGTTGTTGATGGCCAGGAACTGCGCCGAGTGTCCCGAGGCGGTGGCGAGAGCCGCTACGCCACCTTCAAGAGCAGCCACCCGTTTTTCAAAAACATCCGTCGTAGGATTCATGATCCGGGTATAAATATTTCCGAACTCTTTCAGAGCGAACAGGTTAGCCGCGTGTTCTGCATTGTTGAAAACATAAGAAGTGGTTTGATAAAGTGGCACCGCCCGTGAATTTGTAGCCGGATCCGGCGTCTGTCCTGCGTGCAACTGTAAGGTCTCGAATTTCATAAGGTCTTCACAATTTAAGGTTAACGTTTCAAAGATAGTTATATTTCTATTTAGCATATAGAAATAATAGTCTTTTGCTATTGATATAATAAATATGCTTTTACAAATATGAATGAAAATTCTAAGTCTTCGGGTTCAGGATACATAAAAGATTTTTAACCAGATTTTTCAACTGATGCAGGATTTCGGGATCAGTTAATTGCATATCACTGTTAAACCTGGTCTTGATCAGAGGAATAGAAAGTGTCGTGTTTTCGCTGGTGTGGGTACCCAGGGCCTGTAATGTGAGCAGGAGGGAAGCCATTGCTTTATCGCCACCCGACCATAATGGTGATGCACTGATGGCTGCCACCGGTTTTTCGTTCAATTCGCCACTGGATACTAACCAGTCCAGCGCATTTTTCAAAACTCCTGGTACGCCAAACGCATACTCAGGGGTGCTGATGATAAGTGCATCGGCGGCTGCCAGTTTTTGTTTAAATTCTTTAACAATATCCGGTTCCGTAATGCCGGGATTAAAATGTGGCAACTGATCCAAGCCTGAATATATCTCCATGTCGGCCATGCCGGACTGATGAAGTTGTATGGTCTGAAGAATCAGAGAATTGGTAGAGTCCTTACGCAGGCTTCCGGATATACCCAGCATTTTTGGTTTTAGGGGAGATGACATTACTGGTTCTTTTTATGAAATAGCAGAACGCAGGAAAATCCGGAATGGTTTGTGCCATTTATTAAACGGAAATACCCGCCGAGGTTTTTACTGAGCGGGTAAGTTTCCGGATAGCGGATGTATAATTAAATCACGGCGGCAGGTTTTATGAATTGTGTTGCTTTAACTTATTGAATAATAGATTTTTATGGTGCTGTTATGTGTTTTGATAATCTGCTGTTCGTTTTTGCAATTTCACTTTCCCCTTACATTAAAGAAGTTGTAATCCGTTATCGGTGCATCGGTAAGGCCTAATTGTCGGCCCACGGTAATTATCTGTCCGCGGTGGTAAGTGGTATGATTGACCAGATGAAGAATGTATTCAAAGTTTGGGAAATTGCATTCGAACCAGGGGTTTATCACCATCGTTTCATCCTGAATCGATTCCGCCGGCATAGACTCTACAAATTCAACGATCCGGGCAGACTGGTCAATCACCTCGCTCAGCACTGATTCCGGATCGGCTCCCTGGTTTTCGGAGTACTCTTCCCCGGAAATAACAGAAAGCCAGTACCCCTGAGTTTTCAGAATATGAAGTAAGGTAAGTCTGATCGTTGGGAAACTGGATGTTACTTCCTTATCCAGCAGCTCCGGAGATTTGGTTTTCAGCCAGTGTACCAGGGTAGCGTTGGCCCATAGGTTGTACCGGGTGAAGTTATTGATCAGGTAAAGCATGCTGTTTACCTCTTTTTCGGTTGCTGGCATCGTCATCATAGTTTCTTGTTTTTAGGTTCATAGCAAAGTAAACCGGTACCTATGACAGACGTATGTCAGTAGCAATTGGCGGGCGCTACAATTTTTCGGAAATCTCGGCTATGAGCTTTTTCAGGCGATCTTTCAGGATTTGCGGCTGCACTATCGAAGCGTCGGGTGCGAGCATCATGAACCACCTCGCAAATCCCTCCAGATAACTGCTCAGGAATGTCATTTCAACGATGTCGTCTTCTATTACCTCCGAAACATATCCATAGTAATACTTTTGCTCGTTGATGTACGGCCGTATACGTTTTTGGAGCCTGATGATGATCAGGTGCAGGTTTTGGTCATGGCTTACCTGTTTCTGAAGAAAGTCTTTAAGAGGGGCATGCTGCAGATTAAAGGAAGTATCGGTAAGCTCGATTTTAACGATCCTGTCAAGCCGGAAGTTGCGGTAATTTTTTCTTAAATGGCAGTAGGCAACGGTATACCAATAATTATTTTCGTGGTAAACTCCCACGGGTTCAATGAGCCGCATACTGGCCTGATCATAGCCAAGGGCCGTGTACAGAATATTCACGGCCTTCTTTTCGGAAATACTCTTCAGGAGGAGATCCAGGGAGTTGTCGGATGTGGTGGCAAAAGGACTGTAATGCTGCCTTACTTCAATATGGTTTTCCAGGTTTTCGACCATGGATTTTTCGCTGCTTTTTAAAACAGCCCGGATCTTGTACATGGCCGACTGGTAGTGCGACTTCACCGTGAGATCCGTGAATTTCTCCATTAATTTTTCAGCCGTAATGAATGTACGCGCTTCTTCCCGGGTGAACATAACCGGTGGAAGGCGGTAGCCATCCATGATGGAATAACCCACCCCTGCTTCCGATACGATGGGTACTCCTGCCTCAGCCAGGGAGCTGATGTCCCGATAAACCGTCCGAAGACTTATTTCAAAGCGATCGGCCAGATCCTGCGCCCTCACAATTTTACGTGACTGGAGCTGGATCAGTATGGCCGTAATTCTATCGAAGCGGTTCATTTTTTTGTGGCGGCTAATGTTGCCGGCAAAAATAGTTTAAACTACCGCTTCTCTCAAATGAAATACCTCCGAAATCAATTCAAAAGATTTTTTTCTCGTTTGTGCATCCTCGCCCATGGTTGAAATGATGATTTCATCCACATCAAAACGATCGGCAAGAGCTGTGAGTTGCTCTTTTACTGACTCCTTCGTTCCCGATATTACCCTGCCGCTGTTGTATTTAATTCTTTCCAGTTCGCCGGGTGAAAACTGATAATTTTTGATGTCGGCATAACTGGGGAAAGGGCCAAAGTTTCCACGTTCGAACTGAAGCAGTATGTAATCCTGTATCTTTCTCATTTGCAGTGCTTTTTCTTCTGTTTCACCGCAAAGTACGAAAATGGAAAGCATAGCTTCGGGCTTTGGGTAGTGCGCAGAAGGCCGGAAATCCCTGCGGTAGCTGTCTATTACTTCGGGGCCGGCAAAGCCATTAATAAATTTGGCCACAACCAAACCCAACCCGAATTTTGCAGCAATACTACTGCTTCCTCCGCTTGAACTCAATATCCATTGGCCAGGCGTAGTGGCAGCCTGTGGCACGGCATAGATAAAGCCATCATCTGTTCCGGCGGTATCTTCAAAAAAGTGCTGAAGATGTTCCAGTTGCCTCAAATAGCTCCTTTCACTAAAATCGTTGGAAGGATTAAGTAGGGAAGAGGTCAGCCTGTCGGTACCCGGAGCACGGCCCATGCCCAGGTCAATGCGGCCTGGGAAGAGGGTCTCCAGCATCCGGAAGTTTTCGGCCACTTTCAATGCACTGTGGTTAGGAAGCATTATTCCTCCTGAGCCAATCCTAATATGAGACGTTTCATCCGCAAGTTTCACCATCAGTACTTCCGGTGTGGAACCTGCGATAAAAGTCGAGTTATGGTGTTCAGAAATCCAGAATCTGCTGTAACCCAGTTCTTCAGCTAATCGGGCGGTTGCAATGGTTTCTTCGATAGCCTCTTTTGCAGTACTGTTTTTCCTCACAACGGATTGATCCAGTATGCCAATTTTTATTTTCCTCATTGTTGAATACCTTTTTTCAGGTCAACAAAGGATATAGATTTAGAATTCGTATTGAAACCATATAATGGCTTTCTTTCGGGTAAGTATCCGTCATGTGCCGGTTACTCGGTGTCTCGCTTCCAGTAGGTTGTGCGGCCCAGCAGAGAGATACCCACAAAGCCCCGGATCTCTAACGTCTGACCTTTCAGCTTAATAATGCAGCTGTATGTTTTGCCGCTATGCGGATCGTAGATGGTGCCATTTTCCCAGGTGCTGCCGGTATATTCAAAGTCTGACAGGATGACCATGTTCTCGAGACTTCTGGCTCTTAACTTTTTATCAGGATTGTGAATATCCTTTCTGGAAGTCTTGCCGTCCGCTTCCATAAGTTCCTTGCCCCATATAATTTTTCCGTTATACTTATTCCCTGTCCTGTACACTTCAATCTTTCCATCCTTCTCCTCGGAAAGCCATACGCCTACGATGGCATCTGCTCCGGAATGTTGCGTTTCAGAGACAAAACTGAAAAATGAGATAGCTAATAAAAATACTATTTTCTTCATCTAAAATGGCGTAGCTCAGGTATTTTGTTATTGTTACAATATTAGTTAAGTACTATTTTAACAATTTGGCTAAAATAGTACTTATTTTTTGTATCAAAATAAAAAAGTGAGTTTTTTAACTTCATTTGTATATATCTATCGATGGTTTTTTATCTAACATTGATAGTTTTTTATTATTTAAAGTTGATGTACTATCGAATGTAAAATGACTAATGATATAATTTTATACAGATGTAACTATTGTATTGTCAACGAATAAGGAAGAGTAACGTAATTGTTCAATAAAATTGCCTGTCGGATGTTACTCCCGGACTTTTCGAGAGGTGCATCAGGACGGGTTGAAAACATTATTCGGAAACAAACAGGGCGGAGCGGCCAAGAAAATTTGCCTTGCGATTATAGCAGATATCTGCTCATCAGGAAGCTTTATCGTTTGGATTATTCAGGAATGAATCCAGATGTAGACCATGTTCCAGAAAGAGTTTCAAGCGCACATTAAAGTAAGTCCAGGTTTGCATTTGCTGCGCATAGGACCGAAGGCCTTCAGAGTTTTTGCTCCAATGTCCTTCCACCACTTTCAGTAATGTACTGGTGTGGGTAATGGGCGTAAAGGTTAAGAGCACGCTTGTGGGTACTATACTTACTGTCCAGTTGAATTGGATCATTTCGTTCGGAATGACATGCACCAGCTCCATGCCAGGTACACTATCCGCTTGAAGGGAGCCAGCAGTTTTTCCTTCGCTGGTGAGTGAAGAGAGCAGCGAAGTGAAGAAATCAGCCATTTTATCTTGGTCGAATAGGGCTTCAAAAACTTCCTGTGCAGGCCTGTAAATAGGGATTTCGGTGATTACTTCAAGTTCCATCACAATAGCTGTTACACGAGCATAACAGTTTAAACGCGGCAGATGCGGTATTTTACTCTGATTTTTGACTTTTTGTATTCATTTTGACAAGGTACGGCGAATGTGGTTTTGAATTCGGAATTTCTTCTGGTTAACTTTCCGGCCGGTTAAGAAAGGGGGAGTACCTCTGGTGAAGAAGGTCAAATATATTAACGCAATCAGATTGAAACTACATAAGGTATTGGTAGAAGCTGTTCTAACAGGCTTACAGGAGATATTCGTACTAAACAAGCAGGCGGATAAAGTTGTTGAGCAACTTCTTAAGTCGAACAAAAAGTGGGGGGCAAGGGACAGGGCCTTTCTCGCCGAAAATATTTATGAGATGTGCCGCTGGTGGCGGCTTATCAATTTTTCAGCAGGGATCAGTGAACCCTTGGATAGTACGGATTACTGGACTTTGTTCGCTACCTGGCTTACCATTAAGCCGTTACATTTTTCTTTGGAAAACAATCAAGACTTACCCCAATGGGCAGAATTTGAGGGAATGGATCTTGAGGATATACTGAAAAGATACCGGGAAGGGCTTGAAACCAGAAGTATAGCGGAATCCATTCCTGACTGGCTGGATGAAACGGGGGCGTCGGAACTGGGTGATAACTGGGATACGGAACTTATGGCTCTGAACAAACAGGCACCGGTGGTACTGAGGGTGAACACTTTAAAGACAGATATCGCCACGGTGTCCAGCATCTTTGGTCCGGATGAAACCGGTTTGATCCCGGGCGTTCCTCATGCTGTAGTTTTGAAAAAACGGCAAAATGTATTTAGTCGCGACAGTTTTAAAATGGGGTATTTTGAAGTGCAGGATGCTGGTTCACAATTAATTGCCCCATATCTGGATGTACACCCCGGGCAAACGGTTATTGATGCCTGTGCAGGGGCTGGGGGAAAAACATTGCATATTGCGTCGTTGCTGGAGAACAGGGGAAAAATTGTGGCAATGGACCTGGATCTCAGAAAGTTGCATGAACTGGAAAGACGTGCAAAAAGAAACGGCGTTACCTGTATAAAAACCGATGTCATACATTCCGAAAAGGATATTCGGGCGTTAAAGGAAACAGCAGACAGGCTTTTGCTGGACGTGCCATGCTCGGGCCTTGGGGTACTGCGTCGTAATCCCGACTCAAAGTGGAAGCTGAAGCCGTCGTTTCTGGATGCGATCAGAAAAACCCAATGGCAAATTTTAACGGGGTATTCGGCTATGGTAAAACCCGGGGGAAAAATGGTATATGCAACCTGTAGTATCCTACCTTCTGAGTCGGAGGAACAGGTTAAACGTTTTGTTTTGGAACGGGGCCACCAGTGGCGTTTGGTTAGCGAGCAAAGAACGTCGGTAGCCCGGGATGGATTCGATGGTTTTTATATGGCACTCCTGGAAAAACAATGAGTCCGGAGCGAAAAACAACCGTATACCTTTTTAGTTTATAATGATTAACAGCATTATCAGGCGAAAGTGATTTTACTTTCCCCGATTACAATATCAAATATATATGAATTACCAGTTAATAGCACAGCAGACGTCCGTTTCCGAAAAGCAGGTCAGGAATACCATTCAGCTTTTTGATGAAGGAGCAACGCTTCCTTTTATTTCAAGGTATCGGAAAGAGGCAACAGGCGGTTTGGATGAAGTCCAGATCGGGGCGATTAAGGAGGCTTACCAGCGTCAGACTGAGGTGGAAAAACGCCGCGAATTTATCCTTAAAAGTATTGCGGATCAAGGGAAACTCACCCCAGAACTGAAAAAACAAATTGAGGCTGTTTTCTCTTTGGTCGAGCTGGAAGATTTGTATCTGCCTTATAAGCAAAAAAGGAAAACACGCGCTGTAATTGCTATCGAAAAGGGGCTTGAACCTTTGGCGCTGAGCATTTTCAGCGGAAAAGAGCAGGATCCGTCGCGCAGAGCGCAGTCATTCCTGAACGATGCTGTTGGTAGTTTGGAAGAGGCCCTGCAGGGAGCAAGGGATATTATGGCGGAGTGGATCAATGAAAATCAGGAAGCCCGCGGAAAGATCAGGGATATCTTTAAGAAAGGGGCGGTTATCACTTCCAAAGTAAAAAAGAAGAAGGAAGAAGATGGAGCCAAGTATCGTGATTATTTTGAGTTTTCCGAGCCTTTGGCTAAAATTCCCTCTCACAGGTTGCTGGCCCTCCGCAGAGGCGAGGAGGAAGGGTTTTTGAGCGTTGATATTTCGCCTGATGAGGATATGGCCCTCGAAACGCTGGACAGGATTTTTGTAAAGGGCTCACCGGCCGGGAAGGATGAGATTATTGCTGCTGTTTCCGACAGTTACAAGCGGCTTTTAAAGCCGGGTATTGAAACGGAGTTCAGTAATATTTCCAAGGAGAAGGCAGATCAGTACGCCATCCAGATATTCACGGATAATCTGCGTCAGCTTCTGCTAGCTTCTCCTCTGGGGCAGAAAACAGTACTTGCCGTAGATCCCGGGTACCGCACTGGCTGTAAGGTGGTGGTACTTGACCAGCGGGGGAATCTGATGGCCGACAAGGTGATCTATCCATTCGAAAAGGCCACAGAGGCGGGAGAAACTTTAAAAATGTTGGTTGAAAAATGGAAAGTGGAGGCCATAGCTGTGGGGAACGGAACGGCGGGTAGGGAAACGGAGGAGTTTATAAAAAAGTTACTTACCGGCCTGGGTAAGTCAGAGGAAGTGGGATTATTTATGGTGAGTGAACAAGGCGCTTCCATTTATTCGGCTTCGGATGTTGCCCGGGAGGAATTCCCGGACAAGGATGTTACCGTGCGGGGGTCTGTTTCCATCGGCAGGCGCCTGATGGATCCTTTGGCAGAACTCGTGAAAATTGACCCGAAATCTATTGGGGTAGGACAGTACCAGCACGATGTAGACCAGACCGCATTGCGAAATGCTTTGGATGTAGTCGTAGAAAGCTGCGTAAACTCCGTAGGCGTAAATCTCAACACGGCAAGCAAGCACTTGTTACGCTATGTATCGGGGCTGGGACCCGCTCTGGCGCAGAATATCGTAGATTTCAGGGCTAAAAACGGTAATTTTAAATCAAGGCAGCAACTTTTAAAAGTGCCCCGCCTCGGTGCCAAGGCTTATGAACAGGCAGCTGGCTTCTTACGTATTGAAAATGGCATTAACCCGTTGGATAACAGTGCTGTGCATCCGGAGCGTTACGAAATTGTAGAGAAAATGGCAAAAGATGTGGGGGCGTCTGTTATTGACCTCATTCAAAAACCGGAAAAGCGAAAGCAGGTAAACCCCTCCAGGTATATTTCTGATGAAGTGGGACTTCCAACACTGCAGGATATCCTGAAGGAATTGGAAAAGCCATCCAGAGACCCAAGGGCTCAAATTCAAAAATTTGAGTTTGATAAATCCGTCAGAAAGCCGGAGGATCTGCGGGAGGGCATGGTGTTGCCGGGGATTGTGACGAATATCACCGCCTTTGGTGCATTTGTGGACGTGGGCGTAAAACAGGACGGCCTGGTGCATGTTTCTCAAATGGCCGATAAATTTATCAAAGACCCCAATGAAATCGTCAAACTTCAGCAGGTGGTTACCGTCAGGGTAACAGAGGTGGATCTGTCGCGCAAAAGGATTGCGCTCAGTATGAAGGGGATGTAGAAAAATGAATGCGTGAAAGTCTTTTTTGCCGAATGCTGCGTAAGTATTGTTTTAGCTAAATGATATATTGTACCCATGCAGGAGCTGTATTTCCAACAAAAGTTTCCCATTTCTCTCGATGAGGCATGGGATTTTTTTTCTAATCCCTCGAACCTCAAAGAGATTACACCGGCTTATATGGATTTTGTAGTAACATCCCGCCACCACGGAGAGCGGATGTATCCGGGGCAGATCATCACCTACATCATCCGGCCCGTACTGGGTGTCCCTTTGAAATGGTGTACTGAAATTACGCACGTCGAAAATATGCGCTATTTCGTTGATGAACAGCGCTTTGGTCCTTATGCTTTCTGGCACCATCAGCATCATTTCAGAAAGGTTGACGGTGGTATTTTAATGGAAGATATACTTCATTACAAGATACCGTACGGGCCATTAGGCTTGCTCGCTGATGCCCTTTTTGTCGGTAGGCAAGTCAGGGGAATATTTGACTATCGGATGAAAGTTTTAACGGAGCGGTTTGGTGCACTGCCCTGATCTCCTTTAGTTACCTGTCGGGTACCTAAAAGTTATACTGAACCCGGCAGGTAAAAACATTATCCGGGACATCGCTGGTAAAATCCGGAAGAGAAGTTTCCTCATTTCTCACAAATTCGTAATAAAAAACGAATTTCAATGATTCGTTGGCATGATGCACATATCCTAATCCCAGGGTGTTATACCTGATATCTCCCTTTGTAAAACCTTTATCCTGGCTGATATTTTTACCGGATACTTTAGTGTTCGGGTCATACCAGTCATACTTGGCCACCAGTTGATGGTCTTCGTCCCATAAGTTTTGTAAAAAGTAAAAGTAGGCTCCATCGAAACTGCGGGTATACAGCGGATCTTTCAGGTTGTTGGTAACAGGGTAAGTACCAGGCGTTTCGCTGGTTAGAGCAGTTGCGGTTTGTTTGCCTCGGATATACTCCGCCCGCAACTCGGTTGCTGATTTTAGGTTGGGGAATTTTAGCTGAATATCAGCACCGGCATAGTTCCTCGGGCGGATTTTGCCGTAATTATGTGTGGATGAATCCCGTTGCATTAAAAAGGTATCTCCGCTTTTCCGGGCTCCATAAGTCACGTCCGACTGGCTGATTATCCCTCCACGGTAACCCGAAACAGCGGCTGACACCACAGCGTTGGAAAGCCAGGAAAGGGGAGTAGGCTTAAGGCTGATTCGGCCGATCAAATCCTTGTGGCTGTCGTAGTCCATTGTCCCCGTCATTCCCTGGCCATTAAATACCCCAAGGTCTAGCTTTAAGTGTGATAGTGCCGAGGAGGTTATCGTTCTGGTTGTCACGGTCAGCATGGCGCCAATATCCCTTTCCGTGCGCATCAGTATCTGCGACATTCTCCCTCTCTCAGGTGTTTCCCGGTTGGCCGATGACAAGTTTACTTCATGGCCAAACGGTCTGGCAAACATGCCTGTAGTGAGGGCGAAGAGCTTGTATTTGTTTTCATAAAAGCGCCCCCAAAAGTCCCGTATGGCAACACCTCTTTCAGTCCCGTCAAACTGAAAAACAAAATAGGAAGTGGGCTCCCCATGGTCGTTCAGATGGGCGTAATCGACCCTCAGCCGGCCGCGTCTCAGCATAAACCGGTTGTTGGAAAATGTAGAAAAATTGGGCCCTGCATAGGTCTCAGCACCTTTTTTTGTGATGAGTTGAAACTGAGGCTGTATATATCCGCTGATCCGGACGCGGTTGTAACGTTCGTAGATGGAAAGCATTCCTTTACCCATCTGGTTGGTTGTATCCACAAGGTCCATTAAAAACCTTTGGGCCATGGTATTTTCAGGGATTGCTACCAATGCGGCAAGCATGAGTGCAAGGATCCACTTTTTCATTCAATAAATTTGTTTTGTTTCCGGTGTCAGAATCTGGCCGCTGCAATACTATGCGTGTACCTGCTTCACCAAATCGGATACAAAGAACAGGGATACTGTTTCAAATTCGGCTTGTTCCGTCAAATTTATTTTTGGAAATTAGGGGGTTGTTTTAAGTTATTTTTCTGATTAACAGTTAATTGCATTAAGCATTGATTTTAACCGAAGTCATAGTGAGTGAGCCCATCACAGCCCTGTCGTTAAAGATCTGAGCCTGCTCCCCTGACTTTTGCAAACCCAAAGTGTATAAAAGCGGATAATAATGATCCGGTGTTGGGATGGCATACCGGGCGGCTGGTCCAAGATCATTGTAATGGATAAGTGGTTTATGGTTACCGTCGACAATCAGTTGTTTGAATTGCTGATTGATCTCCAGTGCCCAATCATATCCGTACGCTTCTTCGGGCTTTTTGTCCCAGGACACCATTCGCAGGTTATGAACCATATTTCCGCTGCCAATAATCAGCACGCCTTTGTCTCTCAAAACCGATAATTCACGGGCCAGATCATAGTGGTACTGAGGAGGACGGGAATAATCAATGCTCAGTTGTAATATTGGAATATTCGCATTTGGGTACATGTGTCTGACAATGGTCCATGTACCATGATCCAACCCCCAGTCATGATCAAGTCCAACGTTTGTACTCTTAACAATGGAGGCTGTTTCGGCAGCTATGTCGTGGCTTCCGGGCGCCGGATATTGTACGTCAAACAAAGCTTTAGGAAAACCACCGAAATCATGTATGGTGCGTGGATGTTCCATAGCCGTTACCTTGGTACCGCGTGTTAGCCAATGGGCTGATACGACCAGCACAGCAGCGGGAGCCGGAGTCTCCTTCCCCAGTTCCGCCCATTGCTGGGTAAAGATATTGGACTCGATCCCATTCATAGGTGATCCGTGCCCCAGAAACAGCACCGGCATACGTTCACTTTTGTTGTATGCATCGGTAAGCTGTTTAAAATCTTTGATGTTCATTTTTATGTATACCTGATAATAAGGACTTTAATTTTTAACTTTTAATACTATTTATACATATTATTATATGTGATACGTACTTTTAATTAATAATATATTGAAAGTATTAATTAAAATATATATTTATATAATAATTAAAAGCTATATTCATTTTATATACATGTAAAAGTATTAAATGAATAGTATGATTCTAATATTTCATACTATTCATTTACTATGATTAGTATGCTACTGTAAAACGCTTCTTGATGAACTGAGGTTTCTCCAGTTCGTCCACTATTGCTACCGCAAGGTCTTCCACTGAAATGGTACTGCGGCCTTTCTCATCAAATACCGGATTATCCAGTCCGGTCCTGTATTGGCCTGTCCTTTGGTGTGGTAAACCCGGATGCATTTCAATTGAAGGACTTAGAAAAGTCCAATCGAGTTCATCTTCCTGTTTTATGATATTAAGGTATTCACGCGCCGCGCTGGCCCCTGGTTTATACTCTGCCGGGAACTCAGGTGTATCAATCAATTGCAGCCCTGGCGCTATTTCAAGGCTTCCGGCGCCACCCAGTGTGATAAACCTTTTCACACCGGCCGCTTTCACGCCGGATTGTATGGCAATGGAGCCATTCAGGTGATCGGCATAAATATTGGGGTTGGCCCAGCCGCCGTTGTACGCGCTGATGACTGCATCGTGCCCTGCAACAAGGCTTGCTACTTGTTCGGGATCCAAAGCATTACCGGTTTTTGGAGTAATCAGTGGATTAGCGGGGATGGTAGTAATGTCCCTTGCTATGGCGGTTACTTCATGTCCGCGGCTGGTTAGCTCGGTTAAAACGCTGCCTCCTACAAATCCTGTTGCGCCAATAAGTGCTACTTTCATTTTGTTAAATCTGTTATGGTTATATACTGAAATAAAATTTGTTACAGTTTTGGTTAAAAAAATTACGAGAATTTATCCGTGAATTGCGCCAGAGAAGTATTCCCCAGACTTTGTATAAGCACTTTTTCCGCGTCCGCATATAGGCTGTCCAGGTGGTTATTAATCTTCCGGCCAATAGGGCAGTCCGGATTTGGAACGTTTACTGCTTTACCCAGAAAATCCTGCTGCCGTACGATCTTGTAAACATCGGCCATAGAAATGGCATCTGCCGGTTTACTTAATTTGCTTCCTCCGGCTTTGCCTTCTTTGCTGATCACCAAGCCATGGTTTCGCAGGTTGGTAAGTTCTTTGCGGACTAAAACAGGATTAATATTAATGCTTCCTGCGAGATATTCGGAGGATGTCCATTCCGAATCCGCCGTGGCCAGAAGCGTTAATATATGCACTGAAATAGCAAAGCGACCGTTGTTCATTCTGTAACTTAATTTGTTACAGTACAATCCTGCTTAGTGAAAAGTTCAATGTTTCAGGATTTTTTTACTGCTACCGAAAGGAAGTTGTTTGGGCTAAAAAATGATAAGGAGTGAAGTGCCTATTGGTATCATCATCAGGTAATAAACCGTAAATGTCTCACAATGAGCTTTTTGTTTTGTATACTTTTGTTTTTATTATACGTATAATTAATATTAAAAGTATTAAAAGGTATTTATTTTTAGGATTTTAAAGATGTATTTTCCTTATGGAAAGTATACCATTGTTTCACTGTTTATACTTTCCATAAGATGACTGCATTTCGTATGGCAGGTTAATACTTTACTTTTCAAAAGCAGAATCCAGCGAATATGTTTTGGCCTTTTCTGTTTGATCTAAAAGTATGCAGAAAAAAGCCGTATGGATCAGTTGCGATGGGATAGCTCCCCAGTCTTCGATCATGGATGTTCCAAAGATCAGCGTCACCATTACCAGCGCTCCTGCAATAAGGGATAAGCGGGTGAATAAGCCCAGTAATATCAGCAGACCAATGATAAATTCGGCCACCGGCAGAATATATCCGAATGGAGCCACGAGAAAGTCCGGGAGAATGGATTTCTGGAATTTTTCGGACATACCGGCCGCAAACTGGGTAAGTTTGGGAATTCGTACCAGTCCATGGCCAAACATACTCATGCCAATGGCGATTCTGGCTAGGAAAAATGAGATACTGAAATGTTTCATAGTTGTTTTGGCTTGCATGAATGATCCTTAAGCATACACTTCTTTCGTTGAATTAAGGAGTTTCTCCAGATCCAGTCGTTCGAGAACCTCTTATGTAACACTTATTTTAGAAGTGTCAGCCCTCCCTTTACGGATTGGCTGGTATAGCGGATCACATAGTAGTAATAACCGCCGGAGAGGTTGGTGGGGCACCAGTTTTGTTTTACTTTGGAGTAATAAATCTGTTTTCCCCATCTGTTGAATACCGTGACGTCCTTAAACTGTTCTGCGCAGTTGTCGGCGGGTAAATCTTCCAATACCAGACAATCATTTTTTCCGTCTCCATTGGGTGTAATTACGTTAGGGATTTCGGGCATTTCTTGTTTTTCGCTGTCGGATATGGTCAGATTTACGCTGATGGTGTCTGTGGATGAAGTACAGCTTTTATCCGAGACCATAAAATCGACAGTGAATGTTTTCTGATCACTGCCTTCGAGAAGTGCGCAATCGGGATTCCATGAATAGGGAGCAATTACTTTACTGGTACCGCTTTTGCCGGAAAAGGTCATTCCGAGGCTGCGCATGTCAAAACCTCGTCCCTGAGCTGTTACTGATATGGTATTGGTATCGATATCGCTGCCGATGACGTCGAAATTTATTTCTCCGCTGGTTCCCAGGGCATAACTCACGGATACTTCAGGTAAGGAAGTAGTGATAGACGGGGGATTGTTAGGCGATTGGTCTACGATAAAATAAACCGTTTTGGATTTTGTAAGCGGATTGCCTTCGCAGCGCATGTCGTTCACCGAAAAATCGACGGCAAGGGTATCACCCTTTTTAGCGTTACAGGGCGGAGTCCAGTTAAAATTCTGCTGCACAGAGCCCTTTCCCGTGGCGTTTTTAAAGTCCATGGCATAACTGGTGAGAGCGAAATCCCTGCCTTTCCCGGACAAGGTAAGGTTATCCTGATCGGTATCTTTTCCATAGACAATGAAACTGACCGGACTGCCAGCAGACACATGCACATAGTCGCTGGTCAGAGAAGTAGTAATGGCAGGAGCATTATTTGCATTGTTTTCGCGCCGTATGAAAATGGTTAGGGTATCACTCAGGGGGATAGGGCAACTTTCATCCTCAGCAACCAGCTGAATACGGAGCGGACGGTTATCGTAGGTGATAAAACAATCGTCCAGACATACTTCAAATTTTAAGGTATCGTTCCCAAGCGTAGTTTTAAGTTCGGCAGGAAGAATAGAAAAATAGTTTTTGTTAGCGTTTATGGTCTCTCCGCTGATACTGATGAGCTGATTGGCGGTAGGGTCGGTCACCATCACTTCAAAACAGTTGGGATCAGTACTTTTTACCGTTAAAATCTGATTTTCAGTGTAGAAAGTACTGGATCCTTTTGGTCTGAGCATCAGTTTGGGAGGATCGGATTTGGGGCAGTCCACTACTTTTAACTGAAAATCGCGGGTAAGCGTACCAATTTTGCTACCGTTTCTGTATTCATCTACCTGAACCGCGAAAACATAGAGACCGACGTTTCCTGGTGTAACAGACAGCATACCTGTTCGTGGATTGACGGTCAGAGGCCGTGGACCGGGAATAATGTTGGCCTCAGAAATTCCGCTGACCCACGTGAGCCGGGGATAACTGGACGAGCCAATGGCTGGCGCGCTCGGGTTGTCCTTGTTAGAAAAGCCTTGTCGCGGCGTGACGAGCGTGTAAGTGAGGCTGTCGCCATCTGCATCGGTACCACCGAAATCAAAATTGAATGGAGTATTCACACAGGCATAATCGCCCTGAATGGCCGGGAAAACAGGAGAAGAATTGAGGTAAGCAGTATTGTTTTTTACAATCGGCGGAAATTCCAGATAAAAAATACTTCCGGCGTCGCCAGGGGCCTGGATATTGGTAATTGTACCGTTTCGGCAGCACCGGTCCCACACCATATAATAACCTTGCGGATCAGAAAATGCCGATATTTCAAGCCTTGCATCAATGGCATAGGTGATCATGTATGTTTGCAAAGTAGAAATTCCGCAGGTCGGATTGGAGTAGGTGACGGATTTTCGTTCTATTTTTGGGGCCTGAACGTATCCGACAGCCGCGTTGTCGCGTTTCCGGAATACGTAAATATTTACATAGGCATCTTCGGCACCGGGGTTTCCGTTGAGGGCGTCAAAATACATGGTCAGCCCGAGTGTATAGATGTTACCAGCGTTTGAATTGGCTTTGATAAAAAGCTGACCGCCTACAATATGGGTTGCTTGTGCCTTACAGAATGCTAAAAGTAAGAGTATAAGAAAGGTAAACCTGTATTTCATGGCTAGCTGGAAAGTAAAGGAATTTTCCGATAGGATTTGATTTGAGAAATAAACAAAAATATGCCAAAGAATCTAAAATATGACTACGTTGAAATTACTGATTTCGCTGCAGAAGGTAAATGTATTTATAAATCTAATGAAGGAGTAGTTTTTGTAGAAGGAAATGTAGCACCTGGTGACATAGTGGACCTGCAGGTTGTCAAAACCAAAAAGAAACTGAAGGAAGCAATTGTCACTAAAATTCATTCCAGGTCAGCATTGCGTGTGGATCCCTATTGTGATCATTTTGGGGTTTGCGGAGGGTGTAAATGGCAGCATATTGCTTACGAGCACCAGCTCCGGTTTAAACGGCAGCAGGTGGTGGATCATTTTGAACGGATAGGCCATATTAAAAATGTGGCGATTAATCCTATTATCGGCGCTCCGGCAACGGAGTATTACCGTAATAAGCTGGAATTTACTTTTTCAAACTGGCGCTGGCTGACTAAAGAGCAAATGGAGTCGGGCGAAAGTTTTACAAAAACGGCACTGGGCTTTCACGTTCCAAAAAGATTTGACAAGATTTTTACTGTAGATCACTGCCATCTTCAGGCCGATCCTTCCAATGCTATACGAAATTCACTGCACCGGTTTGGGGAGGCCAGCGGGATACCTTATTATGATGTCCGTTTTAATGTGGGTGTACTGCGGAATGTGATTATCCGTACCGCCAATTCCGGTGATGTTATGGTGATTGTCCAGTTCGGAGAAAATAACGAGGAAGCAGTAGAGGCAACCATGCAGTATCTGCTGCAGAATCACCCAGAAATCACCTCACTGAATTATATCATTAATCTGAAGGGAAATGATAGTTACCAGGACCAGGAGGTGATTCATTACGCCGGTACCACCACCATCAGGGAGACCATGGAGCATCTCACTTTTTTGGTTGGCCCAAAATCATTTTACCAGACTAATTCGGAACAGGCTTATAATCTTTTTAAAGTGGCAAGGGAGTATGCCGGACTGACCGGCAATGAGCTGGTGTACGATTTATATACAGGTACCGGTACCATTGCCAATTTTGTAGCATCTCAGGCCAGAAAAGTAATAGGGGTGGAATACGTTGAAGCAGCGGTACAGGATGCGCGTATCAATTCGGATATCAACGGTATAACCAATACCGCTTTTTTTGCGGGAGATATGCGTGCCGTCATGAACGAAGATTTCCTGGCCAAACACGGCCGGCCCGACGTGATCATCACCGATCCGCCACGCGCCGGAATGGATGTGCCGGTAACCGAAACAATCCTCAAAGCTGCACCCGATAAAATTGTGTATGTAAGCTGCAATACGGCAACTCAGGCGCGGGACCTGGCCCTGATGGCCGATGATTATGAGGTAACACGCGTTCAGCCGGTCGATATGTTCCCAAATACCCACCATGTGGAGAATGTAGCCCTGCTGGTAAGAAAACAAGCGTAGGAAGCCCAGGTAAAGGGTTTGGCTTTCCCATCCCCTTTACCTCAAATGATATTAAAACGGAGGCTCGCTGTCGGGACCTTTGTAATCGAAGTTACTGAGATCGTTGGCGCGGCTGCGAAGCGTACCACCGTTATTGGCCGCGGGAGAATTACTTTCAAAAGACGCGATGGGATTTGAGGTTTGTATTGGCCTGTCCATGGAGTAGGGTGCAGGTGCGAACTGACTGTCCAGATCAGCAAATTTAGTATACTTGCCAATAAACCGGAGCTGAATGGTATCCAGCGAACCCGCACGGTTTTTGGCCAGGATTACCTCACCAATTCCGGCTACGGAATTCCCGGATTCATCTTCAGTAATACCGTAGTATTCGGGACGATAGAGAAAGATAACCATGTCGGCATCCTGCTCAATGGACCCGGATTCCCGTAAATCGGAAAGCTGGGGGCGCTTTTCACCTCCACGGGTTTCCACGGCACGGCTCAGCTGGGAAAGTGCGATCACCGGTACGTCCAGCTCTTTTGCCAGGTTTTTCAACGATCTTGAAATCATTGCAATTTCCTGTTCCCTGTTGCCTGCCCCTTTGCCGCCGGTATCCCCGGTCATCAGCTGAAGGTAGTCAATCACGATCATCTGGATATCATGCTGTGCTTTCAGACGGCGGCATTTGGCCCGTAGTTCCAGGATGGACAGGGCAGGGGTATCGTCAATGAATATAGGGGCGTTTGTGAGCCGGTGAATACGGTGATGAAGCTGCTCCCATTCGTGCGGGGCAAGGCTTCCCTTCCTGATCTTCTCACTGTCAATCTCAGCTTCGGCAGATATCAGACGATTTACCAGCTGTACGGACGACATCTCAAGGGAGAATATCGCAACGGGCATATTAAAATCCACAGCCGCATTTCTCAGCGAGGAAACCACAAAAGCCGTTTTTCCCATACCCGGACGTGCGGCAAGGATCATGAGTTCGGTCTTCTGCCAGCCAGAGGTAAGCCTGTCCAGCGCACTGAAACCCGAGGGTACCCCTGTGAGACCGTCTTTATTATTTTTTTTCTGATCAAGTTCGGCAAGCGCCTGGCGCATGAGCGCACCCATATCAGAGTAGTTCTTTTTAATATTTGATTCCGAGATCTGAAAAAGGGCTTGCTCAGTTTTATCCAGCAGCCGGAATACATCAGTGGTATCCTCAAATGCTTCCCGCTGAATTTCAGAAGAGATCTTGATCAGCTCCCGCTTGATAGAAGCCTGGGATATGATCCGTGCGTGGAATTCAATGTTCGCGGCAGAGTTCACACGCGACGTGAGTTCCATGATATAGGCCGCACCGCCAATGATTTCAAGCTCCGCAGTACTTCGTAATTTGGAAGTTACGGTCAGCATATCAATCGGTTCGGAATCAGCGAAGAGTGTAATGATCGCCTTGTAAATACGCTGATGAGCCTCTTTGTAAAAACTCTCAGGTCTGAGAATATCAGCAACAGCCGTAAGGGCATCCTTTTCGATCATCAGGGCGCCCAGGACAGCCTCTTCCAGATCGATTGCCTGTGGAGGCAATTTGCTGAAAGTCTGTTCCAAACCAGGTGTTCGGGTACCTATTGGCTTTCTGCCGGCATTTTGCCTGTTACCGGTTTTATTGAAGTTGGGGGTGTTTTGGTTCTCCATGATTATTACAAAATTAGTCATTGCAACTCAAGCAGAAAAGGGAATGGAGAACAACATTTTTAATCAGGATTTTCAGGGTTTTGTCTGGTGCTGATAATGAAATAGTTGATCATCTGAATTTTATTTTTCAGCGTTAAATTTCCCGGATTATTCAATTTATATGAATTGGAATCCTCGGAATCTTGGTTATTATTACTAAATTTTAGACGAAATAATAAACACTAAACATCAATTCATTTGCTAGAAAAAATTATAACGCTCGAAGACGTATCCATGGTTGACTTTCTGGGAATTCACAATTCGAACATCAAAGAAGTGGCCGCCGCTTTTCCTCAGAGTAAAATTATTTCAAGGGGAAATGAGATCAGGATTCAGGGGACAGCTCCTGAAATTATCCGCATCACCGATTTACTGGATTCTCTCGTAGCACATTACCAGAAGTACGGCAAGGTTACCAATGAAAATGTTAAAGGTTACCTGAATGGAATAGATAAGTCGCCGGTGAAGAGTGCGGATGATGATGACGACGTGATTATTTACGGTAACAAGGGGCTGGTGGTGAAGGCCAAAACCAAAAATCAGAAAGCACTGGTAGAGGCAGCTTCAAAGTTTGATCTGGTGTTTGCAGTGGGGCCCGCGGGAACGGGAAAAACGTACACAGCCGTGGCAATTGCGGTAAGAGCGCTGAAAAACAAAGAAGTAAGGAAGATCATTATTACCCGTCCGGCCGTGGAAGCGGGGGAAAACCTTGGATTTTTGCCCGGGGATCTTAAAGAAAAAATTGATCCGTACCTGAGGCCGATCTATGACGCCCTGGACGATATGATTGCCCCGGAAAAGTTGAAATTGTATTTGGAAAGCAGGGTGATAGAGATAGCTCCTTTGGCCTACATGCGCGGAAGAACGCTGAATAATGCCTTTATTTTGCTGGATGAGGCACAGAATACGACTCCCATGCAGATGAAAATGTTCCTGACCAGGATGGGCCCCAGCAGTAAGGCAATCATTACCGGGGATAAGTCACAAATTGATCTTCCCAAAAATCTTAAGTCGGGTTTGATAGACTCGCTGTCGGTTCTGAAGGGAATTAAGGGAATTAGTTTTGTGGAACTGGATGGAAGTGATGTGGTGCGGCACCGCCTTGTACGAGATATCCTGGCAGCTTATGAAAAATCTGAGTCGTAATATTCTCCTTGGTTTAATCTGTTTATCGGTAACCACGGTGAATGCAGTGGCACAAACAGACACAGCAACTGTGATCAGGTGTGCCGCTGCCCATTCCGACTCCATCAAATTGGTCAGAAATCCTTCCCTGCGGCAACTCGGCATCCGGTCGGAGCAGATGATTCAAGAATATCTTCACCGCAAGGGTGCTGGCCTGAGGACGGCGACTATTGAGGAGGTTACCATACCGGTGGTGGTGCATGTGCTGCATAATTCCCCAAATGCCGGTGACCAGGCGGGGACTGGCCGGGCGAACGACCCTAATATTCCACTGGAGCAGATACAGAGCCAGATAGATGTATTAAATGAAGACTACGCGAACGCATCAGGCTACAAGGGATTTTACACTGATTCCCTGGCCGTTGACACCAAAATCCGTTTCCGGCTGGTTAAAGTAGTGAGGGCTTATACCCCGATCGCTGAGTTTAATGCGCTTACAGACGGGCCCAAAGTAGCTGCTGCGTCCCCGCCCTGGCCGACAGACCGGTATCTGAACATCTGGACTTGCCAGTTTTCTGCCGGGTACCTGGGAACATCCCAGTTTCCACTGGTAACCGAAATAACGCCTGAAACACAGGGATTAAGTACCTCGCAGGAAAGAGATAATGCCCTTACCGACGGTGTCATCATTGATTACAGATATTTCGGAAGAAACGCGGCTTCGGTAACCAACAGTCTCTATGACATCGGCCGGACTACCACCCACGAAGTGGGCCATTGGCTGGGATTAAAACATATCTGGGGAGATGGCAATTGTGCCTCTGATTTTTGTGACGATACTCCGGTGGCTCAGTCCTGGAATAAAGCTACCGATTTGGCCTGTCGGCCTGTTTTTTCCCGTTGTGAAGGTTTCTTGAGCCGGAACATGACTGAAAACTACATGGACTACTCTCCTGACAGGTGTATGAGCATTTTTACTGCCGATCAGACTGCCAGAATGCATGCTGTACTTGTGTTAAGCCCCAGAAGGGCAAAACTCGTAGAGAATACCAGGCGGACGGATAAAAATATTCTGGTCAATATTTATCCGAATCCGGTTGATAAAGTGTTAAGTGCAGATATCTATACGCCTGATTTTCAGTCTTTCAGTGTTGATGTATTCAATGTAAGAGGTGTGAAAATGGTGAGTGGAATCACCAACTGGGCACAAATAAACGTTATGGACTATCCTTCGGGTTTGTATTTCCTTCGGGTAACTACAGACAATGAAAGCGTAACGAAGCGCTTTTTAATCCGGTAACAGGATATGTTGTCAAGAGCCCCGTTCGCGGGTTTTGTAATCTGCTACATGGCCGGCCTTCTGTTGGGGGCGGCTTTCTCGGTTTTGACTAACTGGCCGTTACTCTGGCAGGTAGTTGGTGTTATTCTATTTTTTTGGGTGTGCCTTCTGTTCATCCGGTTCCAAAACAGGATAACTGCGGGTATTGTGGTAAATTCTTTTCTGGTTACAGCAGGTATTTTTTCAGAGGTCTATCGTAACAGCCTGCTTCGGGAGGTGTTGGAAAATCCGGTGATAGCCACGCATGACGCCTACGTGGTCATTATTAAATCACTTCCGGAAAAAAGGGCCAGGTCCCTTCGACTGGAAGCGGAAACAGAAAGTTTTAGCACGCAGGGTACGTGGACGTTCCTCCGAGCCCGAGCGATGATCAGTATTCCTTTGGATGCAGAATTTGTCCCCAGGCCCGGGGACCGTGTTTTGGTCAAAGGGCAACTGGAAATACCGGGTGCGGCGTTGAATCCTTACGAATTCGACTATCACGATTATTTGTGGAACAAAGGTTTTGTGTTCGCAGACTACTGGTATGGAAGCAGTTATCGCCTGGTAAGCAGCAGATCCTTCAACGACAACTGGAGATACCTCAACCTTCGGGTATCCGAATGGGCGGATGGTGTTTTCAGGGAAAATATGCCTGACGACCGATCCTACGGTCTTGTAAAAGCCATGATACTCGGCCGAAGGGATGATCTCCGGTCCGGCCAGGTGGAAGATTATACCGTTTCGGGTACTGTGCATATTCTGTCTGTTTCGGGTTTGCATGTCATGGTGCTGTTCGTTGTTTTCGGTAAACTGCTGGGCTGGCTGAAAAAGTTGAAAGGGGGGAAATATGTTTATCTGGCTCTGCTGATGGCAATTCTTACTTTTTATGCCCTTGTTACAGGCTTGCCTCCTTCCGTCCAGCGGGCCACGCTGATGAGTATCGTTTTTCTGCTGGCGGAGGTATTCGGCCGAAAGAGTGAACCAGTAAACACGCTTGCCCTTTCGGCCTTCCTGATATTGCTTTTTGACCCTGGCGCCCTCTACGACATCGGTTTCCAGCTTTCCTACCTGGCCATGCTCGGTATTTTTCTTTTTTTCAAACCCATTCAAAACTGTTTTTCGCCCCGAAAGAAGGCCGTTCAATATCTGTGGGATATTACCGCCTTGTCTTTTGCCGCCCAACTGGCCACTTTTCCGTTGAGCATATTTTATTTTCATCAGTTCCCGTTTTATTTCTGGCTGATCAACCCTGCGGTTATTCTCCTGACCGACCTGCTTTTGCAAGGTGCCTTGGTTTTACTCCTAGCCAGTATTTTTTCTATCGACTGGCTGCAAAGCGCGGTTAGCTGGCTGGTGGACCTGTGCGCCAGTCTTACAAACTTTTTTGTTACTATTCCCAAAAATCTTCCCTTTTATCTCGTAGAAAATCTGTGGCTTGATATCGTCGAGATCCTGTTGTTATATGGGTTACTGGGTGTGGTATGGCTGGGTTATCACTACCGGTCTGTACGTTATTTTCAGCTGGGTACGGTCATCACCTTTGTTTTTGTTCTTTATTCCCTGTCTGTTTCAGTCCAGCGTTTTTATACCCCCAAAGGCTATATTCATTCGGTCCCGCGGCATTCGGTAGCAAGTTTTAAAATGGGGGATAGATTGTATATTTTAAGTGATCCGGATTTTTACAGCGACAAAAGTGCTTATGATTTTCATCTTAAAAAACTATGCGGTTAATGAAGGGATTTTGGATACGACATACATCACAAATGGCCGGGAGGGACTAAAATACAGAAAGACCAGAAACGGAGTATTGGTTTGCTGGCAGGATCAGCTCGTGTACCTGGGCGGGTATACTCGTGCTGTTCAGAACGCAGATTTGGCGCTGATCAGCAGGGAGTTGGACGTTAAGTATCTGAGGGCTTCCGGCAAGACGGTACTGGTTCCGAGTGGTGAAATTAAAAGTTATCAGGTTAAAAAATTGTTAAGTGTTTTTGAGGACAGGCAAATGCCTTTTCATGACCTGTCAAAAGGCGGGCTGGCTTTTTGAAGGGTAAATCTCCTTGATCTGAGCGGAAATTTTCCGGTCCCAGTCTGCCTGGGCACCTGCCTGAAGTCCGTGCCCCGTTCCTATATCATACTTTTGCTGCTCCTCGTTTATCTCACGAAAGGTTTCCAGGAACTGGTACTGAATTTCGCTGTCATGATCTTCAATGGTAAGGTCTGCCTTGCGAAGCCTGTCCTTAAACCGTTCTGCCACGATACGGGTCAGGTCAAAATGCAGCTGTTCATGGCGTAATGTACTGTCGTCGCGGGATTCCGGCCTCGCCCACGAATTATCCTTGACCATAAAAACCTTTAAACCGATTTCCAGTATCATATCTTCTCCTTTGGTGTAGGAATATCCTTCATACGCGAAGCTGGAAAATACTGCTGCTGCATATCTGCTTCCTGGCCTGAAATTTTTGGCACGGAAATCATCCCAGACCAATGGCCTTGCCGGGTGATAAAAAACGGTATCTGTGTTTTTTGAATTCGTTATCTCCTTGAATACCAATACAATATTTCGGGATAGGGCAGGATTTTTACCGGTGTTAAGTTTCATCCATTTGTTGAAGTTGGCCAATGCCTGATCCAGTAGCTGAGGAATGATTTGGGTATACACCAAACTGGTTTCCGGCCTGGTATAAGATGCCCCGACGTCAAAGGCTGTCAGCTCCACTGGCTGCATATTTCGGTACCATCTGAACGAAACCGAAAGTTTGGCCTGACCGGCAACCCCGTTGGAAGCGATTCTTTTTTCTGATACCTCTAAATGTTTAATGGTTATGTATACTGGTAGCAGTTTGTCGTTTTTATACGGTGCAGCGCCATTCCAGTACTGATACAATTCTTTCTCCGCTTTGGACGGTAAGAGCAGCGGTGAATCTTTTCCCAGGGAGATTACGTTCCCAATGCGGGCGCCAGGTATTTTTCGGCTGTCTTCAACGTCCAGAACGTAAAAATCGAATGATTTGACAGCAGGAGATTCTCTTTTTAAAGTGAGCAGTACGGGTGTATACTGGGCATAGGCATACGAGGCATAACATATCAACAGCAATAAACAAAGTACCTTTTTCAGCTTTCTTATCATCCTTTGTTGAATAGCACCCATGGTTTATCTAAGTTTGCATCTCATTTCAGTACATTGCCAATGACTCCATTAACTGCCGATATCCGCCCTGAATTTGCCGAGATTTTTATGGATCTGGCAAAAAACCTGGCCAAGCGCTCCCACTGTATTAAAGCGCAGGTAGGCGCTGTACTAACCAAAGATACCCGAATAATTTCCATTGGTTATAACGGTCCACCGGCAGGGACACACAATTGTGATGAAGAATTCCCGGAAGTAGGCTGTCCGAGGGATGCAAAAGGAAGTTGTTCGCTGGCACTGCATGCCGAACAGAATGCAATTCTTTTTGCGGTTAAAAACGGGTCCAACATCGAGGGTTCCACTTTATACGTAACGCTGGCGCCATGTATTGCGTGTGCGCGGGTTATTTATACGATGAAAATCAAAAGGGTGATTTTTCTTCATTCGTATGCAGCTTATAAGGGAATTGCGGTGGAAGAAGGTGTTGAGTTCCTTAAGAGGTTCGGAGTGGAAGTGGAACAGTACGCCCCGGCCGAGGGTTCTTAATGTAGCGAAATAATCGGCGGGTATCCATGAATAATGTAAAGCATAATTATGCTGTACATTATTCATTTTTGGAAAACAGGTTCATGCTCAGTGATGATGTACACCGCCTTCACCATGAACATGGCCATGGCTGATCTCTTCCTGAGTAGCCGGTCTGATACTGAGGATCTTTCCTTCGAAGTGCATCTCTTTGCCAGCGAGCGGGTGATTGAAATTCATGATCACCACATCTTCCTTTATTTCCACAACCTGGCCGTGCATACGCTCTCCCTCTTCGTTGGTCATAGGGATGATATTGCCAATCTGAAGCAATTCTTCCTGGTCAACATCCGGCATCTGGAATACAGACTTGGGCAGATCTACAATTGCTTCGGGATCAAACTCTCCATAACCTGCTTCAGGCGAAACAGTGAATTCAAAATGGTCGCCTACGGCAAGTCCTTCGATCTGGTTTTCAAAGCCCTCCGGCAAACCGCTGATGCCCTGAATGAAATACATCGGATCTTCTTCCGTTACTACTTCTACAATATCCATTTCGCCGTCACTATCCGGAATCTGAAGTGTATATACTAACGCTATCACGTTATTTTTTTCAACTTTCATTTGCTTGTTTGATTAAAATAATGGTTGTTGTACAAGAATTATTCCTCCAAAGATAGAATAAGACAAACGTACGGCAATTTTGTTACAATGCCATTCCTATGAATTTTTTAGCCCATTTATTGCTATCCGGAGATAACGAAAGGGTTATTTTGGGGAATTATGCGGGCGATTTTATCAAAGGCCGTTTAACTGTGGAAAGAACCGTTAACTGGGATCAGGATTATCTGCTGGGCCTGAGGCTGCACCGGTATATTGATTCCTTTACGGATGCGCACCCGGCTGTGAGGGAAGCCAAGAAAATGGTATCCCGACTTTTCGGAAAGCTGTCAGGGATTATCATCGATATTTATTTTGATTATTTTCTTGCAAAACATTTTTTTGAAATCTCGGGCCAGGACCTGACCTTTTATGCTCAGCAGATGTACGGGGTCATCGAAAGGAATGAAAATTTTCTTCCGGCAGAAATGAAACCTATGTTGCGGAGTATGATCAGGCAAGACTGGCTTGCGGGTTATGCCACTTTTGAAGGTATAGATCTTACATTTCAACGTATGTCGGGAAGGGCAAGTTATCTGGAACCGATCCGGTACGCAGGTCTGGAACTGAGGGAGAATGAGCTGTTTTACGAAAAATGTTTCCTTCAGTTTTATCCGCAACTCTCACTGGCTGCCGATAATTTTATCCGTACGGGACATTCATAAAGCGGGAATCTGTATTAATTTCGGCTTTGTTAATAACCTACTTCAACCCGTTATACCATGGCGCAAACGCCGGATGCCGTACTCAAAGATATCAGGGCAAAAAGATATAAGCCGTTATATTTCCTTCATGGAGACGAGCCTTTTTATATTGATTTAATAGCGGAAGAACTTGAATCAAGGATCGTCCCCGAGTCAGAAAGAGGTTTTAACCAGTTTGTACTCTACGGAAAAGATACCGACGTTGCCGGAGTACTGAGCTATGCGCGCAGGTTTCCCTTTATGGCCGAACGGCAGCTGGTACTGGTAAAGGAAGCCCATAAACTTGGTGGCATTGACCAGAAAGAGAGCCAGACCCGGCTGGAAGAATATGCCAATAATCCTCCGCCTAGTACTGTCCTTGTATTTTGTTTTCATGCCAACGCTGACGAGCGCAAGGTGTTTGTAAAAGCCATGAATACGCACGGTGTGGTGGTGCAGTCGAAAAAAATGTACGACAACAAGCTTCCGGAGTGGGTAACTTCCTTTTGCCAGAATGAAGGAGTGAAAATTAGTCCCAAGGCCATTCAAATGCTTGTGGATAACATTGGAAATGACCTTAAACGGCTTTCCAACGAAATCCGAAAGATCATGGTAAACCTGAGGGTGGATCAGGGAATAGATGCCGAGGTGGTTGAGCGTTTTGTGGGTATCAGTAAGGAATACAATGTGTTTGAATTTCAGAAGGCCCTGATCATGCGCGACGTGATGAAGGCCAATCAGATCATCTCCTATTTTTCGGCCAACGCAAAGGATAATCCGCTGGCTCCGATCCTGATTATTCTGTACAATTTCTTTTCCAAAGTGTTACTGGCACACGCCAGTGCCGATAAGTCAGAGAAGGGGCTTGCCGCTTCACTTGGTGTAAATCCATACTTCGTGAAGGATTATATGACGGCCTTGCGCAACTACCCGCTTCCCAAGGTGGTACGTGTGATTCATTACCTGCGTGAGAGTGACGGCAGGTTAAAAGGCCTGGACGGTGTCTCGACCTCGGAAGGGGAATTGCTGAAAGAGCTGGTGTTCAAAATAATCCATTGAAAGAAAGCAGGAAACGGGTTTTCACTAATTCTAAGTATCCCTTGTTTTGGCTATGCAAGAGAATCACCTTATGCTCATACCCAGGCCTGCGCTATTCAGTTTTCAGGAATGTATATGGTTTCTTAACCGGAACTATGACGACTGCCTCCATACCATCCGGGATGCAACCGTTACCAAGGCTGTTGCTTTCGGAAGTAACGACCTGCTTTTCAAGGTCCGGGAGGAGGGTGCCTTTCTGAGGATTGAGGTGCTTTCCGGAGCGCCGGATACCGCTTTAAAAAACCAGCTTGTCGATTATGTCACTTTCTGGTTTGATCTGGAACGCGATATTACTCCCTTTTATCAGTTGCTGGAAACTGATCCGAAGCTGGCATATATGGCTACGGATTATAAGGGACTCAGATTGATGGGCATCGAGGATCTTTTTGAAGTATTATGCTGGAGTATTATAGGCCAGCAGATCAACCTCACATTTGCTTATAAACTTAAAAGAAGGCTGGTGGAAAGGTACGGCCGTAAGATTGAATATGCGGGGGAAGTCCATTTTATCTTTCCGGATCCGGAGGTTTTGGCAGGGGCAGATCTGGCAGAATTGCGTGTCATGCAGTTTTCACTTAAAAAGGCTGAATACATTATTGGAATGGCCAATGTTTTTAAAACAGGTATGCTAAGCAGAGAAATGATTGTTAATGAGCCTGATTTTGAAGCACGTCAAAAGAAACTGACTTCTTTTAAGGGTATCGGCGTATGGACAGCGAATTATGCTCTCATGAAGTCTTTGCGGGATTCGGCAGGGATACCACATGGGGACGTGGGGCTGTTGAAAGCCTTGCAACACCATAATTTCATTGCTGACAGGAAAGAAAGTACTAAAATCAATGTTTTGTTAAGCCGTTTTAAGGGGTGGGAGAGTTACCTGGTTTTTTATCTGTGGCGCAGTTTAGCCCCAAAATAAAAGAGGATTCTGCCAATGGTCAAAATCCTCTTTTATCTCTAAGTCAGGCCGGTAGTCAGGACATTACCTTCTCTGTTTTCCTTTCGCCAATCTGCTGGCGCCACATGGCATAGTATAATCCTTTTTCTTCCAGAAGATCCCGATGGCTGCCCATTTCGATTATATTGCCTTTTTCCAGAACATATATTCTGTCGGCATGCATAATGGTTGACAACCTATGGGCGATCATCACAGTGATGTGCTGCCGCTGCTCTGTGATACTCCTGATGGTATTGGAAATTTCTTCCTCGGTCAGTGAATCAAGTGCGGAGGTTGCTTCGTCAAAAATCATCAGATTCGGGTTCCGAAGCAGCGCGCGCGCAATGGACAGACGCTGGCGCTCGCCGCCTGAAAGCTTGAGTCCGCCTTCTCCTATCACAGTATCTATTCCGTTGTCGGCTCTGGCCAGTAAGTTGTAGGATGCAGCTTTTTGTAAAACGCTGGTGATCATTTCATCCGTAGCGGAAGGGTTTACAAAAAGAAGATTCTCCTTGATAGTACCTGAAAATAACTGGGTATCCTGTGTGACAAAACCTATTTTGTGCCTGATCTCGTCAAAATCAATACTTTTTCCACTATGATTGTTGTAGAATATTTCACCGGAGTTAGGCTGATAAAGCCCGACAAGCAACTTCACGAGGGTCGTTTTACCAGAGCCCGAAGGCCCCACAAATGCGATGGTTTCACCACGTTTTACTTCGAAGGATATCTGCTCCAGTGCGGGCCTTGTGGCCGACTGATGCTGGAAGCGTACGTTCTCGAAGCGGAGAGATTCCACCCGGCCAATGGAAACAGGATCCGCCGGTTTAAGTTCAACAGGACGGTTGAGCAATGTCTGCAGGTTGATCAGGGATGCTTCTGCTTCGCGATAGGAAAGGATCACGTTTCCAAGTTCCTGGAGAGGTCCGAAAATAAAGAATGAATAAAACTGCATCATCATCATTTGTCCGACGGTTATCTTTTCCCGAAAGACAAAAAACAATAAAGCGAACATGATACATTGCTGAAGGAAATTAACAAATGTACCCTGAATAAAACTAATGGAACGGATGCTCTTTACTTTTTTAAGTTCCAGTTTAAGAATTTTAAAAGTAGTGGTATTCAGACGCTGAATTTCCTGCTGGGTAAGCCCCAGGCTTTTAACAAGTTCGATGTTCCGGAGTGATTCGGTAGTAGAGCCGGCCAAAGCGGTGGTTTCACTGACAATGCTTTTTTGTATGGTCTTTATCTTCCGGCTCAGTACACTCATCAATAGCGACAGTACCACTGATCCAACAAGATAAATAACGGGGAGCATCGGGCTGAGCTTAAATGCAACGATGACCACAAACACAATACCAACCAGTGTAGCAAAGAGTACATTCACAAAGTTAGTAATGAATTTTTCGCAATCGGCCCTGACTTTCTGGAGTACCGAAAGCGTTTCACCGCTTCTCTGATCCTCGAAGTCCTGGAACGGCAAGCGTAAGGCATGCCTGAGGCCATCTGTATACAAGTTGGCTCCAAAACGCTGGATAACGACGTTTACGACATAGTCCTGAAATGCCTTCGCAATACGGGATACCATGGCTGTTCCGATGATTAAGAGCAGGCCGATCAGTACACCTTTGAAAAATGCATCATCGAGTCCGTTGGTCCTGAAATAATCCGCCTTGTTAGCATAAGGATCGATCAGGTAATTACCCAGAATGTAGGGGTTAAGCAGTGAAAATACCTGGTTGACTGCTGCCAGGAGCAGCGCAAGAAAAATCAGCCCCTTATAGCGGCTGAGGTAGTGTAATAATAATTTCATCTCATGGTGGTGGTTCCTCTGAGCCTCGTGCTCTTCAGGGTAAACTAAAACTAAGGCAATTTAATTCGGCAAAGAGGCGGCAGAGGATGGTATTTATTATTGGTAAAACTTTAGAAATGAAAAATCGGGCTGAAGCATGGCCCATTCGTTACTGCTGGTTTCAGCCTGAGCTTCTGAGGCATAAGCGATCATTTTTTGCTCATAGTCCCGGATTGCCGCTTCCAGGCTGGCATGCCTTCCGTCGGTCAGGTTTTCTGACAGTATCATAGCATCCAGTAGCCCCGTATTCACGCCCTGGCCTGCAAATGGCGGCATAATATGTGCCGCATCGCCAATGAGCGTGATCGGTAACGGCCGGTGATGTTTCCAGGGTATATCCAATGATATTTTCCTGGTAGGCCAAACTATAAAAGAGGACGTTACACCGAATAACTGTCTGTAGCGTTCATCCCACGACGCTAACTTACCGGAAAGATACCCCGCAATACTGGCATTATCTTTTGACCCGTTTTCCATGTCCCATTCTTCTGGTTTGTTAAACATTACGTTGTAGGTGAGCAGGTCCCCGTTTTTAGGGTTTGCCACCAGCAAATGGTTTTGACTGGCGGTCATGAGTATGTTATCGTTACACAGTTGAAAGAAGCCGGGACAGCTGGTTTCAGGTTCAGGCACCTCACCTTGTACGATGAGTGTACCTGTATATTCTATTGTTGCGTCTGTTACATATTTCCTGGCGCCAGACATTCCACCGTTCGCACCGATCACGAGGTCGGCCGCTGCAGACGTCTCATTTTCAAAATGCAGGGTCCATTGGCCGTTATTCGCATCAAGCGCAGTAAATTTTCGGTCCCAAACAACTGTACCCGCTTTCAGACTTTCCAGCAACAGCAGCCTCAGATCAGTTCTGTTGATTTCGGGATTATCATACTGTTCCATAGGTGAGGCATTTTTTGAAAACAGTACCTTCCCCTGATCATCAGCAACAGTCCTTCCCATGGGTATGGCCATAGCGTAGTACTGCTCCAGTAACCCGGCTTTTTCCATGGCATCCAGGCCCGCCCCTTTGTGCAGGTCCAGTGTTCCGCCGGAAATGCGGGCCATCGGATTTTTGTCTCTTTCGTAAACAGTTACGTCTGTACCTTTCTGCTGTAACAATTTGGCCATCATCAAACCGACGGGTCCTGCCCCGATGATAGCAACTTTTTTATTCTGTAGTAACATGATTTTGCATGGTTGAAGTACGATGCAAAATTGGAGTACACAGCTTTATGAGTCTTGTATAAACGCGACAAAAATCGGGTACCTGCGGCCCAGCCGATTATACAGGTTCCCAAAGTTCAATCTTGTTGCCTTCGGCATCCATTATGTGAACAAACTTGCCAAAGTCGTAGGCTACAATGTCATCCACTATGGTTACACCGTTTTCTTTGAGCTTGCTCACCAGCCCTTCTATATTCTGAACGCGGTAATTAATCATAAAATCCTTTTGGGACGGAGCGAAATAAGCATCTCCTCTTTTGAAAGGGAGCCATTGCAGCGGGATAATTTCCTCTGGTTTGTGCAGATCCCTGTATTCAAAACTCACCGAGCCCCATTCATTGACATCAAAGCCTAAATTTTTGACGTACCAGTCTCTGGTTTGTTCCGTATTGTCTGAAAGAAAGAATATACCTCCTATTCCTGTCACCTTGGGTACCACATCCTTGCGGGAGCCCGGATTGTCTGCTTTGTTTTGGTTTTCTTCCATGTGAGTTTTCTGTTAAGCGCTTGTGAGCCGCATCTGGGTGATATAATGTGAAGGAAATTACCATCAAAAGTGATTAACGACAAAGGTTTACCCGGGCTGTTTCATCTGTTCAATAGCTTTCCATCCTTCCGGCGTGATGCCCATGATCTCCGTAGCAACGCCCAGTATTTGATAAGTATCGAAGAACGCCATTCTGGCGATGGGGTGATCCACTTCGCTGATGAGGGTATAACCCTGTTTAAGCAGGGTAGAGGTAACCCGCTGGAAGTCGCTGACAGGCAGGCGGAACGCAAGGTGTTGCGTTCCGCCTGAGGGGTATCGGGAAAGATAATCATGAAACATGCTCTGGCCTGATAGCGGCTGAACAAGTTCTACGAAAGTTCCGCCGTTGTAGGCCTGGGTGGTCAGCCATTCGCCCGCTACTACCTCACCGTAATAGCACATCCCCAGATCTTGCGCCCTGACCTGTACCGGCTCGGGAAACCCTTGGATAGCCAGGGTATGTGAAAGAAATTTTACGGCAGCGCGAATGTCCGGCACCACCCAGCCAATTTGCGCAAATTCAAGTCCTTCGATGATATGGTTGATATCGCTCATGTTTGTTGGGTGTTTTAACCATTGATGAAGCAAAGTTAAAACGGACCGAACTATTATGACGGGGGGATTTGCGCCAACTATAAGGGCCGCCTGTGACTACTTTTCTTACCTGACCAGTTGACAAGGACAAAAGGTAAACTGTTTCAGAAGCTGGCAGATTGGTTGCCCGGGTGATGGTTAAAATGCTTTTGTTTCCAGGTTTCTTTTGCGGATCGCTTCTTCAGTTCTGGGAATAAAATTCTCTTTTACATTGAATGCTGCGGTAGCCTGGACTTCCTCGATAAACGGGCGCAGGTTTTTGTTGTAGTCCCTGAAAGCTAATTCAAAATCACCGTCATATTTCTGCAGGGCATCGGCCAACGCAGCAGCTCCGGCCATGCCCAGTGATGCACCCATTCCGGCTGCCGGGGAAGCACAGTAGGCCGCGTCACCCACCAGTGCTACTCTGCCCCTGGTCCAGGATGGCATTTTTATCTGACAGAATTTATCAAAATAGAAATTGCCCGAATGCTGTACTTCTTCAAGAAGCTCAGCCGTTTTCCAGCCTAGTCCCGCAAATTGTTCTATCACAATTTGTCTTTGTTGATCTTCATCCCTGTAATCATACGGAATTTCCTCTTCTGAATTGAAACAAAAAATGATATCAGTCTTGTTGTTGTAGGCGTTCAGCATTACGGCCTTATCCGGCACGCCAAACATCTGCATCGTTTTGGGTTTGATCAGTAATTTGTTTACAATCGTAATAGAAAAATAAGCTCCCAGAAAATGAGTGTATTCGGTTTCCGGACCAAACCAGATTTTTCTGACGGCCGAATGTATTCCGTCGCACCCTATCACCAGGTCAAATGACTGTTGGGGACCATTCTTAAAAGTAACCTGTATTTCATCTTCGGTTTCAATCAGTGCCGTGATGTTATTATTGAAAAGAAAGTCAACTTCATTTTTCAGGCTATTTAATAAAATATGTACAAACTGATCCCTTTCAATTTCGATTTCATCATCTGAAATTCCGGTATCCATGGATATCGATCCTTCCGTAATATCCCTGGCATTTTTAAACTCTATCCGTTCAACACTTAGCCGTTGCGCTTTCAACTGCTCATCAATTTCCATACGTTTAGCAGCGTCGGCGGCAGGCCCTTTTATGTCAACCGCACCGCCGGAAGTTCGGGGTGCGCTGGCAATTTCAACGACAGTTACCTTGTAACCCAGGCGGTTCATCCAGTGTGCTGTGGAAAGTCCGGCCATACTTGCGCCTGAAATGAGTACCCGACGCGCGGTATTTGTGTTTTCTAATGATTCCATTTTGTTTCCTTTTTTTTGTACAAAGGAACATCGCGGCAGAGGTGAAGAAAACGGCGATTGAAAGTAGGTATTGGACTAATCGCGGTTTTTTTTCCGGAAAGACAATGCAGTATGTCCGGTAACCTTACTGAACAGCCTGGAAAAATAAGGATAATCATCGTAGCCCAGTTCTGCGGCAATTTCCTTTACCGATTGGTTGGAATGATAAAGCAGGCGTTTAGCTTCCAGAATGATACGTTCCTGGATATGATATGAAACAGAATGGCCGGTTGTGTTTTTAACGCATTCGTTCAGGTATGCGGTAGATATGTTGAGGGCTTGCGCGTACTCGGCCGGTTTTTTTACTGTTATAAAATCACGTTCCAATATTTTCCTGAACGCTTTGGTGATTGACTCAAAACGCGCAAGGGTGCCCGAGGATGCTGATTGCTCCAAATATTGTGACACCACCAATGCCACCGTAATACCGCTGCCGCTCACCGCAGAAAATTTTTCGATCCTTTCCGAAGCAGCTTCCCTTTGCCTGAAATTATGCGCAGCCCAAAAAAGCAAGCTGTATCATTCCATATTGAAAGACGCTTGCAATGTTACAGGCCTGATACTTTCAAGCAGCTGCAGATACGCTGGGTTCAGATTTTCATTGCTGATCGCCAGACTACATACCTTTACATTTTTAAACGCCAGTATAAGATGTACCTGGTCGGGATGCATATAGATGATGGAAGGAGACTGAATTTGGAACTGCCTAAAGTCAATTTCAATAGTAACGGTCCCATTTTCAAGCAGGAAGAAGGAATGACAGTCGTGCCGATGAGCCTGTTTGGCTTCCTTAAAGGTAACCATCTCCTCAACCAATATTTTTTCTATGGAAATGCCTGCATTAGAGGCGTCGGCAAAGTAATTGACCGGAATGGACTTGGCTTTTTTTAGCATGATCTGTTGGGCCAGAAATCGGTATCCTTCCTGTTTATGAATTTACAAATGTTGCCAATAAATCGTTCATAGCCAGTTTGTCAGCATTTTTGGCAAATACAGCCGGTGTAGTACCGCTATAACGCTTGAATTCCCTGCTGAGATGAGATTGGTCCGAATAGCCAAGCTCATGGGCCAGACCGGCTAGGTTGGTATTCGGGTGGAGCCATAAGTAGTTGCGGGCCTGCTCAAAGCGTAAGAGGCTGGATACGTCTTTCACAGTGTGCCCGGAAGACTCCCGGAATCTCCTTTCGAGGGTACGCACCGTGGTATGGGCTGCAGCAGCAACTTGGGCGACCGGCAGCGTGCCGCTGGCCTGTCGCATAGCCATGCCCGCTTTGAACAACATACTGTCGGTAGAAATCTGCGACCGCAATTCCAGCGAATACGCCTCCAGGCGGGCCACTGTTTCTTCCACCTTACCCTCTCTGATCAATTCCGCCAGGGTACCCTGAAGCCTGCTGATGGGGTGCGTGAAGGTCCGCAGCTCCTGTTTATCCGCGGGCAGTTCAAGCAAATCGAATACGGTCCAGGGGTAACATCTCACGCCGACGAGTTCCAATGAATTTTTTGTATAAAACTGAGCGGGCTTGTTGAGTATCCCCATCATAAAGGGTGAGGGCAGAGGCTGCAAAATTCCCTCACGCACAACGCTGCAACCGCTTCCGAAATGAAAAATAATTTCGGCGAAGCCATCAGGAACCACTTCGAAAAGCGATTGTTCTTCGCCAAATTCTTTTTTGTCATACCAAAAACATTTTATGGTATCCCGCAGGTTTTCAGGAGGATCAAATTCTTGGTGGTTCATATCGCAATATAAGCCATTGGCCAGGAGGAATAATTGAAAATTATACTGGATATTTTTTGAATTAATCTGCCGTTTTAATGACCTTGCCCTCCTTCATAACGAACACTACGTTTTCGATTGCTTCAATGTTCAACAAGGGATTTTTTTCCACGGCGATAATGTCGGCGAAATATCCTTTTTCGAGGAGCCCGACTTTGCCGTCGCCAGCGATCAGCACGCCCGGATGCATGGTAGCCGATTGTAAGATCTGGACGTTGTTCATTCCTGCTGCAATATAGGAATGGTATGTGCTTACCGTCACCTGACCTCGATTTCGCTTTGCATCCAAAAAGTACATATCCGATCCAAAGGCAATCTTGACATTTGCAGCCAACGCCCGTTTAATTCTTTGCTGGTACCTTTCTACTCCCGTTCGGTCTGTCGGAACAAGATATACGCCTTGATCTGCCATCATCATCAGTACATCGCTTGATAAGGTATAGCCATGTTCGATCGAATGCACTCCGGCCTTAATGGCCATTAGAGAAGGCCCGTCACCATTGGTCGCATGGGCTGCAACCTTAAGATGGGCTTTTTTTGCCTCTTCGACGATGGCGTTGAGTTCTTCTTGATTTAAGGACATTCTGTCATTATTGACGATAATTTTAATGCAGTCGGCACCGTCATAAATGGCTTGCTTTACGGCTCGCCGGGCTTCTTCAACTCCACTGATTTCAACATATTCCTTCGGTACCAGTGCTCGTCGCACATCGTCTGGCATCCTGGCGAATTGACCGCCAATGGGTGATAAGGCACGGGTGGAAGCAAATATTCTGGGTCCCGGAATCCAGTTCTTGTTGATTGCATCGCGAATAGCGATATCGGCGTTGACCCCTGAATTGCCGAGGTCCCTTACAGTGGTATATCCGGAATTAATCATATCACGGGCATTCCTCACACCGATCAAAGCTCGGTTAGCATTGTCCACAATCGCGGTTTCCACAACTATATTGGCGCCAGGTACCTTTTCCAGTTCATACTGATACTCATGACATAAATGTGTATGAGCATCTATTAACCCGGGCATTACATACTTGTCAGTAAGGTTAATCACTGTGGCATCGGCCGGGATTTCAAGATTAGTCCCAACCTTTTCTATTTTCCCGTTCAGTACATATATAACGGCTCGCTCTATTAATTTCCCGTTTCTTACATCAATCAGTGCTTTTGCTTTGATTACCGTAAGCCTGTTGGGTTCAGCCGCCGGAGCCTGTCCATTTGATTTATAGGTAGCTGTAAAATGGATAATCACCATTAAGAAAAAGCGAATTACCTGTGCGGGACCAGTTAGTCTTTTCATTTGAGTCTATTTATAATTTTGAGTTGCTACATGTGCAAGCCTTTGCTCAAAGGAATTGTTTATTTCAAAGCGGAAGGTCTTATAACGCGTTTTGAGACCTTATTTATTCGTGGCCTGTAGAAGAAATTCGCGTGGAGTCAGCCCTGTCTGATGTTTAAATACTCGGTTGAAGGTTGCTTTTGAATTAAAACCGCATTCAAACGCAATACCCAAAAGCGTTACTTCTTTCAAACGGGAACTCGTTATCTGCTTTTTAACCTCTTCGATCCTGAAACAATTTATCCAGTCGTTAAACGATTGGCCAAGCTTGTTGTTGATGACATAAGAAATGAGATTAACCGGAATCCCGGTTTTATCCGCAACATGCTTTAATTTCAGGTCGGGATGGAGGTATAGTTTTTCTTCTACCATGATATCCTTCAGAAGTTTGAGATGTTTTTGGGTATCGTTTTCGTCCTTTGTGGTGAATGACTTATTACCGGTTTCAGCTAAAGAAACGCTGGGGCGCAAATAAGCCATAATCCCTATGGCATATGTCAAAACGGAAACTAACAAGTAAAGAGGAAAGTAATCCCTCAGAGATAGTCTGTAATTAAAATAAAAGATGTCCAGGAACGTATAGACCAGCCATACCATCCATAGAAGTATATATGCTCCCAGAAGTTTTTTAAGCCAGCTCAGCATACCGGGCTTTGCCTTGGGCACCAATGGCAGATTACTCTGGCGGTGCACCTGAAGCATCTGAATAGACATGTAGGTGTAAACGCATACAGAAATCAGCGTGCTTATCTGCTCCGACTGACTGATAAACTTCCAGTACGGATAATCCGGATGAAAGTCGGCTTTGATGGTTAAAGCCAGATAGTAGCAGAATTGAATAGTCACCGGTATAAAGTGAGCCATTAGGAGTGGTCTCGGATACTTTGAGTGAAGAGAAAAAAAAACATAAAAATATATGCAGGGCCCTAATCCCAGTATCAAATTAATCGGGAGGTTCTCTATAACTGGATATACATCCGACAAGTTACTGTCGCGGCTGATAATCAGAATATTGTGAAAGGCGAAAATCAGTAGCGTAGCAACGAGAAAATAGGAAGCATAAGGAGGCCAGCTTTTTCTGATGATCAGTAATGCAGCCAATACTAAACCCTGAATGATGCCGCAGAGGAGCAAAGCATCCCAGAAATCAAAAAGTATGTTATCCATCTGAAAGGCAGTCTAAAGAAACTATTTGCCCAAAAGTTCTCCACTACTAGAAAATAACATTTGGGTCGAAGGGAAATTGAAGTTTCGGGCCATTTACGGGATCATACAGCAATGTCTAAGTTGCCCGTAAAAGAAAAACCCGCTCTACGTATCGTAAACCGGGTTAGGTAGCGGGGAGCAGGATCGAACTGCCGACCTTAGGGTTATGAATCCTACGCTCTAACCATCTGAGCTACCCCGCCGTAATTGTGGTGCAAAAGTATGTTAAAATAATTTATTACGCAACCTGAACAGGTATTTTAATTGCAAAATATCTTGGCCCGAAAAAAGGAATGACGTTAATAATGATTTTTATAATTGAATTATGCTATATTACAACTTTTAAAATCAACTAGGTAAACCAATTATTGAAAGGGCTCCCTTTTACATTTTGCTGATATGGAAAAATATAAATTTGTTACCGAATTTGAGCTGCGTTCCTCCCCGAAAGTACTATTTCCCTATATTTCCACTCCTTCGGGGCTTGAACAGTGGTTTGCCGAAAAGGTAACGGTTTTGCCAGATCATCGCTATGATTTTTATTGGGACGGCGACAGCCACATTGCCAGGCAGACAAGTATAAGAATTAATAAGTCTGTACGTTTTGATTTTGAAAATACGAGTGAAGACGATCTGGACAATAACCATGTGGAACTAAAACTTGAGGTAAGCGATTTAACACAGACTACCTTTTTACGCGTGATAGATTACTCGGCCAACAAGGATGAGGATGAGCTTAACTCGTTATGGAATGGTTTTATTGATAATCTACGGGAAATTGTCGGCAGTTAAATGAAAAAGCTGGATAAGCTTATTTTAAAGACCTTCTGGGGGCCTTTTGTGATTACGATGTCGGTTGTGGTTTTCATTTTTTTAATGAGGATCATGATATTTTATATCGACGATTTTGTGTCTAAGGATCTGGGGATCACGGATTACGCTCAGTTATTCTTCTATTTTAGCCTGATAACCGTCCCTACCGCCTTGCCCCTGGCAATGTTGCTTTCATCTCTCATGGCCTTCGGGAACCTCGGCGAGTTTTTCGAGCTTACAGCTATTAAAAGTGCCGGGATCTCCGTTACCCGGGCCATGCTTCCGTTGTTCATTGTAGCTGTTTTTGTGAGTATTTTCTCTTTCTTTTTTAACGACAGAGTATCTCCCTGGGCCAACCTGAAAGGGTACAGTTTATTATACGATATCAAAACAGCCAAAGCAACCCTGAAAATCAAGGAGGGAATTTTCTATAATGATCTGCCCGGTTACAGTATCAAGGTGGATAAAAAACTGGAAAACGGGAGAATGATTGGGATGGTGATCTACAAACACGATAACCGCTCTTATGAGGTAGGTAATACGCAGATTATCCTGGCGGATTCGGGCAGGATGTACTCGATAAACAACAACAGCTACCTGGTGATCGAGCTTTATCATGGTACCATGTACGACGACATGGTGAACAGCGCAGGTTCCAGGCCGGTTTACATATCCTCTCCTTCGGCAGGAGTTCAGCGCAATTCAAGTTTTCAGCGCAATGGATTCAAACATTACAAGCTCGTTGAAAGCCTGGCGTCTTTTGGTATGAAACGAACAGATGAACAGCAGTTCAAGTACCACGAGTTTATGAAAAATATAGCAGACCTGAGCCATACTGCAGACTCGCTGAAGAAATCATTTGACGAAGGGACCAAAAGTCTGTTACCAAACAGCCAGCAGTATTATTCCTATCAGTATAAACAGGGCACCGATAAAACGCTAAAACCAGGTAAGTGGGTTGACTCCCTGCTGGCCGTTCCGCTGACAGACAGCCTTAAAAAGGAAGTACTTGCCAATGCGAAAAGTGCTAGTAACAGTATGCTGAATTTTGCCGACTCAAATGACATGTATCTGGGAGCAAGGCTCAAAGATGCCAGCAAATATGAGCTGGAAATGCATCACAAATTTACCCAGGCACTTTCCTGCCTGATCATGTTTCTGATAGGCGCGCCATTGGGCGCGATCATCAAAAAAGGAGGCTTCGGAGTGCCTGTTTTGGTATCGATCATCTTCTTTATTTTATTATATGTGCTTACCAATCAGGGAGATAAGTTGGTGAAAGACGGCCTGTTGAGCGTTCCGGTAGGAGCCTGGATGGCCAACAGTACCCTGCTCATAGCAGGATTATATTTTATTGCCAAGGCCAGGAGCGATTCCAGATTGTTTGAAAAGGATGTATATGAGATGCAAATCAAAAGATTAAAAGATAAATGGACGAGTAGATTTGGTAAATCCCGGCTTATTCAATCATAATAAAATTATATTTTTATTATAAAAATAATAATAGTACTTTTGCAACCTTATTTACAGCAAGGGGCTGTAAAACATTCATATAATTTAATCTGTTGTTACAATCATGTATTTAACTACGGAAAAGAAGAGAGAAATCTTCGAAACCAAAGGTTTTAAAAAAGAAGGTGCAGATACAGGATCTGCCGAATCACAAATTGCGTTATTTACGTATCGTATCAATTATTTGAACGAGCACCTTAAAACGCACAAGAAAGACAACGATACCAGACTAGGGCTTCTTAAAATGGTAGGAAAGCGCAGAAGATTGTTGGATTATCTTTACAAAAACGACATTAATCGTTACCGTGCGATTATTGCCGAATTGAACATACGTAAGTAATTATAAAATCAGGGAACTTTCATTCAGATGAGTTCCCTGATTTTTTGCGGAAATTATTCGGAAATTCAGGAACGTCAGGACGGCGTTTCTTAGCTACACAAATATCAAATATTCTATGCTCTTTAATATAGTTACCAAGACTATAACCTTACCGGATGGCAGGGAAATCACAATTGAAACAGGAAAACTAGCGAAACAAGCTGATGGATCAGTGGTAGTAAGAATGGGTAACACCATGCTGCTTGCTACGGTTGTATCCAATAAAGAAATTAAGGAAGGACTTGATTTTTTACCTCTTTCCGTTGATTATCAGGAAAAATTTGCCTCTGCCGGACGTATACCAGGAAGTTTTCAGCGCCGTGAGGGTAAGCTTTCCGACCACGAGGTACTGATCAGCCGCCTGGTTGACCGCGTATTACGCCCTCTTTTTCCTGACGATTATCATGCTGAAACGCAGGTTAATATATTTCTGATTTCCGCAGATCAGGCTGCTTTGCCTGATGCACTTGCCGCACTTGCCGCTTCTGCTGCACTTGCTGCATCTGATATACCGTTTAACGGTCCGGTGTCGGAAGTAAGAGTCGCTAAAATCGATGGAGCTTATGTAATTAATCCTGGAAGTGAGGAATTGTCTCGCGCAACACTGGACCTGATGGTAGGTGCTACCTATGACGACATCGCGATGGTGGAAGGCGAAATGGATGAAGTTTCAGAAGATGAGATTATCGAAGCACTTAAAGTAGCGCATGAAGCTATCAAAATCCAATGTCTTGCTCTGAAAGAATTTGAAGCGGCTGTTGGTAAAACAGAGAAAAGAGAATACGTGGGCGACGAGTCTGATGATGAGCTGGAAGCCCGTCTGAGAGCTTTTGCGTACGACAAAATATACAAGGTAACACAGTTGGGCTCTACCAACAAGCAAGTTCGTAAAGACGGATTCAAGGCGGTTTGGGAAGAATTTGTAGCATCCATTCCAGAGGAAGAAGAAGTTAACAAAGTACTTGCCAAAAGATATTTCAATGATCTTGTTTGGGAGGCATCACGCCGCCTGGTGCTGGATGAAAGGATTCGTCTCGACGGCCGTCAGCTTGACCAGGTGAGGCCGATTGCTTCCGAAGTGGACTATCTGCCTCATGCACACGGCTCTGCTCTTTTCACCAGAGGTGAAACTCAGTCATTGACCACAGTTACGCTGGGAACAAAAAATGATGAGCAAATTGTAGATACCACGCTTAAATACGGGTATAGCAAATTTATGCTTCATTATAATTTCCCCGGATTTTCAACAGGTGAAGTGAAACCCAACCGCGGGCCTGGCAGAAGGGAAGTAGGCCACGGAAACCTGGCTCTACGTGCGTTGAAAAAGGTGTTGCCGGTAGCAGAGGACAACCCTTATACCATCCGGATTGTTTCTGATATCCTGGAATCTAACGGTTCTTCGTCCATGGCAACAGTATGTGCGGGTTCTCTTGCACTGATGGATTCTGGTCTTAAAATTAAGGCTCCGGTATCCGGCATTGCTATGGGGCTTATTTCTGACGAAGCGACCGGAAAATATGCGGTACTTTCCGATATCCTGGGAGACGAAGATCACCTCGGTGATATGGATTTTAAAGTAACCGGTACCGAAAAAGGTATTACGGCTTGCCAGATGGATATGAAAGTAAACGGCCTTTCCTTTGAGGTACTGACCGAAGCATTGCTTCAGGCAAAAGCAGGCAGGCTTCATATTTTGGGTGAAATGAATAAAACGATTAAAGAAAGTCGCCCGGATCTGAAACCTCATACCCCTCGTGCCGTCGTAATCAAGATTGACCGCGAAATGATTGGTGCTGTAATCGGGCCCGGAGGTAAGGTTGTGCAGGATATTCAGAAGGAATCAGGCGCTACCGTTTCAATCGAAGAAAAAGATGGTGCAGGATTTGTAAGTATATTTTCTGCAGATAAGACTTCGATGGAGAAAGCGGTTAGCAGAATAAAAGGAATCATCCTGGTTCCCGAAATCGGCGAGATTTATTCAGGAAAGGTGAAGTCTATTATGCCTTTTGGTGCGTTTGTGGAGTTTCTTCCAGGCAAAGACGGTCTGTTGCATATATCCGAAATCAAGTGGGAAAGATTGGAGAAAATGGACGGAGTTCTGGAGGTTGGAGAAGAAGTTCAGGTTAAATTAGTAGAAATAGACAAGAAGACAGGAAAATACCGTTTGTCCAGAAAGGTATTACTACCTAAACCTGAGAACAAAAACGCGTAAAATGGTGTTTTTCAAACGGAGGGCATTTTATAATGTCGTTACATTAACATATTAATATAAGAATTTAGGATGAGACAGCTAAAGATCAGTAAACAAATTACCAACCGTGAGAGTCAGTCGTTAGACAAATATTTACAGGAAATCGGTAAGGTAGATTTGTTAACGCCGGATGAGGAAGTGACGTTAGCTCAGAAAATCAGAGACGGAGATCAGCTGGCGCTGGAAAGACTGACGAAGGCTAACTTGCGTTTTGTTGTTTCAGTTGCAAAACAGTACCAAAATCAAGGTCTTTCTCTTGGAGATTTGATCAATGAAGGAAACCTTGGTCTGATTAAAGCTGCTCAGCGCTTTGACGAAACACGGGGTTTTAAATTTATATCTTATGCGGTTTGGTGGATTCGCCAGTCTATTCTTCAGGCGCTGGCGGAGCAGTCGCGTATTGTGCGTCTTCCTTTGAACCGGGTTGGATCTCTGAATAAAATATCCAAAACATTTTCGGAGCTGGAACAACGTTTTGAGCGTGAGCCTTCTCCCGAGGAGTTGGCCGAGGTACTGGAAATATCGTCTTCGGAAGTTGTTGACACAATGAAAATTTCTGGCCGGCATGTATCAATGGATGCACCGTTTGTACAGGGAGAAGAAAATAGTTTGCTGGATGTTCTTGAAAATGATCTGGAAGATAAGCCTGATTCAGGCCTTGTGAATGAATCGTTGCGAAAAGAAGTTCAGAGGGCGCTTTGTACCCTTACACAAAGAGAGGCAGATGTAATAGCCCTTTATTTTGGACTGAACGGCGAGCATGCCATGACTTTGGAAGAGATAGGCGAGAAGTTTAACCTGACAAGAGAACGTGTTCGTCAGATTAAAGAAAAAGCCATCAGGAGATTACGTCATGTTTCAAGAAGCAAAGCTTTGAAAACATATTTAGGGTAAAATAAGTTGTTTGCTCTGATAATGAAATATTACTAAAAGCCTCGTAAGAGGCTTTTTTTATACAATGATATAATATATGGCTGTTTTACAACCTATCCTGGATATCGCTGAACTCTGTTTTTTGCACGGAATCCGGCATGTGGTAATATCTCCCGGCTCTCGCAGTGCCGCTTTAACGCTGGCTTTTGCAAGGCATGGAGGCTTTAAGATGCATGTAGCCATTGATGAGCGCTCGGGAGGCTTCATAGGCCTGGGAATCGCACAGGAAACGCGTATTCCGGTTGTACTGATCTGCACATCCGGAAGCGCTGTATATAATCTTGCCCCGGCAATTGCTGAGGCCTATTTTCAGCAGGTTCCGCTGATCGTTCTGACTGCTGACCGGCCACCCGAATGGATACACCAGTACGACGGGCAGACTATATATCAGTCCGGTATTTTTGGCAGACATGTAAAGAAGTTTTCGGATCTCCCGGCGGATTATCAGCACAAAGACTCAGTATGGGCAATCAACAGACTCATCAATGAAGCTATTCATATCGCTTCAACGGAGCCCTCCGGGCCGGTTCACGTGAATGTTCCGATACGGGAACCGTTTTATCCCACACCTGGAGAAATCCTGAAACCATCAGAAAAGGTACGTAAGATTACCAAAGCCCGGCATAGTAGCGTATTGTCTTCGGAGACGTGGCACGAACTACTGGATGAATGGGATAGTGCGCGGCGTATTTTAATCGCCGTTGGGCAAAGCCGGAATGAGCCGGAAAGCTGGCGATCATTATATAAAATTTCCGAGGAGCTGGATATTCCTGTTGTGGCAGATTGTATTTCCAATCTGCCCGGCAACGTAAATATTATTCGTCATCATGATCTGTTTCTATCTCACGAAAAGACGGAAAATTTGCGCCCCGATTTACTTATTACCACTGGATTATCTTTTATTTCAAAGGAATTGAAACAATTTCTCAGGAGAAATCCGGCAGTTATGCATTGGCATATCGGTGAGGAAACACTTCTAGCAGACCCACTTCAGTCATTGACCAGAATTATACCTGTTTCTGCCGCCTATTTTTTTGATAATTTATTTGAAAAGATTGATTACCAGTTATTTGTAGAAAATTCCGAACCAGACAATGACAGTGCATACCTCACTTCCTGGCTGCATCATGAGTATCTGGCTGGGCAGGGGCAAGAGACGTATACTGCAAAATTATCGACGTTAAATGATTTTTCGATGATAGATTCATTTATTAAGCTTATAAATGGAAGCTATCAGTTACAAATAGGCAATAGTATGCCGATACGGTACGTCAATGCCCTGGGGGAGAATCTTGAAAATGTCACCGTGAGATGCAACCGGGGTACCAGTGGAATAGACGGTTGTTTGAGCACTGCCATTGGAGCAGCGCTGGTTAGTGAGATACCGGTGTATCTGCTCATCGGGGATGTTTCCTTCCTTTATGACCGCAACGGTTTACTGGTTAAACCACTGCCTGACAATTTGAAAATAATTGTATTAAACAATGATGGAGGGAATATTTTCCGTATGATCGAAGGACCTTCCGGCGTACCGGAACTGGAAACATTTTTCGAGACCAAACATGGGATGAATGCCAAACGCACTGCCGAGGATGCTGGTATTGCATATTTCAGTATCAAAGAGTTTTCGGAGATGAGCCAGGTACTCAATATTTTTAATAATACTTCATCGACCGCCTTGCTGGAAGTTTTCTCCGACCCGGCAGAAAACAAAAGGGTATGGAAGGGATTAAAAGCTTTTGTGTCAGAAAAATTATAATTTCAGAGGCATTCCGACTGGTAGTTTATGATAGCGAGAGAGTCTGACAAGAGTTTTCCTTTGGACCAGACGGCGCAGGCTTGCTGCTTCTGGCTGTTTTTCAGATATGCCTGTCCGGTATAGCCATATAGGTTTTCAACCGGTTGTGCCAGCTCAATAGCCTTTTCATAGCATTGGATGGCTTTCTCGGTACTACCCGTCTGCATGTAATATAAACCAAGGTTTCGCAGTGCATAACCGTTTTCTGGCAAAAGTTCCAGTGACCGTTCGATCAGCTCACGGGCTTCTGCCGCCTTACGGTTTTCAAGGAGCACAAAGGCCTTATTGTTCAAGGCCAGCGCGTTCGAAGGGTTCCGGCCAAGTACTCTGTCAAAGTAGGCCAATGCCTGCGTCCAGTTCCGTTCTTTTGTAGCAATCAGGCCCAGATTGTTGATAGCTTCAGCACGGTAGGGGTCTAGTTTTACGGCTTCGGAAAAATCGTTTCTTGCCAGACCAAACTGGTGCTGGTTGTAATAAAGGGCGCCACGGTTTACCCAAGCTTCAGTATTAGTCGGAGAAAGCTGCAGGGCCTTGTCATAATCGGCGAGTGCTATCGAATTTTGCCCGCGTTCCACCATCAGATCTCCATGGATCAGATAATATCTCGTAGAGTCCTGATACTTTTTTTGAATCTCCTTCAGACCTGCCTCGGCAGCGGTTAAATCACCCAGCACCAAGGCAACTTCCGCTCTTGCCAGAATAGCCTGTACGAAGGTGGGGTCAATCCGGATCGCTTCCGATAAAACCTCGTAGGCATCCTCAGGGCGGTTTAATTTCATTAAAGAAATCCCTTTATTGAGATAAGCATCTGAAAATTCTGCATTTTTGGCAATTGCTTCGTCATAGAGTCTGACGGCCTCGGCATAATTGTTTTGTGTAAACGCAGTATTGCCTTTCAGGAAAAAATCCGAAGCATCTTTTTTATCCTGGCTGCTGCAAGAGGTGATCAGACAGGATATGATAATTAGTAATACAGGTATAAATTTTAGTTTATGTCTGAACATCAGTTTAATAGTGTTAGTAAATTTTAGTATGCGATACATTAAAGATATTCCGGATCAGCGTTACAAGATTGGTATTTATCAGTGGAATAATAAATACATCATTAAAATTGAATCTGGCTTATACGAACAAACTTACAAAATCGAGGAATATGAGGTGGCTTCAGTGGCGGAATTGGAATCAGTTTTTGATGAAAATTTCATGAATTGTATTACGGCCAGGTTCGACGCCATGGACAACGACTTTATGCTGACGCTCCGCCGGAATGAAATAATTTTTTAAACCGACGGGATGGATAAGCTTTAAAATATGTGCGTATACGCTTTTAATTTGCATTTCGTTAAATAGCAAACAGAATCCGGTGGTAAAGTGCACCCCAGAATGTCTTATATTGATATATGATTAAACCAAACCAAATTCCCCAAAATCAAGCGAAAAAGTCTTATATGCTTCTTAAACGCAGTGCCCGTTCCCTGGGTGTTATACTTTGCGCGGGATCTACGCAGCTATTAGCCCAAAGCACGTTGAGTATCACGGAACCTGAATCCCATTTTAGAAACGGTCTGGAGTATTACGAGAAATCCAACTACGTAGCCGCCCGGCAGGAGTTTGGAGAGTTTCTCAATACGCAGGATAAGTTATTCAGTACCAGTGACTATAATAAAATTACCGCGGAATATTACTTTGCCGTCACCGGCCTTTATCTGAATTACCCCGAAGCGGAAATTCAGGTAGATCGTTTCGTCAAGAATCATGCGGAGCATCCGAAGGCCCAGCAGATCTATTCCGACCTGGGAAGCTACTATTATAATGCCGGGGATTATGAAAAGGCTATCACGTATCTCCAGAAATCGGTCGATTCTCCGGGAAATACTGGCAAAAAGGTGGAAAGTACCTATCAGCTGGCCATGGCTTATTACAATACCAAGCAACCGGATGCGGCGCTTCCGCTCTTTAATCAGGTTAAAACCGTATCGGAATTTAAAAATGCTGGGGATGCTTCGTTTTACGCCGGAGTAATTAATTACCAGAAGAACAATTTCGAAGAGGCCTATCAGGATTTCCTTCGGGTGGAAAGTCATCCGTATTACAAGGATGAAGCACCTAACTGGATCATATCCTCTCTGTACCAGTTGAAAGAATATGACAGGCTGGTTCAGTATGGGGAAAAGCTTTTAGCACAGCAAAAGGGAAATACTAAACTGGATGATGTGGCTTTGTATGTGGCAGAGGTTTACTACGAAAAAGGTGATTATTCCAAAGCGGTGGTTGCTTATGAACGTTATAAGAAAATGAAACCTGGTGCTGTTCCCCCTACAGTATCCCTTCATTACGGGCATGCTCTGTTCAGAAATGATAATTATGAAGGTGCCATTACTGCTCTAAAACCGATAGGTTCTGGCAAAGATTCTGTTTCGCAGTACTCTTCATATATACTGGGAATCAGTTATTTAAAGACTCGTAATTTAAGCAATGCTTTAACATATTTTGATAATGCTGCTAAGCTCAGTTTTCATGAAGTAATTAAAGAAGAGGCGGCATATAACCATGCCAAGGTACAGCTGGAATTAGGCAATAATAGCGAGGCGGTAAAAGAACTGAATGAATACATGGCTCAATATCCTCAAAGCAAACATACCGAGGAAGCCACAGAACTCGTAGCGGAAGGCCATGCCGGGGCCAATAATAATATTGCTGCGATCCGGTACATAGAAGGCTTGTCAAAGCGCAGTGCTAAAATTAATGGTACCTACCAGCGGCTGACATACAATCAGGGCGTATCGGACTTTAATCAGGAGCGTTTTGAATCTGCCATCGGATACCTTGAAAAGTCACTTCGTTTCCCGGTTGACCCAGAACTTCAGCTTTCCGCAATGTACTATAAGGCTGAGTCAAATTACGGTCTGAAAAAAATGGACGAAGCGGTTGCTCAGTTTAACCAGATATCCAAAAATCCAAAGGCCGGCATTTATGGCCGAAAAAGTCTGTACGCGATCGGATATGTTTATTATAATCAAAAAAAGTACAGCCAGGCGCTGCCCTATTTCAAGCAATTTGTGAGTAATACGGAGGGGATAGACAGTCAGGTGATCGAGGATGCCTATACGCGCCTTGGGGACTGTTATCTGGCTGCTAAAAATTACGATGAAGCTATCCGCACTTATGAACAGGTAGCAGCCAAGGGTAAAACGGATAAGGATTATGCCATGTATCAAAAGGCAAGGGCTTATGTGTATATGAATCGTGAAGCGGAGGCAAGGCGTCAGTTTGAACTATTGATCCGCCAGTTTCCCGGTTCCAGATACCTGGACGATGCCTATTTCCAGCTTGCAGATATCGACTTCCAAAACCAGAGCTATTCGGCTGCGGTGAAAGGATTTACCCGGATGATCAATGAGAAACCAAAGAGTTACCTCATTCCGGCGGCCCTCCTCAGAAGAGCGCAGTCGTATTACAACCTGCAGGTATATGAGCAGGCAATTGTGGATTTTCGTAAAATCCTGACCGAATTCCCTGATTCTCCCTCCGCCAGCAGCGCGCTTGAAGGTATACAGGAGAGTTATACAGCTGTCGGACGTCCGGAAGAATTTACACAGGTGCTCGGTGTGGTCAGGAAAAATAGTCCGGGTAATGAGAAACTCGAAGAAGTGGAATTTGATAATGTTCGCAATCTTTATTATGCCGAAAAATATGATGTGGCTATCAAGTCGCTTCTGGAATTTTTAAACGGATATCCTTCCAGCAAACATCAATATGATGCCAAATATTTTATTGGCTCGTCCTACGACAAAACGGGAAAAGTGAATGAGGCGCTTCAGTATTTCGCCAAAGTTGTTCAGGAAAACCGGTCTACTTTTGTTTCTGCAGCGGCACAGCGCTCCGCGGAACTGGAAATAGGGCGTGGTAACTATAATAATGCTGTTTCCAATTACCGGATACTACTTCGGAATGCTGAAAATAAGAAAGAGCAGGTACAGGCATGGACGGGACTGATGGACAATTATTATACACTTAAAGGTTATGACTCTACCATGTATTATGCCCGTGAGGTGATCAATGCAGGCAATATCGTTCCAGGCAGTGTCGGAAAGGCACAGCTATATCTTGGAAAGGTACCGTATGACCGCGGAGACCTAGTCAAGGCAAGCGAAGAGTTTAAGAAAATTGCGGCAACATCCAAGGATGAATACGGAGCCGAGGCAAGTTACTGGTCGGCTATGATTCTTTACAAAAACAAAAAATATAAAGAAGCGGAAACCGCCATTATTGATATGGGAAAAAATTTCGAAGGGTTTGATTTCTGGCGTGTACGTTCGTTCATTTTGCTGGCGGATGTGTATTTGGGAATGAATGAGGTGAGTCAGGCAAAAGCCACGCTCAGCTCCATTATTGATAACTCGGATGATAAGGAAGCCGTTGAGTTGGCAAAAACCAAATTAAGCCAGATTAAATAGACAATCATGACACCAGCTGATCAGAATAATAAGAAATTTAATATTAAAAATATGAATTCAGGCGTTGTGCGTACTGGTATTGTTTTATTGTTTCTGGGCTTTTCCGCCGGTTTTGCCGTAGCCCAGAAAGGGGAAATCGAAAGCCAGACCTATGAGATTGTAAAAGAGAAGAGCATTGAATTTGCACCGGCTAACCGGCTGCTCGACAAGGTACAGCCGGCAAAAGGCGACCAGTCAGCAAAGAAGGTTTCCTATGAGCTCATTGATCCTAACATTAATATTGCGTCTCCAAAGCTTACCCCGACCGTTGGAGTATCCTCCGACGAGAAAGAGAGGCAGCAGGCACCTGCCACGCTTAATAATTACATCAAACTGGGAGCCGGTAATTATGGAAGGTTTTTGGGGGAGGCTTTTGTAGGAGCAAGAACATCCGATGATCTCGCCTTCTCGGCGCAGCTCAAGCATCTATCGGCTGCTAACGGCCCCGTGGATGGTAAAAATTCTGCTAATTCGTCCACAGGTTTTAAAGTAGATGGCAAGTACATCAGGAGTAAGTACAAAGTGGATGCTGCCCTGGACTTTGATCACAAGGGCTACTATTTTTATGGATACAAGCCCCAGCCAGAGGGAGTAACAGTAGACCGCGACAGCCTCCGGCAAAAGATTAACCGTTTTGGCGTAGACCTGGGCTTTGAAAATACGGATGCCTCCGTACTCGTGGATTACGCCGTAAAAACCAGTCTGCATACGTTGCGTGATAATTACAGTGCTTCGGAACTGGACTGGGGGACCAAATTAAACGCTTCCGTACCGATCAATGATTCTTTTTATGCACTGCTTGACGTGGATGCTTTTGTTTCGCAGCGCGTTGATCATTTTACCTATAACAGGAACCTGTTCAGGGTGCGGCCTACCTTCAAATATGTTACCGATCTGTTCTCTCTTTCGGCGGGGCTGAACGCCGTGAGTGATACGGATAGTAAACTAAACATCAATAAAACCAGGGCGTTTCCGGTCATTAATGTTGACGTAACCCCAATCAGCGGAATTCATGTTTTTGCAGGTTATAACGGTGATATCGTGCGCAACACGTTAAAGAGCATGTTAAACGAAAATCAATGGCTGGGTCGTAACGTTCTGATAGTCAATACTGAGAAAACCTATGACATTAACGCCGGTGTTAAAGGAGAAACCGAGCAGGGTATTAATTTTGAAGGTAAGATTTCGCTTGCCCAGTACCGGAATTTTTACAACTTTAATAATTCACTGGCTGATACCTCCCGTTTCTCGGTGATTTATGATCCTGGAAAAACAAAAGTACTTACCATTTCGGTACAGGGCGGATATAACCTGAACGATTTGTTCAAAACTTCGTTGAAGGTAAATTACTTTGATTATTCGCTTGCATCGCTGGAAGAAGCCTGGCATCGGCCGGACCTTACGTTAAACTGGTTTAACGCGCTAACGATCAGTAAAAAGTTATTTATTACCTCCGATTTTTACCTGTTGAAAAGAATAAAAGCGAAAAATTTTCAGAGCGGAATCACTACAAAATTGCCTGTTATCGCAGATCTGAATTTCAAGATAGACTATCTGTTAACCAAGAACTTTTCGGCCTTTGTCGCCATCAATAATGTGCTGGGTAAGCAGTATCAGCGGTATCAGTATTACCCTCAGCAAGGTTTAAACTTTATTGGCGGATTGTCTTTTTCTTTTTAACTTCGTAGCAGCAACTCAAAAAATCTTGCATGATACCTGTTGAAAGTGTAATCCAAAGGTTGGTTAATGAATTCGAATTTGTGGTCATTCCAGGATTTGGAGCACTGCTGTCAAGGCAGGTGGCTGCCTATTATGATAAGACCACCGGCAGATTTTCTCCACCATCTAAGCGGTTGGCTTTCAATGAGTTTATTAAGCTGGATGATGGCTTGCTGGCCAATTATATTTCGCGCCACGAAAAGATAAGCCACAGTGATGCGCTAACCTACATCAGGCTATATACCGAAGGTCTGAAAGCAGGCCTCCATAATCATGGGACTGCGGATATTATTGGGATTGGGTCATTTGTATTCAATGAAGAAGGAAAGCTTGTTTTTGAACCTACTTCGGTAAAGTACTTTAAGGACGACTGGTTCGGATTTCATGAGATAGAAGCTAAAATGGCCGAAAGGCCTGTTGATGGTAAACAAACGGTTTATCAGAAAGCACTGGAAATAGAGTATGTCGCCGAGGAGGTTGATGAAGTAAAAAAACAAAGCTGGCTGACATGGGCCGCTGCGGCAATGGTGGCTGGTGTACTATGTTATTTTAGCTTTTTTCTGGTTACCTCAAATCAGGGATTGAACAAAAGCAACCTGAATCCGTTCACCTATTTTTTCAGTAAAAAGGAGGTGAAGGTTAAAAATAGTGTTGAAGAAGTACCTGTTGCAGAAGAGAAGATTGCAGAGCCACTCATCGAAGAAACCACCACAGCAGCATGGGATTCGGTAGTTACTGATTCTGTCGCAACAGAGCAGGTTAAAGAGATCGTGGCTGAGGCTCCTGTATCAGCGCTTAGTGAGGAAACTGCTGTTGATGCTAAATACTACCTTATCGCTGGTGCTTTCAAGGGGGACAGACAGGCAGGTATCTTGCTCGAAGAGATGAAGAAAAAAGGATACAACCAGGCGATCCTGATTCCCGGCGATGAATTCAGCAAGAAGGTTAAGGTAGCAGTTCAGGGTTTTGAAACGGAGGCCGATGCCCACGCAGCCGCGGCCCAGCTGAAAGAGGTGATCGGCGAAAAGGGATGGGTTTACCACAAAAGATAGTTTGAAAAAGGGTATGAAAGGGCTGGTAAGGCCCTTTTTTGCTTTTATACTAAAATAGAATAGTTTTACGTTCCACTCACAAAATAACCTTTCATTACTTTCAATATGGTTGTATTGCAAGCAGAAGACCGTCAGAGGATCGCACTTTCCTGGGCTTTGTCCGTTGGAATCACTGCCGCCGTGCTGACGCTTTTTTTCTTCATTCGGTTAAATAGCTCATTGCCTAAGGTAGAGCCGCTGGAATTGTTTGTAGAGGTCAATTATGGAACCAGCAAAGTGGGAAAAGGAGATGTTCAGACATACAACAAACCCAATAATTCCAAGATAGCCGAAAATATGAAGGCTGACGCAGACGAAGTGAAAAAGGTGAAGTCTGTATCAACCCCCAAGCCAACTCCTCCCACACCGCCTAAAATTGAGTCGGAAAAGCCAACCAAAGTGGTTGCAGAGAAGCCAGTCATAACATCCAAGGCAGAGAGCCCGGTTGAAGCACCTGAAAAGACAGATGTAAAAAAAGCGAATGGGAGTGCCAATTCTTCAACGCCAGTGGCAAAGCCTGCACCTGAAAAGACTGTTAACAAAGACGCCTTGTTTACCAAATCATCAGGCAGTAAAAGTGGCAGTAACGGTACAAACGGCACCAAAGCAGGAATTGGTGGTAACAACAATGGAGATGATGCTGAAGGAGTTGGTGATAAAGGCTCGAAAAGTGGAAGCCTGTTCGCCAAAACCTACAAGGGCGAAGGTGGCGGTGGCGGCACAGCCGTTGGTTTGAGCTTGTCAGGTTGGGGGATGTCCCGCCAACCGGTGGTAGACGACAGGTCGGATGTTACCGGCGATATCACTTTCAAGATAACCGTTGACCGTAATGGCCGCATAAAAAGTATTATTACTCAAAATACAACGGTTACCGATTACGCCGTAGTGAATAAGTATAAAAGTGCGGTTAGGGACCTTACATTCATCCCTAAATCTTCTAATGTACCCGATGAGTCTACCGGTACCATCACTTTCAAAATTCGATCACGTTAATTCATGGATTATCAGGAAGCAATCGATTACCTGTTTAGCCGATTGCCGGTATTTCAAAATATAGGGGCCCGTGCCTATAAGCCGGGCCTTGAAACTACACGGGAGATTTGCGGCATACTGGGCAATCCCCAAAACAATTATCCAACCATCCATGTGGGGGGGACTAACGGGAAGGGCAGTACGTCGCACATGCTCGCAGCCATTCTTCAGACAGCCGGTTACAAGGTAGGATTATACACATCTCCTCATCTTAAGTCTTTCACAGAGCGTATCCGTGTCAACGGAATTCCGATCAACGAGTCTTATGTAGCCACTTTTGTTACTGTAAATAAATCTTACATCGATAACCTGTCACCATCTTTCTTTGAGCTGACGGTCGCCATGGCTTTTTCCTATTTTTCAGACCAGCAAGTTGACGTAGCTATCATCGAAGTGGGAATGGGAGGCAGGCTGGATTCTACCAATATTATCAAGCCGGTAGTGTCCGTTATCACCAATGTAAGTTTTGATCATGTTCAGTTTCTGGGAGATACCTTGCCCAAAATTGCCGCTGAAAAGGCGGGGATAATAAAGGATAATGTACCTGTGGTGATCAGTGAATACCAGAATGAAGAAGTGGCCAGTGTTTTTGAGGCTGCGGCACGGCAGCACGAGGCACCTTTGTACTACGGATCCCAGGTTTACAGGGTGATGGAAACAGAACATTCAGAAGGTTTTATGGCGCTTACCGCAAAGTGCATTGATAAGAAGGAAGTCAGGTTTGATCATTTACGTTTAGACCTTACCGGAAATTACCAGGCCAAGAATATCTGTGGGGTATTAACTGCCGTGGATGTCATCAGAACTGCCGGATTTGAAATCGGGGATGAACACATCAGCAGCGCGCTGCCAAATGTAAGCCGTTTAACGGGTTTAAAAGGCCGCTGGCAGCGAATAGGAGAGTCTCCTTTGGTTTATTGCGATACGGCGCACAATTATGCTGGTCTGGGCGCTACCATCCCCCAGTTTGAAAGTATTGAAGCAACCGCCCACCGGTATGTTCTGGGGTTTGTAGCAGATAAGGATATTTCCGGAATTCTGGACCTTTTTCCTTCGACAGGTGTTTATTACTTTTGCGAACCGGGTAATTTACGCGCATTACCATCAGAAAATTTGCAGCAGGCCGCCTTACGATCCGGTTTGCAGGGCAGGGTTTATAAGGATGTAAATCAGGCGCTGGCAGCGGCAAAAGCGGATAGTATCAGCACTGACTGCATTTATGTTGGAGGGAGCACATTTGTGGTAGCAGAGTTAACAGATTTATAGATTGAGATTTTAATTAATGGCAAGACGAAAATTAATGCATTACGATTATTGTAGTAATGCGACAAATGTAATTGAGGCGGGAAAGCCGCTTTATCACCAGCTGAAGGGAAAATGGAACCAGTTATATTTTGAGAATCATAACCCCATCGTATTAGAGCTTGCCTGCGGAAAGGGTGAGTATACCGTAGGGCTTGCAAGTGTTTTTCCTGATAAGAATTTTATAGGAATGGATATCAAAGGCGACCGCATTGCCAGGGGAAGCCAGGCAGCGCTGGATTCAGGACTATCTAATGTAGCTTTTTTGAGGGCTGGAATTCAGTATTCAGAAGAATTTTTCCAAGCCCGGGAATTGGACGAGATATGGCTCATTCATCCGGATCCCCAGGTCAGGGACAGAGATGAGCCAAAACGGCTGACTAATCCTGATTTTTTGAAAAAATATGCTTCCTATCTTAAACCTGGGGGCGAATTTTGCCTTAAAACGGATAGTTCTTTCCTTTACGAATACAGTCTTGAAATGATCAGTGACAATCCTTCTTTCAGGATTATGGATTATACCGATGACCTATATCAGTCTCCGCTGCTGCAATACCATCATGGCGTCAAAACGCATTATGAAAAGATCTTCGTCAGCAAAGGGTACAGTATCAAATTCATTAAATGCATAAGGCTGTAAAAAAAATGACCCGTGTTAAACGGGTCATTTTTAAGCAACTAATGCTATTTCTATTTGATCAGCTTGGCAAAATAATGTACTGTACGTACCAATTGAGATACGTACGACATTTCATTGTCGTACCAGCTCACTGTTCTTACCAATTGTGTATCGCCCACTTTTTGTACCCGGGTTTGGGTAGCATCAAAAAGGGAACCATAGCTGATACCAATGATATCACTGCTCACTATTTCATCTTCCGTATAGCCGTAGCTTTCGTTGGAAGCGGCTTTCATTGCAGCATTAATCTCTTCAACGGTAGTTTGTTTACCCAGAATAACGGTTAATTCCGTTAATGAACCAGTAAGGGTTGGAACCCGCTGAGCAGATCCGTCCAGTTTGCCTTTCAATGATGGAAGTACCAGTCCAATGGCCTTGGCGGCTCCTGTGCTATTGGGAACAATGTTTTGTGCCGCTGCGCGAGCCCTTCTCAAATCTCCTTTTGGATGTGGAGCATCCTGGGTATTTTGGTCGTTGGTATAAGCGTGGATGGTAGTCATTAAACCGTTCACAATACCAAATTGCTCTTCAAGTACCTGAGCCATAGGCGCAAGGCAGTTGGTGGTACAGGAAGCACCGCTAATGATGGTTTCGGTACCATCCAGGATGTTATGATTTACATTGAAAACAATTGTTTTTAGGTCGCCTGTAGCAGGAGCGGAGATCACTACTTTTTTAGCACCAGCGGTGATATGTGCTTCGGCAGACTCTTTGCTGGTGAAAAATCCGGTGCATTCCAGTACTACATCTACATCGTGTGATCCCCAGGGAATTTGTGCCGGGTCACGCTGAGCATATATTACGATGTCTTCACCGTTAACGATGATTGAATTATCAGTTGATTTTACTTCTGCATCAAAACGTCCTTGTGCAGTGTCATATTTTAGCAGATGGGCAAGTACTTTTGGGCTTGTTAAATCGTTGATAGCAACAATTTCAATACCTTCCATGTTGTAGATTTGGCGGTACACAAGGCGTCCGATGCGTCCAAATCCGTTGATTGCAACTTTTACATTTGACATATTATAATAGGATTTTGTTTCCAAACGCAAAAATACGAAAAAACTGAGGTAAAAGGAAGAATCGGTAGAATAAATAATACTATTGAAATTAGTAAAAATCACAAATTTGCGATTTAGGTTTTACTAATTTCAATAGCGTTTTATTTCTTACCTCCTTTAGCTTACTTGATTGTTTTATACTGATGTTTTGCCGTATATTTAAACTTTCGCTTTCATCTTATTTCTAACTGCTCTGAAAGGAGTTGAGTAATAAACAGTATATTTGTATTTTGAAAATAAATAAGTTGCTGAAAATCAATTAATTATATAGTTTATAATAAATAAGTAGTTTAACATGGAGTTTACCCAACAAATTGAAGAAATCTGGTCAAACAGGGAAAAATTAAAAGAGCCTGCTTCTATCGAATTAATCCGTAGCATTATTGAAGAAGTAGACAAAGGACGAATTCGTGTAGCAGAGCCTAAATCTGATGGTACATGGGCCGTAAACCAAGCTATTAAAAAAGCGATCATTCTTTACTTTCCTATTCAGCAGATGGAGGTAAGTGAGGCCGGTATTTTTGAATATCATGATAAAATGCAACTAAAACGCGGCTATGCCTCACTGGGTGTTCGGGTGGTTCCGCCAGCTGTCGCTCGTTACGGTGCATACATTTCCAAAGGGGTTATCCTAATGCCTTCCTATGTAAATATTGGTGCATATATTGACGAAGGTACTATGGTAGACACATGGGCAACCGTCGGAAGCTGTGCACAGATTGGTAAGAATGTGCACCTAAGCGGTGGGGTCGGCATTGGCGGAGTCCTTGAACCGGTACAGGCTTCTCCGGTAATTATTGAAGATGGAGCCTTTATAGGTTCACGCTGTATCGTGGTGGAAGGTGCTCATATTGGCGCCAGAGCTGTACTTGGAGCCGGTGTTACCATTACCGGAAGCTCTAAAATTATAGACGTAACCGGGGAAACTCCGGTTGAATACAAGGGATATGTACCTGCCGACTCTGTGGTGATCCCAGGTACTTTACCTAAAGAATTTGCGGCAGGAACCTACCACGTACCCTGCGCACTGATCATAGGAAAAAGAAAGCCTAGCACGGATCTGAAAACATCCTTAAATGATGCGCTAAGAGATAACCAGGTAGCGGTCTAGAACTGATTAGTGCAATATACCAAATGCCGGAATAAACTGTCTATCAGTATGTTCCGGCATTTACTTTTGTAAATAAATTAATCTGACTCCAAGTTTACCTATTTAAATAATCGTATTTATTTTTATCAACTTAGTTTATTTAATTAAATATACTTAAATTTGTGCATCAATTTAATTTAATAAACATGGATCTGACTGATAAAATAAAAATGATATTAGCCATCAAGAATCTGTCTCCTTCTATTTTCGCAGATGAAATTGGCGTACAGAGGCCCAGTATATCCCATATATTGGCAGGAAGAAATAAGCCTAGTCTGGATATAGTACAAAAAATAGTCAAACGCTTTCCGGATCTTGGCCTGAATTGGATTTTGGACGACGAAGAATTAATGTTGGAATCTGATGAAATAACAAGTTCTTCATCAGAAAGATACGCCCCTAAATCCCCCCAAAAAAACATGGTTCAGACCGCCCCAGAATTAAACAGGCGATTAGATTCTGAACCAACACCGGTCTATGAAAATCTGAATGCTCTTCCCGGAGCAATAAAAACGGAAAAGAAAGTAGAAAGAATTATGCTTTTTTATTCAGATGGTACTTACCAGGAATTCAAACAATAAACCGGGAAGATGCTTGTTTAACGAACCACCATAATCTCGCCTTTGTAACTGGCTGTTTTTGATCTGATAATGTAGGGATAACTTCCTGGCTGGACTTTCTGCCCGTTGTAGTCGCCGTTCCATGGAACTTCATATCCGTTGGAGTGAAATATCAGCATTCCCCACCGATCATAAATGCTGATGCTCAGTATCTGATCTTTTATATTACTGATCTGAAAAGTATCGTTTTTACCGTCACCGTCCGGGGAAAAGATATTGGGTACATAAAACTGGTCTACCACATTTACGGAGGTGGAAGCGGTTGATGTACAGTTGTTAACCGAAGTCACCGTGACGGTATACACTGTGGGAACCTCCGGGGAAACAACCAGTACCGGAGATTCTGAAAGGATTGCAGAAGGGGACCACTGCAGATGACTAAGATCTGCAAGTGGCTTGATAACCGGCACCAGGGTAACACTTCTGCCGAGCTGAATGGTGACAGCCTCTGGTAAATCAACAGTCAAAACATCTTCCGAGATCCGTACAGAATCCGTTCCCGAACAACCTGTATGACTGTCCTGAATGGTAAGATGATATAACCCGGCAGAGGTAATTGTTGTGCTGGCCGTTCCCCTGGCAAGATCCTCTCCGTTTTTAGTCCAAATGGTATTCTGAAAGCTTTGGATTGCATTGGCGAGCAAAACAATGGAATCGTGCGGGCAAAGTACCGACTTTTCGTAATCAATCTTAGCCGGAACGGGATCACCATAAGTAGCGTAAACAGTAACTGACGATGTATCCCGTGTACATTTGGTTTTAAAACTTTTTACTACCATGTACTGACCGGTATCTTTTACCATCAGTGTTGCACCCGTAGCACCTGGAATATTAAAGCCATTGAGTTGCCATTGATACGACCAATCGGTTCCCGCACTCGTCTTTAATTCGACTAATTTCTGCGGGCAGAACTTAACAGCTGTTGTTAGTTCTCCGTTTACTGTGACTATGGGAGGCTCCGGAGTTTGGCTGTTGCAGTCTATCACAAGTAGCTGAAAATCGCGTCTTACCAGGCCAATCTTTCTTCCATTTCGAAATTCCTCGCACTGCACTGTAAATACATAAAGCCCTAATTGATTGGATCTAACGGAAATTACTCCGGTATTTTCATCAATTGTCAGAGGGGACGGGCCGGGTATCATATTGGACACCGAAATACCTGGCTGCCAGTTCACCAATGGATATCCCGACTTCTCTGTGTCATCGCCTATCGTAAATGACGGATTAGTATGCCCTTTCATCGGGGTCACCAGGCTATATCTCAGCTTGTCCCCGTCGGCATCTTCGGCGGACATATTCATGGAAAAATTTCTTCCGGCACATATATACTCACCATTGGGTGCAAGAAAATCGGGAGACGAATTGATCGTTGACACAGGCGGAAACTCCAGATAAAAAACCATTCCGTTGTCCCCCGGTTCCACAATATTATTAATATCGTCATTCCGGCAGCATCGTTCCCAGGCTATATAGTAGCCGTCTGTATCGTTATACCTTGCGGATGGCAGCGATACGATACCCGTGTATACACCAATTAATGTTTCCATGGAACGATAAGTGGCACAGGCTTTATTCTGGTATTCGATGCTTTTGGTTGATCTGTACCTGGCTACAACCTTGTCCATCAATTTGTTATCTCTCTTACGATATATATATAAATCTACCGTAACATCACGGTTACCAGCAGTGGATGGCGTTGGATTAACCAGATTCTTCCTTTCCCAAAACTGGATCAGCTTGATTTCGAAATTTGCAGAGCCTGTACGATGCATTTGTATTTCCCCGCCAACCATATGATTTGCAGAAGCCTGCACGAGGCAGAAGAGAACAAGAACTATTCCGGATATATATTTGAACATAGTCTCATAAAACCGCTTTAGAACAAGCTGGAACTCATAAAGTTATTGTATTAAATTAAATGATATTCCATTCAGTGTAAAATTTATTATCAGGTAACCAACGTATACTTATAACGTTTGCCGATATCTTTCTTCCGGGGGTTCGGCCGCGTTCAAACTTTTCCGTTACCGTACCCGCTATACCAGACAGTGCAGGACAGTGATACAAACAATTAAATTTAGCATTGTAAAAAACAAAATTATTTTCATTAGAAATATAATATAAACAATATAAACCAGTCGATAATATAATTATTCAATGCTAAAATCAGATTATACTATCTACACCGTCGTCATTCAGCTATTTTTTATTGCGGATCTCATCATAAAAGCTTCTCTCTAACATCGTTCCTGACACCTGTTTCATTCCATTAATACCAGTTCAATTTTAAACCTAACTAACCGCCTATGATAAAATTCAGCCTGAACCGTTCCTGACCCCGGCCTTTATTCCCAACGGAAGAAAAAGGCTTGCCACGGAGTATGAGTACTTCTGGTAACTATTCACCCAGTTGTTTGAATTTCTTTCAACTAAATAACAAAATCATATGTATAAATTTCGACTTTCCAAATCTGTCGGTCGGGGGATATTCAGGAGCGCGTTCCTGTATCCTTTGCTGGCAGGAATTTTATTAGCTCCTTTTGCTGGCGCAGCCAGTGCGACTGTACTACCCGCAGGTACCCTAGCGGCCGAACAGCCTATTAAGGGAAAAGTAACCGACGACTCAGGAGCTGGCCTCCCAGGTGTAAGCATTATTCTGAAAGGTACCGGCACAGGAACGGTAACGGATGAGTCCGGTGGTTATAGCCTCAGTGTGCCTGAGTCGGGCAACCGTGTGCTCGTATTTTCCTTCGTAGGTTATCTACCTAAAGAAGTGACGTTAGGAAATCAAACAACGTTAGATGTTACGTTAGCCGTTGACAACAAGGCGCTTGAAGAAGTGGTGGTTGTAGGATATGGTACCCAGCGCAAGCGTGATATTACGTCTGCTGTGTCGGTAATCAGCATGGAAGATATTGGTGAGGTTCCCAAATCCAACGTTACCCGTATGTTACAGGGCCAGGCTCCTGGAGTGATCATCAAGCAAAAGAGCGGTACGCCAGGGCAATCATTTGATATTAAAGTACGGGGTATCAGTTCGCTTGGAGCAGGCAGTGATCCATTGTATGTAATAGACGGTTTTCCGGTAGGGACGTCGGTGGGGCAAAATTTGAATCCCAATGACATTGAAACCATATCTGTTCTTAAAGACGCCGCTTCCACTGCCATCTATGGTGCCAGAGGATCAAACGGTGTGGTACTGATCACCACAAAATCCGCCAAGGAAGGTAAGACAAGCCTCAATGTTTCCATTGATTATGGCTTTCAAAATGTTCCGGAATCGAGAAAAACAAAGGTATTGAACGGAAAAGATTTCGCTCAGTTTAAAAGAGAGGTGTTTATCGGGCGGTATGTCCTTAAGAATTCCAAACAACCTACGGAGGAAGAGATACCCATTGATTTCCGCGATCCGTCGGCTACCAAATACTCCACCAACTGGTTTGACCTGATCCTTCACAACAATGCCCCTTACAAGGATATCAATGTGACCTTGTCATCCGGCAAGGGCCCAATCAAATCGGTTGTGTCAGTAGGTTATTACAAAGAAGACGGTGCGCTGAAATATACCGGTTACGACCGTGCTTCTGTCCGGACCAACCTTTCAGGGGACGTAAACAAGGTTATCTCCATGGGTATGAATGTGGTGGGAAGTTATTCCAGGTCGAGCCTGGCCAGTACGGACGGACGTAATGCCCAGGTAGGGCTCACGCTCATCAGTGATCCCCGGTATCCGGCTTATGACGCAAACGGAGACCTGATTCCCTACTACAATGGAGTGGGAGATATATTCGGCTTTCCCAACCCGTTGTTCATGTTAAAAAATATCAAGAGAAACCGGAACATAGCTGATGTCCTGGCAAACGGGTATATCGAACTTAACATCGCCAAAGGCCTTAAATTCAGATCTTCTGTTAACGCCAAGATTAACTATAATACCTACAAAGAGTACATTCCATCGACCATCGGACTTCCGGTTCAGACGGGTACCAACGGTGCGCCTCCGCGAATTGCAACCGAAAGGGACGATTCGGAAGAGTTAAAAAACTATGCTGCTGATCAGGTACTTACCTATATGCCAAATTTGGGAGAAAGCCATCACTTTGACGCAATGCTGGGATATAGCGCACAACAGGAAACCGTGAAAGGGTTGTACGGAAGTGGTAATACCTTCCCCGACGACCTTGCTCCCTTTCTGGGAAATGCCACCATACGTTCTTCCAATTCCATGGAAAGAAGGTGGACCATGCTGGCTTACATTGCCAGGGTTAACTATTCCTTTAAAGATAAGTACCTCTTCTCGGCATCCATGCGCCGCGAAGGAAGCTCAAGATTCAGTGAGGGGCATAAATTTGGAAATTTCCCGGCGGCCTCTGTCGGATGGCGCCTTTCAGAAGAAGCCTTTATCCCGAAAGCTCAATGGCTGACCGACCTGAAACTACGAGGAAGCTGGGGGATGACTGGTAACAACACCTACAACGTTACAGCCAACAACAACTTTGGTGTGGGACAAAATGCCGGTGACGACGGCAACTATGCCAGCCTTGCATTCCTGGGTTTGAACAATTATGTATTCAACAATACACTGGCGTCCGGTAAAACGGTTACCCGTTTTGCCAATTCGGAACTTACCTGGGAAAAATCTAACCAGCTGGACATAGGCCTTGATCTTGCAACATTCAACAACCAATTGGTTTTCACAGTTGAATACTACAAGAAAATTACAGATGACATGCTGCTCGGCTACAACATACCCGCGGTTTCCGGTTTTACCTCCACTTTGAAAAACTTAGGAAAAGTTCAGAATAAAGGGGTGGAACTAGCTGTAAGCTACAGGCTTAAATTGGGTCAGGTTAATTTAAGAACCAATGCCAACATTACCTTCAACCGTAACAAAATATTGGCGATCAAAGGACAAAATGACTTTATCCTGCAAGGGAGCCAATACGGCGGTTATAACATCCAAAAAGTGGGACGCCCGATCGGGATGATCTTCGGATACAGGAAACTGGGCATTTTCAACACAAAAGAAGAGATCCAGGCCGCCCCATTCCAGGATGGTGCCATACCGGGCTCTATGAAATTTGCTGATTTGCACGGCGCGCCGGACGGCGGGCCTGATGGCATCGTTTCATACGACACGAAGGATATGACCGAAATTGGAAATCCTAATCCTAAGTTCAACTGGGGATGGACCGTGGGTGCCGATTACAAAAGGTTTGACGTGAGTGTCCTGCTGATGGGGGCTTATAAATTTGATGTATACCGGAATATCGAGGCATCAACCATGAATATGGACGGTGTTTTCAACGTGTTGGAAAAGGCAAAAGACCGGTGGATGTCGCCAAGCAACCCTGGCCCGAACCCCAATGACAAGCACTCGCAGGGCGGAACCGATAACTTCAAATGGTCTCGTGAAAGTAGTGAACGTTATGTTTATGATGGAACACACATGTGGATCAAAAACGTAACCATAGGTTATACACTCCCCAAAATCAACGGAATTTTGTCCGATGCCCGGATCTTTGTAAATGCAGCTAACCTGTTGCTGGTTACCAAATACCCGGGAAACAACCCTGATGCAGGTGTACGCGGCGGAACTGAGCTGAACAACGACGATGAGTCGTACCCTGTGCCAAGAACGTTTTCTGCAGGTCTTAAAGTAAATTTCTAACCATGATGAACATGAAAAATATAACCGCAATAGGAATCATCGCCCTTACTTTGTTACATACATCGTGCAGCGAAGATTTCCTTAACGAGACGGACCCTACCAAGGTAGGTGTTGACGTTTTCTATAAAAACGAAGCTCAGGCCAAACAAGCCCTGAACGGAGTATACGGACAGGTTCAGACGCTTAACAACACTGCCTACCTGTTTGGTGAGTTTCAGACCGACAATACGACCATTGATTTGAACCCGTCGGACCGTGGTGGAGCGGGAGGATGGGAAGCATTCGACTTTTCGACTATCAACTCGGGAAACGGTGAAATTGCCAACCTGTGGAACGGCTATTATTCAGCGCTTTACAACAACAACCTTACCCTTGAAAAACTGGCTGTTGCTGAAATAGCGGACGCTTCCAAAAAAGAGATCGAAGGCCAACTGAAATTTCTCAGAGGTTACATGTACTTCAATCTGGTCCAATATTTCGGGGACGTGGTAATTGTTACCTCAACGCTTTCTACACCTGATCCGGCCTTTGATTTGGTAAGGTCGCCGCAGGCAGAAGTATGGGCACAGGTGGAGAAAGATCTGAAAGAAGCCGCGGCCCTGCTGCCTGCAAAATATGCAGCTGCCGGTGACAAAGGACGTGCTACCAAAGGTGCTGCGTTAAGCCTGCTCGGTAAAACGTATCTCATCCAGAAAAAATATGCCGAAGCGATTACCACGCTCAAGGAAGTAACTGCACTCGGATATGCTCTTAATGCCAACTATGCCGACAATTTTGATCCTTCCCCGGCCAAAAAGAATGGTATCGAATCCATCTTTGAGATTCAGTATCAGGGAGACAACGACCTCGGTGAGCAAAGCAGCTTCCAGTATGTATTTGCGCCAAGGGTATCCAAAGGAGCAGTAACAGGATATGCGGCTGGTACAAACGGGGGAAGGAATGTACCAACCAATGACATTATTGCTGCTTACGAAAAAGGGGATCTTAGAAAAGATATCTCTTTAAAGACCAGCTTTATACTGGATGGAAAAGAATATCCGGTTCCCTACGTATCCAAGTACAACTATCCGCACACTATTGTACAGCGGACCAATACCAACTGGCCCGTACTGAGATATGCGGACGTGCTGCTCATGTTGTCAGAAGCTATGAATGAGCAGACTGGCCCCACAGCCGAAGCACTAGGGTACCTCAACCAGATCCGTAAACGTGCCGGCCTTCCCGATGCAGCCCCCGCTGGCAAGGATGATTTCAGAACTGCGGTACTTAAAGAGAGAAGGTTGGAACTTGCCTTTGAAAACCACAGATGGTTTGACCTTAAACGAACCAAAACACCTGCCCAATGGGCTGCCTTCATGAATGCACATGGTGCAATGGAAAAGGCCAAACCAACAGTGGACCGTGGGAATGTACCTTTTAATTCAAATGATTACATATTCAGTGATTTTGAATATGTACTGCCTTTACCGGCACCTCAGATTTTGATCAATGCCAAGCTGGTACAAAATCCGGGTTATTAAAATTGCCATTACAGAAGGAGGATTCGCGCTTGCTGCGAATTCTCCTTTTATTTATCTTAAAATTATACAATATTTCGTTATATAAACAATACTACACACACCACATGATATAAATAAGAAGCCGTTATTTATCCATTCACGATCCTGGCGAAACAGACACAACAGGACAGTAGATTCTCACAATCCGTTTATACTTGTATTAATTATTTTATACTCATTGATCAAAATATTGTATTTTAATTCATCATTCTGTATTTATCCTGAACCACTAATTTCTCTTTACCAGTGTTACTAGAAACGATTGAAACCTTTTGGCTATGGCAGTTTTTCGGCAGGCTGCACCCGCTGATGGTGCACTTCCCCGTTGGCTTGCTTTGTGTGGCTTTATTACTGGAGCTTATTGACTGGAAACATAACTCAGACAAGCTCAGGGCCGGGATTAATTTATTATTATGGATTGGAGCCGGTAGTGCCGTAGTGGCTGTGGCATTCGGATGGCTGCTGGCAGGTGAGGGAGAATACGGCGGCGACAGCCTGGAAATTCACCGTTGGGCAGGAATTGCTACCATGGTATTATCCTGTATGACCGTCTTCGCATTGACCCGGGGGAAAATTGCGCTTTACCGCTCTCTGCTGATTCTTACGGTTGTGGGAGTATCTCTTGCAGGGCATTATGGTGCCATGCTTACCCATGGCGACGACTATATTTCCAGTGTGTTGCCGTTTTCAAAAGAAGAACCACTTGCAGATGGAGTTGATCAACCCGATTTCAAATTCGTAAACGACGGCAAAGCGCTTACTCCTCAGCAGATCCAGGATCTCAACGTGGAAGTAAGAACGATCCTGGCGCATAACTGTTACAGCTGCCATTCTGAATCCAAGATAAAAGGAGAACTTCGCCTGGACAGTAAGGATATGATCATGAAGGGTGGCGAGCACGGCGTGGTGGTGGTGCCCCAGCATCCTGATAAAAGTGAACTGATCAGGAGGATATCACTTCCCAAAGGAGATAAGGACGCAATGCCGACCAAAGGCAAACGGCTGACCGAAAAGGAAATTAATGTTTTGACTTACTGGATTGAAAAAGGCGCTCCCTGGCCTGATGGCAAGGAAAAGAGCATATACCGTGTGGCAGCACTTGAACCGCGCACCCCGGCACTGCCTGCGCCGAGCGGAGATATCGTAAAACCGATAGACAGACTGGTAAACGCCTATTTCCAAAAAAACAAGATTGAATGGAAACCTGTTGTTGACGATCGGATTTACATCAGGCGGGTATACCTTGACATTGTCGGACTGCTTCCCACACCTGAAAAAATAGATGCTTTCCTGGCAGATAACCGCCCCGACAAGAGAGAAATCCTTGCGCAGGAACTGCTCAATAAAAATAATGATTACGCCCAGCACTGGATGTCGTTCTGGAACGACGCCCTGCGAAACGACTATTCCGGCACAGGATATATCACCGGAGGCCGCTTTGATATTACCAAATGGCTTTATTCCTCCCTGCAGAGCAACAAGCCTTACAACGAATTTGTAAAACAACTGATCAGTCCTACCAAAGAATCCGAAGGATTCATAAAAGGCATCAAATGGAGGGGGACGATCAACTCCAGCCAGCGTACCGAAATGCAGGCGGCGCAGAATGTTTCGCAGGTTTTTCTTGGCCTTAACCTTAAATGCGCCTCCTGCCACGATAGCTTTATCAGCGACTGGAAACTGGCAGACTCCTATGCCTTTGCTAATATTTTTGCGGATACGCTGCTCGAAATTAACCGCTGCGACAAACCTACCGGGAAAATTGCAGGTACACGAATTCTCTTCCCCGAACTTGGCGAAATCAGTGTAGATGCCAGTACTGAAAAACGTCTCCGGCAACTTGCCGATCTTTTGGTACAGCCCAAAGATGGACGCCTGTACCGGACGTTGGTGAACCGGATTTGGGCGCAGCTGCTGGGCCGCGGGATCATCGAACCAGTGGATATGATGGACAACGTACCATGGAGCGAAGATCTGCTCGACTGGATGGCTTCGGACTTTGCTACCAACGGTTATGATATTAAAAAACTGATCTTTGCCATCGTTACCTCCAAAACCTATCAGCTGCCGTCAACTTCGGTCAAGGAAGCAGGGGATATCATGGCCAATGATTACAAATTTACAGGTATGGTGCGCAGGCGCCTGACAGCCGAACAATTTACCGATGCCATCAGCATGGCCTTTAACCCGATGTACGCCGACTCCGCCATTGTTGCGAAGTTGCTACCCGAAGATATAAAAAGCCAGCTTCCTTTTGCAAGAGCCGGTTTCGTAAAAAATGACCCCTTCCTGACCTCACTGGGAAGGCCCAACCGGGAGACAGTAAGTACCAACAGAACTTCGCAAGCCAACCTGCTGCAAGCCCTGGAACTTACCAATGGAAACAAATTCACGCAAACCCTTAAGCAGGGCGCAAAACAATGGAAAGCAAGGTATCCAACCTCCGACTCCCTGGTTACAGAACTTTACCGGAAAGCATTCGGCAGATATCCGCAGCCCAAGGAGCTGGCAACAGCAAAGAAAATACTGGGGCCGAAACCGAGCGAAGAAGGTATTGAAGATCTGGTGTGGGCCATGGCACTGGTACCAGAGTTTCAGTTAATTTATTAGTGAAAGAAACCTTTCAGCGTACCGTTGGGTTTCCCCTGATTGGCAGCAAATTACTGGTTTCAAAAACGCTAATCCCGACTGTAAAACAATACTTATCGATACAATTGAAATATATAAAAAGTATAATAGAAATTTATAAGTTCTAAAAATTGAGTATTAATTAATACATTTATTTAATACGAAAAGTATATCACCTCAGTTAATTGATTATCAAATATTTATAAGAAAGTAAATGAACTCAAACTGGAATAGAAGAGAATTTTTGCAGCGGGCCAGCGCAGCTACCATGGCAGCCCTGGCAGCCGGTGCTCCGCTGTCCGGCATACTTTCGAGCTGTAAAGGAAAAGCCGGTGCCAATTCCTCCGCCGATACGGTTATACTCCTGTGGATGGCTGGCGGCATGGCGCATACCGAGACTTTTGATCCTAAAAAGTATACGCCCTTCGAAAAAGATATGGAAGGAAACCGTGTACTGAGTACCTTCAAATCTGTACCGACAGTGCTGGATGGTATCCATTTTTCAGACGGGCTGCAGTCTATCGGGAAGGTGATGGACAAAGGTACGTTAATCCGTTCTTACGTCGCTGCCGACATGGGGCATATCTTGCACTCGCGCCACCAGTATCACTGGCATACCTGTTACGAACCACCCCAGACGGTTGCCGCTCCGCACATGGGCTCCTGGATCGCCAAGGAACTCGGTCCAAAAAATCCGGTCATCCCTGCATTTATTGACATCGGCCAAAGGTTCACAGTAGGAGAGGCCGAAGAGCTGAAAGCTTTCCATACAGCAGGTTTTCTGGGAAATGAATTTGGGCCATTTTTCATTCCGGATCCAAGCCAGGGTCTGGAAAGTGTGAGGCCACCCGTGGGAATGGATGCCAAACGTTTTGAAAGACGTAACCAACTTTATAACGAACTGATTAACAACAGTCCGGTAGGGGAGTTTGGCTCTGACTATCAGAGAGAATCCCTGAAAAGATCCATGGAACAGGCTTATGCGTTGCTAAATTCTCCGGAGTCCAAAGCATTTGACCTGCATACGGAGCCAAAGGAAAGTTATGATATCTATAACACCGGCAGGTTTGGTTTAGGCTGTCTGCTGGCACGAAGGCTCACGGAGCAGGGAGCGAGGTTTATCAGCGTCACTACCGAATATGAACCTTTCAAAGGGTGGGATACCCACGAGAACGGACACACCCGCCTGGAGGAAATGAAAAGACAGATTGACGGGCCTATTGCGCAATTGATTAAGGATCTTGACAAAACGGGCCACCTGGACCGTACCCTTATCGTGCTGGCAAGTGAGTTCAGCCGGGATATGATGGTAGAAGGTAAGCCCGACATTAAAGTACAGGAACAGGTACCTCAGCCAGACATCCTTTCGGAACCGAAATTCTATGGTATGCACCGCCATTTTACCGACGGAGGTTCTATGCTCATGTTTGGCGGGGGTATTAAAAAGGGTTTTGTATATGGGAAAACAGCGGATGAAAGGCCTTGTAAAACCATCGAAAACCCTATAAAAATTGCCCAGGTGCACCAGACTATTTACCATGCCCTGGGTATTCCGCCCGAGACTCAGTACGAAGTGGAAAAACGCCCCTTCTACACCACGCCGGACGGAAAAGGGCAGGTGGTGAAGGAATTACTGACTGAAAAAATTGCCTGAAATGAAAAGCCGCTCAGCCTTACGGAGCGGCTCTTTTCTTTTATTACTGTTTATTAGCAGTAAGTCTAACAGCTATTCTAAAACAATCTGCTCAGGCTTGGTCGGCGAGGAACCATCCCAAATCCCGCCTAACCCTATACCACAGGATGGGCGGCTTAAACTTAAATCATAAACTTGCAGCTTATCAGAATAATTTGAAGTATTTATTTTATTATTTTGGGATTAATTATTCACTAAACCATTTAACCACGAAGCCTTTATCAAAATCTGATCCCAGAACTGAACGATCCGGTAAATCCCGAACATTGGCATTGGGTCCGGAAACTAAACGATTAAAAGTTATAGTATTTAAACTCTTTACTAAAAAATGTACACAAAAAAACAATGGTTTAAAATTCCTATGAGCCTGGCCGCAGTGGTAGCTGTTGCAGCTTTCAGCGGAATCATGCTGAGTAACAGAACAGCTAGGCACATGCCACCAGGCTCCTCTAAAGTTGATAAATTAAAATTACCGGAAGGATTCAAGGCAGAACACCTGTTCAGCCCATCCGAAGCTTCAGATGGCTCCTGGGTATCCATGGCTTTCGATGATAAAGGACGCCTGATTACCTCCGACCAATACGGTTCGTTATACCGGGTTGTATTACCGCCCATTGGCTCTTCGGACAAACCCGTCATTGAAACTCTAAAGATTGAAGGGGATACGGCAAAAATCGGCATGGGCTTCGCTCACGGGCTGCTTTATGCTTTCAATAGTTTATATGTGGTTATCAATAATGGCAGAAATGCACGCTTTCCAAAGGGAAGTGGCCTTTACCGTCTTCAGGATACCAATAACAACGATCAGTACGATAAAATAACTTTGCTCAAGTCAATGCACGGTGAAGGTGAGCACGGTCCGCATAGTGTACAGATTTCGCCTGATAAGAAATCGCTCTATGTGGTAGCAGGAAATCATACCGACCTACCCGAAATGGATATATACCGGCTTCCCAACAACTGGACCAACGACAATCTGTTCCCATTCATTAAGGATCCCCGTGGCCATGCCAATGACAGAATGGCACCAGGAGGATGGATTGCCCATACCGATCCCGAAGGAAAGAAATGGGAACTTATCAGTGCAGGTTATCGCAACCCTTTCGACATTGCCTTTAATGAGGCTGGCGACATGTTTACCTATGACTCTGATATGGAATGGGATTTTGGAACGCCGTGGTACCGCCCCACCCGTGTGTGCCACGCTACAAGTGCCAGCGAATTCGGCTGGCGAACCGGTGACGCCAAGTGGGCTCCATCGTTTCCGGACAACATGCCTGCTGTAATGAATATCGGCCAGGGGTCTCCCACCAATCTTATTTATTTGAAAGATGCTCTTTTCCCCGAAAAGTATAAAAATACCTTACTGGCATTTGACTGGAGCTTTGGTATCATGCATGGGCTTCATCTGAAACCTTCCGGAGGAACCTACACGGCGGATCACGAAGAATTCTTGTCAGGGTCTCCATTGCCTTTAACCGATGGAGTCATTGGCCCCGACGGTGCGCTTTATTTCCTCACCGGCGGACGCCGTCTGGAATCAGACCTTTACAGAGTTTACCACAAGGATTATAAAACTTTTAAGGCTGGCACCAACGTTGCCGCTGTCAATTTAACCCCCGAGCATAAACTGCGTACCTCCCTGGAAAAATTCCACGTAGGAGTGGATCCCAAAGCAGTAGAAAGTGCCTGGCCATATCTGTCACATGCTGACAGATCGGTAAGATATGCGGCACGCCTGGCGGTTGAACATCAGCCACTGGACCAGTGGAAAGCTAAGGCCCTGGCTGAAACCAATCCCCAAACCAAGGTTTACGCATTGCTTGCGCTGGCTCGTCAGGGAAATGCTTCCACAAAAGATGCATTACTCAAAGGACTGATCAGTATTGACTATAAAAAATTACCCGAAACCCCCAAGCTAGACCTTCTGCGGACATTTGAAGTTGCTTTTTTCCGCTACGGACCACTGGAAGGTACTACTAGAACGCAGGTCATCAACTACCTAGACCCCAGCTATCCATCTGTATCTCCTCTTGCCAACAGGTTATTTAGCAAATTGCTGGTATTCCTTGAGGCTCCCAAAGCTGTGGACAAAACCATGCAACTGCTGTTGAAAAATGAGGCTTTTGATGATAAGGACAACGAAACCGCAACAGCATCTTCGGATTTAATTCTACGAAACCCTCAATATGGGTTAGACATTGCTGGTATGCTTGAAAAAATGCCTGCCAAACAGCAAACTTTTTATGCTTTCGTTCTTAGCGGGGCTAAAACCGGCTGGACACCACAACTTCGCGACGAATATTTCAAGTGGTATAAAAAAGCTTTCAGCTATCAAGGCGGGCGGAGCTACATCGGTTTTATAGACAAATCCCGTCAGCTCGCTCTTAAAAATGTTCCGAAGGAAAAACTTGGCTATTATGATAAACTTTCAGGAGCAGAACTTTTAACAGGAAGCGGAAATGATATTGTTAAATCATATTCACCCAAAGGTCCGGGAAGGGGATGGAAAGTGGACGAAGCGGTACAATTGGTGCAGGACAGCTTACAAAACCGGGATTTTGAAAAGGGTAAAATGATTTTCTCGGCAGTACTGTGCAGCCGCTGTCATATGATCCAGGGAGAGGGTGCCGATGTGGGCCCAGACTTGACGCAACTAGGAACGCGCTTTTCCACTAAGGATATGCTTGAAGCAATCATTGTTCCGGATAAAACCATTTCCGACCAATATGCTTCGGTATCTTATCAGTTAAAGGACGGAGAATCCGTTGTGGGACGCCAAACGGATGAAGATGCGAATTTTTATTACATCTCTCAAAATCCATTTGATACCAAAACCATTCGTAAAATTCCGAAAAAAACCGTTGCCACTACAAAGATTTCAACTGTTTCAATGATGCTTCCGGGCCTGATCAACGGATTAAACCCCGACGAGCTAAGGGATCTGGTTGCTTATCTAATGTCAGGAGGCAATAAAAATAACCCAATATATTCCGAATCAAAAGGTAAGAAGGCGGGTAAGTAACGGACGTTGCTAGCTTTTGTAAGGGTATTTCCAATTGTGGAAATACCCTTTTATTTTATCCAGGCAACTATCCTATGGGACGCTTCAAAATTACATTAATTGTTCTGTTTCTTTCTGTAATCGGGACTATAAACCATTCATTTTCAGCAACAATACCTAAAAAGCCATATAAAGTACTCATCGTTGACGGGCAGAACAATCACCGGAACATGGCCGAAGGTACACAGATGATGAAGGGCTATTTGGAAGAGACCGGCCTTTTCACGGTAGACGTTACCACCACGCCGAAAAAAGGCGAGAATATGAGTAGCTTCCAGCCAGACTTCAGCAAATATGACGTGGTACTTTCCAATTTTAACGGAGATTCCTGGCCCGATAAGACCAACGAAGCTTTTGAAAAATTCGTCAAAAATGGGGGTGGGGTAGTAGTGGTACACGCTGCTGACAATGCTTTCCCGAATTGGGTGGCTTACAATAAGATGATTGGCATCGGCGGATGGGAGGGACGAAATGAGAAAAGTGGCCCGTACCTGTACTATGACGACCAGAAAAAGGAATTTGTAAAAGATACCAGGCCCGGTGTAGGCGGCAGCCATGGGCATCAGCACGAATTTATTGTTAAAACAAGAAACAAAAATCATCCGATCATGAAGGGTTTGCCTATTGAGTGGTTACACCAGAAAGATGAGCTTTACGACCGTCTCCGCGGCCCGGCCGAAAATGTGGATGTGCTGGCAACTGCCTATAGTCCGGTTGAACAAAACGGGTCGGGGAGGAACGAACCTATACTTATGGCCCTCACTTATGGCAAAGGCCGAATTTTCCACACTACCCTGGGGCATGAGACCTACTCGCAAAAATGTATCGGATTTATCACTACCTTACAAAGAGGAGCTGAGTGGGTGGCAACTGGAAAAGTGACACAGGCCGTACCCCGGAATTTCCCAACCGCTACTCAGGGAACCAGCAGATAGTTTCTATTTCATACACTCAACTTCACATTAAAAGTGTCAGACTTACACCCGAAAAAGACAAGGCGTAGTACCCTTAAAAATCTTGCAGCCGGAGCCGGCCTCGTAAGTATACCCATATCAGAAGCATTCAGTACCTCCAGCGAATTATTGGGAATGGAGCTGAACGGTAAGATCAATCATTCTGTCTGCCGGTGGTGCTACAGTAAAATCCCGTTGGAAACCCTTGCCTTGGAGGCAAAAAAAATAGGACTTAAATCCATTGAACTACTGGGTCCCGAAGAATGGCCTATTATTAAAAAGTATGGTCTCACCTGTGCTCTACCATGGGGCGAAGGACTTACCCGAAGTTTGGACAAAGGATTTAATGATCCTACCAATCACGAAGAACTCATCAGGGGATTTGAAGATATTATTCCTAAAGTGAAGGCGGCAGGTTACGACAAGGTCATTTGTTTTTCCGGAAACAGGAGAGGTATGTCTGATACCGACGGGTTGCGTAATGCGGCCCAGGCACTCCGACGGCTCATGCCGCTTGCGGAAAAACATAATGTTACACTGGTGATGGAACTGCTGAACAGCAAGGTTGACCACAAGGACTATATGTGCGACCGGACCGAATGGGGGGCTGCCCTTTGTGAAATGGTAGGTTCCGAAAAATTCAAGCTGCTGTACGATATCTACCACATGCAGATCATGGAGGGCGATGTGATTGCAACCATTCGCAAGTACCACCGTTACATTGCTCATTATCACACCGGCGGTGTTCCGGGCCGTAACGAAATAGACAATACACAGGAACTTTATTACCCTGCAATTATGAAAGCTATTGTTGAAACTGGTTATAAAGGTTTTGTAGGCCAGGAGTTTATCCCCAGCAGAAAGGATGACATAGCCTCGCTAAAACAGGGTGTAACAATCTGTGATATTGCCTGATAACTCATAACCTCGTCCAAATGAAAAATAAAATTACCAGAAGATCTTCCTTAAAAAAAGTACTGGCCGGTTTGACCGCCGCCTCCGTATCTCCGACCATTTCCATTAGCGGAACTCTGCCAGCGGAGTGGAACGCCACCATGCTCAAGGGAAACATCAATCATTCGGTGTGCAAATGGTGTTATGGTAAAATTCCGCTTGAGACATTTGCCGCGGAAGCCAAAAAAATCGGGCTTACCTCCATTGAACTGTTAGGCCCAGAGGAATGGCCGGTTCTGAAAAAGTATGGCTTAACCTGTGCCTTACCAAATGGTGCAGGCATGGGCATCGAAAAAGGTTTTAATGATCCGGCCAACCATGACGAACTGGTGAAGAGCTATGAAGAACTTTTCCCCAAATTAAATGCCGCGGGTTACACCACTGTCATTTGTTTTTCGGGAAACCGCCGCGGCATGTCCGACATGGACGGTCTGCGAAACTGCGCGGCCGGTTTGAAAAGACTTATACCGTCTGCTGAAAAATATAATGTGACACTGATCATGGAATTGCTGAACAGCAAGGTAAATCACAAAGATTATATGTGTGATCATACAGCCTGGGGCGCTGCTTTGTGTGAAATGGTTGGTTCTGAAAAATTCAAGTTACTCTATGATATTTATCACATGCAGATTATGGAGGGGGATGTGATCGCCACGATCCGGAAATACCACAAGTATATCGGGCATTATCATACGGGTGGTGTACCAGGAAGAAATGAAATTGATGAAACGCAGGAACTGAACTATCCTGCGATCATGAAAGCCATTTTCGACACCGGTTTTAAAGGTTTTGTAGCCCAGGAGTTTATTCCCAAAGCCGATCCGCTGACTTCTTTACGGCAAGGGGTGATGATTTGCGACATATAAGGGTAATTCCTGGCAATTTTGGCACCATTTTAAAAATCCGCAGACCAATTTTTGGCTGCGGATTTTGCGTTAAAATGAGTTAAGATTCAGTTATTTACTACACTAAAACGCCATTTTTAAGCTTCTGAGGTTTTAATAAAACAAAACCTCCCGCATATTTACCTGTCGTAGCTAAATCTGAAGGCATTCTTCGGCATTATTTGGTCTTGATACCTAGCGTTTCAAAAAAAATGTTTTTATAATTACTACCTACAGGAATTTCAATTTTATTAAGCAGTACCCGGTTGCCATGCAAAGAGGTAACCTTTGATCTGTTGACAATAAATGACCGATGTACACGAGAAAACAGGTTCTGAGGTAAAAGTTTTTCAATAGACGACAGCGGTGTGGTACTTACAAGCGTTCCTTCTGACGTTACAACTTTTGTATTGTTTCTTGATGCTTCTAAATAAAGGATCTGATCATAACCTAACTTATTGATTATGCCTTCACTTCGAAAAAGTAAATGATTGTTCCCAAGCACAGGCACATTTGAGGTATATTCCGTGGGGCTACTTGGTTTGCCTATCCTTTCAGCCGCTCGGTCTATAGCAATAATAAAACGTTCCAGAGAAAATGGCTTAACCAGATAATCACATGCTCCTAAATCAAAAGCATCCGTGGCAAATTCTTTGTAAGCAGTAGTGAAAATTACCTGAACAGGATACTTTAATGTTTTCACCAGTTCTATACCTGTGAGTATTGGCATGTTGATATCCAAAAAAAGAAGATCGATCGGAACTTGCTGCAGTTTTTCTCTTGCTTCAAAGGCGTCTGCACAAGTCGCAGACACATGAAGCATGGGAAGGAGCTTGCAGTACTCCACAAGAATATCTCGTGCAACCGGTGCATCATCGACAATAAGGCAATTAATCATTTATTGCTGGCTTTTAAACAAAGTTCAATACGGTACTTGCCATTTTCTGCAAAGTTGTTATAAAGGCAGTCGTTCCCATAAATCAATTTCAATCTTTTCAATGTATGATGCAGGCCGATACCTGAGGACTCCGATGGTTCTGTTTCCTGCCTATACGCCGGGTCGTATGAATTTTCCACCTCAAAATAAATCCAATCGCCTTTTACATTGAGCCTAATGGAGATAAAGCTTTTTGGATCTTTCGTAATCTTCGAATATTTAAAGGCGTTTTCTACAAAAACAATCAAGAGCATCGGAGCAATTCGCAAATTCAAATCGATAACTTCCGGTATATCAATGTGTAAATGAACTCTATCTCCCGTTTGTATTTTTTCGAAATCAATATAATTTCTAATATACAGCAGTTCGTCCTGAAGCGATATAAATTGCGCGCGTGTTTCATACACGGAATATCTGAGAAGCTCCGAAAGTTTGAGCAGCAAAGATGGTACTCTTTGATGCTGGGTAAGTGAAATTCCGTAAATGTTATTCAAGGTGTTAAAAAGGAAGTGAGGGCTGAGTTGGGATAATAATAACCGCATTTCACTCTCTTTTTGCTTCTGTAGTACCTGTGCTTCATTGATCTGTCTATACAGACTATTTCTTGCCAGGGCGATAGCTATTCCAAAGAAAATAAACAGAATAACCATAGGAAAGCTGACGGTGAAGTACTGCACGAAATATTGAAAAAGTTCGCCTCTATATAAATAACTACCTCCAGCTGCGCCAGTTAAGGAAAAAATCAAAATACTTAGAAGGAGTTTTTGGAGAAACGATGCGTGTACGCCCGTTTTTAACCAGTATTTTCCGCACCATCTTCCGGCGTAAGTACAAGATAATACAAACAGACAGGTAAGCATAGCTGCGCTGGCAACACCTTTATTACCACTTAAAACGACCGAAACAGCGAATACAAGAACAAATACCACACAAAATAACACATGTATCCAGACCCTGGATAAAATCAACCTAGCAATCAACCGTTCTAATTGTTCCATAACTTAAAGATGTATATTTCGCCAAACAATCGAAAGTTTTAATGCTCAACACCTAGTTTCTAAGGCTCATTTCAAGAAATTGGATGCTCAATTGCTTAGACATACCAAATGCCGTTTATGGCATGGAGATTCCTCATTGTATCCCAACAATTTTATACATACTTCAAAAACAGCAAATATTGCATCATCATTTACCTACTGATATGCAAAACAAAAAGGAGTATATTATTGAAACCAGCAATTTATCGTTTGGTTATTCAAAAGGTCAAAACATCCTCAGCGATGTAAACCTTAAAATCGCTGAAGGCGCCATTTACGGTTTTTTAGGACCGAATGGTGCAGGTAAGACAACCTCGATCAGGTTAATTCTGAACTTATTAACTCCCGTAACCGGCTCGGTGAGGCTTTTTGGTCAACAGGTAGCACGCAGCTCCAATAGTATATTTTCTAAAATAGGGGCGCTCATAGAAACACCTTCACTTTATGAGCACCTGACGGGCAGGGACAACCTATTGATAACCGCCAACATCAGAAATATCCCAAGGAGCAGAGTACTTCAAGTATTAAAAACGGTAGGTCTTAGTTCGGACGGAGAGAGACATGTCAGAAAATATTCACTTGGAATGAAACAACGGTTAGGACTGGCGATTGCACTACTTCCTGAACCTGACTTGCTAATCCTCGATGAGCCGACCAATGGCTTAGATCCGAATGGTATGATCGAAATCAGAGAACTGTTGTCCTCACTCAGCAAAGAGCAGGGTGTAACACTCTTAATCTCCAGCCATCTGCTTACCGAAATAGAAAGACTGGTTTCTCATGTTGGGATACTAAACCACGGCAAACTGCTTTTTCAGGGTTCATTTAAGGAGTTGCAGCAAATCAGAGAAGAAAAGGCTGTCATTGAACTAGACACAAATCTCAATAAACAGGCCATAAGTCTGCTAATGGAAAACAACTATTCCGTCAGACAAGGAAAAGAATATTTGGAAGTAAAATTTCTGGGTATTAGGGATCTGTCGTTTATAACCCATTTATTAGTAAAGGCTGGTCTGGACATTTATCGGATGCAGGTAATTGAAAGCAGCCTGGAACAAATCTTTTTATCATTTATAAACCAAAGTGAGCCGTCATGAAATTGTTTTATACTGAGTTAATGAAGCTCAAGAATACATTTGCCCTTTGGCTCACAATACTGGGTGCGCTGTTTATGCCGGTTTTATTACTGTCCGCCTATCTCATTAGCACAAAGGAGTTTGTACCCGCGTCAGGTACAAATCCGTGGCATGAATATCTGCTCAGAACCTTCAATGGAAACTGCCTTTTTTCCACTGGTTTTATATTATTAATCATCGGGCTCATTTTGAATGTCGAGCATAAAGCCCATAGTTGGAAACATCTTTTTACGTTACCGGTATCCAGGGCAAAGCTCTATTTTGTCAAACTCACATTCATTTTTACAACAATTCTTGTATTCATCATTCTGTACTTCGTTTTCGCTATTTCCATGGGTCATTTCTTAGGAATAGTAAAAACAGAATTAAAATTCTCCGAATTTGGCGTTCCCAGTGGGTATATATTAAAATTTATCACGGACTTTTTTGTTTCGATCATTCCTATGGTTATCATTCAGTACTGGATATCAATAAGGATGGAGAATCTTGTCACTTCTCTGGGACTTGGATTATTAGGGTTGCTATTGGGATTACTGTTTAAAAACGGTCCCTATATTATTTTCTTTCCTTATGGGATGCCATTTCAGGTATGGAATTATCCTTTGACAGACAGTATCATACTACCAAAATTTCTCTGGATTGCTGTACTATATACATTGTTATTGATCACCCTAAGTTATAATGATTTTACAAAGAAATTCCGTGCCTGATATCGGGCTTTTCTTATCAACTACTTATCTTTTTACTCACATATCCAATTTTGAAACACAAAAACACGCAACACATTATTTCTGTTGATTGCTGGGTTTGCAGGTACTTTTGACAGCTCGTCCAAAGTACCTACTGCTACGGGCGGTGCTCCGGGTGCACGATGCGCAAGCCAAGGGTAGGGTAGCTACGTGCATAATTTATCTGTTAGCCTGGTTTAGTCGAAAAAGAGCCTGTTTTTACTTTTCACAAAATGGTGTTGGGAAACCGCAGCATTCACTATATTTTTAGCTTTGAGGCATAATAGTTATAAACTGTACCATATGCTATACCCAGCTGCTTTGAGATTCTGTTCATAGATGAGGTTCTTCTTACAAATGGACGAAAAATAGCGGCGACCGTCGCACTGTTTAGCGCTTAGCCTTTATCTGCAATAAGTTCTTAAATACAAATTCTAAAACTGCATCCCTGTTTTCCAACATGTCCTGGACAGAGTTTGAGACCTCATAATCAGGAATAGCTCCTCTTTTTTGAATAGCGGGGTTTATTGCATAAACTGCATGCAAAAGCGGTATGGATATGGCGGTTTCAGTATGGTCTCCCCGTATAGTTATTTTTTGTACCCCATTGCTAATTCCTGTATATCCAGAAGTTTCGGTTCCGACCAGAATAGCGTTTGTATATTCTTTTAAAAGTCCTGCGGCTGTACCTGCTGCAGAAACCATTCCGCCATTAATCAGTACCACTAGTTTACCGTTAAAATGATAGTCTCCAATTGGGTTAAATTTCGCCAATTCACGTACTTTATCGAATTTTGTGACCCTAAACGTCCCGTCCTTCTGTCTTACAGGGGCAAATTCTTCATCCAATTTAAGTCTATCGCCGGTTGTTTTCAAAAAGTATTCATCATCCCCCAGTGTAACTATTTCTTTGGCTGGAACTATTGGTTTATCAATAAAGTATTGAAGCAAATAAGCTGCATTTTCTGCCTTACCACCACTATTATCTCTTAAGTCGATGATTAAATTTCCAATTTTGTTAGAAGAAATTTCTTTAAAACATTGCTTGTAATAATCGGGAAACGTGTTTTCGGGTTCACGGAAACTGTCTTTAAAAAATCGATCGATCTTGAGAATTGCATAATTATCTTGCTTATTAATCTCAAAATTGAAGGCATCAGTCGATGGTATCGAAGATGGATATCGCTTAGTTTTAATATCGATATAGTTCTGTCCAGCTACTGGTTCTACCTGTACAGTTAAAATTTGTTTAGATCTATAATCCCGGTAGGAAAGATTGTAGGACAATTTTTCTCCAAATATCTGTGGGTATAGTTTACCAAATAACTTAAAGTAAGAAGTGCCCAAAGAATGTAATAGCCCCAGGCGGCTAGTTCCATCGGAAGAAAAATGTACTGAGATTGCAGATAAAATCTCATTGCTTAAATGACCGTCTATTGCCAGGATTTCAGAACCGTCCGGAATTTGAAGATTACTCAGGTTGTTTACTATGAAAATGCGTTCTTCTTTAACTAAAATTTGAAACGGAAGCCATTTTTGATTGGCAATAATACTGCCTAGTTCGTTAAAAGCTTGGGCACCTGTATGATCGTCATGAATATTAGCAATCATTTTAAGTACAACTTTATAGAAGGCTGTTGCCTCTAGGGGTTTTGCGGTCTCTACAATTAACGAATTCATTAAATTTTCAAATTCGTCGTGAGTCTGATTTGTATAGAGCCCAGGATGTGCTTTGATAAGTGTATTTCTAAATTTCGTAAGATCCGCCTGCATGGCTTCAGGCTGGTAGATTATAGGTTGTTGCGCAATTACCTGCTGATGTGTTGTGCCATCTCTGGTAAACCAATAAGTCTCACCGCCTTGGTTCAGCGTCATTTTACTTCTGGAAATATCAAATAACAACTCAATACCGGCCTTATGAAATATGAATCGATCTTTTGCAGAAGCTTCCAGCGGAAATGCGTTCTGCCCGGTTGCCTGGGCCATTAGCGTCGTATCATTTTTGCTGATGGTTATTTTGAGTTGCAATTGTGTACTGCTGTAAATGCCTAAGTATTTATCCAGGTTGCCCACGGACTTGTTTTCCTTGGTAAGTATGTTCAGCTGAGTATCCAGCTTCGGTCTGTTGATAGTTTGTGCTGATACGCTGAAGGCAAATGCGATAAAGAGTAATAAAAGTGTTGTGACTTTTTTCATAAGGGTTTTGCTATGACTGAGTTCGGAAATAAATTCGACTATAATTGTAGTTATACTGCTAAAAAACTATATTAAGTGTCTGGTATTAAGATATTTGCATCAATCTTAACGGTTAGCAGAAGAGTGCATGTTTAATTTGTTCTAGTTTTGCAAACGGCGTTAGATAACCGCAGCGGCCACCGGCTATGTTTTTAGTTTCGACACGTAGTTATACACGGTTCCATAAGCGATTCCTAATTGCTTGGAAATTTTGTTCATTGACAGGCCTTGCTGCTGTAGCCCAAAAATTTCCATTATTTGTTGTATAATTTATATTATGTTAAATAGATATTTTTAAACAACAGAGGGACGGTATCTGCCGTCCCTCTGTTGTTTAAAAATATTCTCCAACCTTAATCCGCTACACATGGAATACCTTTGCCTTCCAATTGGGTAATGATATTATTGGCGTTTTCAAGTGCATCTTTCGCTTCAGACTCACCTTTTGCCTGAACAGCTTTTTCAAAGAATGGCTTTGCTTTTTTGAATCTTCCGCAAACACGACCTTCAATTTCTTTACCTTTTGCCTGGTAATCGGTCATGTTCATATTATCTACTTCTTTTTTAAGCTGTACCGCTTCGTTGAAGTATACGGCGCCCAGATTATAAAGTGCATCATAATTGTTCGCGTCAATTTCAATGGCTCTTTTGTAACCTGATACCGCCTCCTTAGCTGCTGTTGCCTGTTTGGCCTTCAGATCAGCCAATTCCTTTTCAAGTGCGGCCACATCGTTACCCTGAGACGCACTTTTTGCATCGGCTATCTCCTTTTCTATTTTAGCGATTGCCTCCGTAGCTTCCTTTTTCTTTGCAGTCACATCTGTCAGCTGACGTTTAAGATCTGCATTTTTAGGCTGCTTTTTAATAAGTGCTCCAATTCTCTTTACCTCGCCGTCGTAAACTTCAATCTTACCTTTTTCCGACTCTATGCTCTTATTCAGTGCGTCCACTTTTGAAGAACCTGCACCCAGCTTATTCTGAACCTCAACAATTTTCTGATTCAGCTTTGAATTCATGTTATCATACAGGATAGCCAGGTTCAACACATTCTGAATGTTATTCGGATCGTTCTTGGTCAGGTTAGTCAACTCGGTGATCGCCTGATCTTCCTTACCAGAAGCCAGATAGATGTTTACTACTTCGGATTTCAAATCCTTGTTACCTGGTGAACGTTCCAGACCCTTATTCAGGGTACTCACTGCTTTGTCGAAATTATTTTCGGCCCGATAAAGCTGAGCAAGCCCATAGAACACGCTTGGATCCTTACCCCCATTTTCGGCATACTTTTCAAACTGCGAGATCGCTTCCGGTTTCTTATCAAGGGACTGGGCTGCTATCCCGCCATAAAGAGAGGCGAGGGTATCCTTTTTATTAACCTCTTGTGCCAATTTGAACATTTCCAAAGCACCCGACAGATTTTTAGCCTGGTATTTCTCTGCTCCCTGCTTCACAAAAGCATTAAACAAAGAGGTACCCTCCTCTCCGTTCAGTACCTTTTGGGCATCCTTGGAAGATTTACCTGGCTCCCCTTTTTTGGTTACATCCAGTTCAACTACTTTCTTGTATGCTTCATAAGAAGTTTTGGCTGCGCTTGAATCAATTTCCGACCCCTGAAGTGCTATGTTCTCATATAGCTGTGCCCTTTCAAGCCAGTAGGCTGCCTTGGCACTTGCTTTGGGGTCTGTCAGGTTTTTATCACTTTTTTCTTTTTCCTTACGATACGCATCCAGAGCCAACTTATTTACAGCGTCCTGGCCAAAAGCGGTTAAACTAAATAGGCCCAGCGCCGAAACAAAAAATATTCTTTTCATAAATCTCAACTTTTGATGTGAATTGTTATCCTGTCGTAAATATAAATTTATTATTGTATTTTTTACAAAAATCATACCTCGTCGTCTTCGGAATCCTCACCTTCGGCGCCCTCATCCTCTTCATCCAGGGTATCCTCCACATCCTCTTCTGTACCTTCAATGTTATCTCCTTCTTCAAGGTTTGCAACAATTACCGCTTCGTTAACGATAGGATCTCCGTTTTCGTCCAGTTCAATCTCAGCTTTTTCGTCTGGATCCTTCAATATCCTGGTTACAGAAGTAATTTCATCTGAACTGTTCAGCCTGATGAGCTTAACCCCCTGTGTATTACGGCCAGCCTGGCGAATATCCAGGACACTCATCCGGATCGCAATTCCGTTGCGGGTAATGATCATCAGATCGTCCTGTTCCGTTACTTCTCTGATCGCCACCAGCTTCCCAACCTTATCTGTTGCATTCATGGTGGAAACACCTTTTCCTCCACGGTTGGTAACACGGTAACTATCTATGGCAGAACGTTTTCCAAAACCATTTTCAGATACTACCAGCAGCTGAGCGTCTTCGCGGCTGATACACACCATACCAATTACTTTATTATCGGGATCGTTGAGATTGATACCACGTACACCGGCGGCAGTTCGTCCCATTGGCCTCACGCCTTTTTCGTTAAACCTTACAGCCCTTCCGGCACTGGAAGCAATAACGATATCATTATCCCCGTTGGTGAGGGCAACATCCAGCAAACGGTCGCCTTCATTGATCGAGATGGCGATAATACCGTTGGTACGCGGACGCGAGTAGGCTTCCAGCAAGGTCTTCTTGATGGTACCCTGCTCCGTACACATGATCAGGTAATTATTATTGATGTAATCTTCGTTAGACAACGTTTTTACATTGATAACAGACCGGATCGAATCTCCGTTTTCCAGACTGATCAGGTTTTGGATCGGGCGTCCTTTGGAAGTTTTACTGCCTTCAGGTACCTCGTAAACTTTCATCCAGAATAGCTTACCATATTCGGTAAAGATCAGCAGATAGTTGAGCATCGTAGCAGAGAACAAATGCTCGGTGAAATCGGTATCCTTGGTTTTAACACCACGGGACCCTACCCCTCCCCTGGTTTGCGTACGATATTCGGCCAGCGGAGTACGTTTGATGTATCCTTCATGAGAAATAGTGATCAGCATCTCCTCATCGGGGATCATATCCTCATCACTGAATTCCTCTGCCGCAAATTCTATTTTGGTGCGTCTCTCGTCTCCGTAGCGCTCTTTTATTTCGATCAACTCATTTTTGATGATCTCAAATTTCCTCCAGTCATTGGCCAGAATGTCTTTCAGATCCGTAATCAGGAGCATAATCTCTTCATATTCCTTCACGATCTTGTCACGCTCGAGACCCGTAAGCCTCTGCAGACGCATATCCAGAATGGCCTTCGCCTGAATTTCACTAAGGCTGAACTGCTCAATCAGCCCGATCTTAGCAGCTTCCGGATCTCTCGAATTCCTGATCAGGGTAATCACAGCGTCCAGGTTATCCAGCGCTATCAGTAACCCTTCAAGGATATGTGCCCTCTTTTCGGCTTCCCGTAATTCATACTCCGTACGGCGGGTAACCACCACCACCCGGTGATCAACGTAATGTTTAATAAGGTCTTTCAGGTTCAATAACACCGGCCTGCCTTTTACAAGCGCCACATTATTTACACCAAAAGATGACTGCAACGGGGTGTACTTATACAAATGGTTCAGAACGATGTTGGGAATTGCGTCCTTTTTCAGGTCAAATACCACGCGCATACCATCCCTGTCTGACTCATCCCGGATATCCGATATTCCGTCCAGCTTTTTATCATTGATAAGGCCCGCAATCCTTTCTATCATGGCCGCTTTGTTGGTCATGTACGGGATTTCGGTGACAATAATTTGTTCCTTGCCGGTTTTTGTTACGTCGAAATAAGCCTTGGCTCGCATGATGATGCTGCCACGACCGGTTTCAAAAGCGGATTTCACTCCCTGATAACCATATATAGTGCCTCCTGTGGGAAAATCGGGAGCTTTTATATATTCGATCAATTCAGGTATGGTGATATCGTTATTGTCTATATATGCCAGCGTTCCGTCGATCACTTCCGACAGATTGTGCGGCGCCATGTTGGTGGCCATCCCTACCGCAATCCCCGAAGAACCATTTACCAGCAGATTCGGAAATTTGGAAGGTAATACGGAAGGTTCGGAGAGAGAGTCGTCAAAGTTGGGCACAAAATCAACGGTATCTTTTCCAAGGTCACTCAGCAACTCTTCTGCAAGCCTTTTCAGCCTTGCCTCAGTATACCGCATTGCCGCCGGATTGTCACCATCGACCGAACCGAAGTTACCCTGCCCGTCCACAAGCGGGTATCTCAAAGACCACGGCTGCGCCATACGCACCATGGTACCATAAACCGATGAGTCACCGTGCGGGTGATACTTACCCAACACCTCCCCTACTATACGCGCAGATTTTTTATGAGCCCTGTTGTAATTAACGCCCAGATCGGACATTCCGTAAAGTACCCGCCTGTGCACAGGTTTCAAACCGTCCCGTACATCGGGTAAGGCTCGTGAAATAATAACCGACATCGAGTAGTCGATGTACGCACCCCGCATTTCCTCCTCAATATTAATCGGGATAATGTTTTCACCAGAAGATTCTGCCATAAAGTATTAGAAAAGAATCACAAAGTTTAATGTGAGCCAAGTTAAGTACAAAGCTACACGGATATAATACAAATTTACTCGTTCTAAAAGATCAAATTTCGTCATTTTCGTCCAGTCTAGCAAACTATATTGGAGCCTATATTATGTCCTTTATATGTATGTAAGTGATAATTGGTCAGTTACCAAAAAACGTCTCGGAAAACTTATTTAATGTCAAGTATTAATTTTGATCGCGGTCCTTCTTATTATTACTAAAAGTTAACTCTAAATGTATTTCCCATGCCTTTACTATTGACCTTCGTTGCGATATTATTTTTAATTCTGCTGATTGCCTGGCTAAAAATTGACACTTTCATCTCCTTTCTGCTGGTGTCTGTGGGCCTGGGACTCGCAAGCGGGTTAGATGTAGCAACGGTCAGTAAAGCCATTCAGAAAGGTGTCGGCGGTACGTTGGGAGATCTGGTGCTGATCGTTGGCTTTGGAGCCATGCTGGGAAAACTGGTGGCGGACAGTGGTGCTGCCCAGCGTATCACGGACGCCCTGATAGGAGTATTTGGAAAAAAATATATTCAATGGGGCATGGCACTGGCTGGTTTTGTCATTGGAATCCCGCTTTTTTACAACGCAGGTTTTGTCATTGTCATACCGCTCATTTTTATGATCAGCGCCACCGCGAGGCTTCCGTTGTTGTATATCGGTGTACCCATGCTGTCAGCACTTTCGGTTGCGCACGGATACCTTCCTCCGCACCCCTCGCCTGCTGCCATCGCCAGCCAGCTGCATGCGGACCTTGGCCAAACCTTGTTATACGGTCTGATCGTGTCTATACCTGCCATAGCTGTTGCAGGCCCTATTTTCGGAAGTACGCTTAAACGCTTCCAGCCCAAGCCCGACCCTGATCTTTTCAACGTAAAACCACGTCCGGCCAGCGAACTTCCGGGTCTCGGAATCAGCGCACTTACAGCGCTCCTTCCTGTATTTTTACTGACGACAATGTCTGCACTAAAGGGATATTTTCCTCATAGCCAGCTGGCAGCACTCATGGCCGAACCTTACTTTGGCATGCTCATATCTGTTCTGGTAGCAGCCTATACGCTCGGCCTCCGGCGGGGAATGAATATGAAGGCTATCAGTAAGTCAATGGAAGAAGCCTTTAAAGGCGTATCGGTCATATTACTGATTATTGCAGGGGCCGGCGTTTTCAAAGAAATTATGACGGCCAGCGGTGTGAGTACCTTCATTGCTGAAAGCCTGAAAGATGCGGACATATCTCCTCTGGTACTATGCTGGGGAATTGCCGCGGTCATCAGGATCTGCGTGGGGTCAGCAACGGTTGCTGGTTTAACCACGGTAGGTATCCTTGCGCCGCTGCTCAGCAACACAGGAGTACCCTCCGAACTCATCGTTCTGGCCATTGGCTCAGGCAGCCTGATGTTCTCGCACCTTAACGATGGAGGCTTCTGGCTTTTCAAGGAATATTTCAATCTCAGCATTAAAGATACCCTGCTTACCTGGTCGGTAATGGAAACAATTGTCTCCATTATGGGCTTACTGGGAGTTTTAGTACTAAATTTGTTTGTCTGATCCGACAGATCAGCGATGCCAAAGCACATAATTGATTGTTTAATTTTAAGATAGAATCATGAATTCAACTCCAGAATCCAATTTTGCACAGTTAGGACTAACCTTACCTCCCGCCCCTAAGCCCGTTGGTGTTTACAAACCGTTACTGATCGTGGATAAGCGGTGGGTATATGTTTCCGGTCACGGAACAGTTCAGGAAGACGGTACACTGATCAAAGGGCGGATCGGAAAGGATATGGATGCGGACCAGGGAAAACTGGCGGCCCGTCAGGTTGGGTTGGCCATTCTGGCCACCTTAAAGGCAAATCTGGGTAGCCTCAACCGCGTAAAGCGGGTAATAAAGGTGCTCGGGATGGTCAACTGCACAACGGATTTTGAAAAACATCCTTTTATCATCAACGGATGCAGCGAATTGTTTGCAAAAGTCTGGGGTGAAGAAAATGGAATCGGCGTGCGCAGTGCCGTAGGAATGGGTACCCTGCCCGACAACATTCCTGTGGAAATAGAGGCTATGTTTGAACTCGAAGAAAAATAATAAACCGACCCATATTCTGACGGTTGACCGTTCCGCTATTATTTGCGGAACGGCCAACCGTGATTTTTTACAATATAAACCGTTATGATCATGTGGTATCAACTGAAGCATCCCGAAAAGGTGATTTCTCCTTCACTCCTGTTTTATAAAGATCGTATTCAGAGTAACATTAGCAGTATGGTCAACATGGCCGGCCATGCAGACCGGCTGGTACCTCATGTTAAAACCCATAAAACGAAGGAGCTCATCGGTTTTCAGCTTGAAAAAAATATAACCCGGTTTAAATGCGCTACCATTGCCGAAGCAGAGATGGTGGCTTCGGCAGGTGGAAAGTGGATATTGCTGGCCTACCAGATGGTGGGGCCCAATATCGGCAGGCTGTTTCAACTAAAGAATTTGTATCCTGATGTGAGTTTTTCATCCCTCATCGACAACCAGTTTTCAGCGGACGACCTGAACGCGCACTCGCTGGCGGAAAACATCATTTCTTCCGTTTTTATCGATGTAAACAATGGCATGAACCGCTCGGGCCATGCAACCGATACCGATCTACTTTCCCTTTACCGGCATATCAACACACTGCCCAACCTTAAACTGACGGGTATCCATATTTATGACGGACATATACGGAACGCCGGATTTGCTGAACGAAAGGTTGTGAGTGAACTGGCTTATGAAACGGTTTATCCGCTGCTGGATCTTGCCAAACAGGATGGGGGTGACGATATCATGATCATTGTTGGCGGCTCTCCCACTTTCAACGTACATGCACAAAGGGAAGGCGTATACCTCAGTCCGGGCACCAATGTACTTTGGGACTGGGGATATGGCGACCGTTTTCAGGACCAGCCATTTCTACAGGCCGCCCTGGTAATTACCCGGGTAATTTCTAAACCTACCACAGGGATTGTTACCATTGACCTTGGCCATAAGGCAGTTTCTGCCGAAAATCCCATTGAAAACCGTTTCAAAATACTGAACCTCGCTGAGTATACCCTTGCCAGCCAGAGTGAAGAACACGGCGTACTGCAGGTGAGTGAAGAAGTCTGGAACAAAGTACAGATCGGAGACGTCTTCTACGCTGTTCCGTACCATGTTTGCCCGACTGTGGCCCTGCACGACTATGCCTCGGTCATTGAAGATGGAGAGGTAACAGAGGAGTGGAAAATAGTCGCCCGCAACCGCAGAATTACCGTTTAGCCTTCATAGTTGTTGGCAGTGCCAGATATTCCTAATCTACTAATCCTAAAATTTTAAAATAATGTTTCTTATTGATGCCCATTTGGACATAGCCATGAATGCCCTGGAATGGAACCGTGATTACACCCAGGAACTGGCAGTTATACGCGACAGGGAGAAAAACATGACCGATAAGCCGGATCGGGGCAAGGGGGTTGTTTCCTTCCCGGAAATGCGAAAAAGTAATATCGGTATCTGTGTTGCCACGCAGATCGCCCGATTTGTCAAGCCCGACAGCCTCATTCCCGGCTGGAATTCCCAGGCACAGGCCTGGGCGCAGACCCAGGGGCAGGTTGCCTGGTACAAGGCCATGGAAGAAGCCGGGGAGCTGGTACAGATAACCGATCTCCAAGCGCTGCATGCGCACCTGAACCTGTGGCAGCAGGCAGCATCAACTGAAAACCTTCCTATTGGTTATATCCTGAGCCTGGAAGGTGCCGACTCCCTCCTGAGCCTGGATCATTTACACAGAGCTTATGCCTATGGGCTTCGAGCTGTGGGTCCCGCGCATTACGGCCCGGGTGTATATGCCTATGGAACAGATGCCAGCCAGCCACTATCCCAGAAAGGAAAGGATCTCATTCGTGAGATGGAAAAACTGAATATCATCCTGGACGCTACACACCTCTGTGACCTCGCCTTTTGGGATGCCATGGCTATCTACAACGGGCCGGTATGGGCAAGTCATAACCTGGTGAGAGAGCTGGTACCTCACAACCGGCAATTTTCAGATGAAATGATCAAAGAACTGCTTGGCAGAAAAGCGGTAATCGGTATGGCGTTCGACGCGTGGATGATGATACCTGGCTGGATAAGGGGAGTAACCAAACCAGAGGAAAGCGGCCTGAAGATTGAACATGTGGCCAACCACATTGACCATATTTGCCAGCTGGCCGGAAATACCCTTCATGTAGGTATCGGCTCAGACCTGGACGGTGCCTACGGAAAAGAACAATCCCCCGCTGACCTCGAATCCATAGCTGACCTGCAAACCATACCGGCCATTCTGAAAGCGAGAGGATATACTCAGCAGGACATAGAAAACATCATGTGGCGTAACTGGATCAGGTTTCTGGAAGACGCCTGGAAATAGCTGAATATCACTCACAAAAAAACTTCGGCTCCTCGGCCGAAGTTTTTTCATCAATAGGGGAATTTTATCTATTTAGATTCGTTACAAATAATATATTTACGTAGATTTACAATCAACCTAACGATATTATACCATGCGTACCATCTATCAGATATCTTTCCGCACAAGTTTAAAGGGCGGCACAGCTTTCCAAACCATACACGACGCACTTAAGAAATTAAATATCAGCCATTGGACTTATGATATCCAGCGCCTGTTATTGGTGCTCCGGTCCGACTTCCCCGATTTTACACAAATACAAAAAGCATTGTATACAACCGGATTAAGCTGCTCGTTTATCAAGGTTGAAGAGCTGAGACTTTGAACCGAACTTACTCCTCCCGGCTTACGGAAACCAATTCATTCAGAAAATGATAAACCTCCGCCTGGTTACGGATATGATTTTTGGCGGCGGACAAATCATCACCGATCTTGATCGTGAATGAAGAAGGCGGCAGGGCCAAAAACATATCCTCGTCGGTAGTATCATCACCAATCGCGAAAATGAAATCATAATCGCCAGCCTCTACAAGTTCTTTGGCCGCAGTACCTTTGTTGTAGGCTGTTTTTTTAACTTCAACAACCTTGTTTCCATCGATAATCTGAAGGCTAAGCTCAGGCTGTATATAATTTTTTAGCTGCCACAGTAGTTCCTGCGCCCTTCTGGTGGCATATTCTTCATCATCCGCTGTCCGGTAATGCCATGCCAACGAAGTTTCCTTTTCTTCTACAAAAGCGCCTGGGCAACGTTTGGCATACATATCCAGAATGACCCTGATACTGTCCTTCCAGTTCTCCTCATAACTTTCGTTTAATTTCCACTCTGCACTTCCCCTGGCTTTACTCAGGGCGCCATGTTCAGCAACTATATATACGGGCAAGCCTGCAAACAGGTGATCCAAAAAATGCCGGTCTCTCCCACTGATAATGACAACGGTATCGGTGCCGGCGATTTCGGAAATCAGCTGTTTCAACTCCTCCGCTACGATGGCTTTGGACGGATCCGCCACTATAGGTGCCAGCGTCCCGTCGTAATCGAAGAAAAAGATTCTGTTGGATGCTTCCTGATAAGCTCTTTTTATTTTATCAATCCCTACGGCAGTCAGAAAAACCTGCCGTAATTTATCATGTTCCTGTTCCAGCATTGTCATTTGAGTAAAAAAGTCATTTGTCCAGGCAAAAACGTCGTATTCTTTTATTCTCTCCCGCATCGCCTCCATGCGTTTCTGCTGCTCCTCGGGCGGCATTTCCAAAGCCTTTATAATTCCGTCTGCGATACCCTGATTGTCCAGCGGATTAATGATGATGGCCTCACCCAATTCGGCCGCTGCGCCAGCCATCTCACTCAAAATGAGTACACCACCGTTATCGTTCCGGCTGGCAACATACTCCTTGCATACCAGGTTCATCCCATCCCGCACGGGTGTTATAAGGGCCACATCACTGGCCGTATACATCCCTAACAGTTCCGCGTATGACATAGACCGGTACTGATAAAGTATAGGCTGCCAATTGATGCTGCCATAATTGGAGTTGATCCGCCCAACTGTTTGGTCTATCTCCGACTTCATCTGCTGATACTGCCCGATACTATCCCTTGAGGGTACCACCACCATGACAAAAACGACCCTTTCGTGCCATTCCTGATGCTGCTGCAAAAAGCGTTCGAAACCGGAGAGACGGTGTAATATGCCTTTGGAATAGTCGAGCCGGTCTACCGAAAAAATGATTTTTTCCTTTAAGGTATCCCTTGCCAATTCCCTGGCCTCCTTGATTTCCGGCTCGTTATAGGCTCCATCAAATTTCTTAAAATCAATACTGATCGGAAATGAATCCACTTTCACGATCCTGTTGCTCAGATTGATATAATGAAGTTTGTTGCCATATCCGGAAACCATCCGAACTGCTTTTAAAAAGTATTCAACATAGTCATTTGTATGGAATCCGACTACATCTGCACCAATGATACCTTCAATAAGGGCTGTGCGCCAGGTTACCGGTAACAACCGGAATAATTCATAAGACGGAAAAGGGATGTGAAAAAAGAAACCTATTTTGTTATGAGGAAATTTGTCACGGAGCATTCCCGGAAGCAGCATGAGCTGGTAGTCCTGCACCCACACGACGTCACCAGGCCGTATGACCTCGGCCACTTTGTTAAAAAACAATTCATTTGCTTCTTTATAGGCCTGAAAATACCTGTCGTGAAAATGGGCCAGCGAGGGGAAATAATGAAAAAGCGGCCAAATCAGATCATTGCAGAATCCTTCGTAATAATTCTCGTTAATATCGTCAGGTATAAAAACAGGATGCGCCCTGAAACTTTCATTCTCAAGCGCCTGCCCCTCTAATTCTTCAGGGTTATTGTCGGTGTAACCTATCCATTGTATTTTATCCTGTGCATAAAACGACGCATAGCCCCCATCCCCTACCAGTGATAACACTGCTGAAACCAGCCCTCCTGAATTTTGAAAAAGTGTTATGTGCTCGTCCTCCCTTACAATCTTGAACGGTAATCTATAGGCAACAATGATCAACCGCCCAGTTTTTTCAATTTCATTTAAATTTTTCATAATACGCTTCAGGCCTTTTAATCGAACCTGGATTGTCATGAACATACGTTAAAAAAATCATGCGTATACATAGGTACAACGACAAGTAACGCCCATTTCCCAAACGCTAACCTACTGTTTATAAACCAATAAACGACATGCCGCTAACCCTGTCGGAATTTGCCAGCAAAAAAATTAACACGCGGCCAGGGATTCAATGTGTTGGTAAAATTCCTGTTTTTGTATCTGATATTCCCCATTTCGGTGAATACTTTATTCGTTGTCCCTTTCAAGTTCAGCAAAATCCTGGCGTACCGGTGTAAAGCAGTCGATTACTTTACATGCCGACAGTGCTTTTGCCGAATGAGGAACATTCGAGGGTATGTAGGCAGTCATACCTGCTGTGAGCAATAGCTCTTCACCGGCAATGTTAAAGAGCAATTCACCTTCAATTACATGGCTCCACTGCTCGTGAAAATGCTTGTGTTCGGGCAGGACGGTTCCGCTGTCAATATGAAAATGACCGAAAGTCATCTGGTCAGAATGAGCCAGCGCCCCCGTAATCCCCTCCCATATCTTGACCTTTTTCTTCGAATTAAAATCTACAAATGGCATAATGTCTCTGCAATGTTTTAAGATTATATAAACCGGAACAATTTAAGGCAACTGGTACTTTATGTTTCTGCCTGTAAGATTCAACTTTTTTAGAAAATTCCACCCCCACCCAAAACAGTTTTTTTATCCTAAACCCAGGCACCGCTAGCCACCGCCTGAAATCGGGAGAAATGAATAAAAAAATATGACATATCCTGTTACCTTTTTTCCTCTTGGGCTATATATAACCGAATTACCTGGGGCAGGACAAAATCAAACCAGTATTTTACCTTGTAAGCACACCTCGATCCGGCTAAACACATCCAATCCTTAGTAATCACCTTAAACTCTGAAAATTTACCAATTAATAACAACTTCCATTTATGAAAACTCCCCTAAAAAGCATTGCCGTTATTTTACTTTCCTGTACCGCGCTGGTTGGTCTTGACAGCTGTAAGAAGAAGGATGCTGAACCCGTACTCGTGGGAAGCCCCGGAAATCCGCGGTTTAACCTTCAATTTGACAACGAGGATAACGTGGATCTGGATTTATACGTAACGGACCCCACCGGTGAAACCCTCAGCTACCGTAACACCTCTTCAAACAGCGGAGGTGAGCTGGACGTAGACTGCCTCTGCGACGAATGCCCCAATGGCCCCAATGAGAACATATTCTGGCCCGAGGACGACTCCGCCCCCAAAGGAGTATATAAGTTCTGGGTACAGTATTATGGCGACTGCAGTAACGGCGGTTCCACTTCTTCTGATTTTACGGTTAGAGTTACCAACAACAGGAAAGTTGTCAATACCTACGAAGGTACACTTTCAAGCGGACGGTCCACCGTATGGACTTATGAAAAGAGATAAATGAGGTATAAAAAAAAGGACTTAACAATTTTGTTAAGTCCTTTTAAGAGCCCCCAGTCGGGATCGAACCAACGACCTACTGATTACAAGTCAGTTGCTCTACCAGCTGAGCTATGGAGGCCTTTTTTATTTCGACAACCGTTTGTTATTCCGTTATCGTGGTGCAAAAGTAGAAGGAAAGAGCATTCAACGCAAGCACCAGGCGATATTTTTTTATACTTTTTTTAACAAAATCAGATAGCCTCCTGAATGATAGCGAGTTGATGTTTCAGGTCTTCCACCTGCGCCAGCGCATTATTGATCTTTCTATCAAATTCAGCTTTCAACCGGTCCGAAGTTTTCGATTTCGCAAAGAATTCGATGTTATTCTGCCATAGGGCAATATCGTTTTCCAGCTGTGTAAGTTTACGGCGAATATCGCTTTCCTTACGGTATAAGCCCCGGCTGTTCTCTCCGTCACGTACCAGTTCCACTTCACTTTCCAGTACAGCTGCTTCCTTCTCTTTACTCGAAAGCTGGCCAATGGCACTGACATACGTGTTTATTGCTGCGATATATCGCTTCTGAATAGCCTGCATATCCTTCTTGGGCACAAAGCCAATCGACGACCATTCACTCTTAAATGCACTCAGTAAATTGAGTGTAGACTCATCCTTGTCTTTTGCCGCCAGCTCAATCCTTTCGATCAGATCAGTCTTTTTCCTGAGATTGTCTTCAAATTCCTTTTCTACCTCCTTGTTTTTAGAACGCTTTTGATCAAAATAAGCATCACAAGCCTGTTTGAAACGGTCGTATATCGTATCTTTGAACTTTTCCGGAACCTGCCCTATCCCCTTCCATTTCTTCTGAAGTTCAATAATTTTCTGGGTATTGGAAGGATTATCTTCCCCACTTTCCAGAATCGCTTCGGCTTCTGCGCAAAGCTGGTTCTTCAGTTCAAGGTTCTGTTCTCTTTTGGATTCCAGCTGCCGGAAGAACTCTCCTTTATTGTTAAAGAAAGTCTTAAGCGCTCCCCAGAACTTCTTGCTAAGGTCTTTTCCCTCTTCACGTGGCATAATCCCTTTCAAAGCCACCCACTGGTCCTGAAATGCCATGATTTCCTTTGTCTTGGCATTCCATTCTTTAATACTTCCCGAATTGAAGCTGGTAAAGGGAACTATTTCTTCATATATCTTCAGTTTCTGCTCATAGTTTTCCTGCATCGACTTCTTCTGCTCAGCAAACTGGCCGCGCTGCGCATCGTACAGTACATCCAGCGCCAGCTTGAACCTTTGCCATAATTTTTCCTGATCTTCTTTCGGTGCAGGACCTATATGTTTGTAATCTTCGAAGATATGGTTGGCCTCATTGAGAATTTCCCGGGTCATCGGGCGCGATGCCAGCGATTTGCCCAGTTCTTCAACTTTTTCACAAAGTTCAGCCTTAAGATCCGCATTCCTGCGGCGGTCCAGCTCCTTAAGTTCAAAGTATATGTTCCGGTTGCTGAAGTACCGGTCAATAAGCGCATTATAGGTAGCCCACAAAGTTCCGTTATGCGGCGAAGCTATATTCCCGGCGTTTTTCCACTCATCCTGAATTTTCTTAAATTCTTCCCAGCTGCTTTTCAGTCCGGAAGCATCAGTTTCCCGGCCTTCTTCTGCTTCCAGTAACAAACGGAGGCGCTGAAGCAGGTTGGTTTTAACCGTAAAATTCTTTTCCTTATCTTTTTCCTGTTTCTGGTAGTATCCGTTTTTCAGCCCTCGAACCTCTCTGCCCAGTGCATCAATCTTTTGGATTTCAGCATCATACTTAAATTCAAATCCTTCCTCACCTCCTGTATCCTGGATAAATGCTTTCAGCGCCGTTTCCCTGTCACGCTGTTTCCACTGATCCACCACTGCACGTATTTCTCTGACAACCGCATCAGCTTTCTTGAAAAGTGCCGGTTTCACATCATCTTTACGAAGTGCCTCCAGATCATTTTCAAGCAATTTAATTAACTGTTCCTTAGAAAGTTGACTATAATCAACGTCCGGAGCTTCCTCTTCGTGTTCCTCAGTCAAATCATTGTTAAGATCAATTTCAAGGGTATCAATCGTTTTATTTGTCAGGTCTTCCTGCTCATTGCTTTCGACCCCTTCGTTTTGTTCTTGTGCTATCATGATTCCTGTTTCGTAAGTACGTCTCTTCTGAAATACAAATCTAACAATCTTTCCTATGAATTGGCTAATTTTGGCCCTCTAACATTGAAACATATTGAAAACTAATGAATAAAGACATTGCCAATATCCGTTACGATTATACTTTAAAGGGGCTCTCCGAAGAGGATCTGGAGGCCAACCCGATGGCTCAGTTCTCAAGATGGTTTGATGAAGTGATAGCCTCGGGCCTTACCGAACCAAACGCCATGCTGCTGAGTACAGTCTCCGACAAACGGCCCTCGGCCCGTATTGTGTTACTGAAAGACCTGGATCCGACTGGTTTTGTGTTTTTTACCAACTATAAAAGCAAAAAAGGACAGGAAATGGAGGCCAACCCGCAGGTGTCCCTTACCTTTTTCTGGAAAGAACTTGAACGACAGGTACGCATTGAGGGATCAGTAGAAAAAGTAGCAACAGAAGAGTCTGACAGTTACTTTGCGTCCCGGCCACGGGGAAGCCAGCTCGGTGCCTGGGTGTCAGACCAGAGCCATACCATTAAAGACAGGCACCATCTGGAAAACCAACTTTCGTATTTCGAAGCTGCCTTTGAGGGTAAACCGGTACCAAGGCCCGGGCATTGGGGGGGCTATAGGGTCATACCTGATTACATCGAATTCTGGCAAGGCCGCCCAAGCCGCCTGCACGACAGGCTTGCCTATCAGAAGACGGCGGACGGTAATTGGGAGATAGAGCGGCTTGCTCCATAATGATCGCTAGTTAAAACTCCGTTCGGATAGCTACCTGAATGGGCCTAAAATAAAACTGCATCCGGATTAGGCCGGATGCAGTTTTATTTTATAGAATGATTTGAAAATTTTATCGCTCGCTCATCGGCACAAAATCTCTTTTGGGAGCACCTACATATACCTGCCGTGGACGACCAATTGGTTCTTTATTCGTCCGCATTTCTTTCCATTGCGCAATCCAACCCGGCAGACGGCCGATGGCGAACATCACGGTGAACATGTTGGTAGGTATGCCGAGCGCTCTGTAGATAATCCCTGAATAGAAATCAACATTAGGATAAAGCTTTCTTGATACGAAATATTCGTCTTCAAGCGCCGCCTTTTCCAATTTTTGGGCGATCTCCAGAACCGGGTCATTGATACCTAACTTATGCAATACATCATCCGCCGCTTTTTTAATGATACGCGCGCGTGGATCAAAGTTTTTGTAAACCCGGTGCCCAAAGCCAAACAAACGGAAGCCGCTACTTTTATCTTTGGCCATATTGATATATTTCTGCGTATCACCGCCATCGTTCTTGATCGCTTCCAGCATTTCAATTACCTCCTGGTTAGCACCTCCGTGAAGGGGTCCCCACAGCGCACTGATCCCTGCTGAAATAGATGAATAAATATTAGCCTGTGAAGAACCTACCAGCCGGACCGTTGATGTAGAACAATTTTGTTCATGATCTGCGTGTAAAATCAGTAACTTGTTAAGTGCTGCCGAAACCACCGGATCCACCTCATATTTTGCCACCGGGAGGGCAAACATCATATTAAGGAAGTTAGAACAATAATCCAGATCGTTCTGAGGGTAGTTAACGGGATGCCCCTGCGACTTCTTGAACGACCAGGTCGCAATGGTCGGCAATTTAGACAAAAGCCTGATGATGTGCAGTTCTGTTACTTCGGGAGTATCCTGGTTTTCAGTATAAAACGAGCTCATCGCGCTCACAAGTGACGACAGTACACCCATCGGATGTGCATTCACCGGGAAACCTTCAAAGATCTTGCGCATATCCTCGTTCACCAGTGTATGCGTGCGGATCTCGTACTCAAAGTCTGCAAATTGTTTTTCAGTGGGTAATTCACCATAGATCAGAAGATATGCAACTTCCAAAAAAGTAGCTTTTTCGGCCAGGTCTTCTATGGAGTATCCTCTGTAATTCAGTATCCCTTCCTCACCGTCCAAAAACGTTATAGCGCTCTTTGTTGCTCCGGTATTTTTATAACCGGCATCAATAGTAATGTAACCAGTCTGATCACGTAACTTGGCAATATCTATCGCTTTTTCTTTTTCACTACCTTCTATTACTGGAAATTGGTAAGATTTACCGTCAAGGGTTAATTCAGCTACTTGAGACATATAAACTAAAATAAAATTAAAAGGTTAAGAACAACTGTGTGTTGATGAGCTACTCAGACCAAAGTGATGTTAAGAACCGGATTTACTTGAAATTACAAATTAAAATTGTGTTAAATCGCCTGTTAGCCCAACAAATTTGCTCAGAAACACAAGCCGCAATATCTTAAAAAACTCTGTACTTTCTATTATTATCTGTGTTTTATTTGTGAAAAATCAAGACTTTGGCAATATAATTTCACAATTTAAAGTATTAATAATATTATTTCACCGTACGGATGTTAACCCTATTCAAATAGAATTAAATACCTGTCAGGATTTAAATGACATTCGGCTTGAGTCATTCTTGTCAGACGCCTTCGGGTTGGTTTCTCCCTGAACCCAGCCATGACTTTATTAAATAACGCGAAAATAATCCGGTAAGGACCACCGGCAGAAGATGAGCACCATACACAAAAGCTTTGCCGGTGATCCTGTAAGCAAAAGACGAAAAAGTAAGATATACATAGACAAACCAGAGCAAACCCATAACGGCCATACCCAGATAAATCCACGAAGCGGTACGGGGTTTTACAAACTTCCTGAGCAACTCGCAAATCGCCAGAGAGGTACCTACCACAAGCAGTACTGTCAATAAAGCCTTGGGGAAGGTTTTGATATAATCGTGTTTGTATACCCATATCCCAATTTTTCCGATCAGGTTAGGATGTGCAAGCAAATAGGCGTCTGTAACGCTCAGCACAGCCAGAAGCACCAGGCTGCTCAACTTTTTGTTCATGAGGAGGTAAGATTATTGCCCTTACTATTTTATCTGCAAAGTTATTGCCCGGCTGCTTTATATGTTTTACTTACGAATATTATCTTTTCGTTTTCAGTCATGGTATCGTCCAGCCAATGGATTTTTATGCCATCCCGTTCCATTTTCCGAAAAAATGTCATCTGACGTTTGGCAAACCTGTGGATTTCAGTTTCCAGCTTTTCTTTCATGACATCAAAAGCCAGTATCCCCAACATGTATTGGGTAACGTATTTATATTCAAGGCCGTAATAAATCAGTTGCTCGGGCTTGATCCCTGCTGACAATAGCCGCTCTATTTCTTCTGTCAAACCATTCTGCAACCGCGTTTCCAGCCTCATTGATATACGCACCCGCCGGGTAGCAACATCCGGGATTAACCCAAACACAACAGCCTTAAACTGCCGTTGCCGGTTAAGTTCTATCCACTCTTCGGGATAGCGTTGCAGGTATTGGGCGATTTCGATGTTCCTTATTAGTCTTTTTCGTGTGGAAATGTCAGCGGGAAAACCCAAATCCTTCCCTGACTCTTCCCATTTTATCAAAAGTTCCCCGGTGTCCAGCACATCCAGCTGCATCCGTAAATGCTCGTCAACCGGAATTTTAACAAAACCATACCCCTGCAGCAGCGCGTGGATATACAATCCGGTTCCTCCGCAAACAATGGGTACTTTATTATTTCCGGTAACCTTTTCATAAACTATGCTGAAATCATTCACAAATTCATTCAGGTTATACTTTTCTCCGGCATCCCGTATATTAATGAGATGAAAAGAGATTTTCTGGTTTCCCAAATCATATTCGTCAAGATCCTTACCCGTCCCGATATCCATTCCCCGGTATACCTGCCTCGAATCCGCGCTGATGATTTCGCCCTTCAGCCTGGCGGCCAGTTGTACGGCGAGATGCGTCTTGCCCGAGGCAGTAGGCCCTAAGATGACCAAAAGCGGTTGGCCGGGTATGTCCTTATTGTTTTTCAAGATGGGCGGTTATGCGAAAGCTAAAAACTTTAACGGATTGTTTTGACAAATTTACGGCTGCCAGCGTTCATGATCCAAATAAACGGCTGACCAGTTTCAGCGCCTGGTCGAGCTCCAGTTCTTTTCAAGGATGGCAAATCCAGTTTGATTCTCATAGGATCTTTATCGGACACAAACTGAAAACCCATTTTGGTATAGTTATGCCCATCCGACCAGTCCAGATCGGCATAAGTCATGATATCATCGGGTGCAACGTCCTTTACAAAAGCACTGATGAGCTTCCCCAAACCTCCTGCGACTGTCAGATTCAATAAACTTGCAAACCGGATCAGTTCAACGGAACGATGCGGCTCGCCGTTCTTATAAAAAATACGTGCATGGCTAAACGTAGCCACGGCAACAAGACATTCTTCTTCTGTGGTATCTACCTTAAAATCAACAGGTAATACCCTGAAATACCGCTGTGGAAGAAAAATACCGAATTGATATTTCGATAGCGTTGCCCCCTGCAGATGGTTGACTTCCAAAAAAGCTGCGGCCGCAGCTTTACTAATCCTCCTGGGTACGGTAAGCCTTCCGGGTATCTTATCCGAAAGACCGAGTAACACCAGCAGCCTGGATTTGACAATAAGCTTCCGGCTCGTCCAGATATCCTCCCAAAGCATAACGCTGTGTACACCGGCCTGCCTGAGCTCTGTCTGCCGTTCCAGATAATATTGCCATTCCAATAGCGCACCTGGAAATTTCTGCCAATTCTCGAGCATGATCAGTTTGATTTCCATAATTACCCTGCCCTCTTCGCGCGCAATGGTGAGTATGGGAAACACGTCTTGCGCACCACCTTCTAACGCGATAAAATATCCGGTGGTTTCATGCAACCAGCTTTTGACTTCCCCGGCGAAGTCATTCCATCCGTTATCTTTCCGTAGCTCCATCAACAAACGAAGTTAGGATGAACGTACCTTCTTCGCAAGAACAAAACTGCAAATGCCGCCCACGACAATCGCATCTGGCACCTGGAACAAATTTTTACGTTCAGTAATAACCATTTGATATTACCTGAGGTATATACTTATTTCGCCCCTATATCTAACTGAGGACTGATTTTATAAAAAATGTCTTCATAAAATTTATCTGTTAGCCAACATTATGAAAACAATTCAAATACTGCTCCTTGGCCTGTTATGCACTACAGCGGTTAACGCACAGGATAACTTCAGTGCTGATCTTAAGAAACTGAACAGCCAGATCGAGGCAGCGCACCGCAGCCACAAGCTCTCCGACAACGAGTACTATAAACTGAAGCGGGAACAAGAAGTTATTAAAGAGGCCATGCGTAAATACAAAGCAGACGGATACTTTTCTCCGGAAGAGAAAAACCGGATCTATGCCAAGATCAGCCGTGCAAAAAAACGCTTGGCCAGGTATAAAACCAACGGGGAGCGATATTAAAAAACTGGCCCCGGAAAAGCGGGGCCAGTTTTTTAATAATCCTTTCTGCTATCTTTCTTTGCCTTTTTCTCGGCTCTTTTTTCTTTAAGATTTTTCTCAGGTTCCTTTTTAGCGCTTCCTTTGTCAAGATTTTTACCCTTTGCCATGACTATAGTAAGATTTAAAAGTTAGACGATTATTTAACTGCAACTGTAACAACTTTGGTATTCAGAACCACTCACTTTTTTGCGCCCGAAAGTATCAAAAAAAATAAGAAATGCCGCGAGACAAACTTTTCATTGGCATCAGGCCGTAATCCAGTCCATAATCAGATTGGCCCGTAAGCCCGTTTCTCCCGTACTAGGGCACACTCCTTCTCCTCGTAGATCCTTCACGATCAGGTCAATCAGCGGTTGCTGTACATGCGGAGGGTACGGTATGTGGAATTTCTCCACTCCATTCTCAGTCTCCAGAATAATATCATATTTTTCGAAATACGAGAATATCAATCTTCCTTTGGAGCCAATAATTCTTCCTTCATCTTCCCTTTGCTCTTTGTTGATGGTGTAACACCAGCTTCCTTTACCCAGTACACCCGACTCGAACTCAAAGTTAGCCACCACGATATCATCTGCCGGATACAAGCCCGCCTGGTTCCGCGCATACCCCCTCGCCTGCTTAACAGGGCCAAGGATATACTCCAGAATATCAAACTGATGCGAAGCAAGATCATGAAAATGGCCGCCGCCGGATATCTCGGGATACACTCTCCAGCGCGGCACAGGGTTTTCGCCAACCTCCTCGTCGTACGGCTGCCACTGAAGTGTGATATCCACAAACCGAATATCTCCCAGTACTCCCGAATCAACGATCTCTTTGATTTTCAGAAAATACGGCAGAGCCCTCCGGTAATAGGCTACATACAACGGCAGATTGGCCGCCTTTCCTGCTTCCACCATTCTGCGGCATTCGGCAGCGTTACGGGCCATCGGTTTTTCAACATATACCGGTTTGCCGGCACGAAACGCCCTTTCGGTATAATCCTCGTGCACATCAGGTGGTGTTGCAATATAAATCGCGTTAACCTCTGGGTCATTGATGAGATCGTCCACGTTGTCGTACCAGCGAGGTACATTATGACGCTGCGCATAATCGGCCGCCAGCGCCCCGTCGCGCCGCATGACGGCAACCAAACTGGAATTTTCAACTAAATTAAACGCAGGCCCGCTTTTGACTTCCGTCACATTACCGCAGCCGATAATTCCCCATTTGATCTGATCCATAACTTATTTTGTAATTGAACTATTCATTAAGTGTAATAATTATTTAATCTAATGCTTTTAACTTTTACATTTATCAAAAAGAAATGACCACAGTGCAAAACCAACCCAATAACCCGCTTCACGGCAAAACACTGGAAGCAATCCTGAACGAGCTTGTGGAATACTATGGCTGGGAACAAATGGGCTATTACGTTAACATAAACTGTTTTAACCAGGATCCTTCTATCAAAAGCAGCCTAAAATTTCTGCGAAAAACGCCATGGGCGCGAACTAAAGTAGAAGATTTATACGTCAAAATGGTCAATAACCGATAGCGCTCATTGCGAAAGCGGTACAATATTTATACTTTAATTACTCATTTACGCAACAATAACCAATCACTGAATAATATGCCCTTTGTAGATTATTACAAGATACTGGGTGTTGAAAAAACCGCCTCAGAAAAAGATATTAAAAATGCTTACCGCAAACTTGCACGCAAATATCATCCTGACCTCAACCCGAATGACGAGGAGGCACACAAAAAATTCCAGGAGCTCAACGAAGCCAATCAGGTACTGAGTGATCCGGAAAAACGAAAAAAATATGACCAGTATGGCGAAAACTGGGAGCATGGAGAGGAATACGAAAAAGCCAGGCAGGCACGCTCCCAGGGACAAGGAAACTGGTCTGGGGGAATGGGACAGGAAGGCTTTTCCGATTTTTTTGAATCCATGTTTGGGGGTGGCTTCGGTTCTGGGCGCCAAGGCAGGTACCGGGGACAGGATTATCAGGCGCAGGTCAGTCTGGACCTTAAAGAGGCCTATACAACCCATAAGCAAACCTTAACCGTTAATGGTAAAAACATCAGAATAACGATCCCGGCTGGGATTGAAAACGGACAGACGATCAAAATAAGCGGACATGGCGGGCCTGGTACCAATGGCGGACCGCAGGGAGATCTTTACATTACCTTTAACATAAGTAGTGACCCTCGTTTCCGCAGGGCCGGAAATGACCTGCACGTGAAGGAAGAACTCGACCTTTATACGGCTGTTCTGGGTGGCGAAAAAATCATTGAGACCCTGGATGGAAAAGTGAAGGTACCCGTCAGGCCGGAAACCCAGAATGGCGCGGTGATGCGGTTAAAAGGTAAAGGTTTTCCGGTTTACAAACAGGAAGGTACCTTTGGTGATCTGTATGTCACTTTTGAGGTAAAATTACCAACCAACCTTACCGATCGCCAGAAAGAATTATTTACAGAACTTTCTAAATCTTAAAAGGCAGAAAAGCGATGGAAAATAACCAACTGATTTCGGCAGACGAATTCTGTGAATATTACCAGGTGGAATATTCACTGATTGAATCTTTTTCAGAAATAGGTCTGATTGAAACTGTAATTCAGCAAAATACTATTTTTATTCAAATGGATCATCTGGCAAAGATAGAAAGGATGATCCGGCTCCACAGCGATCTGCAGATCAACCCGGAGGGTATTGAGGCGGTGCAGAATCTGCTGGGCCGTATTGAAAATATGCAGAAGGAAATCATCTATCTCCGAAACAGGCTACGCTTTTTTGAAACAGACAATTTCATTTAAAACCCTTAACATTACTGCATGAAGCTTTTGCTTGTTGAAGATGAACCCAATGTGATATCCCTCATTCAGAGAGGCCTCTCCGTTTCAGGCAACGAAATAACGGTTGCGCTGGACGGCGAGTCAGGGTTGCAAATGGCCATGCAATATACCTTTGATGTGATCATACTGGATCTTATGCTACCTGTCATAAACGGCATGGAGGTCTGCAGAAAGCTACGCCGGTCGGGTTTTTCAACGCCTATTCTGATGCTTACTGCCCTGGGAACTACTGAAAACATCGTTTCCGGACTGGATGCCGGTGCCGACGATTATATGACCAAACCTTTTAAGCTGGCCGAACTTGAGGCGAGGCTAAGGACCCTGACACGCCGGGGAAAGGAGCCCGAAAAAGAAAAAAACGCCGATTTCCTGATCATTGGCGATCTGGTACTGGATAAGATCACCAAAATTGTAAAGCGCGACTCCCAGGTGATTGAACTCACCGCAACCGAGTTCCGCTTACTGGAATTCCTGCTATCCAATCAGAACAAAGTACTTAACAGAATGGAGATTCTTGAGAATGTCTGGGATATCAATTTTAACCTTGGCACAAACGTTGTGGACGTTTATATCAATTATTTACGCAAGAAAATCGACAAAAATCATCGGATCAAACTTATCCATACCGTTTTCGGGATGGGTTATGTGATACGCCAGGCATATGAAAATACAAAATAAAATTGCCCTGATTTTCACCATTTTAACTGCCAGCATTATTCTGGCACTCAGTGTATTTATTTATATTTTCGCTTCCGACAGTATCTCTGCAAGTTTCTTCCACAGGCTCGAAGTACGTGCCGACATTGTGGGACATGCGGCCCTGGATGAAAATAAATCCAAAACTTCCATTTATTACGATATCAAAGAGAAACACCTCAGGGACCTTCCTTTTGAGCAACACAGATTTATCAAAAACGGCGAACTGGAAAAAGCCAAAGCCATCCGCCGGCAGTTACCGGTACCTCCTTCTTTTTATGACAATATTGTCCGCAAAGAACCCGCAAGATTTTCCCAGAACGATACTTCCTATGTGGGCCTGAATATCCGCCAGGCAGGCGAAAACATTATTATCATATCTTCAGCCGTTGACTTTTACGGCCTCGAAGAAATGGAAAACCTTAAAAGCGTGTTGGTTACCGGTTTTCTGATCTCCCTCGTTTTTGTCTTCACTTTCGGCAAGCTTTTTTCTGCACAGATATTCTTTCCTATACGGAGAATTATCAGGAACGTAAAAGGGATCAGCGCCCACAATCTACACCAAAGGCTGGCTATCGACGGAAGTAAAGATGAAATCGCGGATCTCTCCAAAACATTCAATGACATGCTCGACAGGCTTGAAATAACTTTCGAGATGCAGAATAACTTTGTCAGTAACGCCTCTCACGAATTTAAGACCCCGCTGACTGTAATCAGCGGAGAAGCGCAGCTCGGACTTTCGCTTCCCGGGCTGCCCGACACCGCCCGGGATTCATTCCGGGCGATTTATCAGGAATCCGAAAAACTCGAACACCTGGCAAACAGTATGCTCAATCTTGCGCAAACGGGTTTTGAAGGCAAGAAAGAACAATGGGATAAGCTGCGGATGGATGAACTGATTATATCGGTAAAAGAAGCGGTCGACAAGATTTTCCCTGATAATCAGGTAGTAATTAACTTTGATAAACTACCTGACGATGAGCAGCTACTCATTATAAATGGCAATGCCATGCTCCTAAAAGCTGCATTCACCAATATCGTACTGAACAGCTGTAAGTATTCAGACAACCAGAAGGTGGAGATACTGATCAGTACGGATAAACATCATGTGACCGTCGAAATTACAGACAAGGGAATCGGCATACCGGACCGAGAAATATCCCAGATTTTTGTACCGTTTTTCCGTGCCAGCAATACCAAAAAATACAAAGGCTATGGCATAGGACTTCCGCTGGCCAATAACATTATTAAAATGCACCAGGGAACGGTTATCGTGAACAGTGAAGTGGGGATAGGTACCCGCTTTATCACCCGCTTCCCTTTTGGAAACTGAGGGCATCCTTATTTCATTCTAATATTCTAATCCCGTTTTAATAATATTCTCACCGTATTATAACGCCCCTTTTAGCCAGTACTAATATCCCGGATGTAACATTGTATTATCATTTAACAAATCAAATGCACTGTTAACCAAAGAGATAAGTATATGAAAACTGTTATAATCCCGAGCGACTTCACCTTAACTTCCATCAGAATTGCCGAAGCTGTAATCAAAGAATCTCATGAACCGGTACGCTTTGTGTTCACACATCTTTTTCACGTAGCCGACGACATCCAGGATCTGCTCTTCTCAAGTTACCGTAAAAAGGAGTATGATTTTGTCCCAGAAGAATTCTGGCAGGAATGTAAAACCATCAAAGACCTGTATACTTCGCAGGTATCTACCATCCGGATTGAGTTTTTTTATGGCAGCAAACTGGCAGCCTTTAAAAACTTCCTGGATTACCACGATGCAGACGCAATAGCCTACTCCGAAACTTATGGTATCCCGCTGATTTCAAAAAGCAGCATCGACGCCTTACCCGTGATCAAAAAGGCAGGCCTGCCCCTGATCAACGTGGATGAAATAATGGAACCGGAGTATCTGGAAATAGAGAATTTAAAATGACTGGTCCGTTACGACCCATTAGGCATCTTTGACAAGACCAACTTATGCTTTTAAAAAAAAATATACCGATCCGGTACGTCTTCGGGAAAATAAAATATGAAATTCTCTTCGTAACGATTTACGGTTTCGCCATTGAAATCATTTATCAGAATTTTCATATTACCAACATTTCAATTCCCATGACGGTGCCCACTGTGCTCGGAACCATCATATCCCTGCTGCTGGCTTTCCGTTCCAACCAGGCCTATGACCGATGGTGGGAGGCCAGGATCATCTGGGGCTCCATTGTAAATGATTCACGCACCCTGGCCCGTCAGATCCTATCTCTGATCGACGATCCGTACGAACCTGGCCGTATCGATGCATTCAAACATCGTTTCATACGCCGACAAATAGCCTGGTGTTACGCATTGGGCAAGGGCCTGAGACAGGAGGACCCCGGGCCGCTGATACAAAAGTTTGTTTCCGACGAAGAGTTTAATTTCGTCAGAGATTTTGATACCAAACACCTTGCCCTGCTCCAGTTGCATAGCAGAGACCTTAACAATGCGCTCAAACAGGGCTGGGTAAATCCTTACCAGCAGGTAGAAATTGATGGTACCCTCACCCGGTTATGCGATGCAATGGGAAAATGTGAACGGATAAAGAACACGGTTTTCCCTTCTACATACAGCCTGTATATTCACCTGGCGCTGCACTTCTTTATTTTGCTGTTGCCATTCGGCCTGGTGCAACTCTTTGGCTTCCTGATGGTACCGGTACTGATTGTGATTACGTCCTGCTTTTTCCTGATCGAAAAAATGGCGATTCATTTACAGGACCCCTTTGAAAACAAACCTACGGACACACCGATGATCTCCATATCCAGAAACATTGAACGTGACCTGAAACAAATGATGAAGGAAAAACATGTGCCGATCGTTATGGAGGATTCAAAATTTTATATTCTTTGATGCTTATTTTTTGCAGAATTTAAAAGAGATGGGTGGTCAGCCCATCTCTTTTTGTATAACATCGCCCATAATCTTACATAACCCGATCAGCCCGCTATCTTTGCAGGATACAACCATAACGGACCAGGGATATCTTCCTGCTGACGCGCTTTACATTATGAAATTTGACGATTACCGGATTGCCGACGAGATCAAACAGAACCTGCAGACAGCCGGTTATAAAAAGCCTACCGACATACAGTTCAAGGCCATACCACCCATATTAAAAGGTGAGGACGTATTGGCAATTGCCCAGACCGGAACCGGTAAAACAGCCGCATTTGCCATACCTGTCATCGATATTATTCACAAACAAAAGGTTTCCAAGCGTACGGATGGTATCAAATGCCTGGTAATGGTACCTACCCGCGAACTGGCTTTCCAGATTACCGAGGTTTTTCAGAAAATAGGAAAACATACCAGGGTCCAGACTTACGGCATCGTGGGTGGCGTGGCGCAGGATCCGCAGATTGCAAAACTCGAAAAAGGGATTGATATACTCGTGGCAACACCTGGCCGCATGTTCGACCTTGTAAATCAAGGGCATATAAAACTTACCAGCGTGCACACGCTGGTACTGGACGAAGCGGATCACATGCTGGACCTTGGATTTATCAAGGATATTGAGGATGTGATTAAGTACATACCGAAAAATCACCAGACCTTATTTTTTTCAGCGACCATTGATGAAAAAATAAAAAAGCTGGCATATTCGCTGGTCCATAAAGCCATCCGCATCCAGATTTCACCTAATGACAAAGTGGCCCGTAATATTTCTCATGCCGTCGCTTTTGTAAATATGGATGATAAAAGGTTTTTTCTGGAAAGGATTGTGAATGAACACAAAGACAGCAAGATACTGGTTTTTGTACGCACTAAGGTAAGGGCAGAGAGGGTACTGGCGGCATTGGAGAGAATGGGGATCCAGGCACTGGCAATCCATGGGGACAAAGAGCAGCAGGTCAGGTTTGAAGCTATGGATAAATTCCGTAACGGAGATGTCAGGATACTGATTGCCACGGATGTTTCGGCAAGAGGGATTGATATTGAACAGGTGGATTTTGTGGTGAATTATGACCTCCCCGAACAAACCGAAAACTATGTACACCGGGTGGGGCGTACCGGCCGGGGAACGCAAAAAGGACAGGCTGTGAGCTTTTGCAGTCCGGAGGAAAAACCTTTGCTGCTGGCCATAGAGGAATTTCTGGGTAAACCGATAGACGTCGTCAGGCTAAGCCAGGGCGAATATGCCGAAACGCTGGATTTCACGAGTGATACCTCCAACGATCTGAATGCCCTTTTAAAAGAAGTTGAAAACTACGAAGCCAGTAAAAAGAAGAAGAAAAAGAAATAATGGCTATTGATAAAGAGTACTGCCCGGGAAGCTAACTTTCCGGGCAGTACTCTTTATGAAAATATCCTTAAAATTGTCAGGAGTATCAGAAGGTTTGTCCGTCAGGAACGATCTGCCCTCTGATGGCACCATATATATTTTCCTCTGTAGTGATATTGATATAAAGCTGTTTAATCACCAGGGCAGTTTGTTGTTCTGCATTTAATTTAAAAGTGCCTTGCACCTGCGTACCGGTAGGATTCGTGGCAAGTGTGGAAAGAACCGGCCCTGCTTCCCATGCTGGTTCAGCACGGTTAAGGGTAACAAATTTGGGCTGGATATTCTGGAAGGTAATATTGTATTTCAACTCCATGGTTGTCTTATTGTATTCGAATACACCTACTCCCTGCCCTGTTGCAGTAACCCTCGGAACAGTTTGTTGACTATTAATAGTGGCGGATAATTTGATTATGTTATCCTTGTGCGGTCCCTCCTCCTTGCAGGAAGACATCATGCCTGTCACAAGTAATGCTGTTAAAAATAGTAAAAAACGATTCATTGGCTTTTTCATACATCAATTAATTTAATAAAACAGAAAGCTAAATATACAAACTTACCTGGTTACAAAAATGGTACCAGTTTAAAAACCCTCAGATATTTCTGAGATCATTTTTACGGATATAAACAATCCTGTTATTCCAGATCACCCGGTTCCAGTTATCAACAGCGCCTATAACGGTGATTCTGTGCCCCTTGCCTACCCTTTCCACAATGCCAGCCGCCGATGAAGGCTCTTCCCTCAGAAACGTGTTCGGATTAACAATCACGCAAGTCCTGTATAACGACGGAATATTGAGTATTCCTAAAAGCACCCCCAGATACACAACAATTGAAATCTTATGAATTGTCAATATCCCCTCACGTTTGAGGGTTTTTGATACCATGATCAAAACAATATAAGCCCCCAAAATTAGAAGCAATATGGGGATATAATCACCATATCGCCTGTAAAAAATTATAAAATAGTTGTAATCGTCAAACTCATAACCCTTTAGGTTCTGTTCGGCGGCTATCTTATCCATTTTTTCAAAAAGCCTCCTGGAGGGGTTTACCAGCGCTAGTTCGCTCAGGTAAAACAGGCAATCGGTATAGTTGTTGCTCTTCTCCGACAGAAAAGCCAGCTTTAAAAGCAGCGCCTGATTATTTTTTTCGTCTTCAGTAAAATTTTTTTTATACAGGATCTCCGCCTCCGTATACCTGGCCATAGCAAACAGAGAATCAGCAGATTTCAGCTCTTGTTTGTTAGCAGAAAACCCCCGATTCGAGCCTAAAAGCAAACCTACTAAACTACAAAAAAACAGGTATTTCTTTATCAACACTTGCATTATACTTTTAAGAATTCTACTTTTGCATCGCAATTACGGAAAACGCCCCGGCTAATCCAACAAATTGTACGATTCCGTAGCTCAGCTGGTAGAGCAATACACTTTTAATGTATGGGTCCTGGGTTCGAATCCCAGCGGGATCACAAGACTGAAAACAGATTTAAAATTCAGCCTGCTTTTAGGGACTCAGGCCAAAAACAATAAAGTACAAAACTGGAATCGAACAGTTTCAAATCAAGTCGGTAAGCGATTCCGTAGCTCAGCTGGTAGAGCAATACACTTTTAATGTATGGGTCCTGGGTTCGAATCCCAGCGGGATCACTTGAAGAAGTAGCAAAAAGCATCAAAAGCCTGCAAATCAAACGATTAGCAGGCTTTTTTCTTTTCCGGATATGCCAAAAGATTCAATTTTCCACAAATTTTTGGTGAGTAATTCGGTGAGTTCAATGATCTGCAAATTTTACTCACCAAAATCGCTACAACTCATTGTGTAACACCCTGTTTACCACGTAAACATCTTGTGCTGATTAGGCTTGCAAGACTACTTTTGTTCAACTTTTTAACCTGAAAAGGTATGAAAACAAAGATCAGTCTGCTTTTCTATTTGAAGAAGCCGAAGAATTATCAAAAAGGTCCGGTGCCGATTTACTTGCGGATTACGGTTGAAAGTAAAAGAGCGGAATTCACGACCGGGCGTGAATGCGAGCCTAGTCGGTGGAATGCAGTTGCAGGGCGAGTTTTTGGTGCGAAGGAGGCCGTGAAGTCGGTTAATTCTTACCTCGGCAACTTGGAACAGCAATTACTGGACGCACACGCTGCGTTGGTGCGTGACGATGCTTTGATAACGGCAGAGACAATCAAAAACAAGTTTCTGGGCGTCGGTCCTGCGCAGCGGCTATTGATGGAGGTGATTGCCGATCACAATGAGCGGATGAAGGCTTTGGTGGGACAAGAATATGCTATCGGCACATTCAACCGCTATAAGGTGCTCGAACGCCATACATTGGCATTCTTGAAAGGTCACTTCAATACCGGCGATTTTGACATTAGCCGCATCGATTTCGCTTTCATCGCAGACTATGAATTCTATCTCCGTTCAGTTCGCAAGATGGGCAACAACGCGGTTGTGAAGCATATGAAGATGTTCCGGAAGATTGTCAATATCTGCCTGGGTAATGGATGGATGAACCTTGATCCATATCTGAATTTCAAGGGTAAGTTTAAGAAGGTCGACAAGGCGATCCTGACCAAAGCCGAACTGGACTTGATGGCGAGCAAAGAATTTGTCAGCGATCGGCTCGCCCAGGTGCGGGATACTTTTCTCTTTTGTTGTTTCACCGGCCTAGCCTACTCTAACATCCAGAGGCTCCAACGAAGCCAGATAACTCGAGGAATCGACGGCGAACAGTGGATTTTCAGCCAGCGGTCAAAAACAAATGTTAAATCGCACATTCCGCTGTTGCCAGAAGCACTTCAAATTCTCGATCGATATAAAGATCATCAGCTTTGCGAATCGCGCGGGCTTGTCTTACCTGTGCCGAGTAATCAGAAGATGAATGACTATCTGAAAGAAATTGCCGTGATCTGCGGGATCGATAAGCTTCTCACTTCACACGTTGCGAGGCATACGTTTGCTACGACCATTACCCTGCAAAACGGCGTGCCGATTGAAAGCGTCTCTAAAATGCTTGGACATACTAATATTCGTACGACACAGATCTATGCGAAGATCCTGGATACGAAGGTTAGCGAAGACATGCAGGCTTTGAAAGGGCGGCTTTCAAGAAAATCTGGTACGGAAGGTTAGCGCTGCACCTTCTCTCTCACGACCCCTCCTGTTTGTGAGAGGGGATCGCGAGAGAGAAGGTGAAAAGAACGGTTTTGCATCATAGTTCCATACCGCCCCGCCAGGAAATATCAGGTTAAATCATTAGAGAGCACTAATTAAACTATCCTTCTTAGGCCTCGCCATTCACTGACAAACTATGATATTTATGCTTGTCTAAATTTACTTTGACACGAAAATAACAATCTCCTCCGTCATCCGCGTCTACCAATCTGTATTTATAGCTATCTGTGTCATACTTCCCCCTGCATTCGCAATTGACCCAAACCTCTCTTTCTTTTTGCTGATTTATTACTGCTACATACTGCCTATCGTAAGAATCTAATTGCATCGTGGGTATTTCGGAGAAGTTGACCACCTGATTCCGTGGCAAATTGACCACCTAATTAACTGGCGGCCGGTAGTAGAAAATGCTAGTAGAAGCGATTCAAAATTAGTAAATAAAAGTTATAATTATTCGTAGCTGGTTTCGAGCTCCGTTTTTCGTTTTCTTCTCATTGATTCCCCCTTTAATTCAACCCGGTGTGCATCATGTACTATACGATCTAAAATGGCATCAGCAATGGTTTTTTCTCCTATTACTTCATGCCATTTGCTAACAGGCAACTGAGAAGTAATTATCAGGGATGTTTTTCCGTGCCTGTCTTCTATGATTTCCATCAGTGCTGCCCGGCTCTGGGCATCGAACGGCTGGATACCAAAGTCGTCCAGGATAAGAAGTTGTTGCCGTTCTATTTTTGTAATTTCTTTGATATAGGATCCATCCGCCTTGGCCATTTTGAGTTTGGCAAACAATTTGGGAGTACTGGCATACATTACGCGGTAGCCAAGTATACATGCCTGATGACCAATCGCAGATGCTACATAGCTTTTACCGATTCCGGTACTGCCTGTGATCAGTAGGTTTTCATTTCGGCCAATAAAGGAGCATTCTGCTAGGCGCATGATCTGATTACGGTCAATACTTCTATCAGCATGATAGTGGATATTTTCGACCATGGCCTTATAGCGGAACCGTGCGTACAAGATCTGGCGTTCGACCCGACGGTTATTTCTGTCATCCCATTCAGCGTCAACTAGATGAGCTAAAAGCTCATCCGCCGTGTAATCATTAGTCTTTCCACTTTCCAGGCTACTTTTAAAGGCATGGAACATGCCGTAAAATTTTAGCTTGCGTAACTTTTCCAAAGTGTTTGTGTTCATTTTTATTAATTGTTTAAAGGATTATTGATAATAGTCTTCGCCTCTGATATTATCGTGTTTGGGCATGGGTAATTCGTCTGCAAACAGGCTGTCTTCATATTGATCCATATTTTTTTCCAGTATAGTCTGGATTGTTTTATAGTTGTAGATACCATAGCTTAAAGCCCTTTGGCACGCGCTGATCAGGCGTTGTTCACCAGCTTTCTTCGCAAAAGAGAGGATACCAATACAGGAGCGGTAGGCCTGTTCGGGATGCTGTTTGCGATCCAGGATTTTAAGAATATACAACCTGACATCTTCATGGATCGAGGAAGCCCACTCCAAGAATCGATCTGGTGTCCAGTCTGTTACGAAGCGGTGTGTACTGGCCAGATGTTCTTTATCGGTAGAATAATTATAGGGACTTTTAAGCCTTTTATGAAGGGCGATACGTTCGTAATGATAATATGCTTCAACCACAGAATTGGAATACAACAACTTGACTTTCTTGCCGATAAACCGGTATGGGACACTATAATAGTGCTTGTCAACGCTCAGGCAGACATGTCCGTTCTTCATTACAGTGGCATGTAGCTGTTTTTTGAACTCATAATGCAGGATCGGAAGCGGGGCCAGAGCACTGCGCTCAATTTCTTCAAACTGGAGTCTGCGACTGTAATTACGGCCCCGAAGCAGTTGGTTATTATGAGCCTCGAGAGCAATCAATATAGCTGCGTTTAACTCTGTCAGTGAGTTGTAAACCTGCTTTCTTAAAGGCGCATAAATACGGCTGTAAACGATTTTGACAGCACCTTCCACCAACGCCTTATCTCTTGGCCGGTAAGCGCGTGCAGGTAATATCGTAGTCCCATAATGATCAGCAAAATCGGCAAAGGCCTCGTTCAGCGTAGGTTCGTATTTATTGCTTTTTATAACAGCAGCTTTAAGGTTATCCGGAACAATTGCTGCCGGCACACCACCGATATAATGAAGTGCATTCTCGCAAGCTGCGATCAGATCTTCTTTTTGCTGGCTACTGACTGCTTCCACGTAAGTGAGTTGACTCGCTCCCAGGATAGCCACAAACACTTCAACCTCAGTTAATTCACCAGTCTCTTTATCTACAATACTTAATTTAACACCTGCAAAATCGATGTACAGCTTATCGCCGGCCTTATGGTCCTGATGCATCACAGGGTTAACGCGGGCCTTCCATTTGGTCAGATGAAAGCAAAACTGGGTATAAGCAAATCCTTCCGGAAATTCCTTTTTATAGGCTTCCCAAAGCATATGACGGGTAACACCTGTCCGTTTTAATTCTTTGTCTATTTGCGGAAAACAACGTTGCAGATTCAACAATCTGTCTTGCGGTGGCTGCTGTTTAACCGTTCCGAAAAAGTCATCCAGCTCTTTATCATTCAGGCTGTTGATCTGTTCAAAGGTAAGTCCGCTCGCATCAAAAGTGGTCATGTACTTCTTAGCGGTATTGCGGGAAACACCTGTCTGTTCCGCTATCCAGAGCTTGCTGCGGCCCTGGCTGTACATCCGTAAAATCTGTCTTATTTTGCTCATGCTGATTGTCGAATTGGCCATACCTTTTACACGATTGGTTCGTGCCAAAAATATGGTTGATTCTACAGCATTTTCTAATCTCTCAGGTGGTCAGTTTACTCCGGAATCAGGTGGTCAGTTTGATCCGAAATGGGGTGGTCAATTTCGCCCGGAACAGGTGGTCAGTTTAAACCGAATTGGGGTGGTCAGTTTCACCGAATTTTCCAGGTAACTGTACCAGGGGGCCATCGTGAACAGGAAGCGTCCGTCGGCTCCCCAGTCCTTTTCGGTGAAAGCCCTGTATGCCAGGCCAATGGACGCGCCGCCGCCGAATGAGTGTCCCATAAAGCCCACTTTTCGGGTGTCGATGATACCGGGGTAATCAGCCGCCGCCTTTGTAAACCCTGTCCATAAAGTCAGGTAACGGTGGTCGATGCTGATGTCATTCGTTGGGTAGGGCACAAACACGACCACATAACCTTTTTTGGTAATGAACTCAAACAGGCCCCGGTTGTACTCCTTGCTCTCACCGCCATAGGGGTGCGAATAGAAGATGGTCGGTTTGGGGGAAGTGGCACCCGACGGATAGAATATGGTCACTTTGGTGCCCGGATATTCGGTATTGGGAAAGTCGATCTCCGATACCGCATAGCTGCCGTCGGCACCGTACCCGGAAGCCGGGCGGGAAATCGGCCCTGCCAGATCATCATCGACCGGCTCGGTGGATGGGGTATCCGTACTTTTTGAACAGCCTGAAAGGATCAGCACCAGCAGGCATACCCCGAATGTTATCGTTTTCATTTTTTTGTTTGGATTGAAGCATTAAACCCTGATGTCCGGGATCCGTTTACTGGTTTTTCCTTCTTTCTTTCAGCTGTGATTTCATTTCATCCTGCAAAGCCTCGTATTGTTTGAATTGGGCAGGGGTGAAAATCTTTTTGAGCTCTGCTTCCTTCTGGTTTTGGAACGACTTGAGCTGCCTGAATTTAGACAACCTGCCGTCGCTGCTTTTCATGACCGGTTCATTTTTCAATGCATATTTCAGGTTGACGGCTTCCACTTGCTTCACCTGCACCGAATCCAGTCCCAGCTTACTTTTCATCATTTCCGTCTGCAACTTCGCCCTTTCCTGCGGCGTCCTGTCGCGCAGACCGGAAGCATTTTGCGCCATGACCAGCGGGCCCGCCAGCGTCAATGAAAGGCTTAATGCCATCGCCCTCAGTGTGTTGTTCATTTTCATATTGGGTTTGTTTATTGTGTGGATGTTTCACATTATGCGCACCTGCCCGGTGGACTGGTACAAAATTGACCCAAACGAAAGTCTCAAAGGCTTGCAAATCCGGTGAAATGGAGAAACCGGGGGGTGAATTGACCTAGCTGTTCATCCACTTTTTAAACTCGGCGGTCCTGGCTTTACTGATCACAATCTGCTCGGCGGGCTGCGGCTTTACTTTCACCAGCAAGCGCCCGTTGAAATAAAACTCCGCCTCAACGACAGCCTGTCGATTGATAATAAACTGGCGGCTCACCCTGAGAAATAGCGCAGGGTCCAGCTGTTGTTCCAGCTGCTCCATGGTCGCGTCCACCACGTATTGTTTGTCGTCCAGGGTGTGCAGATGGACCAGCTCGTTGGCCGTATAAAACCACGCGATTTTAGCCGACTCGACCGGAATCAGCTTGTCGCGGTAATGCACCAGGAACGACTTTTTGTAGGATTTGCCCAGGTTGCCCAGCTGCATCAGCAATTCGGACAGCACCGGCGCGCCTGGCTTTTCCGCGTTGCCGGTCCATGTTTTGTATTTATCCAGCGCCGTGCCGATCTCATCGGGATCAAAGGGTTTGAGGATGTAGTCGATGCCGTTGTTCTTGAAGGCCGTAATGGCGTAGTCGTTGAAGGCGGTAACAAAAATAACCGGCCTGGAAATGGCCACCTGCTTGAAAATAGCAAACGAAAGGCCGTCGGCCAGACGGATATCCATAAAAATCAGGTCATACCCATCCGGGTTGTCATTGAACCATGCAACCGCGCCGGATACGGAGCTGAGCGCTTTAACGACAGCGACCTGGTCATCTGCTTCATTTAAAATCTGGATCAGGCTGCGGGCCGTTGCCGCTTCGTCTTCCACGACCACGATGCGGATATTTGTCATTGCTTTAAAGGGAGTTTGACGATAAAGTGTGTATCGGAACGGCTGATGTCGATCTCACGGTGCAGCAGGATTCTGAACCGTTCGTTCAGGTTGGCCAGCCCCATACCATGGCTGGCCTCCGGCGTGGGCATTTCCCAAAGGCTGTTGCTGAAAATAAGTTGATCGTCCTGTACCACGATCGTTACCCGTAACGGCCTTTCGGGGGTTGCCGCGTTATGCTTGACCGCATTTTCAAGCAGCGGCTGTAACGACAAATGCGGGATTTTGATGGGCAGATACGTATCGGCCATGTCGATTTTGAGCTCAAAAGCATCCTCCAGGCGCATGGAGATCAGTTTTGCAAAAGACCTGAGCATCGTCAGTTCGTCGGACAGGGTGACCAGGTCCTGGTGGGAACCTGCCAATGCATACCGAAACACAGCCGACATGTCCCGGATGTATTTCTGTGCCTGCTGCGGATTCTCGCCCACCACGGCCGAAAGGCTGCTCAGGGAATTGAACAGGAGATGCGGATTCATCTGCTCTTTGAGCAGTTGCAGCTCCGATGCCAGATAGGCATTCTTCAATTGCTGGTTTTCGGCGGCGATGCTGCCCGCATCACGGATGAGCAGAATGATCTTGATGATGATGCCCGTCAACAACGCGCTAAGCCCCAGACGAAAGAATGCCCCCGAGAAGATCAGTCGGGGTAACTGGCGATCCGGGAAAAGCAAACGCTGCAATACCGTTCCGAGGATCAATAACACACAAAAGACAAGGAAGTTGGAAACCACGTAGCGAACATGCTGTTTACTTTCACGGTACAAGGAAAGCCCTCTGTTCCTGCGCAGGTTGACACTGAAAAGCAGACCGCAAAAAAACAGGGTGAATGCAAACTGGAACAGCAGCTCGAACGGATTAAATTGCCAGTACCGGGCCATAAGCCCGTTTTCACGCAGGGCCAAAAGCTTGGGTGCGTTTACCATCAGTGCAATCAGCAGGGAACTGTACCCGCAAATCCGGCGCTCATTCTTATCCATGGCTAAACTTACCGAAAAATTCAAATTCCAGGACCGCCCACTGTGGCCAGTTAACCAAACAGACGGGTGAAATGGATCAGTTTGCCTGTCAGTTAACCATCACCGTTCGCACCCGGCCCGATTGCAGGGTGCGCCCTGTATACGGACAGCGCTGGCAGACTTTACACTTCCGTGCCCATGATATGCTCGCGGTGCTGGACGCCCCAGTTCTTCAAAGCCTCGATCACGGTCCCCAGGGTTTCCGCATAAGGCAGGGTGGTATAGGTGATCGTGACAGGGTAACCATCGTCCACCGTCCGTTTGATCAATCCGTTTTCTTCCAGGTCTTTCAACTCCTTGGCCAGCACCTTCGTGCTCAGATCGGGAATGCTGCGCTGTATCTCCCGAAACCGGCGATTCCCGACCCCGATGGAAACCAGGATCAGCAGTTTCCATTTTCCGTTCACTACTTCCAAAGCGTCTCTGATCGGCAGCAGCGCGGATAAACAATCTGTGTAATTCGGCATAGCTTGCTTGTTTGATTACCCAAAGGTAACCGATTACCTACGGGTAACTGGTAACTTTTGGTAATCAAATGTAGGTACTTTTGTACAGAAAACAAACGGTCGGCAAATCATTGTCATTCCTAAAACATCGATCTATTATGAATACCAAACAAGTAAAAATCATCTACTGGGTATCCACGCTGTTTCTTGGCTTCGTTGGTCTGGCGGGCATCGCCAACATCCTGATGGTTGAAGAGCTGGTACAGACCACCCGGGCGCTGGGACTACCTACTTATTTCATGCCCTTTTTCGGGGTGGTAAAAGTTGTCGGCGCCATTGCCATCCTGGTCCCCGCGCTCCGGCGCTTCCAGCAAGCGGCCTATTTCGGCTTTATCTTTTATTTCATCGGCGCAACCTACACCCTGATGGCCACCGATAGCGGCCCTGAAAAATGGGGTGTCACCCTGTTGATTCTGACCGCTGCGGGGGTCTCGTATTGGGCCTGGCAGCAACGGTTTCAGTCTGAGTTCAGCAGCCGGGTTTCGCAGTAATTACTTCTCAAAATCTTCTTAAAACGATGGCACAAACAATCGCAATGATCGGTGCCGGCCCTGGTGTGGGGCTGGCAATCGCGGAAAAATTTGGTCTGCAAGGTTACAACGTAGCCCTGATATCCAGAAACACGGAGAAGCTTGCCGGGCTCCAAAGCAAACTGCAAGCCAGCGGCATTACGGCAAATATTTTCAAAGCGGACATACTCGACCGGGATAGCATCACCCGGGCGCTCCATGAGGTGATCGATGAATTTGGGGCCATCGATGTACTGGAATTCAGCCCTTCGCCTGCCTGGGAAACCCTGCGGATCCCGCGAAATATTGATGTGGAAAATGAGCAGTATCATCTGGATTTTCAGGTGCTCTCGGCCATCACGGCCGTACGAGCTGTGTTACCGCAAATGGTAGGGCGCCAATCGGGCAGTATCCTGTTCACCACGGCGTCGGCCGCGCAGCATCCTAACTACGCCACGGCCAGTTTTGGCGTGGCGGCCGGGGCCTTGCTCAATTATGCGCGTTTGCTGAATGAGGATCTGGCCAGGGACAATATCTATGTCGGTATCGTGTCCATCGGCGCCATTGTGGTCGGGGAGGGTGTAGGTTCAAAAGGTGATTTCCCCGCGGACACGCCCACCATTCCTGCCAGCGAAGTGGCCGAAACGCATTGGAATCTCCATACCAAACGGGAGGTAGCCGAGATCATCATTGGCATGAAGTAAAGCCCGCGTTCGTTTTGCCGGGGCGTTGTTAGTTGAAACTCGCCCGGTACTCCATGGGCGACATATTGGTCTTGTTCTTAAACAGCTTATGAAACGATTGCGGATATTCAAATCCCATCTGGTAGGCAATTTCACTCACCTGTAAGCTGGTGGTCGTCAGGAGCTCTTTGGCTTTTTCGATCACTCTGGCCTGGATGTGCTGCTGGGCCGTCTGGCCGGAGACAGTACGCAGCATGTCGCTGAGATAGTCGGGCGACAGGTTGAGTTCTCTGGCAACCTGCTGCACGGTGGGCAATCCCTTCTGCTGAGCCCAGTACTGGTCCAGCACCGCTTCGAGCCGGATGAGTATCTCGTCGTTGGCCACCTTGCGGGTGATAAACTGGCGGGCGTAAAAACGGCTGCTGTATTGGAGCAGCAGCTCGATCTGCGCGATCATCACCTCCCGGCTGAATGCGTCGATGCCCGTCTGGTATTCGCTTTCGATGCTGGCAAATAGGGCCTCGATCGTCGCCTCTTCCTGCCCCGACAAATGCAGTGCCTCGTGGAGCTCGTAGGAGAAGAAATGGAAGTTGCGGATTTTGGCGGCCAGGGGCGTATGGGCGATAAAATCCGGATGGAACATGAGCGTCATCCCGCCCGGCGGCTTCGAGCCCGGACTGAGTTTCATCAGCAGCTGATGGGGAGAGATAAAGGCCATCATGCCTTCATCGAAATCATAGTGCCGGTGCCCGTATTGCAGCTTTCCGTCGTAATCCTTCTTGATTGAAATGCAATAGAAGTTTAATGTAAAATGCTGCAATTCAGTCAGATTGGCGTAGGTGGCATCTTCATGCCTGAACACGCTGACAAGCGGGTGCTTCGGCTTGGGCAATCCGAGCAGGCGGTGCTGCTCGGATATGGAATTGATGAGGTATGGCTTGTTCACTTGTTGAAGTTACAGGGTTTTCATGTCAATGACAAAACGGTACCTGACGTCCCCTTTTTGCATGCGGTCGTAAGCGGTGTGGATGTCCCTGATGTCGATCAGTTCGATGTCGGAGACGATGCCGTGTTCGGCGCAGAAGTCGAGCATCTGCTGTGTTTCAGGCAATCCGCCCGCGCCGGAACCTGCGATGACCTTGTTGCCCGTCGCGAGTGTGAATGAGCTTACTTCCCAGGGTTTGGCAGGCATGCCGACGTTGACATAAATGCCGTTGGTTTTCAGGATGGACAGATACGGGTTCACATCGCTGTTGCCCGAGACGGTGTCCAGCACAAAATCGAAGGTTTTGAAGGCAGCCTGCATCTGCGCTTCGTCTTTGGAAATGATAAAATGCGATGCGCCAAGCTGCCTGGCGGCTTCCTGTTTGCCCGGAGAAGTACTCAGCACGGTCACCTCCGCGCCCAGCGCCTTTCCGAATTTCACCCCCATGTGCCCCAGTCCGCCCAGACCGACAACCGCCAGCTTGTGCCCCTTGCCGACATTCCAGCGTTTCAGCGGCGAGTAGGTCGTGATGCCCGCGCAGAGCAGGGGCGCTACGGCAGCCAGGTCGAGCTTCTCGGAGATGTGGTGCACAAAATCCTCGTGCACCACGATGGTGTTGGAATAGCCACCGTACACCGGCAGCCCGTCGTGGCCCAGGTTGTTGTAGGTTTGTACCGGAGCGACGGAGCAGAATTGCTCCTGTCCGTTTTTGCAGTCCGCACATTCGCGGCAGGAGTCGACCATCACACCGACCCCGCCCAGGTCACCGATGCCAAACTTCCGCGCATGCGCACCCACGGCGCTGATGCGGCCAACGATCTCATGGCCGGGCACCATGGGGAAAACACCTGGGAACCATTCGTTACGGATCAGGTGAATGTCGGTATGACAAACCCCGCAGTACAAAATCTCGATCTGTACATCATGCGCGCCGAGGTCGCGTCTTTCAAACTGCCAGGGCGCCAACGGACTCTCCGCCGTCTGCGCCGCATATCCTTTTGCTTGTATCATAAAATGAAAAATTTAGTGATACAAACTTAGGCAGGCCGCACAGAGCGCCGATTATCCAAATCCGGGTAGAAGGTATCCGTTTTTTTTTGGGGGGGGGAGTATCATCGCCGGAATCGCCTATTCCAGCAGCAGGGGACCAAGAGCAAATGCCAGGGTAACGGTTTTTTTTGGTTGGTTTTAATTGCAATGCACCAAGGATTGTTCTGACAGACATCAATTTCCCCCCGGAGATTGGGTTGAATTGTCCTGACGATTATGCCACTGAAAATTCGGTAAAGGTTGTTGAGTTGCTGAATATTTGGGTTTTGGATTGTTTGATTGGGACGAGGAAAGGTCTTTTGGTCGTTTCGGAATCATGACCTAATCTAAGTACCGACAAACTGTGGTGTGTTTAATCTAGGATAGTTGCAACCCTAAAAGGCCTAGCAAATACACATCTATTGTTTCCGGTAAAAAAGTATCTAGGTGAGTCAATAGCGATTTGAATGATTCATGACTTTCATTTAGTAGAAATTGAGTGTCATAACGAATCGATGGTTTTAGACTATTTTTAAAATCAGCAATGTCTATCGAAATACTATGTTTCGTTTCAATATCCGACAAATGCTGAACGAGCTTGGTGTCATATTGTGCCTTATCTTTTTTCATATCATGTAAAATATGTTCCTTTATGCTCAATACATCGGTAATCGAAAACCCATATTCGCCACCAATTGCATGAAATACATTTAGCATATTGACATTGTGACCTCCGTCCTGAAATTGAATATTGAAGTTTGGTGGGTCAACGACGAAATTTCCATTATCTCTTAAATACTCGATGACTATCTCTTCGTGTTCTTCAAATTTCCTTCCAGTTATTGTATAAATTCTGTTCAAGCCGAGTCGACTAAGCTCTAGAAATATATCGTTCAGGTTCTGCGATCGGTGGCCAAAAACAAACCTGGAATTTTTAATAAACATATCGAACAACTCTCTTTTGGAATAGAAGTCGTTGTACGACGCTGTCATCTTTGCATTATTAGCCTCAAAGTATTCAATGTAATAACTAATATATTGCATTATCCTTTCAGTCAGTTCAATATTCCCGCTTTCTATTACGTCTCTAAATAGTTTACGGGCCGACGAAGAGATATGCTTTCGAAATGCAAGAGATTTTTCGTTGTCGATTATGTTGTTCCTGGATACATCAAAGTCGATGGCCTTAGGCTTAAAGTTAACTTCACCACCAATTATCCCAGGAAATCTAAAAGGGAATGCATTGGTTCCGTGAGCGTTAATTATGAATCCGCTATTTGAGGTGTAGATTGATCTTATATCCAGTCCAATACCAATTTTCGCTACAAATCTATCATTAATGTCTTCGATGACACGAAAGCACCCTTCTGTATTCCAGGTGTTAGAGAGTTCAATTTTCGCCCCATCCAAGTTGACCTCCATATTGTCTATATGTCTACAATATGTTAATATGTGAGATAGTAAGTTCTGTGCATAGTTTCCTTGTTTTAAATACACTCTAATGGAAGTGCCGGACTCACTTTCCAAATGGGTGTGGATTTTACTTGAATAGTCAAATCCCTTAAACACATTTGTAACTTCAAAATTAATAAGGATATCATCAAGTCTTTTTGTGGTAACACAAACTCTTTGAGCAACTATGAAAGTACTTATAAAACCAATTCCAAATTGAGAGATTAGATTGAAATGTCCAGTGTGATCATTAAATTCCTGACTAATACTCTTGCCGATAACAGAAAAATGATTTTTTAATATATATTTTGACATGCCATCCCCATGATCGGTGAATTCGATAAAGTTTTCAAGAGAATTAATGTTTACGATAATCTTTGGGTTAACGTTAAAAAGAATCTCTCTCAATCTGTTGCAGGCATCAACGGAATTTTGAATTAACTCTCGAACAAAAATATATGGATTTGTATAAATAGATTTTCCTATCAATAGAGTTACAATTCTATCTACATCTGCCGTGTATCCGTTTGGAAGATCGCTATCTTTATTTGTTGAATTCTTTGCCAACTCATAGTACTCAGTCTTAGGAATGTTACCGGAGGTTTTACCATCTGGTAATGAATCAACATCCGCCTGGAAGCTGAACCCATTCGATCGCACAAATTTACGCGCGTAGAGGTCAAATGTGCCATTATTGAGGTTAATGTCAAGAATATTGTAGCCAGGTTGATAGTTTGCCAACTCCTGAGAAGGATTATCTAAGGCAGCTCTTCCGTTAATCGATACATATCCACCAATTGCACTTAATACGTTTTGATACTTGTACTTATGGCTAGGGAGTGTAATCTGAACTCTGTCTGGCTATCTAGGTTGGTTCAAATTTAATTTTTCTTTTCGATTTCAAATGCTTTTTTGCTTGTTATTGGGTTTGTCAAGGGCGGCGGAGGCACGAAGCCGTTTATATACCCTTGATAAATTCAATAGCAGGCTATTTTTGCGTTTCATATTGGGAAGCAAAATTAAAGGTCCATCCGCATTCTGTCGCCAAATTTGATATGCAATTGTTGGGCGGTAAGTGCCCAATTTTGTAAAGGGGAGGTCCACTTCCGACTTATATTCTCAACCGCCAGATAGATCAATTTTAACAGGGCCATATCATTAGGGAAGGCACCTTTTGTTTTTGTAATTTTTCTGACTTGCCTATGAAAGCCTTCTACGGCATTGGTCGTGTAAATAAGTCTTCTAATTTGCTCATCATAAGCAAAATAGGTTGACAGTTTATGCCAATTATTCTGCCAAGATTTGATCACAACCGGATATTTGGGGCCCCATTTATCGTTGAGTTTATCCAGCTCTAACTCTGCTTTATCTTTCGTGGGCGCCTGGTAGACCGTTTTTAGGTCTTGCATGAAAGTTTTTTGATCCTTAGAAGCGACGTATTTAAGCGAATTTCTGATCTGATGAATGATGCAACTTTGAATTTCCGATTCCGGGAATGACGCCAATATTGCCTCGGAAAAGCCAGTAAGATTATCGGTACAAGCTATCAAAATATCTTTCACTCCCCTGGATTTCAGATCTGTAAGTACTGAAAGCCAGAAGTTAGCGCCCTCGCTTTCTGAGACATACATGCCAATCAAGTCTTTATAGCCATGTCGATTCACACCAAGCACATTGTAGACAGCCCGTGTCACGACCCGGCCTCCATCTCGCACCTTATAATGCATAGCATCCAACCAAACAATGGTGTAAAGGCTTTCTAGTGGCCTACTTTGCCATTCCTTGACTTGCGGAATTACTCTTTCTGTGATTTCGGAGAGTGTTGCATGAGATATTTCAACGTCATACATCTGTTGAATGTGATCAGATATATCGCGAAAACTCATGCCCTTACTGTATAATCCAATAATTTGAGGAGCGAGGTTATCAGCCAGGACCGTTTCGCGTTTCTTGACAATTTGTGGGGAAAAGCTGCTCTTTCGGTCTTCTGGCGTAGTCAGAGTAATTTCACCAGACATAGTCTTTAAGCGTTTGCTGCCTTTGCCATTGCGTTTGTTACCGGATTCCCGCTCCTGCTCACTGAGATGAGCATTCATTTCTGACTCAAGAGCACTTTCCAAAAATTGTTGAAGTAGCGGAGCGAAGACCCCGTCTTTACCAGTCAACGATTGTCCTTTCATCAACTGTTCCAGCGCCTTGTCGCGCATCTGTTCGAATTCTGTCTTTTCCATGTTCTGTCTTAAAGTTAAAACTTTTAGACAGAGTTCATTTTACAGTCTCTTTGGCTATGTCCAAAAAGTGAAAATGAGAAGTTTTTTGATTTTAGTATATTTTCAATCTCTTCCTTTTCATCCTCATTAATGGCTTCGAGAGGATGATGAAATACAGCAACGTTAAGTTGAGTCTTTGCTTCGGAAAATATCTTAGCAGTATTGAATAACTGATTGCTTCCGATAAAATGATTTTGGCGTTGTAGATCGCTAGAACATCTCCACGAGTCGTTCACTAGTGAAATTCCGATGTCGCCTTCTATGGTGTTAATGATAACAGAAGATTCTGAATTGCTGTAAACATAATTTGGTGTATTTTTATGAAATTCTTTTTCGAATTCTTTGAATCTTTTGATTCGATTGTTATCCTCTGTGAATGACATCTTCATTTCATTCACTAACTTATTTGCACCATCTCTGGTCAAAGTATTAGCCAGATAGAATTCGCTTTTGAGCTCGATTTGATTGCGATCAATGTCGTGATTTCCGGGAATCATCAGCACTTGTGAATCAGTGATTTTTAGTGCTGAAACGATAGGTGTAATGATTACTTTTTTGAAAGTCTCATATGGTGATTCTTTAAGAGAATTGCCACCTTTATCCACCAAGTCACCTGTAAAAATTACTAGATCAACTGAATTGTGTTGATGAAATGCCAATAAATCCTTTACCAGTGCCTCCAAATAGTAATTTTCTAGGTCGTAAATATTGTTTGAGGAGAGATGAATATCGGAAAGTTGGACAATTCTCATTTCGACGGATTTTCGGTTATAATCGAGTAGATATCAAGACGGCCAGGTATCATTAGTAATTGTTGTAAGAACGTATTTATTATTCGTCAATAATAGGTTGCCGAGCGACTTCTCCAAGCGATCCATCAGCTCCTTCAATATCGACTCGTCCAAATCCGACCTCAATAAGCTACTAGTTTTTCCATCAAAAGCCCCGCAACTCCCCAACCTAACCACCCCCACCCAAAAACTGATTAAACGGTCAAACCATCGTAATCCAGCGCCACCTGCTTATCTTGCTGGCTCGATGTTTTTGGAGCCATGAACATTTAACCAGCTATTACAAAGATGGGAAACAAGGAAGTATTGCAGGCTGCCAATGCGGCGGTGATGGCGGGGGACAACGAAGGGTTTCTGGTGTATTGTACCGATAACGTTGTATGGCATTTTGTCGGGGAACAAACGCTCGCGGGAAAAGAGGCTGTCCGGCAGTACATGGTCGAAACCTACCTGGAACCGCCCCGGTTTCAGGTAGATACGCTGGTGGCAGAAGGCGATTATGTCACCGCCATCGGCACGATCGATTTGAAGGATCAGGACGGAATGCTGGCCCATTATGCGTATTGCGACGTTTGGCGGTTTGAGGATGGCCGCATGGCCGAATTGACGGCGTTTGTTATCAAAGTTGCCTAGCAAAGGGTTCCGGTGAGGTGATTGAGACTGTATGGTCGTTTCTGAAAAAACGGACTTTCACATACCCGGCGGCGTCAGCACATACTCAAACGGTCAACGGCATGCTGTCGTGCAACATATGGGTGGTAGGTCGTTCCGTGTATCCACTGATCATTTTTCCTGCAACGATTTGTTTGAGCTTTCATTTATAATACATTTGAATAAGCTAAACACTTGCTCAAATACAAATAAAAATTGAAATACTTAAAACTAATTGGTCTATTCTGTCTCATTCTGACAGCCTGCTCTAAAAAGCAGCCTAAACAGTACACCATCGGTTTCTCGCAGTGTACCGGAGCGGATAACTGGCGAAAAACGATGCAGGAAAGTATGTACCGGGAATTGTCTTTCAATCCCGAGATCAATTTCATTATGAAGGACGCCCGCGGGCAAAGCGGCACGCAGATTAAACAAATCGAAGAACTCATCAACCAAAATATCGATCTTCTGATCGTATCGCCAAACGAGGCAAAACCGATCACGCCAGTGGTTGAAAAAGCATATCAGAATGGTATCCCTGTGATTATCTTGGATCGCAGGACCAGTTCCGATCAGTACACTGCCTACGTCGGAGCGGATAACGTGGAAGTGGGACAGATAGCGGGGGCCTATACCAACACGCTCCTGAAGGGCAGCGGAAAGGTGATTGAAATCAGTGAAAAGCCTGGCTCCTCTGCTGATATGGATCGCCACCGTGGATTTTCAGAAACCATCGGCCACTTTCCCGGCATCGAGCTCATCGCAAAACTCGACGGCGATTGGGACAAGTACTCATTCGAGGCCCCTCTCACCAAACTATTGAAAGCACATACAGATATTGACGTCATATTTTGCCAGAATGACCGCCGCGCTTTAAAAGCCTTTGGCGTTTGCAAAAATCTGGGACTCGAAAAAAAGATCAGGTTGATTGGGGTCGACGGGCTTACCGGACCCGATGGCGGTATAGATCTGGTAGACAAAGATGTGCTGAACGCCACCATTCTTTACCCAACCGGCGGAGAAGAAGCGATTCGTACCGCCATTGCCATTCTTCAGAAACAACCTTTTAGAAGAGAAAACAAACTTCAGATCACCATGATTGACGCTACCAATGTGCGGATCATGAAGTTACAGAGCGACAAACTGGTAGCGCAACAGCAGGATATCGAACGCCGTCAGGAGAAAATCGAGGAACAACGCGCGATCACTGAAAATCAAAGCATCGTGATCTGGACTGTTTCCGTGACCCTTGCCCTGGCCCTGATTTTTGGGGCCATCTCATTTTATTCCCTGCGTGAAAACAGAAAGATCAACAAGCGTCTTGAGGTACAGAACCACGAAATATCGGACCAAAAAAACCAGATTGAAGAGCTGGCCCAGCGTGCCGATATTGAAAATGAAGCAAAGCTTAAATTTTTCACCAATATTTCTCATGAGTTCCGTACCCCGCTCACACTGATCCTGGCGCCGGTTGAGGACGTTCTGGCCAGTGACAAAATCAGGGACCCTTTGGTCAAACAGGAATTGTCCCTGATCAGAAAAAATACACTAAGGCTTTTGAGGCTCGTCAGCCAGCTGATGGACTTCAGAAAACTTGGCAGTCACCGTATGCAGGTAAGAGCGGGGGAACACGACCTGGTCGCGTTTGTGAAAGAGATTATGGTGGCTTTTGAAAGGATTGCATCAAAACACAAAATTGATTTTCAGCTCATCACTTCCGAGACGGAAATGACCGTCTGGTTTGATGTCAACATGCTGGATAAAGTCATTTTCAATTTGCTTTCAAATGCATTTAAATTCACTCCGGACAAGGGACGGGTTTACCTTTATATAAAAAGAAATTCGCAGGATCAGGTACAGATCGTGGTGGAAGACAACGGCATCGGCATGACGGAATCCGAACTTGCACATGTTTTCGAGGTATTCTATCAGGGAGATAACAGCTATAAAACACTCGGAACGGGGTTAGGCCTGGCACTTTCCAAAGAGTTGATTGCGCTACACAACGGAACCATTTCGGTTCGGAGCCAGCCCAACAAGGAAACTGCATTCACCATCGCGTTACCGCTGGGCAAGAGTCATTTTCTGGAAGAACAGCTCCGTCATGACCAAGTCGAAGATTTTTCGATGGATCAAAAGCTCGAGCTTAACATAGAAAATACACTTCCGGACATCACAGAAGCACAGAGCGTTTCAAATGGCGAACTGTCTGTGCTGATCATTGAAGATAATTCAGACCTTGTACAGCTACTGAAACAAAAGCTCCGGACCCATTACCAGACCTTTGTAGCCAACGACGGTGAAGATGGATTGCGGATGGCATTTGAACATATTCCGGACCTGATCGTATGCGACGTGATGTTACCCAAAAAGGATGGATTGAGTGTTACCTCCATACTCAAAACGGATTTCAGAACTTCGCATATTCCTGTCGTTTTGCTTACTGCCAGAACCACCACAGAGCAGCAAATTGAGGGCATCCGGGCAGGTGTAGACGCCTATATCACCAAGCCATTCAACCTGCAGTATGTCCAGGAAATGATCAAAACGCTGCTCAGAAACCGCGCCATACTGCGGGAACATTATACCAGTGAACTCCCCATTGAAAACTCGTCAGCAGCAAATCCGAACAAACTGGACAAGAAATTTATCACGTTGTTTACGGCATACATTGAAGAACATTACGACAACGCCGAACTGGGTGTAGAAGACATCGCCAAAGATCTGGGGATGTCGCGGGTGCAATTATACAGGAAAGTCAAAGCCCTGCTGGGTATGAGTGTGAATGAATATGTCCAGCAGGTTCGGCTCAATAAAGCCAAATTCCTCTTACGACGGGATGACCTGACGGTTGCGGATATTGCCTACAAAGTCGGTTTTTCCTCTCCTACCTATTTTTCCACAGCCTTCAAGGGGAAATATAACCAAACGCCGATGGAATATAAAAAATCATAAGTACCCACGATTTTATTTAAACCAATCACATTATTATTCAATTGCACAGGGAACAACGGCAACTATTTTGGTATGGATTTTAAATACGTTGTATCAAAATTGAAAGACACAGGATGTATCAAAAGTTAAATGTTTGGCTAATTCACTGATTATCATAAATATATACTTCTAAAATACCACTGTATCAAAGTTTAACTTTTTTGAGATATTATTTAGTTATTCCGAGTGCCTGGTGGATGTAGTTTTGACAAAAAAATCAGAACTACAAATGAAAAACAGAAAGGTACTGGTATGGTCTGTCGCTGTCGCGCTTGGCGGATTTCTCTTTGGATTCGATACGGCCGTTATCTCGGGCGCGGAAAAAGCCATTCAACTCGTATGGGATCTGTCGGCGGTTGAACACGGCTTCACAGTCTCTATCGCACTGATCGGTACGGTAATCGGTGCAATGCTGGGCGGGATTCCGGCAGACAAACTGGGAAGAAAAACGACCTTGTTCTGGATTGCGGTATTATATCTGCTGTCTTCACTTGGCTCTGCGCTCGCAACGGACTGGTATGTATTCCTATTTTTTCGTTTCATTGGTGGCCTTGGTGTGGGCGCTTCTTCCGTGGCCGCGCCGATGTACATCTCCGAAATTTCGCCAGCCGGGTCAAGAGGAAAAATGGTCGGGTTGTTTCAGTTCAATGTAGTCTTCGGGATCCTGATCGCCTATTTTTCCAATTACTTCATGCAGGATATGGGCGATAATGCCTGGCGCTGGATGCTGGGAGTCCAGGCGGTCCCGTCTCTGATTTTCCTGCTGGCCATCCTTTATGTGCCCGAAAGCCCGCGCTGGCTGGTTATGAAAAAGGCCGATGTAACGCAGGCCAAGGAAATTCTCAACGTCATCGACGCTGATACCAGTGAAGAAACGTTGCTCGCCATCCAGAACGCCAACGATGAAGCCAAAGGAAAGCCATCTGCCCGTTTGTTTTCCGCCAACTATAAAACACCCGTCACGCTGGCGGTTCTGTTTGCGGTCTTCAACCAGGTTTCGGGTATCAACGCCATCATTTATTATAGTCCACGCATTTTTGAAATGACTGGTCTGGGGGCAAAAGCTGCGTTTTTGTCTTCTGCCGGCATCGGTTTTGTCAATTTCGCCTTCACACTACTGGCCATCAATTTCATCGACCGTTTTGGCCGACGTACGCTGATGGCCATTGGCTCCGTAGGTGTCATCGTCACACTCGGATTGGTTGCCAGGGCATTTTTTGTACAGGATTTCACAGGCGTACCCGTTTTTCTTTTCGTTTACATCGCATTTTTTGCATTCTCCCAGGGCGCAGTAATATGGGTTTTTATCTCCGAGATTTTCCCAAACGAAGTGCGTGCCAACGGCCAGGCGCTGGGGAGTTTCACACATTGGTTCATGGCTGCGATCATCGCCTTCTCATTCCCTATCATTTCAGAATACCTCGGTGGCGGAATCACCTTCTCGTTTTTTACCGTGATGATGATTTTGCAACTCATTTTCGTGTGGCGCGTCATGCCCGAAACCAAGGGAACGTCACTGGAACGGCCCGAGAAAATAATGGTGCTCCATTAATGATGGGCTGTTGGCGAGTTGTCTACCGTTATGCCGAAGCGGGAATGTATTGTAAATGAATTCAGTAATAGTGCATTCTAAAAAAACCACGATAAAGTCACTTTCGCTATTTATCTCAATATATATGAAACCTAAAATAACTGTTTTCGGAGAGATGCTTTGGGATATGCTGCCTTCGGGCAAACAACCCGGGGGAGCACCGATGAATGTAGCCATTCACCTCAAAAACTTTGGCATGAATCCCGCCTTCATCAGTCGTGTCGGTGACGACGACCTGGGCGTTGAGTTGATGGAATATCTTCACACAAAGGGTCTTGATACGAATTTCATTCAAACGGGAATCACGCATCTGACCGGAATTGTGAAAGTTAACCTGACCGACAAAACCGAAGTTACTTATAAAATCGTGCAGCCCGTTGCCTGGGACTACATCCAGGCAACCCCTGAAAACAAGCGGCTTGTCATGGATTCCGATGTGTTCGTATATGGCACACTGTCAGTTCGCAGTCAGCAATCCCGGGAGACCCTTTTTGAATTACTGAAAGACGCCAAACTAAAAGTGTTCGACGTGAACATACGTCCTCCGCATTTAGAAAGGGCAGCCACCGAGCATTTGATGCTTCAGGCTGATGTTGTCAAAGTGAATGAGCATGAGCTCCATACGGTTTGCAGCTGGTTTGGCATACAACCCGAACTGGAAACCCAAATGAAGTTTTTATATGAGCGCTTCAATCTTCAACTGGTTTGTGTAACCCTCGGCGCCGAGGGAGCTATGGTTCTTTCCCATGACGGTTTCCATAAACAAGCAGGATATGAGGTTGAGGTGCAGGACACCATCGGGAGCGGAGACTCATTCCTGGCGATGTTTCTGAAAGAATATATTTTGGGCTCCACCATCGCTTCCGCACTCAAAAAAGCATGTGCAGTTGGTGCACTGGTCGCCTCTCACCGGGGCGCAACGCCCAACATTTCCGAATCAGAACTCGATCATTTTCTTACCGTTAACCAATAATTTCATGAACAAAAGATTACTATTGATGGCGTTTGCCATCCTGACCAGTATACAGCTGGTATGGGCGCAAAGCAAAGTTTCGGTTTCCGGAACTGTAAAAGCGACGGACGGAGAAATCCTCCCGGGCGTGAGTATCCTGGAAAAGGGAACAACCAACGGAGCAGTGAGTGATGCCACGGGCAAATATGCGATTTCGGTAAGTTCATCTGCTACACTGGTGTTTTCCTATGTGGGTATGGTCGCCAAAGAAATGCCTGTCGGGAATCAATCCATTGTGGATGTCACGCTGGAATACGACCAGAAAAGTTTGAATGAAGTAGTTGTTGTAGGTTATACCAGCTCGAAAAAGGAAGATTTAACCGGGGCGATCGCGATTGTGGATATGGCACCGCTTAAAAATATCAGTTCCGGTAACCCTATGCAGGCACTTCAGGGCCGTGTTCCGGGGCTGTACATTGAAAAAACAGGCTCTCCGAATGGTGCCAATTCGCGCATCCTGATCCGGGGAGCAAATACACTGGGCAACACAGATCCGTTGTATATCATTGACGGTGTTCCGACCAAACGCCCAGAGGTTTTCCAGGGATTGAACCCCAATTCCATTGAATCCGTGCAGGTGCTGAAAGACGCTTCGGCCTCATCGATTTATGGTTCAAGAGCTTCCAATGGTGTCATTATCGTAACTACCAAAAACGGTTCCAATGCCAATGGAAAGATCACCATTGACTTCAACACGAGCCTGTCGGCGCAATCTGAAAAGTATGCACGATTCAAGATGCTCAATGCTGTTGACCGCGGTCGTGCGCTTTGGCAGGCTTCCGTAAACGATGGCGTAAATCCGGAGGATGGCTACGGTGCGCTATACAAGTTTGACTGGAATAAAAACTTTACTAATCCTGTGCTGAACAGTGTTTCGGTACAGCCTCTTGTTGGTGGAAATGCCAACATGCCCGCCGGCAATACCAACTGGCAAAAGGAACTGTATAAAACCGGGATCGTCACCAACAACGAACTCACGATTTCGGGAGGTAATAAAACCTCTTCGCTGCAGATTAACCTGGGTTATTACAAAAATACGGGCATGCTCAGATACACCAATTACGACAAGCTGAGCGGGCGTATCAATGCACTCACGAGCGCTTTCGACGGAAAGCTTAAAATTGGCGCCAATATGCAGATGGCCTCATCCAATGAAAGGCTGGCGTCCACAGACATTGGCGGCGCCGCTACCACAGGCCTTGCGGTTACTATGGCTCCCACCATTCCGGTTTATGCAAAAGACGGCACCTGGGGCGGCGGGATCGGCTCGGGCTATTCGGATAGAAACAACCCGTTGCACATGCAGGAAATAAATAAATGGGACAATACGCACCGTGTTACACTGTTTGGTAACGTCTTTGCTGAAATTGAACCAGTTAAAAATCTGTTTCTGCGCACAAGTCTGGGGATGGACAATGCAAGTTATTATTTCAAAAATATAGAGCAGTCTTTTGAAGAAGGCTCATTCGGTCGCTCTAACAACAGCCTGACCATAGACCAGAATCGCTATTTAAGCGCAACGTGGTCTAACACGGTCCGGTACAATTTCGAAGTCGGCCAACACCATTTCAAGCTGTTGGGTGGGGTTGAAGCAATCAAAAATGACCTGAATTTTGAAACAGCACGAAAAGAAGGATTTGCGCAGCAGACAAAAGATTACTTTGTATTGAATGCAGGAACCGGAAATTCCAATATTACCGGAACGGGCTCGGGAAGCAGATTGCTTTCACAATTTGCGAGGGTCGACTACGGTTTCTCAGACAGGTACCTGGCCGCCCTGACGATCCGGCGGGATGGTTCCTCGCGCTTCGGAAAAGAAAATGCCTATGGAATATTCCCGGCGGCATCGGTTGGCTGGCGCATAGACAAGGAAGCCTTTATGCAAAACTTCAAATCGGTGAGCAGCCTCAAACTGCGTGCGGGTGTGGGCCGTGTGGGTAACCAGGAAATCGGGGACCTTGCACGATTTGGCCTGTATGATACGCGCTATGGTACCCGCCGCTCTCAGTTTCCCGACGGGCACAACAGTTTCTTCGATCAGTTTTACAACATCGGCACGGCCTACGATCTGAATGGTGCAAATACGGGTAATCTCCCCTCGGGCATTGTGTCGATACAGGGAGCTAATCCGAACCTGAAATGGGAAACGACTGATGAAGCGAATTTTGGTGTTGATTTCGGCCTTTTTAACGGAAGCATTCAAGGATCGCTGGATTATTTCACCCGGAAAACCAGTGATATATTGATTACGCCGCCCATCGCATCCGCTGTGGGCGAGGGACAGTTGAAAGTGGTAAACGGCGCGCAAAAATCCAATAATGGTTTCGAATTTTCGGTCGGATATTATGCAAAACCCAAAGGTGACTTTACTTACAATGTGATGGCCGGTGTGAGCAGATTCCGTGACAAAATCACGGTTTTACCCGAGGAGGTACGGGCTGCATATCCCGGAAATGTAACACAGAGTATTCTGGGTCACTCGCAGTTTGACCTGTTTGGTTACAAAACCGCCGGACTTTTCCAGAGTAAACAGGAAGTTGACGCCGCTCCGACGCAGGTGGGTGCAGGACCCGGCCGCATCCGTTATGTAGACAGCAACGGAGATGGTAAAATCGACGACCTTGACCGCGTATTTTTTGGAACGACATTGCCAGCTTTCGAATACAATGTAAAAATCGAGGCATTTTACAAAAACTTTGACCTTTCCATATTTGGCTCAGGCGTTGCCGGCAGATCCGGTTTCGATGCTTACACCTTTTACAACAATTTTGTAAGAGGCCGTGAAAACGCAGGGCCTGGTGTATTTAATGCCTGGACGCCACAAAACACAGGTTCCAGAATTCCGGCTTTGTCTCTTTCTGATGCAAACAATGAAACCCGTGCTTCCGATTATTTTAACGTGAACACATCTTATTTCAAATTAAGAAACGTGCAGCTGGGTTACGCAATTGATTCAAAAGCTATTGAGAAGATTAGGCTGCAAAGATTGCGTGTGTACGTGATGGCGGAAAATCTGTTCCTGATCAAATCCAGACAGTTTGCCGGTCCGGATCCTGAACGTGTGGATGTTAATGCAATTCCGATTCCCAGGACATTTACGGTTGGTTTAAATGTTTCATTTTAACTTTTTGACAGAACTCCAATGAAAACAAAATTCATATATAACATTTTACTGGCTGGCGGGCTGCTTTCCGCTACATCCTGCAACGATTATCTGGATTATCAGCCGAAAGGACTTTTGTCTTCTGATAATACCAGGTCGGCTTCCAGTGCCGAAGCCCTGGCGACAGCCGCCTATGCCGGGATTGGTAACGATGAAATGATTGGCCCCATGACGAGCATGTGGATATACGGCAGCGTACGCTCCGATGACGCCTACAAAGGAGGCGGCGGCGTTTCGGATGTGGCCGAAATTGACTTTTACGAACATTACAATCTCACAAGGCCGGATCTGGGTTCGATGCATCCGTACACCTGGGAAAATTTTTATAAAGCGATCAGCCGTGCCAATGCGGCGCTCACCAGTATCAACGCGCTCAACGAAACTGAGTTTCCCTTAAAGAAAATCCGTACCGCCGAAATGCGTTTTTTACGCGCGCATTCGCACTTTATGCTTAAAATGCTTTTCAAAAACGTTCCTTACATCACCGAAAACCTGACCAGTGAGGAAATACTGAAAACCTCTAACACGGCGCTGACCAATGATCAGCTATGGAATAGGATTGCAGAAGATTTTCAGTTTGCGATAGACAATCTGCCTGCCAAACAAACCCAGCTGGGACGTGCAAACAAAATTTCGGCTTCTGCCTACCTTGCAAAACTGAGGCTGTATCAGGCCTACGAACAGGATGACACGCACAAGGTGGTTAACATCAATAAAACCCGTTTGCAGGAAGTGGTGACACTTACCCAACAGGTGATTTCATCCGGACAATACAGCTTGCAACCCGATTTTGCAGAGAACTTTATCGCTGAAACGGAAAACGGCCCCGAATCCATTTTTGCTATCCAGTACTCCATCAATGACGGAACGGCTGTCGGCCGACTGAGCTATGTGACTGGCCTGAATTATCCGCACGGCGCACCTCAATATGGCTGCTGCGGCTTCCACCAACCCAGCCAGAACCTTGCCAATGCTTACAGGACAAGCGCGGATGGATTACCTCTTTTCGATACGTTTAACGATAAGAACGTAGATTTCGCAACCGAAACCGTAGATCCGCGCGTGGATCATACCATTGGCTTAGACGGGCACCCCTACAAATACGACGCCACCAAGCCATTCAGCAATAGCTGGATACGTGATCCGGGTGTTTATGGTTTTTTTCACACCATGAAGGAACAGCAACTGGCGACCAGTGCGTCATATCACAAAGAAGGCCCTTTTATTGGCTCATCCAAAAATATTGACATTCTGCGATACGACGACGTTTTGTTAATGCAGGCCGAAGCGTATATCGAACTTGGACAGCAGGCGCAGGCGCTGCCACTGATCAATCAAATCAGAAAAAGAGCAGCAAACAGTACTGGCAGATTAAAAAAGACAGACGGAACGTTTGCTTCCAGATACAATATCAAGGAATATTCAGCTACGGGCTGGACGCAGGATTATGCCCGTAAAGCGTTGCAGTGGGAACGTCGCCTGGAATTTGCAACGGAAAGTCCCCGGTTTTTTGATCTGGTGCGATGGGGCATTGCCGAAAAGACTCTGAACGCGTATCTTGAGAAGGAAAAGCTCAGACGTCCGTTTTTGTCCACCGCAAAATTCACGGCCGGGCGGGATGAGTACCTCCCAATCCCACAGCGGGAAATCAGTTTCACCAAGGGATTGTATAAACAAAATCCGGGATTTTAAGTTTAGCTTTCAGCTATGGGCCGTCGGCAGTTGGCCAGGTTAAGAAGGCCGATTGCCGGCAGCCAAAAAAATAAACTCAATCATGAAAAAAACAATCACTTGCCTGTTTCTTATCGCTTTATTCACGGGATTACAAGCTTTGGCTCAGGACTTCCGGGAAAAGTACCGCCCGCAGTTTCATTTTACCCCAAGGGCCAATTGGATGAACGATCCGAACGGTATGGTTTATCACAATGGAATTTACCATCTGTTTTATCAGTACTACCCCGATGACAAGATATGGGGACCCATGCATTGGGGACATGCGACGAGCAGGGATATGGTTTCGTGGAAAGAGCAACCTATCGCTTTGTATCCCGATAGCCTGGGCTATATCTTTTCAGGGAGTGCGGTCGTGGACAAAAACAATACGGCGGGGTTTGGGAAAGATGCTCTGGTGGCCATTTTTACACACCACGACCCGGTTCAGGAAAAGCTCAAAACGGGAAAACATGAGACGCAAAGCATCGCTTACAGTTTGGATGATGGTAAAACCTGGACAAAATATAAAGGAAACCCGGTCCTGAAAAATCCAGGCATCAGTGATTTTAGAGATCCCAAGGTGAGCTGGTATGAGCCAGCAAAAAAATGGATCATGACGTTAGCCACAAAGGATCGAGTCACTTTCTATTCATCCGCCGATCTAAAAGCATGGTCGCGCGAAAGTGATTTTGGTGCAACGGACGGCGGGCATGGAGGCGTGTGGGAATGTCCTGACCTGTTTCCAATCATGCATGAAGGAAAGCAGGTTTGGGTTTTGATTGTAAACATCAATCCCGGTGGCCCCAACAAAGGGTCCGCAGGCCAGTATTTTCTGGGAGACTTTGATGGGAAAACCTTTACGTCCAATTCAAAGGAAACAAAATGGCTGGATTTTGGCACCGACAATTATGCAGCTGTGACTTTCTCAAATACCGCAGACCGGAAAATCCTGATGGGCTGGATGAGCAACTGGCAATATGCCAATCAGGTCCCGACACATCCCTGGCGAAGCGCCAATACGGTCGCCCGGGAATTGGGTCTGAAAACCGTAGGAAAAGAAATTTACCTTACTTCGCTTCTCGTAAAAGAATTGTCCATATTGAACACCACATATTTTTCATTGAAAAACGTGAGCGTTAAAAACCAGCTGGACCTGACCAATCAAACCAAGAATAAAACAGGACTGTTCAGGTTGGACTTAAAAACGGGCAGCACGGCAGATTTTTCAATCGTATTGGCAAATGAAGCCGGTAATGAGCTTATCCTGGGATATAGCAAGGCCGAAAATCAATACTACATTGACCGTTCAAAATCTGGCAAAACTGACTTTGAGAAAGGCTTTGGAGCGAAACATATTGCTCCAAGGTTTGCGACGGAAAAAAATGTTTCCCTGACCTTGATAGCTGATGCGGCTTCCGTAGAGCTCTTTGCGGACAACGGATTAACAGTGGTGACTGACATTTTCTTTCCGGAAAAACCAATGACACATCTCCTTATCAAATCTGGGTCCGGCATCATCATCGATACTTTAAACTACCGGGTTCTGAAACCCTCGGAAAAGTAATTGAAAAGAACATCTGCTAATTACCCGCGCAGTTCGCCTGCAAGAGACATGCGTGAAAACCATTTTCCCTGTCCAGTTGACATCGACCCAGGCCATGTAAAAACGCCATTTGTCACAAGTTTCAAAATTAACCCCACTGCCACCCAGAATATATTTTTCATCCACTTCTTATCGGTACACGGTGAGCTGAAATTTTCACTCAGTTTCTTACTGGTTGAAAATTTCAGCATATATCAGATTCTCTTACTATTCCAAAGAGGCACGATTTCGGAAAATATTGTCTGATTAACCCATTTGTATTTTCATAAGTGAATGCAAAGATTTAGATTCGATGTAAGCAAAAAGCGGTTTCATACGTCATACTCCCTGTCCTTTTGCTAAAAGTAAAGCGCGCGGTTTGTAATGACAAATGTGAGGGCGAATCTGCGGCGACAGTTGCCGGAAAGGCCAGATTCCAACCTCCTTTTCAGCTGATCTGAAAGCGCAGCTGCTCTTCGGTTAACAAAATCGGATCGGTCATGATTTTTTGCAGCTCGGCATCGGAAGCTGCCCTGAATGAACGAACGAACTGGTCCAGTTGTCCGGTGCTGGCTGGAATGAAGGCTGCGGCATTTCGCTTTGCATTTCCCTGAAACTTTTCAATGATGGGCTGCATCAGCGTATTGTAGTTATTGCAGGCCAACGGCAGGTCGCCGGGCGTTTGACCAACGAAGTGGGCCAACGCTTTGGCTCCATAGATGGACATGGACGCCCCCATGCCCGACAGCGCCGTAGGACAGTAACCGACATCACCCAGCAAAACCAGCGGGCCGCTGACCAGGTTCGGGGCGCTGACCATGCCCATTTTGTCCACGAACATCAACCCGTTTGCTGCGAACCGGTGAAGCAGGTCCTGCACATCCTGGCTGTATTCCTGAAAGGACCTTTCCAGCAGCTCCGTTGCATTCAGGCCGGCGGCCGGTAACTCGCCCTGGTGATGAATGTAGCATTGGATGGCAATCTCGTCCGGGCCAATCGGATAAATAGAAAGCATCTTGTGGACATCCATGTAGATCTTGAACGAACCGACCGTATATCCATGAGCATATTTCAGCTTCCCGCCCATATAGAGCGTACTGAAATCTTCCAGTTTACAACCCTCAAAGTACCGTTCCCTGGTGGGAGAACGCAGGCCTTCCGCAACAATGACCAGATCCGCCATAAGCTCACTGCCGTCCGACAGCGTAACCAGCGTCGCTTCTTCGTGGCGCACGAGCCGGTGGATCGTTGTCTGAAACCGCACCGGTACAGTGTCTTTGATGTCTTCGAACAACACGTGATGCAAACCGCCCCGGGAGATCAGCACGGACCGCTCTGTATTCCGGCTCATCTTTTCATAACTGATATGCTGAATGACCTGGTCATTTGCTTCCAGGAAAGTGGCGTATTCCGACGGCGACGACTCCCGTAAAAGGTTGCCGGTCAACCCAAGCTCATCCATGATCCTCACGCCGAAGCTTTTGAGCGAGAGCAGAAACCCTGCCTTGCTGAAAGCAGGCGCCTTGTCGATCAATGTTACCTGATGCCCCTGTGCGGAGAGCAATTTTGCCGCCGTTAACCCGGCAATACCACCCCCTGATATCAGCATGTTCTTTTTCATTGTTATTGGTTTTAAATGTTTGACAATGCAAACTTATTCCTACTTTAAGGGATAAAATAGCCCGTCAAGAAGTAATAATAGTCCAAAAAAATGCCTGACCAGGAAAACAAGAATCAGATGCTCTATTGGGCCGCCAGGATGGGTATCCCGGTTTCGGCATTCGGTGAAGGGTTACAATCCCTCCGGCTGCATGAAGTCCGGATCATTGATCTGCTCCCCGAAATGCTGATCATGGTCCGCTCGGTCGTGGCGGATAAAACGCTTTCCTACCGCAGGAAATCCATTGATATCATTGACAGAGGCCTGTTAATTTCATTTCAGAACATCATCAGCCGGGCTTCGGATCAGCCGATGGCGGGTAACAGGCATCCTCAGGAGCAGCCTCACGTGCAGATTACGCCCCTGCACCTGGAAAGCGAGGTGCTGTTTCCTGCGGGCATCACCATTCGTCAGATCAGTATTTTAATCGGCCTGGATTACCTAAAAAATTTCCTTGGTAAAGATCATCGTACATTTGAATACCTGTTTCATCAGGAAAAAACGCTGCTGATCGAAGAGTTTATGTCGCCCCAGATGGCGACCGTGGTCAATGAGGTTGTTCATGGCTCTTCCGCCATCACACTTCCCGAAGCCTATTACAAACTGAAATCCCTTGAACTGCTCTATTTGCTCTTCACCAATTTGGCCCACCGGCAGGCGGTGCCACACCAGCATCTGCGGCATGAGGAAATAGAGGCCGTATACCGGGTACGGGATCGGATCGCATCCTCGCTGGACAAGCCCTGGGCACAGGATGACCTGGTAAAACTCAGTGGTATGAATACCATCAGGCTCCGGAAACTTTTCACCCAGGTATTCGGCAAAGGGCTTTATGAGTACCATCAATTTCTGCGCATGCAGGAAGCGGCAAGGCTTCTGCAACAAGAGCATTTGTCGGTATCCGAGACGGGGTACCGGCTGGGGTTTACCAATTTGAGCCACTTCGGAAGGTTATTCGAGCGCCACTTCGGAACGACGCCCAAAAAGTGGAGCGCCGGTTCGTTCAGCTGAAAACACCGCGACCGGCTCCGGGAGGCCTGAACCCGGTGACGGACCGGACGCGATACCGCTTACCTGGAAGCGCAATTTCCGGACCGCAACGCATTGCAAAACCTGTTTTTTACCATTTACCAAACCGAGTCGCGGCTGGTAAGCCCGATTTTTGCATAGCAAAAATCGGCGTGGCACAGACCAACTGAATGGGGTGCCAGAGGTGGAGCAGCCATCGCGGGCGAGGCAGCAGGCTCATTCGCAAACGAACCGCCGACGCCGTTATTCAGCAAAAATGAACGATGATGCATACAGACAGAAACAGATGGAAGCGTATCCGCTGAACAAGCTGGCTCGATTGCTGGAACCCGGGCCGTTAGTGCTGGTCACCACTGGCCACCAGGACAACAGTAACATCATGACAATGGGCTTTCACATGATGGTTCAGCATGACCCGCCGTTAATCGCATTCGTCATGGGGCCATGGGACTTCAGCCATAAGGCGCTGGTAGAGACCGGAACGTGTGTGATAGCTATCCCCGGAGCTGATTTGATGGAGAAAGCCGTGGATATCGGGAATTGCAGCGGAGCGGAAACAGACAAGTTCAAACGGTTTAATCTGGACCCTCTCGACGCCGAAATTGTCGGCGCGCCGCTCATTAAACAATGTCTGGCCAACATCGAATGCCGGGTTGTCGATACACAGTTGTCAGAAAAATACAACCTTTTTGTGGTCGAGGCAGTAAGGGCCTGGGTCAACAGGAGCAGGAAAGAACAGCGCATCTTTCATCATAAAGGCGACGGCACTTTCAGCCTGGATGGCCGTACCATCGATATGAAGGCCAGGATGACCAAATGGAAGGAGATCACAGCGTAACCTTCTGCTAACCAGGTAGCATACACCAGCCTCCCCGTGTTTTTGGTGTATGCTACTTTGGGCTACAAACCCCGGCTCCACAGCGACTAGGATGCATTCAAAAGCTGGGGAACCTGGTCGGGCCGTTTTCGGTACTGATCCCCCCATTGATTTCAGCTTTGATTGTCTCCTTGTCGAACCCGGCAATCAGCTTTGCAGACATCTCAACCGCCTCTTGATAAAAGTCAGAACTACCTATAAGCTTTTTGGTAATATCCACAAACTCCGGTGTGGATGAGGCTTTCAGATACGGAGCTTGAAACAGGCTGGTATATTCGGCAATGTCCCTGAACACCACCGGCAAACCAGCGGCGGCGGCTTCCAAAGGTGCCAGCGGACAATTTTCCTGGTATGACGGAAATAAGAAAATGTCGGCAGCGGCATACATGGACGGCATGTCGTCCAGCTCAAGCAGCCCCGTAAAAAATACATTGGAGGGGGCATTCTCGATTCTTTGGTTGATACGCGCGATGCCTTCTGTAAACAGCCCCATGGGACGCCCGCCGACCCACACAAACCTGGAATCCGGCATTGAAATTGCCATATCGATAAAATCTTCGACACCCTTGCGTTGTTGCAGCTGCCCCACACCTATGATTAAATGCTGGCCATCAGCCACACCCAATTGTAACCGTCCCCTATTCCTTTTTTCATCCGAGCCCGACCAGATTTCCCTGATAACGGGGTTGGGTATACGTACGATTTTTGAGGTGACGCCCAGCGCCCTGATTTCCTTTTCGACGGTGGGAGAAATAGCGATCACCACGTCGGCATAAGCATACGCCATTTTGAGATATCGCCGAGTGAGGGGCAGCAGCAGCTTCCAGAAGGGGATCGCCCCCCGGCTCGAATCAGGGATTACATGGGCGGTCAGAATTCGCCTGCCTTTATAGTTGCGTCCCTTCCAAAAATAGTAGGGCCCGTACGTATGTGAATGAAAAACATGACCGCTACCTCTTTCATTAACGCAGATCGCCATGGTCGTGTCTTCCTTCATTAACCGCGTCAGTTCCACAAAAGCCGTATGAACCCCTTGTCCGCGTGTGAAGTACTCGGTTTCCGAAACCATGTGTATCCTGAGTGTTTTATCCAGCTGGTAAGCAGCCCTTTCCGATTCCCTTGCTTTGTTTTTGAAGAACCGAATGATCTGAAAACCGATGTATAGGACCGTAAGCACCAACACCACGGCCAGGAAGCCTTCCAGGATGGCTGAAAATTTGTCTAACATCAGACTGGTTTGTGCCCCCATCATTTTTCCGAAAATGATGTAAGGAGCGCACACAGCCAAAGAAGACAACAGCGCGATCGGAATGTAGCTGCGGGGATTCAAACGTATGAGCCCCGCCATACAGGACGTATAGCCGCGGACAAAGGGCGTGATCCTGAGGATAAACAATTTTACTGTTCCGCCCTCAACAACCTTGATCCGAAGCCTGTCCAGCACAGACGTGGATACGGGTAGCCATCCGGGCTTTTTTGCCAACAGGTAAGAACCAAAAAAATAGAAAATACAATACAACGAAAGCGTTCCCAGAAAATCGGCGAACACGGTCACCCCGATCAACAGCTGTAAATCGAGCATTCCGGCGTAAGCCAGATAGCCCGAGAATAACATCAGTAGTTCATTGGGGACAAATGTAGGTACGCCCGTTTCCTGCAAATAAACCAAAATAAAAATTCCCAGGTAACCATAAGCAATGATGAACTGGCCCAGTTGTGGCTCCATAAATTTATCGGATAAGCATTGAAATATTTATACGACAATATTATTCAACACGTACGAGACGAGAGAGCAGATTGTAACGAAGCAGAACAAAGATGCTATAAAACGTAGATTTTCCGGAATGAAATAACCGCGGGAAAACAGGCAAAGCCCGGACCTAATTTGAGTCAGTGAACCGGCATGAGTCAGAATGCAAATCAGCCACGAATTGACGGCCTGTCATGGCACGTCAACTCGTGGCTAACCTCTGCAATTTGGGGTTCTGACAATTACAGCTTACTTATTGAGCCAGGACTTAAACGATTGCGCCCTTTCTTTACTTACGATAATACCGGCAGAAACCAGCGGCTCGGTAAAAACTTTCAGCTTTCCGTTAAAATAATTGTGAACACTTTTTATCGCAGAAAAAGAGACTATATACTGCCTGTTTAACCTGAAAAAAAGCGTCGGGTCAACCAATTTTTCCAATTCGTCTAGCGTATGATCAAGCATGTATCTCCTGTTGCTGTTCGTATATAAAAAGGAAATCTTATCCTCAAAACTAAAATAGGACACTTCCGAAATGGGGATAGGAATAAATTTATCCCCAAGCTTCACCAGGAACCTGTTTTTAAAGTCCGGCCTTGGTTCCTCGTTTCCCTGCCTGGTCACCAGCAACGATGCTATGACTTCCTTCATATTTTGGTGGGGGCGTATCAGGGAATGAAATTTTTTCAGCGCATCGGCAAGCAGCGGCAATTCAATCGGCTTTAACAAATAGTCGATACTGTTGACTTTAAACGCCTTGATGGCAAACTCGTCGTAGGCAGTCGTGAAGATAATGGGCACTTTGATTTCAACATGCTCAAATATTTCAAATGACTGTCCGTCAGCAAGCATGATGTCCATAAAGATCAGCTCCGGATGTGCAAACTCGCCGAACCAGAGAACGGCATCTTCGATGCTGTCAACCACCGAGACAACTTCGATAGACGGATCCACTTCATGCAGCAAATTTTGCAACCTTCTTGCCGCAACCGCCTCATCTTCAATAATTAATACCTTCATAAATTATCATGATCAAAAATAAGGGGGAGCATCACGCTAAAATGGGTTTTGGTCACATGCACCTCTACCAATTTGCTGGTTAATAACATATAACGATTCATTATATTCTGCAATCCGATATTGGTTGATTCAACACCCGACGTCTTCCTCTGAAGGTTATTGGTGACCATAATAAACCCTGCAATGGTACTGATGGTAATTGTGAGCGGCTTGCGTTTTGAAACAATGTTGTGTTTCAGCGCATTTTCAACCAGCATCTGCAAAGTAAGCGGGATAACCTGAATGTGGTCCCATTGATCCGGCAGATTATATTTAATCTGCAAATTTTCACCAAAGCGCATTTGGTACAAAAAAATATAATCTTTCAGGAATTGCAGTTCCGTTGTAAGGTTAATGACATTTTTTTCATGCTGGCTTAACACATACCGGTATACATTCGAAAGTTTTTGAATGTGCATGACCGACAAATCCGGATTCTCAGGCACAAGCGTCATCAGTACGTTCAGGCTATTAAAAAGAAAATGCGGACTGATCTGGTTTTTCAGCAATTCAAACTGGGACATCAGATTTTCCTTTTTGAGTCTTTCGGCTTCCAGCATACTCTTCTCATACAATCCAAAAAAATAGATACACTCGTAGATAACCGTTATAAGGCCCAGCAACAACAGACTTTTTACTACAAAACTCTGGTATTCCATCAGAAAAGTGTCCTGGCTACCGGCTCCTCCGGATGGAAAGTAGGGATTTATTAATGCCAGAAAGAAACTTACAACGAGTATCACCAGCGCAAAAACGATAATCTGAATGTACACCCTCTTTCTTGTATCCTGAAGATATGGATAGCGGTTCTGCACGTAAATAAAAATCACACGGTGAATCTCCCAATATAAGGCTACATAAATGATATACTTGATTATTTTGGAGTATACATTCTCAGGTGACAAATCATTACTGAGAAAAACAAGCATAACCGCTACCGCAGGAATACCCATTAGTCTGAGCCATACGTTATTCGATGCACTTCTTTCCATTCCTGGTAGCAAATTGGTCGAGGCTTTTGTTTTTTGTGGACTTACCATGTATCTCATTGATACACTTTACCTGTTTCAAGAACGATATTTACCCTAGCGAACGATTCGGACATTTTTTCCACCGCTTCCTCAATCTGCTCAAACGTATGGGTAGCCATGAGCGAGAATCGGATCAATGCACAGTCTGACGGAACGGCGGGTGACACAACCGGATTCACAAATATCCGTCTTTTATGTAAAATATCGGTTATCAGAAACGCTTTTTCGCTATCGCGGATGTATACCGGAATAATGGGGCTTTCGGTACGCCCAATATCAAACCCCTTCTCCAAAAGCAGCTTCCTGGCATACCTGGTATTGTCCCAGAGCCGGTCAATCCGCTCTGGCTCGGCTTCGACGATCGCAAGTGCTGCAATAACGCTGGCCACGCAGGATGGCGGCATACTGGCGCTGAAAACCAGCGAACGGGCCTTGTGTTTGATAAATTCAATCGTTTCCCTGTCGCCAGCCACGAAGCCACCCAAAGAGGCAAACGACTTGCTAAAAGTGCCCATAATGAGGTCAACTTTGTCGGTCAGGTTGAAATGGGAGGCAGCACCAGCGCCGTTAAGACCGATCACCCCTAAGCTATGCGCATCGTCTATCATGATGTTGGCGCCAAATTCTTCGGCCAGTGCGGTCATTTCGGGTAGCCGGACAATGTCGCCTTCCATACTAAAAATGCCATCAGCTATGATCAGCTTGGCCGAATCCCGTGGCAGCATGCTTAACTTTCGCCGCAGATCGTCCATGTCATTGTGCGCATATTTGATCTTGCGCGAGAAAGAAAGGCGGCTACCGTCAATGATTGACGCATGGTCATACTCATCCAGAATCAGGTAATCATTTCTGTCGAGCAGGCAGGATATCGCCCCGAGATTTGCCTGAAAACCCGTGCTAAAAAGCACGCTGGCTTCTTTACCCACGTAGGCAGCGAGCTTTTGTTCCAGTTCGAGGTGCAAATCCAGCGTGCCGTTCAAAAACCGGGACCCGGCGCAGCCAGTACCGTACTGATCAATCGCCTTTTTGGCAGCCTCTTTAATGGCCGGATGGTTCGTCAGTCCCAGATAAGAGTTTGATCCAAACATCAGCATTTCCTCCCCGTCAATCATAACCCGGGTATCCTGTGCAGAACTGATCGATCTGAAATATGGATATATACCCTGGCCGATCAAAATGTTCGCATCCTGAAATGCCGCTGTCCTTGCCTTCATTTTCTTTTGCATTGTTCAATTGGTTTTATGTAAATGAGATCGATTAAGAAGGATCCGTTTACTTCCGGATCAAAACTCGGGTGTGAAACTGAACCTCACGCCGATGGGGGCAACGCCCGGATGATTGAGGTAATTAAATCTCTTAACTACACTGACTCTAAGTATTTTAAAAATATTTCCAATACCTACACCCGCTTCCAGGTAAGGTGTTTTCCCCATTGCATAAGTAGCCGGGACCGCGTTTGTGTCGAGCGGAAACTGGTAAAGATCTTTATTATAAAGCGGGTTATTTTCCCTTCTGAGACCGCCAAAAAGTATTTTGAAAGAAAGGTATTCGCGCAGGTTCAGTCTTTGCACAGCCGGAATCTTATTCAAAAAGAAACCCTCGAAACTATGCGTTACATTGAGGCCTGCATAATGATCTGCGACAAATTCCAGAAAGTTCATCATGTTATAGGCATTCTTTTCGTACAGGTAAGTCTGATTGGCAGGAAGAATATTCAGAAACGGAAATGGAACCTGCCCCATAACTGCGCCGCCATGAAGGGTTATATCACTAAATCCGAATTGTGAGAGGTAAAAGCGCTTAAATACACTTCCGCTCAGGTTCACATAGCTGCGCGGCCGCTGGGCATCCGCAATCATACCAAAATTGGCCTGAGCAGACAGGATCGGATATTTGCCGGCAATAGTCCGGCGGTGCATCATTCCCTGGAAAATACGTTCGTGCGGTGCATAACGCAGTCCTATTCCTATTTCGGTGGCGGTTACCTGACGGATGGGCCTGTCCGGCCGAAACGCCGCCTGGTAAACCAGCCCTCCGGCTGGCTGCTGATTCCAGTTCTTAAACATCAAACTGTACGAAAGGTGATTTTCCAGTTCTTTGAGATAATCCAGCCTGAAAATTTTATTATACAGCCACAAATTATTCGTTCCCCTTCTGATCGAGGCCAGCGGGCTCTGCGATTTATCAATCAGGAAATTTTGTCCGGGAATATCGGTGTCGTACTGGTAACTTACTTTGAAATAATTATTGGGATATTGTGAGGGGGCCTTTTGATTAAAAGAATAAACGCCACTCAGGTAATACTTTAATTGCCTGTCCTTAAAGCCGTATGCGGTATACCCTTCCAGATAAATGGATTTATTGAGCAAAGGGGTTGTTCTGCCGCCTACTCTGAGGCGGGAGCCTTCTACGAGATTGTAGGAGTAAAGCGCATCGACGGGGCCAGCCTGAAATTTGCCAAAATCACCGTAACCGCCTGCTACCAGCGTGCTAAACCAAATGAACCTTTTAAAAGAGGGCATCTTTTTCAGGCTGTCGATATTGGAATATACTTTTTGCTGCTGGACTGTGAGTGTATCGGCCCGGTACTTGAAATAATCTGCCCCTGCCCTGACCGGCTCGATTGCCAGCCGCTGGCTCTTGCCTTCATAAAATGATGCGGGCATGGGAACTCCCGACTTATAATGCTGAAAAAATATCGTACGCTGTCCATATACGCCGCCCTTTTTATCTTTCGTCAAACCGAAATTTGCTTTCACATCGCTTTTGACCAGATAATACCGGCTATCGGGATCTCGCCGGAAGTCCTGGTGTACCTGCAATGACCGGATAAAATTCAGATTAACATCCTTGTTGACGTTCAGGTCTGCCGATACGATGGAATAATTCCCGTCCAGGGTAACGAGCAGCTTTCCCTCAAAAAGCATATCGCCCTTATTCCTGGGCAAAAAGCTGATTTCAACTACATTTCCGCTTCCTGTTTGAAGGGTATCTGTGATAAAAAACTTGTAGAGGACCGGCGCATGGTCGGCAATCGGACTTAAAAACTGGCTGGTCATAATGAATATATTATTCGCATAAATATCCACATGGCTATACAGCCGGTTCAAATAAATGTCGAGGCCGGCCGAATCCAGGAAACTGCTGAAATTCACCTGCTTTTGCGCCTGCAAAACGCTGACCGATTTCCCCGGATTCGCACGATTGTAAAATTTATATGATTTTTCACTCATGTATAAGGGCAGAGCAGATTGCTTTTTGCCGTCAATAACCTGGGTGGTATCAAGCAAAAAGCGGTACTTTTTGAACGCCCTGCTAGTCAAAAAACGATCAGAAAGCTCCACCATTGAGAAAGCAATTCTTTCATACTGATCATATTGAAGGTAATCCGCATTTTGCATGCGGTTCCTGTCCTTGTGATCGATCACCTGCCGGATCAGTTCGACCGCAGGATTGTCTTTATTTTTGTAGCGGTGCCTTTTGCCGGATTTAATGACAATTTCGTCGAGCTGGGTCTGGCTGCTTTCAAGGTAAACCGTCATGCCGAGCTGTTTCCCCGGCACAATCATTTGGCTTTCGGGCTTATAGCCAAGCGAGGAAAACGTAATCTGATGATCCTCGCCGGTTATCTTTATCACAAATTTCCCCTGTTCGTCAGAACTTGTTCCATACTTACTCTTTACCAAAACAACACTCGCAAATGGCACCGGCTGGCCCGTGGCGATATCCAGTATTTGTCCGCTCACCGTGGTTCCGCCCGTTCCCTTTTGCAAAGTATCGTTTTTATCGCGCCATTTGGTTTCCAATCCCGGTTGATCTGGAAACGTTTCCGTATGTTGCTGGGCCTGGCCGATACGGACGATGGATAAAAAGGCCAGGAGAAAAAGACTTCGGAAGGGCCGCATGATTTTGGTTTCTACGATTTTAACCCGAAGAAATAGCAATGCCCTGAGTGGTTATGCCTATGTGATTTCGAAGCAGCTCTTTGGATAGATGAAACAGAGATAAAATACGATGAAGCTGAGCCGGGGAATCCGGCAAATTGTATCGCCGATAGCGCGATAGGACGCCGCATCGTTGGGCCGGAATACGCTGCGGACCGGATCATCATGATGGAGATACGCCTAGATACCCTGGCTGTACCCAAGGTCGTGCCGTCGCGGTACCGACAGGCGCCTGGCCGGATTCGACCCGTATGGTGGGATGCACCGTGCCCTGACATTCCGGATCATGCCGGTATGCCGGGTGTTTTTGCTAAAACATTCACAGAGGTCACAAATCAGCCGCGACCACCCGCGGCTCAATGGAACGACCTGCGGAATTCAAGGGGCGACAGATGGGTTTTGGCCTTGAACAATTTACTGAATGACTGCGAATGCTCGAATCCGAGGGCATAGGCCACCTCACTGACCGACAGATTGGTGGTTGAGAGTTTTTCCTTTGCTTTCTCAATCAGTTTGTCGTGAATATGTTGCTGCGCACTTTGACCCGTAAGGGTACGCAGCATATCGCTCAGATAACTGGGCGAAACATTCAGGCTGGTGGCCAGAAAACTCACCGTCGGCAGGCCGTCGCGCAGGGATCGTTCATCGTTAAAGTAAGCACCCAGTAGCTCATCCAGTTTTTGGAGCAAGTCGTTGCTGGCTGCCCTGCGCGTCAGGAACTGCCGTTTGTAAAAACGATTGGCATAACTGAGCAGCAGTTCAATCTGCGAAATCAGTACGTCCTGGCTAAAATCATCGATACGGCTGTTTAGTTCCGTTTCAATAAAACGAAATATGGAGAGGACCGTTTCGCTCTCCGTTTGGGAAAGATGCAGGGCTTCGTTGATGGCATAAGAGAAAAAGCCATACTGCCTGATCTTTTTGGCCAGCGGATAGCCAAGGAAGAAATCGGGATGAATGAGCAGTGAATATTGTGAGCATACGGTACCCTCCTGGTCGTCGCCTCCGATAATCTGGCCCGGGGCCGCAAAGAGCAGGCCTCCATCATTAAAATCATAATAACCCTGCCCGTACTTTAACCTCCCGCCCAACTTTGGCTTGAAAGAAACCTTGTAAAACCCCAGCACATGGCGCGCGGGTATTTTCTCAGGGTCTACAGGCGAATGCGCGCCATTGATAGAACTGATGAGCGGATGGGCAGGCTGCGGCAAACCAAAAGCGCGGTGCGCCTCTGAAAGCGACTCGAACCGGTGCAGTTTGTGATCTTCTTTTTTCATGGCTATCCGAAATGTACGAAAAGCCGGCCATTGTCGGGCAATGACCGGCCTTGAATTTCATCGTTAACCCTGTGCGGAGGCGGATATCGCATCCCATGCTTCCCAGGTCGCAAGCCGCCCGGCATACGCAGCGCGTGTCTGCGAAAGGTTGTGGCTGCCGAGGTTAAAACGCAGCGGCGGGTTTTCGGCATCCACGACCTGGAAGAGCGCCTGCGGTGTCGCTTCCGGGTTGCCACGCTGGGTGTTTTGCAGCTTTCCGAAAAACCCGGCCTTAAAATCGGCGTAGACATCCATGCCCTGCGCAAACTTCAGCGATTCAGGGGTACCGAACTCCGTGGCATACGCCCCGGGTTCAAGAATGGTTACCTTGATACCGAATGCACTGACTTCCGCAGCCAGACTTTCATGAATGGCTTCAAATGCCCATTTGGACGAACAGTAGTAACCAATGACCGGCAACGTCACGTGGCCCAGGTTACTGGAAGTGCCCATAATATGGCCGTAGCCTTGCGCACGCAACAGCGGCAGAGCCGCCTGAATCACCGCCACCGGACCAAGGACATTGGTTTCGTACATCGCACGAATCTCGTCCGCTTGGGCCTCTTCTATGGTACCAACGAGGGAATAACCGGCGTTGTTCAAGACAATATCCAGCCTCCCGAAGTGCGCATGTGCCGTGTTGACGGCCTGCTTTACCTGCTCTGCCCTGGTCACGTCAAGCTCCAGGACCAGCACATTGTCGCCATATTTTGTCTGAAGATCAGCGATACTTTCCGGATTGCGCGCGGTAGCGGCTACCTTGTCGCCACGCTCCAATGCGGCCTCTGTCCAGACGCGGCCAAAACCACGCGACGCGCCGGTGATGAACCATACTTTTTGTTGTGTCATAGCTATGTTTTTTATGCACAGCAAAGTTCAGCACCTCTCCTTCCGTAATTGTAGCCTGATCGCGGGAATTTGTAGCCGTATCGGGACAGAGCGGTCATTTGTGATACCTGTCGCAAATCGCATGTCACGAGCCAGCCTGTGACCGATATGCTTTCAGTTTCAACATCCCTTATTGGGCATAACATACATCACGTTACCCGAAACAGATAAACTGAAGCCGTATTTTTCAGTTGAAGGAAGGGTTATGGGTTGCCAGGTTTTACCCCTGTCAGCTGACCGGAATATACCATCGGCCCGACTACATACCAGATATTTACCCACTTGTTTGATGGATGAAATACTCGGCAAAGATTGAAGCAAGCCTATCCTTTTCATGAATACACTACCCCAGGAAGGCAGAAGGTCGTCACCGATGGCAGTCCAGGTTTCTCCCCCATTCAATGAAATGTGTACGCTGTTTGTTTGGGTTTCCGGGTTGTTTAGTATAGCAGCAAATCCGCCATCGATACGTTCCACGGCGATACCGGCACCCTCTTCACGGATCACATACTCCCAGTTTTGACCATCATCCGTGGATCTCAATATTCCCTCTTTGCTGGTAGCCACAAGTACCCCGTCTGACGCTGTCAGTTTCATTGCCCCGCCACCAGCATGCACGGGCTCCCAGGTTTTCCCCTTATTAGCGGATCTGAAAAGAACGTTGTTCGAGCTCACAAGAACGGTACCTTCGCGTGTTTCAAAAACGTTGTGTACTATTTTCTCATGATAATTCCTGGTCATCCAGTCTGTGGTTGTATCTATACGCATGGCCTGGTGCTGAAAATCGCCGTACACCGGCGACCAATTACCGGTTCCATTTGCTTTCTGTAAAAATTGTCCCCTGAAATCATAGGCAAATATCCCATCCCTGCCGGGGGTAATGTTCCTTTGCCTGCCAGGAAAATTCTCCTGTGTCCAGAAAGAAGTAGCGGCATTCGGTTCACTGTGATAAAACCCGTTTCCGGCACGCAGATAAATACCATGGTCATTTGCAAAAACACCATCTCTCCACACCCCCTCTTTCTGCAACTTTTCGGGCAGCCCTTCGCTAATATCCTGCCATGTCTGCCCTCCATCAGTAGATCTGAAAATGATGTGAGCAGTACCTGCAGATTTGCCGACTTTTACTGGTTTCTTTTTTGCCTCCTTTTCTTTTAACACAAAAGAATTGAGCAGGATCAATACCAGGAGGACGGCCGGAATAAACACAAAAGATTTTTTCATTTTCCCTTTAATTTAAGTAAAACCATGTAAATGAGTAACTACCGGAAGTGGGATCCATATAATCAAACGGATAGGAGCTTCCTCATTTTCCATTTGTTTTCGGGGATTTCAACCACTGCGGTGGCCGCAAACCTACAGGTCTTTGAACCAAAATTTGTCGGATTCCTGTAAAAGAAGGTTAAGGAAACGTAAAAGTTACTTTTACCGACTGTTATGGATTGATTTTACAAAAAAATGAAAGTATCACTTCTCAATCAGCCGATAGCTGATCAGCAGGGATCCGGGTTTATCGAGAATCTTGATTTCTATTCCATCATTCAACTCCTGACCCGATTTTACTACACCGACTCCACTGTCTTCATAAAACAGTTCATACTGCGCCTCGGAAACCAAACCGTTCAATTTAATGATCATGGAGTCGTCGGTAAACCGGTCACGACGAAATGCCATTACCAATCCGTCTTTGTTCTCGGGACGATTTAACTGATAAGCCAGCCAGGAGTTATTGTTCATATACCGTTTATGAGCGACAGTTAAAGGATAATAGTCGCCATAAAAATAGGGCCTCAATCGTTTAAACTCAGCGATGTACTGCTGGTAGGTTTGAATGGTTTCATTGTTATTGCCATCGACACTCCAGGTGATGACCGCGTTACTTCCCAGGCTCGATCTTACATAATACTGGCCTGTTTTATTCAGGGCCGTCCCATGCAGGGGCAAATAGAGATTCAGTCCATAGGTATGATTCTGGTTGCCTGTTGAATTTTGTTCCAGGTCAGACCGCCATAAAGGTGTACTCCGTGATGTTGTTTCCAGATCAATCCTTCTGCCGCCCGAAGCACAGTTGTCAATTATCATATCGGGAAAACGTACAAGCAAGCTGTCCCAGAAAGCATATAAGCCTTCAATATATTTTGCTTCTGCCATGCCGACTCTGTCGGGAGTATCCTGATTTTTCCAGTAAGGCATCGGATCAAAATTGAAGTCCTGCCGGTAGTAGTCAACACCTTCTTTCCGAAGGAAATCTGTGAGATAGTCCGTTAACCACAATCGGGCATCAGGGTTACCCAGGTCATATAAATAGGAGTCTGAACCTGGCAGGCTCTGTAACCATTTCGGGTGATCGTTGTAAATCTGTGTCCCTTTATACACCCGTTCGGGCTCAAACCACAACATGAATTTGGCACCCGCTGCATGGGCGGCGTCCGAAACGGGTTTCAGTCCGTTGGGAAAACGCTCTTTGTCCACCGTCCAGTTGCCCACATTCTGCGGCCATTCCCCATTTGCTTTATCCCATCCACAACCCGTATACCATCCCGCATCTATCCAGAAAAGCTCAGGCGTAAATTTGAACTGCTGATAACGTTTGATATGCGCCACCGCCGCTGCTTCCGTCAGGCACGTATGAACAGTGCAAGGGAAAGGTGCACCATCCAGCTCAAATGAAACCGATAATGGCAGCTCCGGATTTCGACCGTTTATTTTTCGGGTATGATGTGCCAAAATAAACCGTCGGAACTGGTTGTGACCCGTCATCTGATCTTCACCTTCCCAAAAAAGCAAACAAATTTTGGGGGTGCGAATTTCTTCCTTTGTATACAATGAGAGATGCATGTTTTCCATACCGGACTTAAGCGAAACGGATTTTTCATCTTTCTGGACAACATCGGCAAACCATTTTCCCGTCCAGCCAACCGCAACTACAATTCCCTGTCGACCAGGCATTTCGATATTAAAAAACGGAAAGGCGGTATCGTCCGATGAACGCCCGCCCCAGGGAGTCAGGTATCTGTTTTTCCCAACCTGCATAGGCTCATCGAAGGGCTGAAAATCATTCACTTCCGCATTACTCCCTTTGGAATGGTGCAGAACGAAATTCCCAGCTTCCCGGCCTGCAAATGAATAGTCAATGGCGCAGGTTTTTTCAATAACCGGGGAGTTTTTAGCAGACTGGTTACTGAAATGCAGTACCCATTCCACGGCGGGGAAATCGGTAAACCGGGTGAGGGTACATTTGACCGAAAGCCCTCCGGAAGGTTCCGAATAGGTGAAAACCGTTACATCTGCGTGGGGATGGACCGGGCTCAGTTTTTCTTTGCTGAACTTCCAGTTTTTAATGAACGAAACAGAGCTTTTACCGCCATAAATGAACGAAAACGGAGGAATTTTTCCCTGAGCGAAATGCTTTTCTATCCAGTGATGAACATCGGCTCCATCTGGGAAGTCTGGTATTTGTCCGTACACTGTTTGATGGCCAAGCGTAATGGCTAGAAAGTAAATCAACAGATTTTTTTTCATTGTGTGAATGAGCAGGTGATTAAATGGTGTAATGCCCGCACCGGTTACTCATGAATCAGAGCGTATCCGAAGGGATTCATGGGAGTTGTTAAGGGGATAAAAGGGCGGTAAGCTGGCTATTTGATCCACTGATTATTCTGCGGGCCGATCTCCCCCAGGGGGATGGGTTTTAACCCATATGCGGTAAGTATTTCCGGTGTGCAAAATGCTTCCACCCTGCTCCCGTTTCCCTGAATTTGAGGGTTATTTTCCAAAACCAGAACGTCTCTTTTATTCCGCAGAAACTGGTTCCGGCAATCTACAATCAGGTTATTTCTGATCGCATTGACATCGGCATTTTCCCGTATTGTTTTCAGTTCAGGATATTTAGCGAGATACAGCGCAGACCGGATGTCTACCTCCTCATATATCTTTTTTCGAATGGCCAGGGTGTCCAGTTCTTTCAGCCAGCGTTTTTCACCCCATTGGTGAAAGGAAACCGCGGCTAAACAATCATAAAACAGATTATTCTCCACCAGATTATCCTTCCCGCCATGGATCTGTACACCACCGAATTGCGCCGAGCCGCACCTTTCGAAAATGTTTCCGAAAATGTGGACTCCCGAAATCATATCATCCAGCCGGACTCCAGCAGCGCCGCTGTGGGTACCGCCTGAAATATCAGACCACCGGTTGAAAAGTATCTTGATGCCCCGGTAAGATGGATTGTAAAAAATATCAACCGCACCCTGATCGTCAGACTCGTCTACTACATGGCTTACCTCGTTGTATTCGATGGTAAAATCGTTGCCCTCCAGTCGCATGGCGGACGAAGACGAATAACGAAACCGGTTGTGGCTGACCCGCATGCCGCAGCCTTCGAGGTGAACTGCCGGTTCATAAGTTCTTTTAAAAAGCGAGAAATATTCCACCACAGTGTTCTCAATATAACTGTTTGCAGGAGTCAGATTTTTCCGGTCCCCGCCTTTCATATCAATTCCTCGGAAACCCAGCGTCCGGATCAGACAGCCCGAAATTCCATGATTGGAGCCACCTGCTACGTGTACACCATCACGCCCAAAGCGTTCGATCCTGCAATCTTTGATCAGGCAGTTTCTCCCTCCTGAAACCAAAATCGCGCTTCCACGGCTTTCTTCGAAAGCCAATCCCTGCAAGGTCACATAAGAACAGTTTTTCAATTCAATCATAAAGGGCTCGCTGAATACAGAAAGACCTACGTCGGCGGCGTTGGGATGCACGTCAACCGGCGGATACCAATAAAGCCTACCGTCGGTGCGGTCAAGATACCATTCGCCGGGCTGGTCGATTTCGCAAAACAGGTTCACTCCAAAATATCTCAAACTGTCTTTATAGCCGTAATGATGATAGGGTTCGTCCAGATGCAAGGTTTTAGAAAGCGTGTCGACGTTACGTACCTTCTGGAATTCGTCGGCCCAATCCCAAAACCAGTAGCCACCGAGGTACGGGGCACTTTCATTCGCCCAACGATTCTGACGATGTTCCGTATACTCAAAAATGCCTTCTTTGCATCCCCTCTTGTTCTTAAATACGGGAGGTAATGCGGTGGATCCTTTCACAAGCCCGGCAGTTGCAAACCCTTGATCCGGCCAGCGTGCGAGGGTTTGTAATACGCCGTTGCAAAATAATTCGGGGCGTTTGCCAGCTGCTATCGGGTCGCCAAAATTGACAATTCCCGCTTCTTTTACATCGGTAACATATACTTTCCCTTTTGCATCAGGGCTCAGCAATGCCAGCTTCGCAGGATCTGCCAGTTTCTGCCATTTTTTCAAGGTACGGCTTCCGGTAAAAACCGGCTTGCCAATACCCGAAGCTTTGATCACCAACGGACTTCTCTCATTTCCGGAGTCTTCAGCGCTAAACACGACGGACTTTTCAAGCTGGTAAATTCCACCTGCTACATATACAGTTACCGGCTGGCCGGGCGATTTTCTGTGAACCGAGCGGGCAATGTCCCTTGCTTTTTCAAGTGTCTTTAAGGGAAAACCTTTGGTTCCGGAATTGTTGTCGCTGCCCGTTGGTGAGATGTATATGTCAATTTCCTTTGCATAACTTTCCAAAGAGAAACAGAAAAATATAGTCAAAAAAAACAGACTGATGGCAAAGAGGGAATATTGATTTTTCATGAAGGTTGTGTTCTTTATTCGGCTGATCATGAGACATCCAACAAGCATCATCGCATTCCTGTCAGCCTGTTTTACCGCTGTTTCGGGCACGCCTCAGGTGCCCAATATGCTGCTGGGGAATGTTTTTTGACCGGCGGTTATTTCAAGGTATCTCCTGTTTAACCAGCGGTACCGGATGATGAGACTGTACAGTTAAGTTTTAATACCTGAGGCCGACGGTCCAGTTTTTACTCTTGGCAATGCTCCGGTCGCAATCCTTTTCACCGGGGTTACCAGCTACGTATAATTTTGCGGCAGCGGCGCTTTGAGGTAAGGTCGCAAACAAGGCATTCAGAGACTCGGCTGAAAGCTGATTATCACAGCAAACCGACCATTGCAGTGCCGTGTTTTTACTGACATCCAACGTCTTCAACCGGTTTTCGTAGCAATCCAGCCGTCTCAGTAATGTGTTCATTCCAAGATCCAGGCTTGTTAAAAGGTTTTGATAACAATTCAACCAGGTCAGCCTGGTATTTTTAGTGACATCCAGATTTGTCAACAGGTTTCGGTAGCAATACAACTCGGATAGCAATGCATTTTTACTGACATCTAAATAATTTAATTGATTGCCATTACACCACAGTATTTTCAGCGCAGTATTGTTGCTCAGGTCCAGATAGGTCAGTCTGTTTTCACTGCAATCCAGAAAAGTCAGCGCCGTGTTGTTGCTTACATCCAGGTAGGATAATTTACTATCCCTGCAGTCCAGGGCTGTGATATGCTCGCCATTGATAGCGATGGTATGTGCAGAGGCATCCGGGTAGGTATGATCGATTTTTACACCGGCACCATCTGCAAGGGTAAGGACCTGCTTCGCGGAGCCGTCTCCCCAATCGATCGTAGCTGTTCCGCTGCCAGACAAGCGGATACCCAACCGGGTATCCGCGTCTGCTGTCATGGTGATCTTACTGGCATTTGGTTTTTTCTCTGCGAACGAGCGCGGGTAGGAAACAAAAAACTTCCTTTCATTGCTGTTGGCAGGTTTCCATGTATCCTTTTCTCGGCTATTGTCGTATAACTTCAGAATCCAGGAATCGAATTTCCGTTGTCCCTCATACAATTCAATAACCCTTGCTCCTGATCCGAGTTCTCCATAAATCTGTCGTCCGGTCGCCTGACCGAATCCAAGGCAGATATCATCCAGGCAGCCAATGTAATTATTGTTGTGCTCGTGCCCCACAAATACACCGATTACATCTTTGCACTCCTGCATGGTGGTAAAAAGGTTGGAACGGGAACTACCCGAAGCCGGTATTGCGTCCAGATTAACGCCAACGGTGGTACTTTTCCCGATAACATGATGGAACTCAACAAAAGGAATATGAAAAAACGCCAGGGAAGGAAGCGGAGTACCACTATTTTGTCTGGTAAATGCCGCACTCTGCTTCCTGTACCATTGCACCTGGCTATCATCCATCCACTCGTAAGCATTCGGGTCTGGTTTTTCACCGGAATCTAACACATAACAGAGGGCCGCTGTCTTCTGCGATTTTGACGACTGAATCGGCAAGACGTAATTCCCTTTTCCGGCCAGTTCTTCCGGTCCGCTTATGGTGAGGTTATAGGGCAATCCTACGATCGCAGCCATGGTTTCCTCTTTGGTAATTTCGTACTCTGCGTCATGATTTCCCAAACTCGCGGCCCACGGAACTTTTGCATCACTCATTACCCGGGCCACTTTCAGCCACGCCTTCTTTCTGTTATCAGAGCCGACAACATCGCCGGTGAGGATCACCAGATTCGGCTTTTCCCTTTTAATGACCGTTTTCATTACGGCCAGTACGCTGTCCGAACGATAGGAATCATATTGAATGTGCGTGTCGGTAAACTGCACAATTTTGAACCTGGCGTGAGCATTGAACTTTAATATGGGCTTACCCTGTCCTTTGGCAATGAAATAAGAAAAGACGATGAGACAGATGGTAATACATAACTTTTGCATTGACACGAATGATAAAGGTCCCTATTTGTACGACTGGTTTTGCTGCTGCTCAATGATCGGTACGGACCAGTAGTATGCGGAGTAAGGCGGCGCTACCGGCGAGAAACGGGCCGGATCTCTGTCACCTATTCCTAAAGGCATGCGTAATCCTATAAGGTAATGGGTGCGGTCTCCATGCTCACTAGCCAGTTCCTTGGTACGTTCGTTGTGGATATCGCTGGCTGTGATATCCGAGGCTGTGATATCTCCCAATCCGGCACGTTTTCTGACCACATTCAGGTCTTGCGCGGCCCCTTGGGTATCACCGGTATTAAAACGCAGAATGGCACGGGTGAGGTAAATTTCCGCAAGTCTGATCATAGGCCTGTTGGAATGGCGGCCGCTGGATGAGCGGAAGTACTTGTCGACCCATACTTCCGGCCTTGCCACTTTACAAGTTGCATTGGGATCACCACCAACGGCGCCATATTCCTCATAACGCCTGTAAAGTTGCGTGTAGCGCTTATCCTTTTTTGCATCCGGTATTTCTGCGTAGTTGCCCTTGAGTCCGTCGGTCATCCATCCGATTTCTTTCAAAGCGGCGTATCCCATCGTGTAGGTGGAATAATCCCCTCCCCGGTTATTGTTGTTGTACAGGTTCTTTCCATAAATACCAGGCGTCCTGTCAAAACGAGTGCTTGGGCTCACGTAGGCTGTTTCCCAGATAACCTCTTTCGCACTTTGCGCACCCGTGCGATTGAATGCCACAATCGGATCTTCCGAAAGGTCGTACATAGAACTACCCAGTATAAAGTCACATTCAGCCTTTGATTTGGCATGCTGCCCGGTTATGAAATATACCCTTGCTAACATACCCGATGCTGCAAATTTGTTCGCCCTTCCTTTCGGCTGGGTTTCGGTTGTGACGTAACTTTCGGGCAGCAATTCTTTTGCCTTTTCCAAATCGCTCTGTATCAACCCCCAAACTTCCGCAACTGTACCCAAATAGGGTTCTTTCAATCCTTCCGCTGTTTTGACATAGTCTGTGCGTAAAACGAAATGGCGGCTGTCATTAGCTCCCTTTGGATCGAAAGGAGGAGCATATAGTCTTGCAAGATACCAATAGGCTACCCCGCGCATAAAATACAATTCACCTTTATAACGTTTCACCAACTCGCGGTCAGCATTTACCATCCCTTCAAAAGGATCCTTACCGTCTCTTTCCGCATCGTTCAGCAATTGTAGCGCTGCGTTATTATTGGTAATGATGTAATATAAAAATTTGAAAGTTTCGGCCACTTCCTTATCCGATGGCGCGCTTGCATAGGTGCGGTTATAGTACTGAGTGGCATAATTATTCCCCTGGATGGCTTCCGGCAGTAACCTTACAATATCCGATTGGCCGAACTGAACCATTGACAGGGAACCCATGGGGTTAAACCAGGGATCATTGGACAAATGCAGGTACCCTTCCCGAACGGCAAGTTCCAGCTCCTTCGCGTTCTGCCAGGGGAACTGAAAAGGTCTTTCCAGTTCGAAATACTTTTCACAGGACGACATCCCAAATGTGAGAAGAAAAATACAGCAGGCTTTGAGAATCTTATGATATATTTTCATGATTTACTACATTGAATCGTTTAGAATTTAGCACTGACACCAACGGAAAAAACTCTTGACTGAGGCATTTCAAGAGCAAATACGACGCTGCTCAAGGAGCCGTCAATGATATTCACTTCGGGGTCATAACCCGAGAATTTAGTGAATGTCAGCAAATTGGTCCCACTCAGATACACGTAGATCCCCTTTATACGACTAGCCTCGGCTAGTTTTACGGGGATATTATAACCCAACTGAAGGCTTTTAAGGCGCAGATAATCCCCTTTTTCCAGATATAGCGAATTAGGCGTGATATTTTCGCTGCCATACTGCACCTGTACGTTTGAAGGGCTGCCGTCGCTGTTGTAATAATAGCTATTGCCGTATGTGGTCATCGGATACTTTGTATGATCGCCGGGTTTCCTCCAGGTATCGGTAAGTATTTCCTGCGAAAGCGTCATCAGTCCTGTATTGGGCGTCATCAGGCTTTGTCTTAGTCTGTTATAGATGTAATGACCCGCGGCGAAATTCCAGAACATACTTACATTAAACCCTTTATAGGTTACGTTGGTGTTAACACCCCCGGTAACCTTCGGAATTGATGTTTTTCCTTCTAGAATCATCCTGTTGGCAGTCTGGTTGGTGGTAGTAGCAGGTATTATTTTGCCTGTACGACGCAGGGTACCACCTTCCTGCCTTTCGATTTCATAAATCATAGGAATACCCTTGTCAGCATCTACGCCTGCATAGTCAGCCATATACCAGTTGGCCAACGGTAATCCGGTTTTGATAATTTCGCGCACCGTTTCTGACGGGAAGATACCGTTTCCTGCTTTGTCCAGTTCCGGTGTAAGCGCCAGTACTTTATTGCGGTTGGTTGCAAAATTCCCTCCCACTCTCCATTTAAAATCCTTTTTGGAAATGAGCAGGGCGTCAATATCGAATTCCAATCCATAACTTTTCATATCGCCAATATTCTGCCAGATCGAATTACTTTGCTGTATCCCCGCCGACAAAGGAACGGTGGCTTTAAGCAACATATCCTGAACCTTTTTGGTATACCACGCTACGGATCCATTAATCCTGTTCTGGAACAATCCGAAGTCTGCACCAAAGTCTATCGTGCTGGTGGTTTCCCATTTGACATTCCGGTTGCCGATGTTGGTAAGCATTTTGGAGTTGGATAATTGCAGTGTGCCGTCGCCGGAACGGTTGCTCCAGATATCTCCTGTGATACCCGTAGGGATATTGGTATTACCCGTTTGTCCATAACTACCCCTGAATTTCAACAGATTAATTGCCTCAAAGTTGAAGAACTTCTCTTCGGAGATAATCCAGCCCAGGGACCCGGACAGGAAAGTAGCCCAGCGGTTTTCATTAACGAATTTCGAAATTCCGTCGCGGCGGATACTCAATCCCGCATAATATTTCTCCTTGAAATTGTAATTGGCCCTACCGAAGATCCCCATCAGATACGCTTCGTTACCCAGGCTACTGCTGCCCGAGAGCGTGGTGGGCGTGCCTATCTCATGAAAAGTGCCAACCAATCCAATCCCGGTCAGATTGGTAGCATGGGATCGTGCGCGTGTGCCTTCCACCCCGGCTACCACATTCACATGGTGATTTTGGAAAGTAGCGTCATAATTGAAATAGGAGTTATAATTCAGCGTGGACGAGTTTATTTTACTTTCCTGAGCACGGCTTCCCAGTATGCGGACTTTTTCGCTAATCCATGATGCTGCCTGGCTGTTGACATAATTCAACCCCACTTCACCATGTAACATCAGGCCTTTGACAGGAAGCTTCAGATCGGCATTAAGCCCGGTCAGCAGGTTCAAAGCTTTCAGGTTATTTTCTGAATGTACCGGATCCATACTGGCAAGCGGATTGACCATCGACTGCGGGTTCCAATACCCGTTGACACCATCCGGGTCATATACTTTGTACCAGGGCAGCGCATTGGAATTTACTTGTCCCCAGCCTCCTGCGCCTTGTTTGCCGTCACCTGAGCTGATGCGGTTATTATTTGTATAGGATGCCAGCATCCTGTATCCCAGGGATAAGGTATTGAGCAGGTTATGTTTAATATTGAAATTACTGGAAAGCGTTTGCAAATCACCGAATTTGAGATTGCTGTTGTCTTTCCTGTAATTCAGTGACAGATAAGAATTGGTTTTTTCCGAACCACTGCTTGTTGATATCCGAACATCGGAAAAGCTACCCATGCGACTGATTTGATCGGCCCATCTGGTATTGGTGCTCATGGCTTCGGCTCTTGTCATGGAAGTTTGGTAGGTATCCAGCTGTCCAAGGCTTTGCACAGGCTCATACGGGCCGGCTAAACGGCTGTTGGATCTCACCAGATCCATGATCTCCACAAACTCCTTTCCCGAAGCGATACCTACATCTGTTTTCGTCCAGTTGCTGACACCTGCGCGAATGTCTACGTCAAAGGTGCTTTTTCCCTTTTTGCCACTCTTGGTGGTCACGACAATGACGCCATTGGAACCACGCGAACCGTAAATAGAAGTGGCCGCTGCATCTTTCAATACCTGCATGGATTCAATATCTGCCGGATTAATCATCGAAAGAATATTCTGGTTGGTAGATCCGTTGAAATCGGACCCTATGGCTCCCGTTACAATGGGTATACCGTCAACAATCCATAAGGGATCTGTATTGGACGATACGGAGTTAATACCACGTACCTTCACCTGTACCGGGGCGCCCGGAACGCCAGTTGACGTCACCATTACGCCTGAGGCCATCCCCTGAAGCGCGGCATCCATGGATGCGGGTTTGAGCTTTTGAAGGTCGTCGGATTTCAGTGTGGCTACCGACCCCAGGATGTCTCTTTTTTTCATGGTACCATAACCCACTACCACAACTTCTTCAAATGACCTGGATGAGGGTTTCAGGGAGATGTTCAGATCACTGTTGGATCCGGTTTCGATTTCCTGGCTATCATAGCCTACAAACGAAAACACCAGTATGGCACTCGTATTGGGGAAATCAATCGTGTATTTTCCATTAGCATCCGTAATGGTTCCGGATCCTGTTCCCTTGATCAGAATACTGACGCCCGGCAAGGCATCCCCTTTTTCATCCGTCACCTTTCCCGACACCTTCGTTTCTGAAAATGAACTACTGTTTTTCTCCGTGGAGTGCAGCGAAGCGTCCTCCATGGTTTTGTTTTTCTTCATCAGGATGATATACTTTCCGGAGACCGAAAAGGTCAGCCCTAAAGGCGTGAGTAGCTTGTCCAGCACCAGGGCGAGCGGGTCTGCATTGGCTACCAGGGTAGTCTTTTCATTTTTAAGAATGATAGCAGGTTCGTAGCTAAACTTTACATTCGCCGATTTTTCAATTAAGGACAAGGCCGTGCGGATGTGCTGGTTCCTGATCTCCAAAGATATAGGACGGGTTAACAAATCCTGAGCCAGCCCATCCTTTGCCATGCTCATTCCGAAGGTGAGCATGACCAGAATAATGTGTATGCCGGAGAATTTCAGCATGACGAATAAGATTTTAAGAGGTAAATGTTCTTTTTGCATACCTTTGATACGTTTTGAATGTTCCTGGAAATGTGAATAGGCAAGACATGTCTCCCCCTCTTGCCACAGAGGTTCAGGGAGGCGATCTTTGAAGTCAGCAATGTTGCACCATTGCTGACTTTTTTTTAACAGCTATTATATCATAGTACTTTATAAGGGGGTTAAGGGTTAGGAATCGGGTTTGTTTTTTGTTTCTATAATAATCTTTGTATCTACCACCTGATAGCTCATTCCCATGGTATTGCACACCACGTTCAGCTTTTCGTAAAGGCTTTCGTTACCCAGATTGACACGGAGGGTTCGGTTCTCCACCAGCTCCGGATTGTATATAATCTCTACACCATAAGCCGCCTGCAGTAAGTCGAAAACCTGATTTAAGGGTGTATCGTTGAAATCAAACTGTATATCCCTTTCTCCGGCCAAAACGATGGGGTTCTCCACCAATGATTTGGTGAAATGCTGCTGACTTCTTGTGAATTCCGCTTGCTGATTGGCCGTGAGAACTACACCTCCTGTGGCTGCATTTTGCTCCATATCTTTCTGAGCGAAAACAGATACCTTACCCGTGGTTACGGAAACAACTACCGAAGGGTCAGTCTGAAAAGCCCGTATCCGAAAACTGGTCCCGAGAACCTTTGTAACCGTCTCATTGGCATAAATAAGGAAGGGATGGTTGGCATCTCTGGCAACTTCAAAAAATGCCTCGCCTTTCAGTTGGACAATACGCTCCCCGGGGCCAAATTTTTTAGGGTATATCAGCCGGCTATTTTTGGAAAGGCTTACCGTGCTACCATCGTCCAGGTTGATTTTTAGAACATTATCTGTCCTGTTAACTTCCTCAAACAGGCGGTCCTTACTCTGAGCAGCCAAAGCCTTTGGCAATGTATCCCGTGTTCCCAAGGTGGTGGCCAACCTGTACGAACCAATCATAACAGCACTTGCCAGTAAAATGGAGGCCGCAATTTTCCATGCGGAAAGCCTGTTCCAGAACGTTACCTTTTTGGTCGCAACCCGATCTTGTATTTCTTCCCAAACGGATTCCTTTAAGTCAGCGTAAAGTTCTGATGCGTTTTCATCCGAGCTGAGCTCCTGGACCAGCAATCGGGCAGCGAGGATTTTGTCTGTCTGATGCGGGTTTTCGCTGATATAATCTTCCCAAAAACCAGGCTGTCCGGAATTCTCACCGAACACCCACTTTTGAAAAGATTCGTCAAAAGCAAAATCTTCTATTTCATATTTTGAATAGTCCCTGGACATTGGCTCAACCTTTGGTTTGCTACCAAGTGCGGAAACCGACTATTTTTAGTCCATTTTTTTTACTTTTTTTGCAAAAAAGATTAATATAGCACAAAGTGACTAATAAAGAGTAGTTTACAAGAGAGGAAAACTCTATCGGTAACGATTTAGTAATGGTGCTTATTACATTCTTTTTCATTTGATTACCTTGTAAATCAATATTGCAAATATAAAAAATAAAGGGTAGAGTACATTGGCTCTTTACCCTTTATTTCGACTTACAAAGTTATTGCGGAGGTTGCTCATTTGTGTGCTCCTACAATTGCGCATTACCGTAATCCCAATAGTATGAGCCCTGCTTTAGTATAAGACATGGCAAGGTGTATATAGAATATGTACCCAAACAGAGAGATACAGAATGCTTTAGATATATGGCTTAAGCAAAGGCTGGTAGTTTGACCTATCCATGTACCAGGAACACTGAGCATAAAGCTATGGTGCTGTTTTATATCCATAATGACAGCCTTACTGAGTTAGAGTTTTTTTCAAGACATTAAAAACTCAGTCAATCAGGTCGCACAATAATTAAATCGAAACCTATTAAGATCGATTTACCCTACTGTTCAAGATCTGCCCTTAAAGAGGTCTACGTTTTTAATTGCTATGTTTTTAAGCCTAATCCGCCTAAATTCTCTTCTTTTATTTGAGTCGAAATTCGGTAGGAGAAATACCTGAGAGTCTCTTGAAAAATCGGCTGAATACCTGCACGTTTTCAAATCCGAGTTCGTACGCTATTTCAGAAATATCCCGTTTTGTATAATGCAGCAAGTTTTTAGCCTCTAACAGAATACGGTCATGGATAAGCTGAAGTGGTGATTTTTCATCAATCTTCTTAAAGGTATTGGTAATGGTCTTTGGTGATTTGTGTAATAAACCTGCATAGTAAGAGACGCTATGCTGCTCCTTAAAGTTTTGTTCAACCAGAAAATTGAATTCCCTTATTAAATTATGCTGACTATCGTCGATGAAAGACAAGGTACCTTGCATTTTGTATATTCTTGTGCACAGTATCAGGATGCGCTTGAGGACAATTTGCAGCATTTCAAGCTGCAATTCGTCTTTCATTTCTAATTCCATATCGGTTAGGTTCCAGGCATCATTCATTATCGCAAATTGCGGCTCCTGAACCGAAACAACCGGTATTTTTGCAGGTGTATAATACAATACACCTTTACAGCCGACTTCGCTATCATGGTTAATTATGCAATAGAATTCTGAATTGAACCGAAGCATTTTCATAGCGTTAATCTGCTCATATTGCACATGATGGTATTGAGAGAGACTAACAATCTGGTTGTTATTAAAAGTTTGGTGAATGCCATCGATGATCAATTTGTTTCCGTCAGATTGAAACCACAGTAGCTGCAGAGCCCCAGATACAATCGGCCTAAAGCTTCTGAAATTGTCACAATCTACATACTCCAACTCAAAGTATTCGTTCTGCTTTCCTTGATAGATCATATTAATATTCAATTTAAAGTACTTCTATATTATTATCAAAAATACATATAATCTCAAAACACAATTTAATTTAAAGCGAATCTTTAAATCAGATCAATAGTTAAAAGTTGTTTCTTCCTTTGAATCATTCAATTTGATAGCTAACTCAGCGAGTCGGTTGCGTATCTGATCTGACAAAGTAAAGTTTCTATCTGCTCGCACCTTATTCCTAATTTCAATTAGTAATTTGATTGTCCCGTCGAGTTTTTCAGCGTAGCTGTCATACACACCCGATCTCATTTCCAATCCTAGTACGTCAAAAACAAAGGTTGAAATACCTTTATTGAAATGTTCCAGATCGGTTGCTGAAAGTATGGCAGTCTTGTCTTTCAGTTGATTAATATACGTAACGCCTTCAAAAAGGTGTGAGATAAGTATCGGCGTATTAAAATCGTCATCCAACGCCTCATAACATTTGGCTTCCCAACCAGCGATGTCGAGTGTCGATCTATTTCCAGGCTCAAGCTTCGATAAGCTATTTATCGCTTTCATCAGGCGGTCGTATCCTTTTTCAGCAGCCAGGATCGCCTCATTCGAAAAATCCATAATACTTCGATAATGCGTTTGTAACATAAAAAAACGCGTCACCGAAGCTGAAAACGCTTTGCTAAGAACAGGATTGTCGCCAGCCAAAATCTCATCTGGCAGAATATTATTTCCACTAGATTTGGACATTTTCTTTCCATTCAGCGTTAACATATTGGCATGCAGCCAGTAGTTAACCGGTGCATGGCCCGTGGAGGCTTCTCCCTGAGCTATTTCACATTCATGATGTGGAAATTTCAGATCCATACCTCCACCGTGGATGTCAAATCTTTGCCCAAGGTATTTTGTGCTCATTGTGGTGCACTCCGTATGCCATCCCGGAAAACCATCGCTCCACGGCGAAGGCCAGCGCATTATATGGTGTGGATCAGCACGCTTCCATAGCGCAAAATCCTGTTCATTCCGTTTGTCAGACTGGCCGTCAAGTGGTCTGGAGTTATCAAGCGTGTGTATCAGGTCCCGATGGCTGAGCACACCATAATCGTAATCCTCACTATACTTTGCCACGTCGAAATATACCGATCCATTCGATTCGTAGGCATAGCCCTTATCTATGATGTTCTGTATGACATTGATTTGCTCAATCATGTGACCGGTCGCCGTTGGTTCAATGCTTGGCGGCAAAAGGTTGAATTTTTGGAGGATATCATGGAAATCAACGGTATAGCGTTGAACAATTTCCATTGGTTCAAGTTGTTCCAAACGCGCTCTTTTTGCAATTTTATCTTCACCGCTATCTGCATCATCAACCAGGTGTCCTACATCAGTGATATTACGCACATAACGGACTTTATAGCCTAAATGCAGAAGATAGCGATAGATGATATCGAACGAGAGGAATGTCCTTACATTACCAAGATGTACATTACTGTACACCGTCGGACCGCAGACATACATCCCAACGTGACCATCTTGAATCGGTGTGAATATTTCTTTTTCGTTCGAAAGTGAGTTATATATTTTCAGTGGATGATCTTTATATATAGTCATATTGAATATTCAAAAGTTGCAATGTTTTGAAGGTAAATTCTAATTCACTTTTCCAACTCTTCAATAATTGCGTAATCTAACCATAATAATGCTCGATTGGGATCCGAACCAAATATGGAACGGACTACCTTACCGTTTTTATCTACCAAAACCCAGTGAGGTGTCCCCCCGGCTTGGTAATCGTGAAAAGTGGTGGCCATACCGGCATCCCTAAAAACCGGAAACCTAACATGCAATGACTTTAAATTTTCAATAATTTCATCATTGGTATATTCGGGACCTTCAAAATTGCTATGAATCCCTAATACGTTCATCTTGTCCCCGTGTTCATACGCCATTTTATTGGCAAATGGGATAGCTCTTCCTACACATCCCGGACAGCCTAAATAGAAAAACAAGATCAATAAGGGTTTTCCTTTGAAGCTATCGTAATGTGGAAGATCTTTCTGTCCGATACTTTCCAAATGCCAGGGTTGGATTTGGTTGTTCAAAATTTCCATAACAATAAATATCAAAATTCCCCTATCCTTTTCAGAAGGGGAATGCAGTTAATCGACGTAAGCATGTGCGCTTAAATCAGTTTATTCAGGTTGCCATATTGATTGAATCTGTCTGATCATCTGATTGGTAAATCCCCATTCATTGTCATACCAAGCCATTATTTTCACTAGGTCTCCATCAACAACCCTTGTCATTTCTAAATCTACGGTAGAAGCGAAAGCACTTCCTATGATATCAGTTGATACAAGGGGTTCATTTGTTACAGCGATCACTTTTTTATACCGTTCTGTGGTCGCTTCTTCTGACAGAATCTGATTGATTTCCTCAACCGTGGTAGGTCTCTCAGCAATAAAAGTAATATCCGAAATGGAGCCAACAGGGACGGGAACTCTAATGGCAACGCCGTCGAACTTTCCGGCGTACTGAGGTAATACTTTAGTAGTCGCTATGGCTGCTCCCGTAGCAGCCGGTGCCAGATTCAAGCCGGCCGCTCTACCCATGCGTGGCTCTTTTTTCGAAGGCGCATCGACAAGGCTTTGTGAAGCAGTATATCCATGTATGGTATTAAGAATTGCTTTTTTTATACCTAACCTTCTTCCCAAAATTTCTATTACAGGGCTGATGTTATTGGTCGTACAACTTGCACAAGAAAAGACCAATGTCTTATCATCTGTAGTATTTACGCCATAAACAACTGTTGGAGTGTCTTTTGTAGGACCTGAAATTACAGCTGCTTTAGCACCAGCCAGAATATGCCCTTCAGCATCGGCACTGTTGGTAAATATGCCGGTACTTTCAATAACAACGTCTACATTGAGTGCTTTCCATGGTAACTCTAAAATGTTGCGTAGACTGGAATACTTGATTTCTTTATCCCCCACAAATAAGCTGTCTCCTTCAAATTTAACATCTTTAGCATACTTACCATAGTTACTGTCGTATTTAAGCAGATATGCTGCATTTTCTACCGACATCAAATCGTTTATGGCGACGACTTCAAGGTCATCGGTTTCAAAAATCAGTTTTAATGCTGCCCTTCCTATGCGACCAAATCCGTTGATTGCTACTTTTTTCATGATTTTTTATAGTTTTTTGATGATATTATCATTTATTGGTTGCCTTATTAGCTTCCTTCGCCACTTTAAAAAGTGCCGGATTAATATGGCAGTATCCTCCCGGATTCTTATCCAGGTAGTCTTGATGGTAATCCTCGGCTTTATAATATTTCTTTATGGGGGTTACTTCAACTGCTATAGCTCTGATATGTTTTGCCGCCTCTTTATTTATCCGTTGGTTTATAAGTGGTAACTGCTGGCCTGAGGTGTAATAAATGCCCGTACGGTACTGATCACCGATATCATTACCCTGTTTATTTACGCTCGTAGGATCAATAGCAAGGAAATACAAATCAAGTAACAGATTCAAATCCAATTTTTCAGCATCGTATGTAACCTTTACGGTTTCAGCGTAGCCCGTATTTTTCTGTACTACATCCTCATATGTCGGATTGTCGGTACGGCCATTGGCAAAGCCTACTTCGGTAGCGATAACACCATCTACCTGTTTAAAAAAATGCTCTGTTCCCCAGAAACATCCTCCGGCAAAATAGATAACGTCCGTGCTATCGCTATTGCCTGTCATTTCAGTAATGCTTACTTTTTCTTCCAAGCCCTTATTATGCTCGGCTTTGTTACTCATACTGTTGCTACAACCTGTCATGGCGAAGAAGCCGAGTGCGGTCGATAAGAAAACTACTATATTCATATCTTTATTTTTTTATTTTCCATTTCTTCAACAAGCTTTTTGTATACCGACTTTGTAAACCGAATATATTCTTTGGTTAAGGTATCATAGCCAACCCATTGTTGGACATTTTCATAAGGGCATGTAGGTGCGCCTTCCTCCTGTCCAGAGACCAATATATACCGATCGGGATGCAGCTGGTAAATTTCTGCCGTTACTTTGTTCATTGCTTTACAAAAAAGTTCCAAAGCGCTCAAAGTGGCAGGTGTAGCCATTCGGATTTTTGACCAGATAATCTTGATGGTAGTCTTCGGCAGGCCAAAATTTTGTGAACGGCTCCAATGTCGTTACTACCTTTCCAGGCCAGCGTTGCGAATCATCAACTAATTTGATCATTTCCACGGCATCATTTCCTTCTTCATCGTTCTGAATGAATAGTGCCGAGCGGTAACTTTTGCCCCTGTCATTGCCCTGCCTATCTACCGTGCTGGGATCATGTACCCTGAAAAAATAATCCAATAACTCCCTATAAGTTGTCTTGCTTGGATCATAGGTAATTTCAACACCCTCTGCATGGCCGGGATGATACTCGTAGGTGGGATTATCGTTCTGTCCCCCTAAGTACCCGACTTCGGTATTAATTACGCCAGGACGTGCTCTGAAAAGATCTTCCATGCCCCAGAAACATCCACCCGCCAAATATGCTTTTTTCAAATTTTCCATTACTTATAGCTTTTATTTTATTTAAGTTCTTTAAAATTTTTGATCTGAAATGCTTGAGAGATCTCAGCCCTCTACTTTCTTAAGCGCCACGGCATTGATACAGTATCTAAGACCACTTGGTGCAGGACCATCCGGAAAAACATGGCCCAAATGCGCATCACAGACATTGCAGGTCGTTTCCACTCTTATCATACCATAACCACCATCCTTATGGTAGGCAATATTTTCAACAGCTATGGGCTGAGTGAAAGAAGGCCAGCCAGAAGTGCTGTTAAATTTTTCAGTTGCATCAAACAAAGGTGTTCCACAACTGATACATTCATATTTACCCGGTTCAAATAAGCCGCACATATCCGAACTATGTGCTCGCTCAGTACCCTTCCCCCTGGTAACAAAATACGAATCGGGGCTTAACAGTTCTTTCCATTCCTCGTCTGTTTTTTCCACCCTGCGAGTCGGAACAGGATTACCTTTGTTTACGAACTTGATGATATCATTCCAGTTTAACATAACTATTTATTTTGAATGTTACTATTTATTTCCTATTTCCAACGCGGATATCTTCTTTTGAAGTTCATCCTTGGTTCGAAGACCTACTATGGTCTCCACAGCTTTTTGGTTCTTGAAAAAGATCAATGTGGGGATGCTACGCACACCAAAACGCTGGGCAAGTTCCTGTTGATTATCAACATTAACTTTAACTATTTTGACCTTCCCCTCAAAGTCTTTGGACAGGTCATCCAATGTGGGTAATAGCGTCTGGCAAGGACCACACCAGTCGGCGTAAAAATCTACAACTACGCTTGCTTCTTTTTGAATTGTTTCTTCAAATTCCTGTTTACTTTCTATTTTTCTCATAACTAAAAACTTTAATTGTTATCTAACTCCACAAAGTTAATATACGGCAATACCCTTTCTCTTACCGTTATCACCCGATATTTTGGCAATTCTTCCCATCTTAAAAATCATTTCGAATATGATGACCGAATGTTTTGCGTATTGCAGCTAGTTTAGGATTTATATTGGTTTGGCAGAAAGGTTTCTGTTTGTCTTTTTTATAATAATTGAGGAAACGCTCCGAATTCAATCTGAAGTCTGCCAAGGGCAGTGTCTGTGTAATATATTTGGTGTCATTTTCCTTTGACAGTTTATTGATTATTATTTCGATAGTGTCTTTATCATTGGGATCAATATAATACACTGCCGAACGATACTTGTAACGCATACTGTGTGCGCTTGCGCTACTATGCGTCAGCAGATGCACTTCAATTAACACATCCAGTGTGATGCCTTCATTAAAATGGACAATAACGGCTTCTGAAAATGTATCATAGGGGTTCAATGAGGAGATCCAGCCCTGCTCCACAGACTCAACGCCATTTAAAGCCTGAAATATGGCTTCTGTACACCAATGACAGCCTCCACCAAAACCTATTTTTTTCATATTTCTTATTAACAAATTATTATCTGAGCTAGCGTCTTTTATATTTAAAAAAAATTAGCAAATCCAAAAACAGCTAATTAAGAGTAGTTTACAAGATTCATAAACACTATCGGTAACGATTTAGTAATGGTGCTCATTGCATTCATTTTCAACCAAATTCCTTGTAAATCAATAGCAAATTTACAAAAAAACAGAGAAACATTTAGAATATCTAGCTTATTTTTCATCTGTTTTTAGGATTAGTGCCTTCTCTTTAATCATTAAGAAATTTTATGTGATTTGTTTTTTACTCAATAGTTCAAAATTAGGCATAATAAAAGTTTCCCAATCAGTATTGAATGTATTGCATAGTCATCTAAAATTCAAAACGACAAAAAACATTTAGACTAAATGACAAATTATTTAATTATACCAGGACTTGGAAATTCAGGACCAGAACATTGGCAGACATATTTTGAAAAATCAGGAGATAATTTTTTTAGAATTCACCAACAAGAGTGGGACGCACCAACTTGTGAAGAATGGATAACTGTCATTGACAAGAAAGTTTTAGAGTTTGATCCTTCAACTGTTGTACTTGTCGGACACAGTTTAGGTTGTTCAACTATTGCTCATTGGGCGACAAAATACAAAAGACAAATTAAAGGAGCATTGCTTGTTGCACCAAGCGACCTTGAAGCACCACAATACACTTTTCCAGCGACAGGTTTTGCACCAATTCCACTTGACAAAATAAATTTTAAGACAATCGTTGTAGCAAGTGCGGACGACATTTGGGTTTCGTTGGACAGAGCCAAATTTTTTGCAGACAGTTGGGGAAGTGAATTTATAAATATTGGTAACGCAGGACACATCAATGCAGTTTCAGGACACACAAATTGGGACGAAGGAATGGAGATTTTAAAAACACTCGGTTGACAAAATGCACTGCTACCAATATTCGGTTTGGCAATATGGAGGGGCGACGAATATATTCTCAGTTTTTTGTTCGCTATCAGCAACTGTTCGGGCTTGACTTTTACTATTGAGCTTTAGTTGTTATCTTCATCATTAGTAATTCTATTCGGTTGCGGTTTCGAGTAGGATGTTTTTCAAGAAACATTTTTAGTTTTTTTTATTCTCAAACAATCGGGTAATATCAGACCATATCAAAGCAAAATAATAAAGTAGTCGTTCCATTTTGCATTCAAACAGCCACTTAAAACCGTTTTTTATGTTCAAAAAAAATAATTTCTTTTTTATCCCAAATTACCTTACCCTCCTTACCCTAAATTTATTCGCACTATTATGCTTCTTTTTTCTTCCGTTTACGGTTTTCCTCATTTTTCTTTCGTTTGCTTTTTTATATATTTACATCCTATTGTTAAAAATTGACAATTCAACATCTAAAAGCTTCAAGGAAAGACAATATGTAGATTAAACTAAAGCATTAATTAATAATGAGATAGTTTGTTTAGAAAATGTATTTCTTAATTTCTTAATAAGAAACTAATCGATTACAACAACTAGCTTAATTATGAAAATAGAAACTGTACGCATAAAAAACTTCCGCTCATTCAAGGATGATACTATTTATTTTGATAATTATACTTGTTTAGTTGGGGCAAATGGCGCGGGGAAATCAACAGTATTTACAGCATTGCAAGTGTTTTTCAGACACTACAAAGACAGTAAAACAGATTTGAGTAAGCTAACTGAAAAAGATTTCCATCACTGCAATACTGCCGAGCCTATTGAAATTACAGTAACATTTACTGAATTAAGTAAACAGGCGGAACAAGATTTAAGTAATTATGCTCGACAAGGAAAGTTAATTGTAACCGCCAAAGCTGAATTTGATGCTGCAACACAAAGAGCTGAAATCAAACAATTTGGTAACAGATTAGGGATTGATGATTTTAGAATATTTTTTGAACTGGAAAAAGCTTCAGCCAAAGCACCTGAATTAAATGCTTGTTACAGTCAGTTACAAGTTAAATTTACCGATTTACCAAATGCAGGATTTAAAGATGCTAAAATTACGGCATTAAGAGAATATGAAGCAGCAAGACCAGACGAATGTGTTTTAATACCTAGTGAAGACCAGTTCTATGGTGTTTCAAGAGGTGCAAATCTTTTGTTACCTCACATTCAATGGGTATTTGTTTCAGCTTCAAAAGACGTAACAGAAGAAGGAGAAGAAAATAAAAATTCAGCTTTAGGGATATTATTATCACGAACCGTAAGAGCCAAGGTTAATTTTACGGAGAGAATATCAGAAATCAGAAAAGTAGTTGATGTACAATATTCTCAATTATTGGCTGATGAGCAAAATGTTTTAGATGATATTTCTTCTTCATTGAAAAATAAATTAAGCCAATGGGCAAATCCAAGCATTAGTGCTTCCGTTCAATGGAAAAAAGATGCTGAAAAAGCCATTAAAATTGAAGAACCTTCGGCAGCCATAGCATTAGGAGAAAGAGGTTTTGAAGGAGAGTTGTCAAGATTTGGTCACGGTTTACAAAGGTCGTTTATGTTGGCTTTATTGCAAGAATTAAGTACAACCGATGACGAAAATGCGCCAACATTAATATTAAGTATAGAAGAGCCAGAACTATATCAGCATCCACCACAAGCAAGGCATTTAGCGGAAACATTAATGGATTTGGCAGGACTAAATACGCAAGTAATGTTATGCTCACATTCGCCACTATTCATTCCTAAAAATAGTTTTGAAAAAATAAGAATTATTCGTGAAAACGGTAATCCAATTGAAACATTAAGTTCAAGAGTGACTTATCAAGAGTTATCTGAATATCTAACAAGTATTGGTTCAAAACCAGTCAATAATAAAGGAATTGTAGCAAAACTATTTCCATATTTAAGTCCGTCTATAAATGAAATGTTTTTTTGTAGAGTTCCAGTTTTTGTAGAGGGTATTGAGGATATTGCTTACATCAAAACCTATTTAGAATTAATGGGATTATCAGGGCAATTCAGAGCTTCGGGTATGCACTTAATCAATGCCGATAAAAAAAGTAACATAATAGAACCAGCAGCAGTAGTCAAACTACTAAATATTAATGCCTTTATTGTGTACGATAGTGATACTGACGTGGAAGAAAAATACCATCATCAACATAAACCAGATAACAAAAAATTATTAACCATTCAAGGACACGCAACCGAAGATGAATTTCAATCTGTCAATGTTGTAAAACCAAATCTTTGGGCTTGGAAATCAAATTTAGGAATTGAAGTACAAAGTGAAATCTCAAATTGGAAAACTTATTTTGATCAAGCAAGTTTAGAATTTGGAAATGCTGGAGGACTTCATAAAAACCCTTTAGTTGTAGCACGGACATTAGAATTAGCTTGGGTAAAAGGAGAAACATCGCCAAACCTTATAAAATTAATTGAAACCATTATCGAATTCGGTACAGTAAAATAAACTATGAACAAACAAGACCTAATCTCAAAAATAAAACAACTCGAGGGTATCTCTCAAGACGAACGCGCCTATTTAATTAATTTGGTAAACACCTAGAAAAAATATGGCCTAGTTTGGGAAGACAAACCCGAAGATGTAGAAGAACAATTACGAGATAATTTACCAGTTTTAAAAGAAGTAAAAGACAAAGCAATTATCAATGGCGATGATAACCCAAACCATATTTTGATTGAAGGCGACAACTTACACGCTCTTACTGCTCTAACTTTTACCCACGAAGGTAAAATTGATGTAATCTATATTGATCCACCATATAATACTGGTAATAAGGATTTTAAATACCACGACACTTTTAAAGACGAAGCTCAATTTGTTGAAAAGGAACATCCATTTAGACATTCTACTTGGTTGAGTTTTATGTCTAAAAGACTAAAAATAGCTAAAAACCTATTGAATAATAAAGGAATAATGTTTATCTCTATTGATGACAATGAATTCTGTCAGTTAAAGATGTTATGTGACGAAGTTTTTGGAGAATATAACTGCGAAAATATTTTTACTATTAAAGTAAGACACGAAAATAGAATATTAAGGCAAGACATTAGGTATCATCAAACTACTGAATACTTATTAGCTTACAGAAAAACGAATGAATTTATTCCACCAAGAAGAACTAATGAAAGAGAAGTTGATAACGATTATAAATACAATATAAATATTACTAAACCACCACAAAAAATTGAATTTATTGGCGGTTATGAAGTTGAGATATACGATACAGAATCTTATACTTTAGTTCAAACAAATCCTGGAGAAGGTGATTTAAAATCATATTCTATTCGAGGCTCATTAATTACACAAAGCGGCTCTGCTTCAGAGTTTTATGAGAATAACCTAAGAATCAAAAAAGACTTAGATGGATACAAAACATTGTATAAGGTCATTAATATGGGTACAAGAGGCGATGGATTAGGATATAGATTTATTATGCAACCGCCTAATAAAAATGTTAAAAATGGCACTTATTTTCAAGGAAAACCAATTAAATCAAAATCTGACACTGGACTGCCTTATCCTAATTTTTTTGACTTTGTAAATGAATTTAATACCGTTGGATATGAGGGCGGTGTTGATTTTAAAAACGGTAAAAAACCTTTAGATTTTTTGAGTAAAGTTTTTGAATTAGCAAATTTATCAAATGAATCAATAGTTTTAGACTTCTTTGGAGGTTCAGGTTCTACTTTACACTCAGTGATGCAACTAAACAAAAAATTCAATTTTAATAACAAATGCATTATTGTTACTAATAATGAAAATAATATTTGTGAAGAAGTAACTTATGTACGAATAAAAAATGCTATCCAAGGATATGAAAATTCAAAAGGTGGGTTTGAAGAAAGTTTAAAAAATAATAATTTGCGTTATTACAAAAGTGAATCTGTAAGTCGTGAAAAAACATTAAAAAATAAAAAAGAACTTACAATCTTATCGACAGAATTACTATGTATTAAAGAAAACTGTTATATTCCAATAAGTACATTTAAAGGTATAAAGCAATCTCAAATATCCATTTTTGCTGATGCGAAGTCACAGATGATGATTATTTATGATGACATATATATTGAAGATAGTATTGATATTATCAAACAACTTAAAACTGAAAAGAAAAATAATAATCCTATAAAAGTATATGTATTTAGCAACGGCCAATATCCATATACAGAAGATTTTGAAGAAGTTTTAGATTGTATCACATTATGTTCATTACCCGATGCTATATATAAAGCTTATCAAAATGTCCTTCCTAAAATAAAAAGAGAAATTATTCCAATTTTAGAAGATGATATTGAGGAAGAAAAAGATTTATTTAATAATGAAAATGACTAATTCATAAATGATACACTTAAAAAATTACCAAGACGAAGCAGTCATTGATCTTTCACAAAAATTGCTTAAGTTATTAAAACGACCAAATGCTAGGCAGAACCTAGTTTTCAAAGCACCAACGGGTTCAGGTAAAACAGTAATGATGGCATCTTTATTAAATAAGTTTTGCGAAGAATTACCAGAACGCTACGAATTAGAAAAACGCAAAGCAGCTTTTATCTGGATTGCTCCAAACAAATTATACATACAAAGCTATAATTCTTTGAAAGGATATTTTGCTGAAATGCGTTCCATAAAACCTATTTTCTTTGAGGATGTTACAGATAATGAATTGCAACCTAATGAAGTTTTGTTTGTCAATTGGGAAAGCATCAACAAAGAGAAAAACACAATGATTAGGGAAAATGAAAGCAATAAAAACCTATATAGTTTCATTAACAAAGCCAAATTAAACGATACAGAAATTATTGTAATTATTGATGAAGAACATATGTTCGCCAATACCAAAACAGCAAAAAGAGCAAATGAAGTATTGCAAAAAATATATCCAAAAATAGAAATTCGGGTTTCTGCTACACCAACCACAAATAGCGATTATAGAACTTTGGTAGAACGACAAGATGTAATTGCCGAAGAAATGATAAAAGAAGGCATTATTCTAAATCCTGCATTAGATACCATCGTACAACAAGGTCGCTCATTAGAAGAAATTTTATTAGAACAAGCGTTAGCAAAAAGAGAAGAATTACGCCAAGCGTATGAAAGTTTAGGGGTTAAAATTAATCCACTTTTACTAATACAATTACCAAACGATACTAGCGATAACAATACAGCCGATGATGAAAAATACATTGATGTAGTATTGCAGAATTTAGAGGTTAAATATAATATTACGGTTAATAACAATAAACTGGCAGTTTGGTTATCAGGCAGAAAAGACAATATAGAGGATATTGAAAAACCCGATAATATGGTTGAAGTTTTGCTATTCAAACAAGCCATAGCATTAGGTTGGGATTGTCCACGAGCAGGAGTGTTATTAATTTTCAGGGAATTAAAAAGTACCACATTCACCATTCAAACCGTAGGTAGAATTCTGCGTATGCCAGAACAAAAACATTATCCAAATCCGTTATTAAATCAAGGATATGTTTTTACCAATTTAAGTAAAAATCAAATCGAAATCGTAAAAGATGATATGAGTTATATCACAATGAACAAAGCACGTAGAATAGAAGATTATGTGCCAGTTCAATTGAATTCTACTTATATCAATACTAGAATAGTTCGTAATCGTTTAGGAGCTACTTTCAGAAAAGCATTATACGAAATTGCAGAATTAAATTGGGAATTAAAAAGAGAAATGGGTTCAGACCATTTTTTTGAAACCAATAAACAATTATTAAAAAAACGTTTCATAAACACGGATATAAATACAATTGAAATTGTTATTCCGGAAAATGTACTATTAACTGGGGAAGAGCAAACAAAATTAGTTACTGAAACGGCACGTTTTGCAAAAACGCCAAGTGAATTGGCTCGATTATTCAAAGATTTTTGTAGAGCATTAACAGCACCTTATGCAGCGGTAGATAGTACGCCAGTTTTGGAAGGTGGTATGAAATACTTTTTTGAAGACTACTTCGGAATTATAGAATATGATGCTATTAAAATAATGTTGTATGACCAAAACCAACCCATCTTCATTGAGTTAATAGAAAAGGCAAAAGAGCGTTATCAGGAAATGCAAGAGCATAAAGCAAACAACGCTACAAAAGATGTTCAAAATTATCAATGGGAAGTGCCAATTGAAAGAATTTACAATGAGTTATATGAGGAAAAAGAAGCAGTACAAAGACACGCTTTAGAACCGTTTTATGAATACAACAGGGCATCAAAACCCGAAGTTAAGTTTGCAGAGTTTTTAGAAGAAAACAAAGGAAATCTTCATTGGTGGTACAAAAATGGAGAAAAAGCCAAAGAACATTTTGCAGTACCTTATATTGATTATTTGGGCAAACAAAGTCTTTTTTATGTCGATTTTGTAATATTGAGTAAATCTAATGTTTCTTGTTTATTTGATACAAAAACGGCAGGAAGTGATCCTGCAAATGCACATTTAAAACACAATGCTTTAGTAAATTTTATTGCAGAAAGAAACGGTAAAGGATTAAAAACTATTGGTGGAATATTGATTGAAAAATCGCCTAATAATGTATCAACTTGGTGGTATTGCAACAATAAAATAACCAACACAAAAGATACAGCAGGTTGGGATATGTTTAATCCAATTTCATTATAAATAAATAGATTATGATAAACAAAGGACTAGATACAACATTCATTCATTTTGGTATTCGTAAAGACGATATGGAAATAATCAAAAATCTTTGTGATGAACAAGGATTAGGCTTTGAATGGCTAGAGGAGAATATACTAAAAGAGTTCCACAATCTTAAAATCAATAACGAAGATATTGACAGCAAAAAGATTGAAAAAATTATCGAAAAGGCTTTAAACAAAATATAAGTACTATGCTCATTACCAAAATAATTGCCAAAAACTTCAAAACCTATCGGGAACTCGATTTGGATTTAACCGTAAACGAAGAGCAGCCAATAATATTAATTGGTGGAGAAAATGGTGGTGGTAAAACTACTCTATTTCAAGCCATTTATAGTGCATTGTATGGTCTAAAAGTAAAAGATGAGCAGCACTTCAACAAACTGCAAAACGCTGGCGAAAGGGCAAAAAACGCAGGTAATAGCAGCAACAAAATTGAATTAGAAATTCACTTCACAGGTAAAGTATTACACAGCGATTACAAATACATAATCAAGCGATTATACACACTCAATGCACAAAACAATCCTGTAGAAGCAGTAATGCTTAATCTTAACGGTGACGTTTTTAATTACGGTACGGCTACACCACACGCCGAAAGAGTAAAAAAAGAAGCCGAAGTAAATAAAATAATCAAAGCCAATCTACCACAAGAATTAAGTAAGTATTTCCTTTTTGATGCAATGGAAGCAGGTAATTTGTTAAAAGACGAATACCTTAATCGTGTTATCAAAGAAAATATTGAAAACGTAATGGGTTTCAATAAATACATTCAATTAGGCAATGCAACCAATACACTAACGCAGGAATACATTGCGCAAAGTATCGAAGTGGAAGAAGAAAGAATTCAATACAAAAACCTTTTAGAAGAACATAAAAAATACCAGGATTTAATAGATGCCACTAAAGTAAAGTATGACAGAAGTTTGAGTTATTCATTGGCTCAAAAAGAATTCTATGAAGGTGCTAAAGATGGGAAAAACTTTCAAGCAAATATCAAAGAGCAAATTCAAATTGTAGAAAGAAAGATTGAAGATATTCTAAACAAGGAAATCTTATTTATTGATCAATCAGAAAAATTCTTAAATGATATTGAAATTCAGGTGTTCATTCCAAAGCTCATTACAATTGTTCAAAACGAAATTGAATTAATACTTTCGGAGAAAAGCCAACAAAATAATAGCGATTTTATAGAGCCGGAACACATCAATAAAGTATCGGAAAAAGTATTGGATTTCCTCAAAGAATACAATTTAATAAAGGGAGAACTAACAGCCGAACAGAAAATAAAACTAGCAGATTATATCATTAAAAAATCAGGTCAAAACAAAAATGATACAGAATATGATTTTATTGATAAAAACGATATAACTCATTTCGAACAATTGTTAGGTTGGTCAAGCATCAATCAATACAACATATTGGAGCAGCAAAAAAGTAGTTTAGAAAAAGAAATAGCTTCGCTACCTAATTTGAAAATTCAATTATTGGATTTAAGAAAAAATGATATGGGTGGCGGCGAAGAAATCATTCAAAGTTATGATGCCAACGAATTAAAGATAAAAGAATACAAAGACAGTATCAAAAATTACCAATCTGAAATTGAGCGTTTAGACACCAAAATTAAAAGATTTGATTTGTCAGATGAAGAAGTACCAAATCCTAAACTGGAAGTACTGAAAAAATTAGGTCCATTATTTTCAAATATTTCCAATGCGTTGTTAAAAAATAAAAAAGCACGTATTGAGGAGGCAATGAAAAACGATTTAAATACAACTTTAGTAGTATATGAAAATCAGATAGATCGTGTAGTATTGTCAGAAGATTTAAGTAATCTTTCATTCAAAATTTATCACAAAGCTGGAAATGAAATATATCTTGATGAATTAAATGCAGCTTCAAAACAAATAATAATCCAGGTACTTTTAAAATCATTGCATTATTTCGGAGATTACAATCCTCCAGTAATGATTGACACCGTTTTTGGATATTTAGACGAAAGTAGTCGAGCTTCATTACTCGAAAATTACTTTCCTAAATTATCACATCAAACCATTTTATTGAGTACAGATAGTGAAATAAGAAAGTCTATTGATTTGAGTAAAATCGAAAATTTCATTTCAAAAAAATTCACTCTAGTAAGAGACAAGGAAAATCAATTAACAGAAGTAGTTGAAGGCTATTTTCCTAATTAATTTTAAGTAGTTATGGCAGCAATAGAAACAGGATTACGACAAGCAGAAGCATTGAATTCAAAAATGAATGATTTGCGAGAGCGTTTAGAGAAACACATCAATTTAAAACACTATACCGATAATCATAAAAATGTAAGTCCGAAAGGAAATGCAAAACTGATGCGTATTTGTTTAATTGCGGGATTGTCCGATAATGAGAAAAGAAACAAAGAAGTACTCAATATTCAAATGTCGTCCAACAGTATTCATCCAACACTTTTTACGGTTCACAATCTAAATGGAATGCTGTCTTCAATGATAAAGTTACGATACCACGATTTAGAAATAAATTGGGAAGATAACATTACAAAAAGTAAAGTCGTTAATGCGGAGATTTTCAGAGGCTTTGATATGCTGATGAAAGGCGACACATTACACGAATGGCTAAAAGTAAGTACAACAGCTTCAATAAAAGCAGGACAGATACCATTATTAAACTTAAATATAGGTAATTACGATGGGGATATTAGTGCTTATTTAGATATGAATAGCAAAAATGTAACCAACACTCAAATTCTTATTGCAGGTTCAACAGGTTCTGGAAAATCAAACCTTTTAGCCGTTTTAATGAACGAAATGCGTTCCTTATCAGTTGAAAGTA